>JAZUOX010000061.1:0-69223 GCA_045604905.1 Clostridia bacterium
TTTGTAGCCATTTCTGCTTGTTTTCACCGAACACGCCCTCTACCGTATCCACATACGCCGACGAGTTCGTGTTCAATGAATTTACCTTCCTTTTTCGATATCTGCCTTTTGTGTCGATAGGTTTATCGACACGCTGAAAGGAAGATGTATCATCACATCTTCCTTTGCTTTTTTATTAAGTTTTCTTAAAAAAGATGTTCGTTACTGCTTTCTGCTGTTTCCTCTGCGTATCGTACAGTTTCCATTGCGTCTTTTGCGTATTTATCGGCACCGATTGAGTCAGCATATTCCTTTGTAAGAACCGCGCCACCTACAACAATTTTGCACCCGGGTGCTTTTTTGCGAAGAAGTTTAATTGTTTCTTCCATTGCTGGCACCGTGGTTGTCATAAGAGCACTGAGCCCAACAAGAGGAGCACCTGTTTCAATTACTTTATCCGCTATTTCTTCGGCAGATATATCCTTTCCAAGGTCATAAACCTGATAGCCATAGTTTTCAAGGAGAAGCTTTACAATATTTTTACCGATATCGTGAATATCACCTTTTACCGTTGCTATTACAAAAGGACATTTGACACTTGTTTTTTCGTTTGAAAGAGAAATTGCTGCCTTAATTTTTTCAAAAGCTGCTTTTGCCGCTTCTGCACTCATAAGAAGCTGCGGCAAATAGAATTTCTTTTCTTCGAAGCCTTTTCCGGCAATATCAAGAGCAGGAATAACCTCATCATTCACAACGTCAAGCGGATTTTCTGTTTTTAAAAGCTCTGCCGTAAGTTCTGCCGCCTGATCCTTAAGTCCTTTTACGATTGCTCTTTGCAAAAGTGATTTGTACTCAGTTTCAGTTTTTGCAACAGCAGAAGCTGTAACGCTTACCGCTTCTGTATAATTTTCAAAAAAGCTTATATAATCCTGACAATTTTCATCAAGCCCGTGAAGTGCACGGTAGGCGTAATAGGTTTTCATCATTGCATCTGAATGAGGATTCATAATAGCTGCCGAAAGTCCATTTTCAAGTGCAAGTGCAAAAAATGTACTGTTAACAGCATCACGCACAGGAAGCCCGAAAGATACATTTGATACACCCAGAGAGGTATGACAGCCAAGCTCTGTTTTAATTGTTTTAAGTGCACCCAGTGTAGAAAGAGCAGCTCCGTTATCAGCACTTATGGTCATTGCAAGGGTATCAAATATAATATCCTTTTTATCTATGCCGTACTCTGCGGCAACCTTAAGAATTTTCTTTGCTATTGCCACTCTCCCGTCTGCATCGACAGGAATTCCGTTCTCGTCAAGAGTAAGTGCAACAACGAGACCGCCGTATTTTTTCACAAGCGGAAAAACAGAGTGCATGCTTTCTTCTTTGCCGTTTACGGAGTTTATCATTGCTTTTCCGTTATAGCGGCGGAGCGCTGACTCCATCGCCTTAGTATCTGATGTATCTATCTGCAGAGGCAAGTCAATTATTGCCTGAAGCTCACAAACGGCTTCTGTAAGGACGTCCTTTTCGTCTATATCCGGAATTCCCACATTGACATCAAGAATTTGCACACCTTTTTCCTGTTGTCTGATGCCTTCTCCAAGAATATAATCCATATTATTGTCAATAAGTGCCTGCTTCATCAGTTTTTTACCGGTAGGGTTAATTCTTTCTCCAATAAGTATGGGAAAATCCTTGAATTCAACCGCATGGGTATAGGATGACACTACTGTGATATTTTTCTTTGTAATTTTCTTTGGAGAAATACCTTTTAACTTTTCACTCACTGCCTTTATATACTCAGGAGTTGTGCCGCAGCATCCTCCGACTACTCTCACTCCGTTTTTAACTGCATCGAGGATATCTTCCGAAAACTCTTCGGGAAGCACATCGTAAACTGTTTCTCCGTTTTCTCTTTTTGGAAGACCTGCATTAGGTTTAAGTACAACCGGAACTGAAGAAGCTTTAAGAAGTCTTTCCACAACACCGGAAAGCTGCTTTGGTCCGAAAGAACAGTTTGCACCAATAGCGTCAGCGCCCATACTCTCAAGCATAGCAACCATTGCCTCAGGAGAAGCACCTGTCATAAGCTTGCCGTCCTCTCCGTAAGCATTTGTAACGATGATGGGAAGATTGCTGTTCTCCTTAGCTGCAAGAAGTGCCGCTTTTGTTTCGTAGCTATCGTTCATTGTTTCGATAGTAATTAAATCAACACCGTACTTTACGCCAAGCTTTACTGTTTTTGCAAATGTACTGACGGCATCCTCAAAGTCAAAATCACCGTAAGGCTTAAGAAGTCTGCCGCTTGGTCCTATATCAAGGGAAATATACTTTTCCCGGCAGCCTGTTGAAGCCTCTCTTGCTCTCTTTGCATTACTTACTGCTTCTTTTATAATTTCGTCAAGTTCTTCTTCTGTAAACTTCAGAGAATTTGCACCAAATGTATTAGTATTTACAACATTACTGCCCGCGTCAAAATAACTTTTATGGATTCTTTCTATTATATCAGAATGCGTAATATTCCACATTTCGGGATGTTCACCCGGTTTAAGTCCCTCTTTTTGCAAAAGAGTACCCATACCACCGTCAAGTATAAGTATGTTGTTTTTTATAAAAGATTTTACATCCATTTCCTTTTACTCCTTATTATCCCCTACTCCGATAATTGCCGTTACCGATTTTGTCGGCGACATCAAAAGGCTTTCGTTCAGAGTAAGACCGATTTTTCTGTGGCAGTCAAGCAAACTGAAAATCTGCTTCTGATATTCAAGAGGAAAATCCCCGTAACCCGGGCTAAAGCGTTGTCTTACAAATCTATACTCACTCTCTATATCTTTACAGAAAGCATCACAAAGTGCTTCTATTCTTTCTGCTCCGATTGCCTGCATCATAAGAGCTTTGCTTGGTGACATTCTCGAATATTTTGCAATGATTCTGTCGATTTCTATGCCGACAGTTGCACCGAAAAGAATTGCTTTTTTACATCCGTTAAGATTTTTCCGAAGTGCTTTACTGGTTGTAGCGAATGTCGGAAAAACAACCTCTCCTGCTTTAATTTCAAACGGAAGTTCAGTAAAACACACCTTGCCGGAAAATACATTTTCCACCTCTGAAAGACATTCTCTGAGAAGTGCCTCAACTTCCGGAGTCATTTCCTTACAGCCTGAATAAGTGAGAATTTCTTTTATCTTAAATTGTTCCGGAATATAATTTTTTACAAAAACTGTCGTATTCACAGTAAACACTCCCGTGGAATTTTTACCATACAATGATTTTATCAATAAAGGTACGACACAAGGTCGTAGCACCTTTCTTTTGTGTATTCTGCACCTACACTGTACTTTATCAAAGCTTCCATACTGCCGCCCTCAAATTCCTTTGACTCTCTTTCCATTGCGGCTTCTTTTTCATACACCCACTGAAGCTCTTCGTTTTTGATTGACGCAAACTCCCCTGCAGACTTGGTAGACTTCAGATAAGAATAAATATCATTTAAAAGATTATCCCAATCAGTATATTCTGCATATGCCGTCTGATTAAGGTCATGCTGCGTGATAAGATTATCATAAGCATGAGCATATTTATTCTCAAGTCTTTCAATTCTTTCAAGATAATAGTCTGCTTTTGATTTTTGGGGAGCCTGTGTATAATTTTGAGTTTTCTGCTCCGCAGCCTGCACAGAGCTTGTCGCAGAGGCATAGTCTGTTTCGTACCACAACAGCTGCTCTGCCTGTATATCTCCGCTTTTTGATGCTTCAAACACATCATCGGTTTTTTCTGTTTCAAGAATGATAATTCCATCCGCCTGAGTAGACACTGTCAGATTGCAATTAAAGAACTCTTTTATTTTTCCGTATCGGATAACGCCGCTATCATCGGCAAGCTCTGCAAGACCGGGATATACAACTTTAAGAGGAATTGCATATTCAACACAAATATTATTGCTGAAATCAAAAATATACTTCCATCCGTTTGTTCCGACATAGCAGTTGCCGTTTGCCGCTTCAAAGTCGAAATTGACCTGCCCGAATCTTTTTTCGACATCACTCAAGGATTTTCCCGATTGCAGCCACTTTTTGTCCTCTACTATGTTCTGAGGTGTCAGAGGCTTGCTTTCTATTTTTTTACTTACCAGAAGAGAGCATCCGCAAAGGGAAAATGCCAGAATTAAAATCAATATTAAAGCTGATAGTTTTTTCATAATCTTTCTCCGTTACTGTAAAATATATTCTTTCCTTAGGATAACACATTCGGAAAGAAAAGTAAATATTTTTAGGAGTACAATAAGAAAAAGATTGCAAATTATTTATGCAATCTTTTTTAGTCTTTAAATTCAAATAATTTCTTAAGGGGTATTCTGAGAGCCTCTGCAATATCAATAAGTGTATCAAGAGTGCAGGAAGATGCCGCAGTTTCTATTCGTTGGATATAAGCATTACTTATTCCTGCTTTTTCTGCGAGTTGTAGTTGTGTCATTCCTTGTTCTTTTCTGTAATGAAGTATATTCAATCCTATTCCGAGCCATACATCAAAATTTTTAGGTTTCATAAAACCACCTCAGTGTTATTATAACTTAACAAAACCGACATATACAGAAACGATTTATTTTGTTTTAATAACAATTTGTTTGTGTTTTTGATTATATTATGTTATAATACAAACAAAAGAGGTGGAAATACAATGGAAAAAGTATGTTGTTTTGCAGGACATAGCAATATATATTATACGGATGAACATTATAAATCACTTTCAGAAAAAATCGAAAATCTTATTATAAATGAAAATGTGACAGAATTCCGCGTAGGAAACTACGGGGCATTTGACCGCCTTTGTGCAAGAGCCGTGAGAAAGTTAAAAAAGAAATATACTTATATAAACCTTATCCTTGTTATTCCCTATCTCACTTCCGAAATCATCAAAAACAAAGAATATTACGAAAGCAGCTATGACACAATCCTTGTTGCAGAAATCCCAGAAAATACCCCTCAAAAGCTTAAAATTATAAAATGCAATGAATTTATAGTCAATACCTCCGACTATCTTATATACTATATCATTAACCACTGCACAGGTGCCGACAGAACACTTGAATATGCAAAAAAGAAAAAGTTAATAACTCTTTCAATCTAAAAAATGTACACTTTGGAGACAGTCCCCAAAGTGTACTTTGCAAAGCAAAGTGTGCATTTTTTATTCGTACAGAACTTCTTCCAGAACGGGATAAATTCTTTTCGCCATATTATAGAAACCCAGATCAGTCGGATGTGTGCCGTCAACAGTTGCTTCTGTCGCCTCACCGTCACCAAGAAGCGTAAATCCGTCGATAAAGTAAAGGTTTTTGTCACCCTCCGCTATAGCTTTTTCGTATGCATTCATTACAACCTCACGGTATTCAATCATTTTCTGTGCAACTTCATTTGTTTTGATATCCGGGCACACGGGCGACGACATCATTATTATGGGAAGGCCCTGGTTCTTCTCCCTTATGATTTTGTAGAAGGCATAATATGTACTTTCGTAATGTTCTTTTGTAGGGGCATTATAGCCGTACGCATAAACAAATGCAGACATAGGAAGCTCTGCAATATGCTCTGCAAGTGCCGCTTCCCCGTGGTCACTTCCCGAAAAGCCAAGATTCATAAAATCTGCATCAAGCCACCTTGATAAAAGTGCAGGATAATTCATACCCGGTCTTGTAGCACATCCCCCTTGGGTTATTGAGGAACCGTAGAACACAATCGGCTCTTCCACAGAATAGGAAGAAGCTTCTTTCAGAGTGCATCCGTCACAAACACCGATGTGCAGAGATTCCACTCCGTTGTACAAAGGGAAGTTTATTGTGATTTCACGAAGGTCGTTATCGTCAAATTCGAAACTACCGCTATACTCTGCATCTTCACGGCTTGTGTTAAGCGGTGCGAAAGTTTTCTTGTACAAAGGTGGTGCGGACTTGTCTATCGGAGCAACGTACATATCACATCCAAGCGCACCCGTGTCTGCCATATGGGGCATAAACGAAACAGGGGTACGTAGTTTCACCCTAATTGCCACATTCTTTGAATCCGTCACAAATCGTACTCTGCCACCCGTTGCATCATTCATAAGGGCACGGACGCCACGATTAACCCCTTTCTCTTCCCTGAAGCATTCGGGAAGACGAGTAAGCATCCCAAGTTCATAAGGCTTGTAAAAGCCGTGAAGGGAAAAAGGCTTGTCAAAACAACTGTAGTATACTATTCCGTTTTCGTCAGGCACATTCGCCTTGAAATTAACATCAATTTCATCAATTCTTGCCATAAAATCACATCCTTAAGATTAGGATAACATAACTAACAGATAAAGTAAATGTTTATACAAAAAAATCCGCAGGAAACTTGTCCTGCGGATTTTTAATTAAGCAATAATTACTTGCTTGCTCTTTCAACGAGTTCAGCATACTTAGCCTTAGCTGTTTCTGCTGCCTTAGCGAAGAGTTCTTTTGCTCTGTCGGGGTTAGAACGAGCAAGTGAGTTGTAACGAACTTCGTTCATAAGGAATTCTTCGTAGCTTTCTGTAGGCTCCTTAGAATCAAGCTGGAAGGGATTGAGACCTTCTGCTGTTCTTCTGGGGTCGAAACGGAAGAGGTGCCAGTAACCAGCCTGTACAGCACGCTTTTCTTCTGTCTGAGCAATGCTCATACCGCCCTTGATACCGTGGTTGATACAGGGAGCGTATGCGATAACGATTGAAGGACCGTTGTAAGAACCTGCTTCAACGAATGCCTTGATACACTGGTTGTTGTCAGCACCCTGAGCAACCTGTGCAACGTATACATAGCCATAGCTCATAGCGATAGCTGCAAGGTCTTTCTTCTTAACTTCCTTACCTGCTGCTGCGAACTTAGCAATAGCACCTGTAGGTGTAGCCTTTGAAGACTGACCGCCTGTGTTAGAGTAAACTTCTGTATCGAATACAAGGATGTTTACATCTTCACCGCTAGCGAGTACGTGGTCAAGACCGCCGTAACCGATATCGTATGCCCAACCGTCACCACCGAGAATCCATACAGATTTCTTGGAAAGATATTCCTTATCCTTAAGGATTTCAGCAGCTTCAGGTGTGTTCATCTTAGCAAGAACTTCCATAAGTTCTTCTGCTGCAACCTTGTTAGCATTTACATCTTCCTTAGTTTCAAGGAACTTGTCAATAACTGCCTTAGCTGCATCGTCAGCTGTTTCCTTAACAGCTTCTACCTTTGTAACAAGGTCTTCACGAAGAGTATTCTGAGCAAGGAACATACCAAAGCCGTACTCTGCGTTATCTTCGAAGAGTGAGTTAGCCCAAGCGGGACCTTCACCCTTAGCGTTTGTTGTGTAAGGTGTTGAGGGTGAGCTACCGCCCCAGATTGAAGAACAACCTGTTGCGTTTGCAATGTACATCTTATCACCGTAAAGCTGTGTAACGAGCTTAGCGTAAGGTGTTTCACCACAACCTGCACAAGCGCCTGAGAACTCGAGGAGGGGCTGCTTGAACTGGCTGCCCTTAACTGTTGTAGGCTTGAACTTCTCAAGAACTTCTGCCTTTTCGGGAATCTTGATACCGTAATCGAAGAATGCCTGCTTGTCTTCCTGAGTTTCAAGAGGCTGCATAACAAGAGCCTTCTCGCCCTTCTTACCGGGACATACGTTTGCACAAGATCCGCAACCTGTACAGTCAAGTACAGATACAGCCATTGCAAAGTAAAGACCGTTAAGACCTGTCATATTGATATACTTGATACCCTCGGGAGCATTCTTTGCTTCCTCTTCTGTAAGAACTACAGGACGGATACAAGCGTGAGGACAAACATAAGAACAGAAGTTACACTGGATACAGTTTTCACTCTTCCATTCGGGAACGTCGATAGCGATGCCTCTCTTTTCAAATGCAGAGCTACCCAACGGAACTTCACCGTCTGCATAAGGAACGAAAGCTGATACGGGAAGCTTCATACCTGCAAATGAGTTGATGGGATTAAGGATATTGTTGATGTAGTCAACAAGCTTACCTTCACCGTCAAACTTAACAGAAAGATCTTCGTCCTTAGCATCCTTCCATGAAGCAGGAACGTCAACCTTGATAACTCGCTGAGCACCCATGTCGATAGCGTCATGGTTCATCTTAACAATTGCTTCACCCTTCTTTGAGTAAGAAGCTGTAGCAGCGTCCTTCATATACTGAATTGCATCTGCTGCAGGAATGATGTTAGCAAGCTTGAAGAATGCTGACTGAAGTACAGTGTTGATTCTGTTGCCAAGACCGATTTCCTTACCGATCTGAACACCGTCGATTACATAGAACTGAACGTCGTTCTCTGCAATGTAACGCTTAACCTGTCCGGGGATGTGAGCTTCAAACTCTTCAGCCTTAGTCCAGGGGCAGTTAAGAAGGAATACACCGCCGGGCTTAACGTCAGAAACCATATCGTACTTTCTGATGTAAGAAGCCTTGTGACAAGCAACGAAGTCAGCCTTGTTTACGAGGTATGTGCTTGTAATCTTAGCATTACCGAAACGAAGGTGAGAAACTGTAAGACCGCCTGACTTCTTTGAGTCATAGTCAAAGTAAGCCTGAACGTTCATATCAGTGTGGTCACCGATAATCTTTACAGAGTTCTTGTTAGCACCAACAGTACCGTCAGCACCAAGACCCCAGAACTTACAGCTTGTTGTACCTGCAGGAGTTGTGTCGGGGTTTTCTGTAATCTGAAGTGATGTAAATGTTACATCATCATTGATACCAATTGTAAATCTCTTCTTATCAGCGTTGTTATAAACAGCGATAATCTGAGCAGGAGTTGTATCCTTTGAACCGAGACCGTAACGTCCGCCAAAGATTTCAACATCCTTGAACTGGCTGTCACGGAGAGCCGCAACAACGTCAAGGTAAAGAGGCTCACCAATGCTACCGCATTCCTTAGTTCTGTCGAGAACGCTGATTCTCTTAACAGAAGCAGGGATAGCATCGATAAGGTGCTTAGCGCTGAAGGGTCTGTAAAGTCTAACCTTGATAAGACCAACCTTTGCGCCCTTAGCGTTGAGGTAATCAACTGTTTCCTGAATAGTATCACAAGCACTACCCATTGCAACGATTACATGTTCTGCATCAGCTGCACCGTAGTAGTTGAAGAGCTTGTAATCTGTACCGATTTCTGCATTAACCTTGTCCATATAAGCCTGGCAAAGTTCGGGAACTGCATCATAGAACTTGTTGTTAGCTTCCTTTGCCTGGAAGAAAACGTCAGGGTTCTGAGCTGTACCGCGCTGTGCAGGATGGTAGGGGTTAAGAGAGCGACGACGGAATGCTTCTACTGCATCCATGTTAACGAGCTTTTTAAGCTGTTCGTCACTCCAGCACTCAACCTTCTGATATTCGTGAGAAGTTCTGAAACCGTCAAAGAAATGAAGGAAAGGAACTCTTGCCTCAAGTGTTGTGAGGTGTGCTACTGCACCAAGGTCCATAGCTTCCTGGGGATTTACAGAACAGAGCATTGCATAACCTGTCTGACGGCATGCGTATACGTCCTGATGATCACCGAAAATTGAAAGAGCGTGTGAAGCAAGTGCACGAGCAGATACATTAATAACTGAAGGCAAAAGCTCCCCTGCGATCTTGTACATGTTGGGAATCATAAGAAGAAGACCCTGAGAAGCTGTGTAAGTTGTTGTAAGAGCACCTGCTGTAAGAGAGCCGTGAACGGCACCTGCAGCACCACCCTCAGACTGCATTTCTGCAATCTTTACAGTTCTGCCGAAAATGTTCTTCTTTCCTTTTGCAGCCCATTCATCTGTAACCTCAGCCATGTTTGAGGAAGGTGTAATGGGGTAGATAGCAGCAACGTCTGTAAACGCATAAGAGACATATGCGGCAGCGGTGTTACCATCCATGGTTTTTTTGTTTCTTGCCATTTGATTGACCTCCTTGTGTATATAAAAATTAATTTCTGAAATGTTATAAACACGGAAAATCAGGCTTAAAACATCTTTCTAAGCCTTAAATCCCATATTTAACCTTATATATTATACCCCTTTCATCTTTAATAGTCAAGCATTTATCTCAAAAAACAGCAAAAAGCGATATTTAAATACTGATTTAATTGTTTTCTGAAATTTCGCGGATTATATCCTCTATTTCCTTTTCAACAAATTCAATTTCCTTAACAAACGCAGATGCACTTATTCTCTGTGCACCGCTACCAAGAATTATCATTTGTTCAAGAGCATCACTTGTAGCAACCTGAACGTGGTATTTCTTTCCAAGCTCGTGTGCCGCTTTTTCAATATAAGCATCGGCAGTCTGCGCTTCTTTGGTATATACAACGGTAATATTATTTACTTTTTCCACTTCGCCGCGATTACCCTTTACCTTGTAAGCGTCAAAAACAAGTATCAATTCCTGCGGTCGCATTGCCTTGTACGCACACATTTTATCAATGAGCATTTCTCTTGCATCTTCAAGGCTGTCTTTTGCAATCTCTTTCAGCTTATCCCATGCAAAAATCACATTATACCCGTCAACAAGAAGATAACCCGGACCTATTTTCTGGGGAGTCGACCTAACCTTTGCTTTCGGGGCGTAATCCTTCGGGGTCTTCATTGCATTATGGTTTTTGCGGACAATTTTTCCGTAGGTACGCTCAAATATGCGCATCAGCTCTTCTTCGTCGTACACTTCTGTTGTTTTCTTTACATAGTGAACAGGAGTAATATCCTCCGCTTTCGGTGCAAGAATACTTTCAAGATGCATATACTCTGTCACTTGATGCCAGGGCACAGTAAAGCCTGCTCCCTGTTTACAGAAAACAGAATCGGCGGTATTGGAAATATCTCCGTCACAGTCATAACCAATACTTTCAATTATCTCATCAGCGTTTTCACATACATCATACCCCGACAGCGCTAAGTTCAGCTTACCTTCGCCATGAGTATAGCTTGTAACGGTTCTCTGATATTCGGCAATATGTCTTACCGGGGCCTCGCCTGTAAGTATACTCATTTCTCCTGCCATTTCCGGAGGATTTATTTTTGCATTCATTTTTTCAAGGTCCATCATAGCTCTGCCGGTATTTTCCTGAGGCACTGCAAGCTCAAAACTGTAAAACGGCTCAAGCAGGATACTCTCTGCGCATCTGAGTCCGTGGCGGACAGCTCTGTATGTTGCCTGACGAAAATCTCCGCCCTCGGTATGTTTTATATGTGCTTTGCCCGATTTAAGCGTGATTTTCACATCAGTAACGGGACTACCCGTCAGTACACCCTTGTGATTCTTTTCTTTAAGGTGCGTGAGAATGAGTCTCTGCCAGTTCCGTGACAAATCATCCTCACGGCAATCGGTTTCGAACTGGAGCCCGCTTCCTCTTTTCAGAGGTTCTAAAAGAAGATGCACCTCTGAATAATGGCGAAGCGGCTCATAGTGTCCTACCCCTTCTACTGGTGCAGCAATGGTTTCTTTATATACAATACTTCCCTGCTCAAAAGCTACATCAAGAGAAAATCTCTCTTTCAGAATCCTCTGCATTATTTCAAGTTGCACATCAC
Source organism: Clostridia bacterium (assembly GCA_045604905.1). Classification (GTDB taxonomy): domain Bacteria; phylum Bacillota; class Clostridia; order UMGS1883; family UMGS1883; genus UMGS1883. The sequence continues at coordinate 11,532 of JAZUOX010000061.1, forward strand.
CCATAAGACTCAGATGTATTTCAGAAAGTATTTCGTTATATATTACATTAAGAGAATTTTCCTCTTCTTCCAGCTTTTTAAGCTTTGCAAGTGCAATCCTTGTATCTGTTCCGTCAAGGATTGTTACTTTATAAGTAAACACACTTTCAAGAACCGCATCGGGGGCATCCTCTTCACATCCGATACCCATACCTGCATAGCTTTCACTTAGTCCGCATATGCAACACACGTCACCGGGGTAAACTGTCTGCACATTTTTATATTTAGCACCTGAATAGATGCGGATTTCGCTGATTTTTTCTTCAATTTCTCCATAGGTGATTTTATCGCGGATGCTGAAAGTACCGCCTGTTATTTTTGTATGGGTAAGGCGTACTCCCTTTTCGTCATCAGATATTTTAAACGCCTTTGCTGAGGGAGTTTTTCCGGCATTGAAGCTTTCTGTATATTTTGCAAAATTTTCGAGAAATACATCTATCCCATCACCTTTAAGAGCTGAACCGAAAAAGCATGGAAAAACCTTTCTTTCAAAAATCTTTCTGCGGATATCTTCATCAGAGAGTGTTTCCGTTTCAAGGAATTTTTCCATCAATTCTTCGTCATTTACAGAAACTTCTTCCATAAAGTTTTCCGCAGAAAAATCAACACAGCCCTCGGAAAGTTCACTTTGAAGATTACCCATTACCGTACTTTTGCTTTTCTCGGAAATGTCCATTTTATTTACAAACACAAACACGGGAATCTGATGCTTTTTAAGGAGTTTCCACAGTGTTACGGTATGGCTCTGCACACCGTCAGTTCCACTTATTACAAGGATTGCGTAATCAAGGACCCATAGTACTCTTTCCGCCTCGGTAGAAAAGTCAACGTGACCGGGGGTATCAAGAAGTGTCACCTGTGCTTCGCCTAAGTTCATAACCGCCTGTTTAGAAAAGATGGTTATGCCTCTTTCCTTTTCCATTAAGTCAGTATCGAGGAATGCGTCCCGATGGTCAACTCTGCCCATTTTACGGATATCTCCGCTATGGAAAAGCATCGCTTCGGAAAGAGTTGTCTTCCCTGAGTCAACATGGGCAAGTATGCCCGTCACTATTCTTTTATCCATGACACACTACCTCCTTTTCAATCTTTTCAATATTATTTAATTTTATCATTTTATAGATTAAAGTCAAGCTAAACAATGCTTTTTGTTTCATTTTATTTTTATTTGACGAAAAGTTTTTTTGCATCCATTCACAGTTTGACAAAATAACCCCATGTTGAGTTGCTACAATCAATGTATGCTTTTTGAAAGGATGATTTACCAATGAGCAAACTTTTACTTAAACCTTTGCGGAAGTTACGCGGTAAAAAACGCAGTTTCCGGGCTACCGGCAAACAACAGTTGAAAAACGAAGACCTTATTAAGCTTTCTTTGAAATGTCTGTGCGCATTTTTGCTTTCAAGGACAAGCCTTGTGGGAGGATCTCACCCGCTGGGATTTTCGTTTTTTGCCGCGGTATTTACCGGAGGAGGAGGCTACAGATGTGCACTGTTTTCTGTACTGGGCCTTATGTTTTCAGGAGTCAGTTTTGTCTCAGTCGGCAAGTACATAATCTCAATAATACTGTTTTCTCTCATTATGGAAAGATTTCTTCCTGACAGGTACAAAAGCGGGAAAGCAGCAGCTCTGACAGCTGCATCAACCCTTCTTTTGTCAGGTGTTTTTCTGCTTTTTGCAAACTCTGCCCTTGGAGGATATCCGCTTATATATGACTGCGTTGTATTGATTGTAGAAGTTGCCACCGTGTGGATATCAACCCTGGCATTTTCTAAATCTGTGCCCCTTGTATTTTCTCTCAGACTTCGCCACAGTCTTACTCCTGAGGAAACGGTTTCTGTTGCACTCCTTGCAGGCGGGGTCCTTTGCGGTTTCGGCGAGGCCGGAATTGAGGGAGTCCTTTCAATCAATGGAATTCTTTGTGTCCTTGCTGTACTCATTTTTGCTGTCCGATTCGGAAGCCTTTATGGGTGCGGTGTCGGAATAATAATGGGAATTGTAAATTGTCTCAGCCACGGAAGAATTGACGCCGGTGCTGCTTCTTTCGCTCTTTCCGGACTATGTGCAGGATATTTTGCACGTTACGGTAAAGTCCCTGCATGTATGTCCTTTATTATTTCCAATGCACTTGTTACCATTTTTTCGAACGGTTCAACCGAAGTGCTGATAAACATATCAGATACTGTGATTGCTTCTGTGCTTCTTCAATTTTTACCGAAAAGCTTTTTCAACACCCTCAGTCACTTTTACGGTTATGCTCCGCCTAAGGTTGAGCTTGCTGCTCAAAGATTATACTGCGCAGAAAAAACCATCAGCAGTATTGAGGATATCTCAAAAAAAATATCTGCGTTGCGAAAAAGCGAAGAGGCAAATACACTTATACTCTATAAGCGCACTGCGTATAAAGCCTGCGGAAATTGCGGGCTTCGGAAATACTGTTGGGGACGGGATATCAATTCCACCAAAGCTTCACTCGATGAGTTATGCAAAATTTTAAAGGACGGCGAAGAACCGTCACCTGAGCTTTCTCCGGAACACTGTCTTCGCAAAGAACAATTTACAGAGCATTTTAAAAGAATGTTTGAAGTTTATAAAAACGACTGCCTCTGGACTGAAAGATTGGGCGAATTTCAGTCAGCGGTATATTCCGGATACAATACTGTGTCTGCTATTTTCAGAAAAAGCGCAGATTCCCTACTCTCGGAGGGTGAATGTGATGTTGCCGCAGCAGATTCTGTAAAAATCAATCTCAGAAAAGACGGAATCCTTGCTGAAAATGTTTTTGTAAGCGGCACTAAAGAAGACACTTGCGTGCAGATAAAACTTGAGAGCTGCGGTGGTTTCGGAAGATGTGAAAACGCAGTTTGCAATGTACTTGAAAAAACCTTTAATATGCCATTTGTCAGAACAGGTCTGAGAAGCTGTGACAGCTGTATACACCGTTATGTGGTGAAGCCTTCGTTTTCTATAACAACAGCAGTTGCCGGTGCTGTAAAAGCAAACCGCAAAGTCAGTGGAGATTATGTTATCTATGCATTGCTTGACCGTCATAATTATGCAATTATTCTGTGTGACGGTATGGGAAGCGGAGAAATTGCCCGGGAGGAAAGTCGCAGTTCCGCAAAACTTCTTTTAAGATTGCTTGAAACCGGTATTAGTCCGCAGGATGCCATAAACTTTATAAATTCGATGTTACTGTGCTCTGTTACAGAAACAGTAACTGCAATTGATTTATGCATCATTAGTCTCGACGACGGCTCTTCCTCAATTTATAAATGCGGGGGTGCCACAAGCTTTGCCAAATTAGGAAAAAGCGTCACCCATGTAGATTCCACAGGACTTCCGGCAGGCAGTTTTAACAAATGTGATACAGATATTTTTTCCGTTCCGTCTGAAAAAGGAAGTATGGTGATACTCATTTCCGACGGTGTAATTGCATCAGAATCAGACTCTCCCCTATGGATAAAAGATGTGATTGAAAAATATGACGGAAGCGAGCCTGAAGCTGTGGCTCAGATGATACTTGAAAAAGCAAAATCATCCGGTTCTGCTACTGTGCATGATGACCTTACGGTGGTCGCCGCATATATCGGTTAAATAGAGGTTTAACATCGCGCAAAAATGTTAATAATTTCTAAAAAGGAGCTGATTTCATGAAAAACAACACCAAAAAAATAGTCGTACTTGACAGACTTGATTCTTCTGAAATTGAGCAGGCTATTTTCATACTGCGCGATGAAAACTACATTAGCGAGTCTGATGCGGTAAGCGAAGCCGAAAGAATTGTTAAAAGCTATCTTGCATCATCCAACGCGATATATAGCAGCAATGAAAAAAAGAAAAAATTCAAGCCTCAATTTTTCTTGGCTATGCTTGGATATACACTATTTACGGTTATGGCAACAATGTTCTTATCCTCCATAATAAAATTCCCCTTATAAAAGAAGCACCGGACAAAATATGTCCGGTGCTTCTTTTAGTGAACTGGCTTATGTGATTCTTTCTGGGGAAGTTTTTCTTTAAATAAAAGTGTAATGCACCAAAGACCTGCAAGACCTACAACAGCGTATATTATTCTGCTCAGTATCGCTGTTTGTCCTCCGCATAAAAGTGCTACAAGATCAACTCCAAAAAGACCTATTGAGCCCCAGTTGATTGCCCCGATTATCGCCAGTGTCAATGCTGTATTATCCATCTTTGCTCACTCCTTTTTATAGTGTTCTACAAAAAGTATAATCACTTTTGCCTCTTTTTATACACAGTTTAAAATTTTCGAACAATTGTTTGCATTTTTTTGTTTTTTATGTTATACTGAAATAAAGGATCGTGAATTATATGTATTGTTGTTTTACCGGTCACCGACCGGAGAATCTTCCATGGAAATCAAACGAAAAAGATGCCCGGTGTCAAAAACTGAAAAGTGTTCTTTTTTCTTTAATTGAAGAAGCAATAAATGGCGGTTATACGGACTTTTACTGCGGAATGGCACGGGGTATTGATACTTATGCCGCAGAAGCAGTTATTGAGCTTTCGGCAAAATATCCTTCCGTAAAACTGCACGCGGTGCTTCCATGTCCTGACCAAAGTGAAAAATGGTCAGCAATCGACCGCGAAAGATATGAAAAACTTCTTGAAAAAACTTCTTCCCAAACACTTATAAGCCCTTTTTACACTAATACTTGTATGCTCACAAGAAACCGTTATATGGTAGATAATTCAGAAAGACTTATAGCCGTGTGGAACGGAAACTTCCGCGGAGGCACCGCATACACGGCAAGATATGCAAAAGCTGAGAAAAAAGAGGTTTATCTGGTTCGCCCCTTAGATTCAACTTTCAAAATATTATAAAAAGAGATGCAAAAAAAGCCCAGACCGCATTTTTCCTATCCCCAACAAAAGTGGGGTGTAAAGAAATTCGATTTCTTTACACCCCTTTTGTTATATACTTTTGTACAATTCCGGAAATACTTCTATACTTCTCTTTAAAATGCCGTTTATATGTGCAATAACAGTTCCGTAATTTGTAAAAGGTATGCCCTGCTTCTTTGCTTTTTCCCTGCGTGCATCCACTTCGTTTTCATTTATCATACATCCACCGCAATGAATAACAATTTTATAGGCTGTCAAATCATCTGGAAAATCTTTTCCCGATACCGACTCAAACAGGATATTCTTTCCTGTTTGTTTTTTTATCCATCCGGGGATTTTAACAGTACCGATATCATTACACTGTCTGTGGTGCGTGCACCCCTCTGCAATAAGAATTTTATCTCCATCACAAAGAGTATTTATTATGCCTGAAGCGTTTACTGCATCTTCCAGAAATCCCTTGTTATACGCCATAAGGATTGAAAACGAAGTAAGTTTTATGTCAGACGGAACTATATCGTTTACTTTTTTGAACACCTGACTGTCGGTTATTACAACTGCAGGCTTTTTATTCAAATTTTTAATTGTTTCATCAAGTTCATCCGGTTGCACAACAATAGTTATTGCTCCTATGTCTAAAAGATTGCGTAGAACTTTCTGCTGAGGAAGAATTATTCTGCCCTTCGGAGCAGCCTCGTCAATAGGTGTCACAAGCACTGCAATATCTCCGCGTTTAACAAATGAGTCAACAAAGCCTTTTTCTTTTTTTTCCGGAGCTATGCGGGCAAGCATTTCTTTGAATTCAAAAATATTTTCACCACTTAACGCACTGACATAAATCCCGTTTTTTTCCACTACACCTCTGTTTTCAACAAGGTCAGATTTGTTATATGCTATTATATAAGGTATTTCTTTTTCCTCAAACAAAGACTTAAGTACACCGTCTGTAACAGTAAATCCGGTCTCCCCGTTTACTGTAAGCACTGCAATATGAATTTCGTCAAGGACTTTCTTTGTACGTTCTATTCTTTCCTGACCGAGTTCACCTTTATCATCAAAACCGGGAGTATCTATAATAACAACCGGTCCTAGGGGTAAAAGCTCCATAGCTTTTCTGACAGGATCTGTTGTTGTACCTCTGACAGACGACACAAGCGCTGTATCCTGCCCCGTCACCGCATTCACAAGACTCGATTTTCCTGCATTAACGGTACCGAAAAAGCCAATATGTGTTCTGTCAACCAAAAGAGCGTTGTTATTCATACAAATTTTCCTCGTCTTTTAGAAATTGATATTCTTTCTGGGATTAACAATATCGCGCCAGTCGAGATCACCACGTTCAAGTCCGTGTATAAGCACTTCTGCAGTTGCAATATTCGTAGCCAACGGTATATTGTGCACGTCGCAAAGTCTGAAAAGAGCGTTTACATCAGGCTCTTGCGGTTGTGCAGTAAGCGGATCACGGAAAAAGAGCACAAGGTCAATCTCATCATATGCGATATGTGCCCCCAACTGTTGGTCTCCACCCTGCGGTCCCGAAAGAAGCCTGTGTACCGGCAGCCCCGTAGTTTCGTTAATAATGCCACCGGTGGTACCGGTAGCAATAAGATTATGCTTTGAAAGTATGCCCTTATATGCTATACAAAACTGTACCATAAGTTCTTTCTTTTTATCATGTGCAATTAAAGCTATATTCATTATTTAACTCCTTACTCTGTCCGACAGTAGCATTCAGAATTATATTTTGCCCTTGCCCTGTCGAAACGTTTACGCTGAGACTTTCAGCATCTTTTGTATATCGTAAAAGCACTGAAAATACATCCTTGCGGATCTTTTCTAATGTTGTATTATCAACGGTAGTTATTCTGTCGTTTTTTATTACAGACCTGAGTCTTTCTTTAGCTTTGGTTACGGAATTGGCTTTGCGCCACAAAAAAATCCCGATCACCTATTAAACCTACCTTCCGGAAAGAGTCTTTGAAAAAAACTCTTTTTCATATTCATAAGTTCCACATTTTCTCCTCCGAGGCGCTTTGCAATATTTCTGTAAGCCTGCCCCGCCATAGATTTCTGAACTGATGAAACATATTCGCCTTTGTTTGCCGCAACAATTATTTCTTCATCATCCGGCACAACGCCCAAAAGGTCAATAGCAAGAATATCGAGCATATCATCAATACCAAGCATACTTCCGCTTCTCACCATTTTGGGTCTAAGCTTGTTTATAACAAGCTTTATATCTTTAATGTCGTGCTTTTCAAGAAGTCCGATAATTCTGTCAGCATCCCTTACACTGGAAACCTCCGGCATTGCCACAACAATCGCTTTTTTTGCAGCAGCAACAGCGTTTTCAAACCCCTGCTCAATTCCTGCCGGGCAATCTATAAGTATGTAGTCAAAGCTATTCTCCATCTGCCTTACAATATGCTTCATCTGCGTAGTTGTAACTGCACTCTTATCCCTTGACTGTGCCGCAGGTAGAAGAAAAAGTCCGTCAAATCTTTTATCACGCACGAGAGCTTTTGAATAAGGGCACTTATTTTCCGCTACATCTACAAGGTCATAAACAATTCTGTTTTCAACGCCCATAATAACATCAAGATTTCTGAGTCCGATGTCAGTGTCTATCATTGCAACCTTTTTGCCGAGCATTGCAAGCGCTGCACCTATATTTGCGGTTGTGGTAGTTTTTCCGACTCCACCTTTACCGCTTGTTATAACAATAATTTCACTCATATTTTCCACCCCCGGGTATTTTATCACACCAATCACGGTATGTCCACAGACTTGTCACAAACACTTCAGAATTATTTCGCCGTTTTCTGCCATTGCCACAGCAGGACCGACATTTTCCGTTTTTTTATTGTAAGAACAGATATTTCCTATTCTTATTTGCGACGGTAACATATATGTGGCGTATACCAATCCGCCTTCCCTGACTCTTGCACAACCGCGTAGAGCTCCTAATACGGTTATGTTGCCCCCGGATGTTATACAAGCGCCCGGATTTACATCTCCGTATACTATAACATCTCCCCGGAATCTGACAACTTCACCGCTACGAAGAGTTTTTTCCACCGTTTTACAAAGTCTTTCTCCGTCCTCTAAAGAATATTCAATTTGCTTTTTTGTAAGCCTGTGTTTTTTAATTATGGATGCGTTCTTTCCGAAAATATTTTTTATAATCTTCTCAAACTGCATTTCTTCATCGTAGGAAAAAGTTATTCCTCCGTAGTCAATACAGATTTCCGCATCCCGATAAAAGCCTTTTTCGGGCATATTCATAAGTACATTCTCAGCCTCTTTCAAAGAGGTCTCTTCAGTAAATAAAAGCTTGACACAATCTGAGTGTCCTTTTATTCTGATCAAAATTTCCGCCCTACCTTGTTAATACATTTGTATACATATTTCCTTCTTCCGAAGAATCAAAATAGCTATCGATGACTTTTCTGACAGCACCTGCCGCCCTTGTACCGCTGCCTGCCTTTTCGATAACGCAGGCAATGGCAATCTGCGGCTTGTCATAAGGAGCATACGCAATGCATATTCCATCTGTATACATACTTGAAGTCTGAGCACTTCCTGTCTTTGCAGCAACAGATACTTTGCATCCGTTAAAAGCAGAATGTGCTGTGCCTTCGGTAACAACCTTACGCATACCCTCTGTTATAGCTATACGGGTTGAATCTGACATTTTCACCGTATCCAGGACCTCTTTCTCCGTTTCTGTTCCCGAGGTCTTATCTGCGTTTTCCACTGTTTTTATAAGATGCGGTCGATATCTTGTACCGCCGTTTGCTATTGTTGCGGTATAGTTTGCGAGCTGAAGTGGTGTAACAAGCGTATCTGACTGGCCGATAGAAGTCTGACATACGTCACCGGGATACCATATTCCACCTGCTTTTTTTCTGTTTTCAGGACTTGATATAAGGCCACTTTTTTCTTCATCTGCAAGCTCAATACCACTCTTCTGCCCGAATCCGAATTTTGTGGCATATCCACCGATTTTTTCGATACCAAGTCTTCGTCCCACATCAAAGAAGAACACATTACATGAATCACGGATAGCTTCAGATACATTCACATAGCCATGTGTTCCGCCAGTCTGATTATAAACCCAGCATGCCGGCTGATAGTCGTTGAAATAGGTGTATTTACCTGTATCCAGAATCTCGTCGTCGGGAGTTATAATACCTTCTTCAAGAGCTGCCGTTCCTACAAGCAGTTTGAATGTGGATGCCGGCGAATATGTTCCCGCAAGTGCTCTGTTAAACAGAGGCTTTGAGGGATTTTCAAGAAGACTGTTATAATCTTCGCTGAATGTTTCTATATTATATGACGGGTATGATGCCATTGCAAGTATATCACCGGAATTTACATCTATAACAACAATACTGCCTGCATTTGCATCTCTGCCTGTGTCAGCATCTTCCGATGAGAAATTTATCTCCCCGATTGTATCACGCAATGCGTTTTCACTTGCAAGCTGCATATCAAGATCTATCGTAAGTCTGACATTTCTTCCGCTGATCGGTTCTTTTTCAACATTGTAACCATTGCTGTAGCTATCTTTATTTTGCAAAGTACTTCCTGCACCGTTTGTTCCGCACAGATATTCCTCCAGATACTTTTCAATGCCGCTTTTTCCTATATGGGCATTCATACTGTAGTTGTCTTTGTTTTTCTCATACTCTTCTGCACTTATCATACCGACTCTGCCGAACATATGAGCACCCATCGACGGATACGGATAGCTCCTTACAGGCTGCGTTATTACAGTAACATCCGGAAATGCATCCCGCTGCTCTTTAATGACAGAAACTTCTGTTATGGGAGCATCCTCCATAAAAAGATATGGCGACGCCATTGAAAAACCTCTTTTTATCATATTTATCCTCGTTGTTATGATAAAAAGCACTTCTTCAGCAGAATAATAAGAAGAAACCGAGTATTTTTCCATAAGCTCCGCTATGGTTTTATCTGCAGTATAATTATCTTTGAAACCATATTCTTTTTTCCATGCAGATATTTTATCTTCATCCCCAACATATCTGTATCCGTTATCTGTCAGCTTTATAGGAATGATGCTTTCCAGAGCGGAATCCTTGTTATTTACCACTTTGTTCAGTTTTGCAATGAGTGAATTAAGTTCCTCATCCGTTCTGTCTCTGTTAGCGTAAATGTAGATGTTATGACCTGTTCTGTTAACAACAATCGGTCTACCGTTACGGTCGAGTATTTCACCTCTTGACGCAAGCAATTCTATGTTGCGCGATGTTCGTGAATTACTCTTTTCACGGTAATAGTTACCGTTTGCTATCTGCAGATTAACAAGTCTGACACCTATCATAATAACGATAAGAGCCATCACGACATAAAGAGCTGTATATCGCCTTGTTTTCATCAATTTTCCTCCCCTGCGGGAATTTTTCTCTTATTGCGTAAAGTTATAATTTTCTGATGTATGATTACAAACAAAAGTGAGAATATTGCACCGAATAAACCTTTTATAAGTATATTCATGCCTAAAAATGTTATTGTTGCGTTGTAGCCGAACATTGCTTTGAAAACAGTCAGCACTGTTTCATAAACCGTTATAGTGCTGAAAGTGACCATACTCATCAGTAGCGGTGAATTATGTATACGATCACTCACTACAACGCTGACTATAATTGCAAGATACATATATACAAGTATGTTAAGTCCGAATATACTTCCGCACATTGCATCTGTCAGAAGCCCTGCAACACCTCCCACTAGAGCCGCCTTAACAGTATCTGACGACACAGCAGAAATTATAACTGCAACCAGAAGGATATCGGGCGTGCATGACAATATTTTTATATTTTCAAAAATGATACTCTGTGCCAGAAAAGCAAGGTATATACCTATAATTTTCAGAAACAGTTTCACTTATTTTCACTCCTATTTAGATACCATAACCACATCAATATTATTGATATTGACGCTTGTCTCTATTATTGCCGTAAGGGTAAGATTGCGGTTATCTTCTTTGATTTGCGTTACTTTTCCAATCATGATACCTCTTGGGAAAATACCACCTGTTCCCGAGGTCTCTATTATATCACCGACAACCGTTTTTGCAGATTTATCAATAGAATTCATCACACATTTACCACCGCCTGACAGGCTACCGGTTGCTTCAACTATACCCATATCTCCGCTTCTGAGGCAGATTGCACCAACAGAACTTTGTGAATCGTATATGGTTTTTACTTTGGAATAATTATATCCTGCTTCACTTACAACACCTACAAGGCCCTCAGGAACTGTCACAACAGAGCCTTCCTTAACGCCGTCCTTAGTTCCTTTATCAACAGTAATAGTATCGTGGAACTCGCTGCTGTCACGGGCAATAACATTTGCACCGATGCTTTCAAATTCAGTTCTGCTGTCGTTAAGTTCAAGCATTGCACGAAGACGCTCATTTTCAGTTTTATACCCCTCTAGCATTCTTATATCTGCTTCAAGCGAAAGTATTGACTCTTTAAGCTTTTCGTTTTCTTCAGCTCGTTCACCCGACAGGAAAATATCTGAGAAAAAGTTTTTAACAGAGTTAACAGCAACTGCTGCACCTTTCTGTATGGGCGAAACTACTGTTCCTACTGCTTTCGACACAGGGGAACTGCCGTTTCTCATTGATAACGCCACCACAATCAATATCACAAGAGTAACCGATGTTATTATAATTATATTCTTCTTACCCGGTTTTTTCATTTTCAGAATTCCTTTCACAAAACAATATCAAACTCTTCTTTTAACAGTTTGACAAGAGCATTTAACGGAAGCCCTACCACATTGGAATAATCTCCCTCTGTTTTTTCTACAAATCTGCTTCCTTGCTCCTGTATTCCGTAAGCACCTGCTTTATCCATCGGCTCACGGGATTTTATGTATTCATCTATTTCATCACCATTAAGCTCTCTGAAAGTGACAAGTGTTTTTTCGTATTTTGCAACGGATACACCATCTTTACAGTTAACCACGCAGTAACCCGTATAAACCTCGTGAGTATTGCCGCTGAGTCTCAACAGCATCCTTTTTGCATCTTCTTCGTCCTTTGGTTTGCCGAATATTTCTCCGTCAAGGCACACACATGTATCTGCCCCTATCACAACAGAATCTTCACTGCAAAGTTTTGCAACCTCACTTGCTTTCAGCATAGCAAGTTCTGTAACCATTTCCTTTGGAGGAAGTCCCTTTAGCAAGTCCTCATTAACATTTGCAGGCACTATTTCTGCATTTATACCTATGCTTTTCAAAAGTTCTTCCCGCCTCGGAGATTTTGACGCAAGAACAAAACTAATATTATCCATATCTACAATTCCTTTATCCTAGGATTTTTTCTTTGTAAGAAATAATACTTTCTTCTATAATTTTTTCAGCTTCTTCCCTTCCCATAATTTCATTAACGGAAGTTTCCTTGTTTTCAAGCATTTTATATACTTCAAAGAAATGTGAAATCTCTCTTGACATATGTTCAGGAAGCTCATCAAGTTCTTTATATGCCGCATAAGTAGGGTCACTGAAAGGAATTGCAATTATTTTTTCGTCGACCTTTCCTCCGTCTATCATCTTAAGAACACCTATGGGGTAGCACCTCACAAGCACCAGAGGATCAATAACTTCCTGGCAAAGAACAAGCACATCAAGCGGATCTCCGTCATCGGCGTATGTTCTTGGAATAAATCCGTAGTTTGCAGGGTAATGCGTTGAAGTATAAAGAACTCTGTCAAGTATAATCATACCTGTTTCCTTATCGAGTTCATACTTATTTCTTCCGCCTTTGCGAATTTCTATAACTGCAAGAAAATCATCTTTTTTAATTCTTTCAGGGTTTACATTATGCCATACATTAAACATCAAACATTCCTCCTGAGATGTTTTGGATAGTGATTTTTCGCTACACCTTCACTTAATTTATACCAACCTATTGGATATTTTTCTTTATAAAGCATTGCTCCAAAGCCTTTTTGCGTATCACTTTCTATTGTGTTGCCTGCAAGGTAACGGTTTAAATTTTCTTCTGAAAGAGCAATTGTTCTCTTAAAATCTTCTGCTTTTAGAGACATACATAAATGGTGCGACGGAATAAATCTGTCTTTTTTTACTTCGCCCAGCCAGAGTCCCGGGCGAATACATTTTATTTTATCCAGAGAAATCATTTCTTCCGGCACAAGATAAAGATTTTCACCAAAAGACACAAATCGCCCATCAAGCCTTATATTGAGATTATCTTTTTCGAAGCTGCGGAAAACTTCAACAGCTTCCTTTTTTGCTTCCGCGGGATATGTCTGCTTTTTCCTCTCATTTTCTCCTTTTTTAGAAAAAAGTGCTGAAAAATGCCCCTCACCTTTTACTTTGTGAGGCATCAGCCGATGAGTCTTTACAAGTGTCATATCCGGATGCTTGTCCGTAAACGCACTGCAGACACTCTCATTTTCTTCTTTTGAAAAAGTGCAGGTGGAATATACAAGATACCCACCGCCTCTGAGCATTTTATAAGCAGAATCCAGAATGCTGAGCTGCCGCACCGCACAGGACTGGGTATGTTCAACACTCCATTCCAAAATAGCCGTATCGTCTTTTCTGAACATTCCTTCTCCGCTACAGGGAGCATCTACCATAATTTTGTCAAAGAACATTTCAAAGTGCTTTTCCATCTTTTCCGGATACATATTGGTAACAACCGCGTTCCTTATCCCCATACGTTCTATATTTTCACAAAGGATTTTTGCTCGGTTCGCCACTACCTCATTCGATACCAGAAGTCCGCTTCCTCCAAGTTTTGCTGCAAGCTGAGTACTTTTTCCACCGGGCGCGGCACAAAGGTCAAGGATTATATCTCCACACTCCACACTCATTAATTCTGCTGCAATCATTGCCGATGGCTCCTGCGAATAAAAAAGCCCCGCTATGCTCGATGGGTGATTACCCATCTTCCCGTTATAGTAAAAACCATTTTCACACCAGGCTACCTTATCACCGCAAAAGTCCACTGTTTTACAGAGTTCTTCTGCCGATATTTTCAGAGTATTGGCACGGAGACCGTTATATGGCGACTCATTGTAGGATGATATAAAACTGTCATATTCATCCTTCATTTCCATTTTCATTCTTTCACAAAATTTTTCGGGAAGCATAATCTACTCCTTGAATGCTTTTTATCTATGATATTATAACACATCCGTCTGTCAAAATAAAGTATTTTTTGCTATATATAAAAAATAATTCCAAAAAACATTTACAAATAAAAACAGCCCACTCAAATGAGTGGGCTGTAAAAAAACCAAATTACTCTTCGGTTGCTTCTTCGCCAGCTTCTTCAACGGTAGCTTCGCTAGCTTCTTCAACGGGAGCTTCGCTAGCTTCCTCAGGCATAGCTTCTTCAGCTTTCTTAGCTTCTTCAAGAAGAACTCTGATTGAAAGACCAATCTTCTTTTCTTCCCAATTGATTTCAGTAATCTTTGCAGTTACCATTTCGCCAACTGTGAGAACATCTGCGGGCTTGCCAATTCTCTTATCAGCAATCTGAGAAATATGGATAAGTCCGTCAATTCCGGGTATAAGCTCAACAAACGCACCGAAAGGAACAAGGCGTACAACCTTAGCTTCTACCACTGCTCCTTCACTGAATTTAGCTTTTGCAATTTCCCAAGGGTTGTCCTCAGCTTTCTTGTAGCCGAGAGAAATCTTGTTAGTTTCCTTATCAACCTTGAGGATTGTAACTTCTACACTGTCACCAACAGAAAGAACTTCTGAGGGATGCTTGATTCTCTGCCAGCTGAGCTGTGAAATCGGGATAAGACCGTCAACACCGCCAAGGTCAACAAATGCACCAAAGTCTGTAAGAGTCTTAACAGTACCTGTATAAACCTTACCTTCTTCAACATCTGCCATAAAGCTTGCTACCTTTTCAGCACGCTCTGCAGCTGCAACAACCTTGATTGAACCGATTGCCTTCTTACCGCGTCTGTCTTCACGGATGTTTACAATCTTAAATCTTGCTTCTGTACCAACAAGAGTAGAAAGATCCTTAGTGAATCTTTCGCTTGCCATTGAAGCAGGGATAAAAATTCTTGAACCGTTAACAAGTGCAATTACGCCACGGTTAACGTCTTCAACGATCTTACCTGTAAGTATTTCGCCTGACTCGTAAGCTGCTTCGATTGTCTGCCAACCCTTGATTGAGTCAATCTTTTTCTTGGAAAGCTTAACATAACCTTCAACATCGTTAACTCTTACAACGAATACTTCTACTTCGTCGCCAACCTTAACAATTTCACCGGGTGCAGCTGAGGGATCGTCTGAAAGTTCATCCACAGGGATGATACCGTCAGCCTTGTAGCCAAGATCAACATACACTTCAGTGGGTGTAATGCTGATAACTGTGCCTTTTACAACCTGTCCTGTATTTAAAGTGACGAGGGATTGTTCAAACGCCTCGGCAAATGTAGGCTCTCCATTTCCTTGAATATTAGTGTTTTTTTCTTCTACCATGGTTTCCAAAACCTCCTTAATTATACGATCAGGCGTTGATGCGCCTGCCGTTATTCCGAATGATTTGCCCAAAGTCATTATATTTTCGGGCAGCTCACCTGCATTCTCCACCAGAAAGGTGTGTTTGCAAAGTGGCACGGCAATGTCATACAACTTTTTTGTATTTGAACTGTTCTTGCCTCCGACAACTATAAATACATCACTTTCTCTTGCAAGAAGTGCAGCATATTTCTGTCTTTCATTCGTAGCACTACATATTGTATCAAAAACTATAGCACTTTTGCAAGTGTTTTTTATAATTTTCGTAATTTTTTTCCACAATTCTCTTTCGAATGTAGTTTGAGACACAACAGTAAGCGGTTTTTCGCAGTTAAAAGAGAGATTTTCTGCCTCTTTTTCAGTTTCAATCACTGTTGCTATGTCATTGCACCATCCATTTATTCCCTGCACCTCAGGATGATCCTTATTTCCTATAATGATTATATAGTGTCCTTCAAGATACGCTTTTTCTACAATTGAATGTATTTTTTTTACAAAAGGACAGGTAGCATCTATATACTCTGTTTTATTTGACCGAAGCTTTTCTTCTATTTCTTTTTTTACACCGTGACTGCGGATTACAACAGTTTCTTCAGAAGTTGCCTCATCCGGTGTTTCTATTATTCTTACACCCATAGCCGAAAGCTCATCCACAACACTTTTATTGTGTATTATCGGTCCCAATGTTGCAATTTTCTTTTCACGGGTCCCTTCAATCGTAATATTTACTGCTCTGCTTACACCGAAACAAAAACCTGACTTTTCTGCTATTTTAACTTTTTTCAAAGATTTCACCACTTTACTTTGTACGAAGTCCATATATAGTATCCATAAGTTTATCTGCTAAAAGCTGCATCTTTTCCTGATTCTGCATATCGTCTATGTACTCGTCATAGGTTATAGGTTTTCCGAATGTAACACTGTTTATGGATACATATGCCGGAACTATGGGAACTCCGGACTGCATTGCAAGTCTTACAATACCTGAGTTAACACTCTTTCTTACTCCCTTTTTCATTCTTGTACCTTCCGGGAAAATGAGCGTTGCGTCGCCTCTTTTCATGATTTTAAGAGTTGCCATTACTGCTGCGGCATCTCCCCTCCCTCTCTTAATGGGAAACGCACCCAGTGCTTTTATAAACTTTCCCAATATAAAAATATGGAAAAGCTCATCTTTTGCCATAAATGTAAGCTGCCGTCTGCAGGCTGCTGCTATAAGGACAGGGTCCATATTGCGATTATGGTTGGCACAAAGAAGAAATGCACCCTCTGACGGAATATTTTCTACTCCTTTTTCTTTAAACAGTAAAAACACCTTAAGTATGCCTCTTGCCAATTTTAAAATAAATTTGTAAAACTTCATTGTATTTTTTTCCTCACAAATTCTGTAACTTTCTGTATTGACTCCTCAAGAGTAAGGTCTGATGTATCAATCACCGTTGCACCCTCTGCAATCTTAAGCGGTGATACCTCGCGGTGAGAGTCGTTGTAGTCACGGATTTCCATTTCTTTTTTTACATCTTCTAATTTTACATTTTCGCCTTTTTCTATAAGCTCGTCGTAGCGTCTTTTTGCCCTTGCTTCTACCGATGCTGTAAGGAAAATTTTTATTTCAGCATCAGGAAGAACAAAAGTCCCGATATCTCTGCCATCCATTACAACATTGTGATTTTCAGCGAGTTTTCTCTGCATATCTACCAGTGCCACCCTAACCTCCGAAATTGCAGAGACATTGCTTGCTGCCATAGAAATCTCAGGAGTACGGATTTTGTCCGATACATTTTCTCCGTCAAGATAGATGTGCTGTTCAACACCCTCGTGTCTGATATCTATATCAAGAGTCGGCAGGATTGAAGATACTCCCTCGCAATCCTTTGTATCGATACCGCTTCTTACCGCTTTCAATCCTACTGTACGGTACATTGCCCCTGTATCGATATACACAAAACCAAGCTCTTTTGCCACCTTTTTTGAAATGGTGCTTTTACCTGCTCCTGCAGGTCCGTCAATTGCTATTTTGGTCATTTATCTCTACCTCTCTTTCTGCCGCGTTTACCCCTGCAAGATAGCCTGTAGAAAAGGCGATCTGCAAGTTAAATCCGCCGGTGTATGCATCAACATCTATAACTTCCCCTGCAAAGTAAAGCCCCTTTACAAGTTTGCTTTCCATTGTAGATGCATTGATTTCTTTAACATTTATTCCGCCGCTTGTGACGATAGCTTCGTCCACAGGGCGATATTTTTTCACAGTAAAAGAAAGATGCTTAAGACTTTCAAGAAATGCTTTTCTTTCTTCCTTAGTGATAGAATTTACTTTCTTGAATTTATCTATACCTGTTCTTTCTATTATGTAAGGAATAATCTTTGACGGAAGTAAATCTGAAAGTGCATTTTCGAAATTACGGTTATGGTATTTTTCAAAATCACGAAGAATCCTTTTATCAAGGGTAGCTTCATCAAGAGCAGGCTTAAGGTCAATTTCTATTCTGGAACCATCCGGATTATCTCCCATATGACTACTTGCTGAAAGAACAATCGGACCTGTCATTCCGTAGTGCGCAAAAAGCATTTCTCCAAAATCAGAATACTTTTTTTTGCCGTTTTTATCAAAGACAGTTAACTGTACATTTTTAAGGGAAAGCCCCATTACAGGTGATGTATCCTCATATGTTTCAACCGGTACAAGTGAAGGTTTGATTGTCTTTATTGTATGTCCTACCTTTTCCGAAAGCTTGTATCCGCTACCGTCAGAGCCCGTTGCCGGATAACTTCTGCCTCCTGTTGCAACTATTACACTGTTTCCGAAAAATGTTGCGGTATCTGTCTTTACGCCTTTTATGCTGCCATTTTCCGCTAAAATTGAAACTACGTTGCCTTTAACTGTTTTAACTCCAAGTTCAAGAGTTTTTTTACGGAGTGCATTTACTATATCCTGAGCTTTGTCACTTACCGGAAAAACCCTTTCTCCGCGCTCTGTTTTAAGAGGCACACCACAGTTTTCAAAAAAATCCATTACATCAAAATTAGTAAAAGAATAAACTGCACTGTACAAAAACCTGTGATTTGTGGGGATGTTTCTGAATATATCTTCCGTATCGCAGGCGTTTGTCACATTACATCTGCCTTTGCCTGTGATTCGGAGCTTTTTACCTACTTCATTATTCTTTTCTATGAGCGTCACATCTATGCCCGATTGTGCAGCACTGATTGATGCCATAAGTCCTGCTGCACCGCCGCCGATTACAATCACCATACTATTTCCCCTGTTCCTGAGCTACAAAAAATACTCTTTCACTCTTTGAAGTCGGTTTTTTGAATGTCAAACCGTCATATACACTAAGAAGCCTCATACCTGCTGCTTCTATAACGGATTTTATCTCATCAATACTGTAAGCCCGCTCCGAATGCACTTCATCAAAGCGGTGATAAACACCTTCTTCCTCTGTAAAGAAAGTAAGGTAAAAATCTACTGTTTTGCGTTTTTTATCATACTCATTCTGCCATGAACAAAATGTTTTTTCATTTTCAAGAATAAATGTATTGTTTCCTATTATATTTTCAAGCTTATACTGAGTGTTTATATCAAAAACGAATAGTCCACCCGGATTAAGATAATTATTGACGAGTTTCATAACCTTCAAAAGTTCACGTTTATCCGTTATATAGTTAATACAGTCAAGGCTCGATACTATAAAATCAACTGTACCGTAAAGTTCAAACTCGCGCATATCCTGATTGAGGTAGAGAATATCTCTTCCTTCTGATTTTTCCCGTGCTACCATAAGCATATCTTCGGAAAGGTCAACGCCTGTCATATCTATGCCTTTATCAGAAAAAAGCTTTGTAAGATTCCCCGTACCGCAACCGAGGTCAAGACCAAGCCCGGGCTTAAGTCCGTAGCGCTGAAATATTTTATAATAGTAACTGAGCCACTCTTCATAATTGACATCATTTATAAGATTATCATAGAGATAGGCAAAACGGTTATACATAACACTCATCCTTTATAACTTCAATCGACTTTTGTAAGTTTTGCGTAAAGTCCAAGAAGGTTCTTCGTTCCTACGCTGTCAAAAGCTATTTCGTAGTGAACATCGTTTCCAACCGGTGTTGCAGAGATAATAAACCCTCTTCCGAATTTTTTGTGCATTACGCAGTCTCCCGCACTGAACATGTCACCTGCAGGTGCTTTCGGTTTTGTAAAAGCTGCGTCAATCAACGAATTCTCCGGAGCTCCAAATGAGCCGAAAGACGCTTTGGGAAGTACAAAATCGTCAATTTTCGGAACATTATCGGTTATATCCTTAAGTCCGTCAGGAATTTCTGACAGAAATCTTGAAGGTTTGTATGTAGATGTTTTTCCGTAGAGCATACGGGATTGTGCCGTAGTTATATGCAGAATTTCCTTTGCTCTTGTTATACCTACATAGCAAAGTCTGCGTTCCTCCTCCATTTCGTTTGAATCAAGCGTGTTCATAAAGCTCGGGAAAATTCCCTCATCAAAAGAACATATGAACACAATCGGGAACTCAAGACCTTTTGCCGCGTGCATCGTCATAAGAACAGCGGCATCAAGCTCTTCATCATAGTTATCTATATCACTTACAAGTGCCAGATTATCCATATAATCGTCAAAAGACGGATTCTCTGCGTTGTTTTCATAGTTTGTTGCACCGCTTATAAGCTCTTCAACATTGGCGGTACGGTCTTCAGCCTTTTCGTCTGCTTCCAGAAATAAACGGTATCCCGTTCTCTCATAAACTTCGTTAACGAGCTCGGAAATAGCAACTTCTTTTGAAAGCGCTGTAAGAGCGTCAATAAGTTCAAAAAAGCCTTCAACCGATGCTCCGAGAGTATCCTTATGCTCTCTTATAGCTTCAAGCATACTCACACTCTCTCGTTCTGCGGCGGCAGATATTTTATCAACTGTGGTTTTGCCGATTTTTCTTGCAGGAACATTTATAATTCTCTTAAGGCTTATGTCATCACTCGGATTTTTAATAAGCCTCAGATATGCAATCATATCACGGATTTCCTTACGGTCATAGAAGCGAAGCCCTGCAAGCACTCTGTACGGAACTGCTCTTCGCATAAATACTTCCTCAAGAACACGGGAAGATGCGTTTGCCCTGTAAAGCACTGCCATATCACTGTAAGAATAGCCGTCACGGAAAAGAGCTGACATACGATCTGCAATATAGCTTGCCTCGTCATGCTCGTTGCCGGCTTTATATACAAGGATTTTCTCCCCTTCTCCTTTGTCGGTCCAGAGATTTTTACCTTTTCTGCCATAGTTATTCCTTATAACCTCGTTTGCCGCATCAAGAATATTCTGTGTTGAACGGTAATTCTGCTCAAGACGAACAACCTTAGCCTCACTGAAAACCTGCTCAAAATCAAGTATATTTGAAATATCCGCACCGCGGAATTTATAAATACTCTGGTCATCATCACCAACAACACAAAGATTTCTGTGCTTTTCGGAAAGAAGTATTATAAATTCATTCTGTGCATGGTTGGTATCCTGATACTCATCCACAAGCACATAACGAAATTTATTGCGGTAAAACTCAAGAACATCCTCATTTTCTCTGAAAAGAGTTACCGTGAGCATAATAAGGTCGTCAAAATCAAGATCGTTTGCAGTCTTAAGTTTTTTCTGATAAAGAGAATATACTCTTGCAATCTGTTTTTTTCTGTAATCGCTTCCGCATTCTTGCTCATATTCTTCAGGAGTGTAGAGATTGTCTTTTGCAAAGGAGATTTCAGCCATAACACTTTTTGCAGGAAACGTCTTTTCATCAAATCCGAGCTGTTTTACACATTCTTTTACAAGGGATTTCTGGTCGTCTGCATCTATAATATTAAAGCTTTTATCGTAACCGAGTCTGTCAATATCACGGCGAAGAATCCTTACGCAGGCAGAGTGAAATGTCCTTACCCACATATCGTTAATGCTGTCACCGATAAGCTTTTCAACACGCTCTGCCATTTCTTTGGCAGCCTTGTTGGTAAAAGTAATTGCAAGAATGTTCCATGGTTTTACACCACATTCTTTAATCATATATGCAATTCTTGTTGTGAGCACGCGGGTTTTGCCGCTGCCTGCACCTGCCAACACCAAAAGAGGGCCGTCAACATACATTGCGGCCTCTCTCTGCTCGTTATTAAGATTTTTTAAAATCTCATTCATTTATAACAATCCTTATTTTTTCATTGAAATTGCTTTTTTAACGCTTTCAGCAATATCCTTTGCAGTAAGTCCGTATTCCTCGAAAAGCTCTGCGGGCTTACCACTCTTACCGAATACATCCTTTGTACCGATTCTTTGCATGGGTACAGGACATTCTTCGCAAAGAACTTCTGCAACGGCACTTCCGAGACCGCCATAGATGTTATGCTCCTCTGCAGTAACGATTGCACCTGTCTTTTCTGCAGCATTCTTTATGATTTCACGGTCAATGGGCTTAATTGTATGGATGTTCACAACTGCAGCATCAATACCGTCGACCTTAAGAAGCTCTCTTGCCTCAAGTGCATAAGGCACCATAAGACCTGTAGCAATGATTGTAGCATCTGTACCTTCCTCGAGCTGAACGCCTTTTCCTATTTCAAACTTATATGTATTTTCGTCAAACATCTGAGGAACTGCAAGTCTTCCAAAACGGAGATATACGGGACCCTCATATTTTATAGCCGCTTCAACAGCAGCCATAGCCTCTGCGTGGTCTGCAGGGTTAATAATTACCATACCGGGAATTGTACGCATAATACCAATATCCTCAAGACACTGATGTGTAGCACCGTCCTCACCAACAGAAATACCTGCGTGAGTAGCACCGATTTTTACGTTGAGGTTTGGGTATGCAACACCGTTACGAATCTGTTCAAAAGCTCTTCCTGCGGCAAACATTGCAAATGAGCTTGCAAATACAATCTTACCTGTAGAAGCAATACCTGCTGCCGTTGAGAGCATATTTCCCTCTGCAATACCTGTGTTTATAAATCTTTCAGGAAACTTTTTCTTGAAAGTGTCTGTCTTTGTTGATTTGGAAAGGTCGGCATCCATAACAACAATATCATACTTTTCACCAAGAGCTGCAAGAGCCATTCCGTAGCTTTCACGGGTTGCGATTTTATCACCGATAGCCATTATGTTTTACCTCCTTACATCAATTCTGCAATTGCCTTGTCAAGCTCGGCAATTGCCTGTTCATACTGTTCTGTTTTAGGAGCGTTACCGTGCCATGAAGCCTGATTTTCCATAAATGAAACGCCCTTACCTTTAATACTCTTTGCAATAATAACAGTGGGTTTGTCCTTAACAGACTTTGCTTCTTCTATTGCATTTCTTATCTGGTCATAATCGTGAGCATCAATATTAATAACATGCCAGTTAAAAGCTCTGAATTTTTCGTCAATGGGATATGAATTCATAACTTCGCTGATATCACCATCAATCTGAAGTCCGTTATTGTCAACAAATGCAGTAAGATTGTCAAGCTTATAGTGAGCGGCAAACATAGCAGCTTCCCACACCTGACCTTCTTCAATTTCACCATCACCGAGGATTGTATACACACGGTAATCCTTTTTATCAAGCTTTGCCGCAAGTGCCATACCATTTGCAGCTGAGATTCCCTGTCCCAAGGAACCTGTTGACATATCAACACCGGGAATACCTTTCATATCGGGATGTCCCTGCATATTACTGTATATTTTACGAAGCTCCGCACATTTTTCAACCGGGAAGAATCCTCTTTCTGCGAGGATTCCGTAAAGCACCGGTGCACAGTGTCCCTTAGAAAGAACAAATCTGTCACGGTCAGGATCCTTAGGATTTTCCGGATTAACATTCATTTTTTCAAAGTAGAGCACCGCAAGGATGTCTGCTATTGAAAGGCTGCCGCCGGGATGACCCGATGCGGCATTGTAAATACCCGTGATTGCATGCTTTCTTGCCTTATATGCGTGAAGCTTTGTCTGATTACTCATCTGTACCACTCCTATTCTATATCACAAAGGGCGTTATACGCCATATTCATAACTTCTTTTAGCCTGTCCATATTACCCTCAAGGTAAAGATATCCAAGCAGTGTTTCAAATCCCGTTGCGTATCGGTAGTCGGTTACATCAGCATTTTTGGGAGGGTTGCTTTTTGCATTTCTTCCCCATTTAAGCACCCTTACCTCATCTTCCGTAAGCTTGTCCTCTATTGCATGAACACTTTCCGCCTGAGAATGTGCCTTTACAAATTTAACCGATTCTTTATGAAGATCAGTCACAAGTCTGTTACCTTTTTCGATAACTTTTGTTCTTATAAAAAGGTCGTAAACGCTATCCCCAATATATGCCAAAGGAAGCGGACTGTATTCCTTAGGATTTATCTTTTTATCCGTAAAAAGCATTAAAACACCTTACTTCTCGATTTTACTTTTCATACTTCCATTTTACCCCGTCGGGAGTATCTTCAAGAACAATACCTCTTGCTTTGAGGTCATCACGGATTTTATCTGCAAGAGCCCAGTCCTTATTCTTTCTTGCCTCTGTTCTCTGTGCGATTAAAGCCTCAATTTCTTCGTCAAGGCTTGCCTTTTCTGTATTCTTAAGAAGTCCGAGAACATTTCCAAGCTCAAGAATTGTTGCCTTAACAAGCTCAAGCTCTTCCTTTGAAGAGTCCTTAAGAGAATTTGCATAGCGCACTGCTTCAAATATTGCAGAAATTGCATCAGCTGTATTAAGGTCATCTTCCATAGCTATAATGAATTTTTCACGGTAGCTGTCCATTGCACTCTTTACTTCATCCTTTACATCACCGCTCTCGGTGTTGCCAAGAATAAAATCAATGTTATCAATACAGTTATAAATTCTCTCAAGTCCGTTCTTTGCAGCATCCATAAGCTCGTCACAGAAGTTAATGGGACTTCTGTAATGTGCAGAAAGCATAAAGAAACGGATAACCTCATAATCATATTTTGCTGCAATGTCACGAACGGTAAAGAAGTTACCCAGTGACTTTGACATTTTTTCGTTATTCACATTTATAAAGCCGTTATGAAGCCAGTAATTTGCAAAGGGCGTGCCGTTTGCACAAACGCTCTGCGCAATTTCGTTTTCGTGATGGGGGAAAATAAGGTCGAATCCACCGCTGTGAATATCAATTGTTGTGCCGAGATATCTGTTAACCATCGCAGTACATTCAATATGCCAACCCGGTCTTCCTATACCCCAGGGGCTCTCCCAGCCGATTTCATCCTCTGTTTTTCTTTTTTTCCAAAGAGCAAAGTCCATAGGATGATGTTTTTTATCGTCAAGTTCTTTACGGACACCGCTTTCAAGGTCTTCAAGAGGCTGATGACTGAGTTTTCCATAATCCTTGTAACTTTCGACAGAGAAGTACACATCACCTTCAACCTCGTAAGCGTGACCTTTAGCTATAAGTGTCTCAACCGTTTCAATAATTGCATCAATATTTTCTGTTGCTCTGGGATGAACTGTCGCCTCTTTTATGCCGAGAGCCTGTGCATCCGTAAAGTATTCTTTAATATACTTTTCCGCAATTTCCTGAACTGTGCAACCCTCTTCCCTTGACTTATTGATAAGCTTATCGTCAACATCGGTAAAGTTCTGCACAAAATTAACCTTGTAGCCTCTGTATTCAAGAAACTGTCTTAAACAATCGAACACAATAAATGGTCTTGCATTTCCAAGGTGGAAATAATTATATACAGTAGGTCCGCAGGAGTACATTTTTACTTCTCCCGGAACGAGAGGTTTAAATTCCTCTTTCTGTCTTGTTAAGGTGTTGTACAATCTCATAAATATTACTGCCTTTCTTTTTTAAGTTCTTCTATTTGCTTTTCAAGGCGGTCAATGTGCGCCATCATTTTACATAACTCCTGACTGACAGGATCGGGGATATGCACCTGGTCAAGGTCATTCACACGCTTTTGCCCTCGTTTAACGAGCCTTGCAGGAACGCCTACGCAGGTACTGTCCGCCTCAACCTCACGAAGGACTACGGCATTAGCCGCAATCTTTGAATTATCGCCAACGACAAACGGTCCGAGAATTTTTGCACCGGAGCCAACCATAACATTGTTTCCCAGAGTAGGGTGTCTTTTTCCGGTGTCCTTTCCTGTACCGCCAAGCGTAACTCCCTGGTATATGGTACAATCGTCACCGATAACCGTCGTTTCTCCGATGACAACACCGCAACCGTGGTCTATCAGCAGACCTTTACCGATGGTTGCACCCGGATGAATTTCAATCTTTGTAAAAAATCTTGAAACCTGACTGATAAGTCTGGGGATAAACCTTAACCCCCATCTGTAAAGCATATGTGCAAACCTGTGTGAAAGCACTGCGTGAAATCCCGGATAAAGAAGTACAACTTCAAACGCATTCCGTGCAGCGGGGTCACGGTCAAGTATTGATTTTATATCGTAAACTGTTCTTTTGAATATAAAAACCACCTCTTATCACATCAGCCTTTTTATTATATAATATACCTTAGAAAAAAACAACTATATTTTTACAAAAAAACGCTGTTTTTTGCTATTTTTTAAATCTTCAGACTTCTTTTAAATTTAGCACAGAAATATTGATTTTTATTTTTTTATATGTTAAAATAATCTCGATATTCGGTTAGAAAGGATTTTGCAAATGAAAAACAAAGCATTACAAATGCAACTCAGAAACTACGCACTGTCAATAATCGGTCCGATTATAACAGCGTTCGCAATCAGCATTTTTTATACTCCCAACTATATTGTAAGCGGTGGTGTATCAGGTATTTCCACAATACTTTTTCACCATTTCGGTATAGAGCCGGGTCTTTCGTTTGCAGTGATAAATATTCTGTTCCTTTTGATATCATTTAAGGTAATCGGCAAGGAGTTTGTTTTTAAAACTATCATAGGTGCGGCACTGATATCTGTTTTTGTTCAGTTATTCTCTACTTTTCCGCCTCTTACAACAGATATTGCTCTGGCTACGATATTCGGTTCCATTCTTTACGGACTTGGAATAGGGCTTACTTTTCTTTCCGGTAGTTCAACCGGCGGAACTGATATTCTGAGCAGACTTTTACAGCACTTCTTCCCCCATATAAAAATCGGCAAGCTTCTTTTACTTGTAGATGCTGCGGTAATTATTACTTCACTTATAGTTTTCAGGCAAATCAACCTTGCTCTTTGGGGCATAATTGCACTTTTCCTTTCTACATTTGCAGTTGACTGGCTTATTCAGAAACTCAATCATTCATGTCTTGTATTTATTGTAACTGATAAAGGCATTGAAATATCAAAATTTCTTGTATCCACATCCCCCCGCGGTTGCACAATCATCAATGCAACAGGTGCTTACACAATGGAAGAAAGACAGCTTCTTATCTGCGCGCTTAAGGACCATGAGCTTCCTGAATTCCAGCGCAAAATTCTCGGTATAGATGATAAAGCATTTATAATTTTCTCCGATTCACAACAGATAGTAGGTAACGGATTCCATGTTTACAGATAACTTAGTACATAACTTAACCATCAAAAGCGCATCGGAAAGAGAACCTCTTTCCGATGTTACTTATGCAGAAAATTTCTCTTCTGACGAGCTTTGCCTTATGTATATAAAAAGCGGAAAAGCTAAGCTTATTGCTGATAAAACTCTTTACCGCGTTTCTTCGGGATGCTTTGTTTTAAGCAACACAAAAATTAAATACCGCTTTTCAAAGAGGCATATTTCATCAGTTATAAAACTGAATTTTTCAGGCGATTTTTCTCATATTCCCTGTGGGGTTTATAAGTGTGCAGATAAGACAGATGTGGAGAAGATTCTTACACTTATCATAGAAGAATTTCTTCTCAGAAAAACACACTCAGATAAACTTCTTAATGCTATGACAGAAAACCTGTTTGTCATACTTTCAAGAGCAATCGAAAAAGAAACTGCTGTTGATAAGGTTATTTCCCTGCTTATGCTTGATATTCATAAAAATTATCGCACAGGTAAAATTGATATCAATAAATACGCCGAAATGCTTGATTTAAGCAAAGACAGAGTATCGGTAATTTTTAAAAACCGGTTCGGTCACGCACCGTACCAGTATCAGATTATGCTCAGGATGCAGGACGCAACGGATTTACTTTTGCATACCGATTTATCAATCGGTGAAATTGCGGAAAAATTAAGGTATAAAAATCAGTTGTATTTCAGCACAGCGTATAAAAAACAGACTGGTGTTTCGCCAAGCGAAATGAGAAAAAGCGACAAATCCAAATAAATCTGTGACACAATCACAAATATAAAAAGCCCCTCAACCTCGAGGGACTTTTTGTTTTGAATTTCATCGGTGCGATGAGAACGATGTCCTTTTTGCTCCAAAAAGTACACACGCCTTTTAGTCTATTATCCCGTACAAATAATCCGATTCCTTTGTCAGCGACTTAAAGTCACCCTGGCGGAGGGCTTCATAGGTTACGACTGCCACCGCATTTGAAAGGTTAAGGCATCTTGCGTCGCTTATCATAGGTATTCTGACACATCTTTCGGGATGGTCAATAAGAAGTTTTTCGGGGAGACCTTTTGTTTCTTTACCGAAAAGAAGAAAAGCATCATCGCCATACTCTACATCAGTATACGAAAGGGGCGCTTTTGAGCTTAAGTAGAAAAACTGTGCACCCTCGTTTTTTTCAAAAAAGTCATCAAGGTTTTCGTAATACTGAATATTCAGAAAATGCCAGTAGTCAAGTCCTGCCCTTTTAAGCTTTTTATCGTCAATCTGAAAGCCCATAGGCTTTACTATATGGAGCCTTGCCCCTGTTGCGGCACAGGTGCGGACAATATTACCTGTGTTCTGTGGGATTTCCGGCTCTACCAATACTATGTTAAGACTCATATTCTATTACTCCTTCATCTCGCTTCGGCTCATAATTTCATCCTTAAGTCTGAAGAAAACTCCTTCTTTTACGCCCGAAGCACAAACATACATACGGGGACTTCCCGTCATATCCATAAGCACCTTACAGGGAGTCGCCCCTGCAAGAATGATATCTGCACGGCTTACATCCATACCTTTTATGTCCTTACGGTTTTCAAGAGGTGTGTTAAATATGCTCTGATATACCATGGCAACAGCTTCATAGGGAATCTCAATTCCGTCAAGTTCATCTGGATTAAGCAAACGTTTTTTATAAATGGATGCAAGAGTTCTGGCACTTCCTCCTATACCGTAAAGAGGTAAGCCTTCACACTCATCAAGCCAGCTTATTCCACCGATATGTGATGATACATATTTATAAAGATGCATCTGACTTTTTCCTGAAAGCGCTTCTGTAAGCATAACTGCACCAAGAGGCAGACTTACAGCCCGTTTTACCTCGCTATTACGGACCAGGGTAATTTCCGTACTTCCTCCACCGGTATCAAATATCACGCCATCTGCTATACCGATTGTGTTTTTTACTGCAAGATAACTGTAATACGCCTCGTCCTCGCCGGAGATTATTTCAAAAGTTATACCTGTTTTAGCCTTTACTCGTTCTATAAAAAGGTCTTTATTTGCAGCTCTGCGCAGTGCAGCTGTGGCTATTGCTGCAATCGAAAGACACTTATATGCTCTTGCCATAAGGCAGAATTCCTCAAGGGCGTCAATAACTCTTGACATAGCTTCTTCTTTAAGAAAATTATCACCTGTCATCCCTTCACTGAGGCGCACTGTAGAACGGACTTTTTTAAGAAGTTTCCAGTTCCCGTCTTTTTCAAGCTGATTGATACTCATCCTCACAGAATTTGAACCAAGGTCAATTATTGCAAAACAGTAGCTCATAAAATGCCCTCCACTTCATCAAGAGATTCACTTAACTCATACAAAAACTCCCGTATTTCGGGATTTGCCATACAAAGTTTCATTGCCGCTGTGACCTTTTTTACGAAATCAGGCGACAAATCATCTACCCGCATAGCCGTTGCAAGAGGACACATCCCTCTTCCGCGGATATCCATCCTGATTTCAAGTTTTTTTCCTTTTTTCGCATAAGGCACAAGGGGGAAAATCCGACAGGACAGGGGTCTTCTCTCTCTATCACATTTTCCGGTGCAGGTAAAAAGGTCAACATATTTTCCTTTATATGAAAAATCCGTATCATAAAATTCCCCCCAGGAGGGCATATTTTCATACATAGCTTCTTCCCCCGGGAAAAGATACATTCCTGTAATTTCATCTGTCACTTCACAACAAGCGCCACCGCAAAGCTGACCACAGTCAATCTTAAGCGGAGTTGTATCTTTGAGAATAGCGTAAAGCGCGTTGTAAAACTCTTTTTTTGTCATATATACTTTCATAAAAGCACCTTTATAAACCGTTTTTGTTAATTATATACCAACATTACCAATTAGTCAATTGATAATCTTTTTAACATTATATATGCTACTTCTATTGACAAACCACTACCATATATTGTATATTAGTAGTTGGATAAAGTTTCTAAATTATCCAAAAAATTTTATATAGTGCTAAGGAGGAGTTTTAAATGAAACTAATTTACGGGGTTAAAGACAAACCCAAATTCGGACAGCTTATTATTTTCGCTATCCAGCAGCTTCATGCAATTATGACAGCAACACTTGTTGTTCCTGTTATAATCGGTAACGAAATGAGTCCTGCCGCAGCTCTTGTAGGTGCAGGTGTAGGTACTCTTTTCTATGTGCTTTGCACAAAAGCTAAGAGTCCCGTTTTCCTGGGATCTTCATTTGCTTTTATCGGCTCAATGTTTGCAGCATTTGCAGGCGGTGTATCAATGTCTCTCGGTTATCTCGGTCTTATCATTGGTGCTCTTCTTGCAGGTCTTGTTTATGTAGTTATCGCAATCATCGTTAAGTTTGCCGGTGTAAAATGGATTAACAAGCTTATGCCCGCTGCAGTTATCGGACCCACAGTTGCAATTATCGGTCTTTCACTTGCTGGTAATGCAATCGGTGACCTTACAAAGGGTAGTATTCCTGATGTTCAGGCTTCACCATTGATTACAGTTCTTTGCGGTCTTGTTACTCTTATAACCACTATCGCATGCTCTGTATACGGTAAAAAGATGGGCAAACTTATCCCCTTTATCTTTGGTATTCTCGGCGGTTATGCAGTTTCACTTATATTCACACTTATCGGCAATGCATACGGCATTGATGCTATCAGAGTCCTCAATCTCGAGCCTCTCAAGGCACTTTTTGCAGGCGGTGTTACTCTCAACACATTCTTCTCAGTGCCTGACTTTACATTCCTGACTGCAATGGGCGGATTCAAAGAACTTTCTGCTTCATATATCAGCACAATAGCTGTTGCATATATTCCTGTTGCATTCGTTGTATTTGCTGAGCACATTGCAGACCACAAGAACATTTCCTCCATCATCGAAAAAGACCTTCTTGAAGATCCCGGTCTTCACAGAACACTTATCGGTGACGGTATCGGCTCATTCCTTGGTTCCATATTCGGTGGTTGCCCCAATACAACTTACGGTGAATCTGTAGGATGTGTTGCTATCACAAAGAATGCTTCTGTTTATACAATCATCACAGCCGCTGTTCTTGCAATCATCATTGCTTTCATTTCGCCCTTTATCGCATTTGTTAACTCTATCCCTTCTTGCGTAATGGGTGGAGTATGTATGGCTCTGTACGGCTTTATTGCGGTATCAGGTCTTAAGATGGTTCAGAGTGTTAACCTCAACCTTAACAAGAATCTCTTCGTTGTTTCAACAATTCTTATTGCAGGTATCGGTGGTCTTACGCTTAACTTTGGCAAAATCACTATTACATCAGTTGCATGCGCTTTAATTCTCGGTATAATCGTTAATATACTTGTATCAAAAGCGTCTGACCAGGAGTAATCTTAAAGGAGACATCATAATGAAAAACGTGACAATATTTGACCATCCGCTGATTCAACATAAAACAACTATATTAAGACAGACAACAACTTCAAACAAGGAATTTCGTGAGCTTGTTGAGGAAATCACAATGCTTATGTGTTTTGAAGCGCTTCGCGATCTTCCCCTTGAAGAAGTTGAAATTGAGACACCTCTTACAAAGACCACACAAAAGATGATTAAGGGCAAAAAGCTTGCCGTTGTTCCGATTCTTCGTGCAGGTCTTGGTATGGTAAACGGTTTGCTTGACCTTGTTCCATCTGCAAAGGTTGGCCACATCGGTATGTACCGTGATGAGGAAACTATGATTCCTCATCCCTACTACTGCAAGCTTCCGGCAGATATTGACAAGCGTCTTATTGTTGTTGTTGACCCTATGCTTGCTACAGGCGGTTCGGCAATTGATGCTATTACCCAGATAAAGAAATCAGGCGGAACACAGATCAAGTTCCTGTGCTTGATTGCTGCTCCCGAAGGTATTGAGGCGCTTACA
Organism: Clostridia bacterium; assembly: GCA_045604905.1. Taxonomy (GTDB): domain Bacteria; phylum Bacillota; class Clostridia; order UMGS1883; family UMGS1883; genus UMGS1883. The sequence continues at coordinate 43,411 of JAZUOX010000061.1, forward strand.
AAGGCACATCCCGATGTTGAAGTTTACTGCGCAAACGTGGATGAATGTCTTAATGAAAAGTGCTATATAGTACCAGGTCTTGGAGATGCCGGGGACAGAATTTTCGGCACAAAATAGTCGGGAATGTTAAAAATGCCCAGAACGTAAAAGGCATAAAAGTATAATAGATAAAAGCATCACAAAAAATGAAATTTTTATGTCTGTTGAAGGGAATCGCACCAATGTGTGATTCCCTTTCAGCGTGTCGATAAACCTATCGGCACGCTGGCAGACATCGAAAAAGGAAGGTAAATTTGTTCAACACGAACTCGTCGGCGTATGTGGATACGGTAGAGGGCGTGTTGGACGAAAATAAGCAGAAAACGGCTATAAACTGCGGGTTATAGCCGTTTTTATTAAATAAAGTTTTCTGCATAACACCTCATCCGAGTTGCTTCGCAACCCACCTTTTCCTCTCGGAGACGAGCCCCTTTTGTCAGCTTTGCAGACATTTCCCCCGACACGGGGGAATTTTCCTCAGAGGGGAAGGCGTTATTTTTATTCTCTGCTTATGGTTGACCGACTTTTTCGACAGTCTGAGGGAATCGCACCAATGTGTGATTCCCTTTGTTTTTAAGCCTTTTATTACGAACAAACCTCACCTCTCGCTGTATCCACATACAGCTTCGGGTTTCCCCTTCGGGGTTCAGTTTGTCCGTTCTGAACATTTTTTCCTATTCCCGTTTATTAGCAAAAGAATTCTTTTTTTATTGACCTTTCCTTCAATATAAGCTATAATTATAATAATATTGAAACGAGGTAATTTTATGGATATCCGCGAGTTTAAAAATACATATAAAGAATTTTCTCCCTCCCTAATATGGGACTGGTGCGCAAAACCCACACCTGAGGAAATTGATTTTAAGCTTTCTTCATTTTCTTATATGGGGATTAAAAGTGTATACATTCGCCCGTCAAAGGGTCTTGCTACCCCCTATCTTTCCGAAGATTATTTTGAGCTTATCCGCACTGCCGCAAGAAGAAGCGCACGCTACGGTATAGATATATGGGTTTTTGACGAAAATGCATCTGCAAGCGGAATCGGTGGCGGTGAAATTACCAGCGTTGACGATTACAGGCTCCGTGATTTTATAAAGGTAAACAAAACAGATATAGAAAAAACCGACGACATCTTAGCGGAAGATAATTCTTCTGCTCTGGTGCTTCGCGATATATCCGCTCTCCGAGCATCTACCCGTAACCCTATTGCCAACATTACCGACAGCTTTGTTTCAAAGTGCTTTTCCGAGGAAGTGTATGACCGCTACATCCGCGGATGCAAACGATTCATCGGATATGAAATTAAAGGCATTGTTTCAGGAATTAATTTGCCTGATGACAGCACCATATATTCTCCTGAGGTATTCAGACGTCTTGACAACCCAGATAAAGCAAAATACGGCAAAAAGCTTCTTTCTAAAGATAAAGAAACATTGTCGTCATACTACGGCACTGTCAGTGACTGCATCAGAGAAAATTTCGTGTCACTTCTCCGTAAAAAATGCGGTGACAATAATCTTTCTCTTTCCGTATCTGTATGCGGAAAAAGCGTCCTTTCACGTCAGAAGCAGTATATGGAAGCTGACAGTATTGTCCTCTATGCTGATGCGAAGAACCATGATATTATGGAATTCAAGCTGGCTGAATCAATAAGCTCACAGTTTAATAAACCCTTTACCGTATATCTTTCAACAGGAAAATTTGCGTCTGCAGCAATGCGGTTTAACAAAGCGGCAAAGCTTTGCGCTATGGGTGCACAGGCTGTTTCTTACAACAGTGTGGCATTCTCCCTTACAGACAGAAGAAAGTATGAGGATAATTCCCTTGTTCTCTCATCATCCTCTGAAAAGGATATATCTGGCAGAATGTCAAGATTTTCTAAAGTTACATCTGAAACGAAATCCGCTGCAGATGTTCTTATTGTTTATTCACCCGAAAGCTATGATTTCTTCTCTGAATTATGCGAGCATTTTACTTCTCAGAACATTCAGTTTCACATAACAGAAAAGGATATATTCACATCGTTTTCAAAATGTGCTGACGGCAAAATCACAGTTGGTGAAAACGTCTACAACACTGTCGTTTATGAAAAAAATACAGTGGCATTGCCCGATGCATTTTCAGGTAAATCAATCGCACTTGACACAACTCTTTCACCAAAAAACTGTAACATTACAGTGGACAGTACATCAACCTTGATAAGTGGTGATAAGGATTTTACCGTTAACCGCAGAAAAGATGGTGCAAACGAATATATATATATTACTACAACAAAGGGTGACACGGAAATCACCGTTTCGAATCTTACAAAAAAGCTTTTTGCTGCAGACAGTTCGAATGGAGAAATTTACGAAATTCCCGAAACAGACAGTGTATGCAAATTTATTCTGAAAAACAATAAAACGGTACTTCTCATAGTTTCGGATGAATTTAATTATGACATAATTCCTCCTTACACCGATGAGATTAAGCTCACCTATGGCGAAAAGGTATGTGATGTTCCCTTTGCCCTTTCGTCCGCAGGGGAAAATATTCTGCCCCTTAAGACGGTTAATGCCTGCTTTGGCAGAAAGGCGTACCGAGAAAATAACATTGATAATCTTCATAAGGAATTTTACGCTCTTCCCGACGGCGAAACTGTAAAAGTAAAATATCCTTTTACCGCACATAAGGATAAAATCGGAACAGTTAAAGCATATTTTGAATATGCTGATAATTTTGATTTTGTTGAGCTTAACGGAATAAGGCTTGAAAACCTTACACAAGCCGAAAACGACCCCAGATTTTTCGGTACTGATATTACCGAATATATTGCAGATGGCAAGAACACCCTTGCAGTAGAATATAAAAAGTGCAATAACTACACCCCCGATTTTAAGAGTTTCACTCCGTTGCATCTTTATTCTTTCAATACTACAAGCTTTGAGCCTGTATACCTTTCAGGAGATTTTGATGTTGACGGTGAAACAATTACACAGCTTGATGAATACACAAATGATGTAACTGAGTGCGGTATGCCCTATTACTACGGTGCTATTACATACGTTGCTAAGCTTCCGGAAGACGGACTTTCCGGCACACTTCTTACCGTTCACGGCAATTTTGATATTTGCCGTATTAAAATCGGCAAGCGTGAGCTTACGTTCTATTCGGAAGTTCCCGAAACTGAACTTTTCAACCTTGACAGCGGAACTGTTGCGGAAATAACAGTGTTTAATACTCCCTACAACCTGCTTCGCACAACAGAGGAAAAGGCAAAACCCTTCGGTATTGAAAAAATAGAAATAATATCTCAATAACACAAAAACTCTGTACGATTTCGTACAGAGTTTTTGTGTTATTTATCTAATTCGTAAATTCTTATAGCATTCTCTCTTGCTATCTTATTAAATACGGTTTCTGTAATTCTTCCTGTATCACGCCATTCAACAAGAAGGTCACCGATTTCAACGGGATGCTGATTATTAACCATATCAGTACCGTACATAAGTCTGTCCTGGAACTCCGTCAGGAACTTCGCACCGAAATCAGGATCTCGTGTAAGTGCCATATATGGGGTACCGTCGGAAAGGTCACCGTAAAGATTCGGGTAATTGCGCATAAGATGCACCATTGCCCCCTCCTCCTCGATAGGACCTGTAGGAGGTTTTATAAGCATCCAATGATGGGTGTTGGAATATATTTTTCCGCGGCTGCCCGTAGTTTTAAGTCTGCCGATTTCTGCCCAGAATACAGGTCCATGTCCCATAATTTTAAGGTCGGGGAATTTCTGCAGAGTATGTTCAAGCTGCGGAAGACCGGGGTCGTCATAAAGACCGAAGTCGCCGTATTTCTGGTCAGAGCCGTCATAAGTTACGGGAAGACCTACCTTCTCCGCACATTTGAAAAGATTCTGCACAAGGGGATCCATAAGTTCAAGATTAGGCATAACCTCACCAAGACCTTTACACCCCTTGTCCTTATAATATGAAAGCACCCAGTCAAGCGGAGCATCTGCACGATTTGTGAGCATACGGGGGTCAACATTACAAAATGCAAAAAGTCTGTCAGGGTATTGTTCTACCATTTCAAGAACCTCTTCATTGGTCTGGGGAGAGTAAACCTCCGGACTAACAATGGGAAGCACTGCACCCTTTTCAATTCCAAGCTCGTCATAGCGTGCTATAAGTTCTTCCGCTGTACAGAAATTCCTGTCCACATTCCATGGTTTCGGAAAAGGTTTTACACGGTACGCGTGAGCATGTATATCAATAAACATAAAATCAACCTCCTTGACCTTATGTTACTTGATTTCACATAAAAAAGCAATATATTATATTAACTATTTTGAATTTTCATTATACTATATTGACCATTTTAGAGGCATAGTTACTGGGAATAGGAAAAAATGTTCTGAACGGACAAACGGAACTGCGGCATGCCGCAGGTTACCCGACGGTGTACAAAACCCGGGCCCCGTTCAGAGTGGTAGCGTAAGCGTGCTCTGAATGGGAGAGGAGCAACCAAGCGACTGCGTCGATATTTGCAAAGCAAATACGACTAAAGCGTTAGTTGCGACGACCGAGAGGTGACGTTGGTTCGTAACAAAAGGCATAACAAAAAAGAAGCGTGCCGCTTCACCCATGTCGCGCACCTGCAAATGTCTAACATAGCTTCACGCGAATAAAATTACGCAAATTCCTATACGGCAAAAAAGAAAAGCCGTGCAACACGGCTTTTCAACTGAAAACGAAATATTTATGCTTTTAGCACCAGCTGTACATTATTTTTTTGCCTTTTGTGTTCAGGGCATTTTTAACATTCCCCGAATTACTCATCAAAGCCCATACCCCTAAGGTCTGCAACTACATTGAACTTTTCTGCATCATACATCTTCCAGATAACCTGAAGGCTCTTCATTGCAGTTCTGCCGTCAGTATCGGGTGTCTTATCATTTAAGATACAGTCAACAAAGTGTCTGATTTCAAACTGTGTCATTTTACCAACTGCAGTGTCATCCTTCCAGATTACTTTGTAACCTGTTCCTTCTTCTGCCCCGACATTATGTGCGTGATTCTGATTGTAGAGCTGAATTTCACCGTTGGGACGGTCATAACGAAGAAGACCCTTTTCACACATAATCTGGCAATCCCAACCCATACGTGTACCGACTGCATTCCAGGTTGCACCGTGGTAACCGAGAGCACCGCTTTCGAACTTGAAGCTTGCAACACTTGTGCTTTCACGAAGAAGGAGGTTATCGCCAACCTTTGAGCCGAAGTGTGTACCTGCAACGGGTTTACCCAGGAACCAGAGGAGAACATCTACATAGTGGCAACCGTGGCTGAAGAACTGACCGCCACCAAGTCTTGCTGTGTTACCCCAGCCTGTTTCATCAAGACCTTTTGTAAGCTGTTCTGTCCAGATAGACATCTGTATAACCTTACCGTATTCACCGCTGTCAACCAATTCCTTAAGTTTAACCATACCGGGCCAGTGACGAACGGGATATGCACACATAAGCTTAACATTTTCTTCTTCACATATTTCGATAAGACGAAGGCACTCTTCCTCTGTATTACAAAGAGGCTTTTCCATGAGAACGTGCTTACCGTTTCTTGCAAAGAACACACCACATTCATAGTGCAAATCGTGAGGAAGTGCAACTAAAACTGCATCAACATAATTAGTCATTGTCTTCCAGTCTGTTGTTATGTAGGGATTTTCAATACCCCCTTCAAGTGCAGCCGCAAGGTTCTCTGCATTTTCACGGATAATATCGCAAAATGCAGTAACCTCTACATTTTCAACGTGCTGAATGCCTGCAATATGGCTTGCCATCATTTTACCGCAACCGATTATACCAAATCTTATTTTTTTCATTTTTTTGACTTCCTTTCTTTACATCTTGCTATCGGTGATGTATACTTTACTTGTATTATAACAGTTGTGTTTTGTTTTTCCATACACAAAAAGACAATAAATTTACAAATTCTGTTCGGAGTGTAAGTGATGGGTATTCGTGCAAAAACCTACATAAACGACCTTGTATCGGTGGATTCCATTGTTACAGTTTATTATCTCAGAATGACAGGCGGCGGCACAAGCGGTGACTCCCATGACTTTTGGGAGTTTCAGTATGTTGATAAGGGAGCTTACAACATTATGGTTGACGGCAAACGCTTTGACCTTTCGGAAGGGCAGTTTATTCTGTTCCCTCCCAATGCGCACCACTATGGCACCGGTGAAAAGTATAATGCACAGATTGGTATCGTCAGCTTCGAATCCTCCTCCCCTGCACTTTTTGAAAATCATTCCAAAGTAATTACACTTTCAAAAGCAGAAAAGGAACTTCTTTCACAAATAATTACGGTCGGTGTGGATATATTTATCCCTGCTTCTCCGGAATCGGGGCTTGTGGGACTTGTTCCACATAAAGATACTCCTCCGGCAGAGCTTGCGAAATTAAAGCACAGGCTTGAAATGTTTCTGACAGAAATCTGCATAAACAGTGAATATAACAAGGGAGCAGCACTTGGGACTAACAAGTCAAACTATGTAAAAACACAGTTTGAGGAAATTGAAAACTTTCTGAAAAGTAACCTCGACAAAAATCTTACCCTTGCGGATATATGCCGTGAATTTTCAATCAGCACATCAAAAATAAAACTGCTTTTTAAAGAGGAATGCGACTTAAGCCCTATCGCCTATTTCACCTTCTTGAAAATCAAAAAGGCAAAACAACTTATCCGTGAATCAAGTCTTAACTTTACACAGATATCAGAGTCCCTGGGTTTTACTTATGTACATTATTTTTCAAAGGTATTTAAAGAAAAAACAGGAATGACACCATCTGAATACGCTAAATCGATTTTTAAAAAATAAATGCAGAAATTTTCTGCATTTATTTTTTTATTTAACCGCTATTTAACTTTAATGCTCTATGATATATCCTAGGAGGTGCATAGATGGCAATAGAAGTATTTAACAGATATGAACACAAATATCTGCTTGACAAAGAAACCTTTGAAAAAGTAATAAAATCGCTGGATGAACATATGGATATGGACTCTCACAACAAAAACCATATTCCCTACACTATAGCTAATATATACTTTGATACTCCGGATGATTTCCTTATAAGAACATCTTTGTCAAGACCTGCTTACAAAGAAAAATTGCGACTTCGTTCATACGGCGTGCCTGATAGAGATTCGACGGTATTTCTTGAGATAAAAAAGAAATTCAAAGGCATTGTAAACAAACGTAGAACCCAGTTAACCCTTGACGAGGCTTATAAATTCATTTCGTCGGGAAAAGCTCCCGAGCCAAAAGAATTTATGAACACACAAGTGCTACACGAGCTTGAATATTTTATGAAAATATATGATTTGTTTCCAAAGCTCTACTTGGCATACGACAGAATTGCATATTTTGAAAAAAGCAATAAAGATTTAAGAATTTCTTTTGATATGAATATACGGTCAAGAAGATATGATTTAGCACTGGAAAAGGGTGACTACGGAGAAAAGCTGCTTCCTGACAATGTCTATCTTATGGAAATCAAAACTGCTCTTGCAAAGCCTCTGTGGCTCACGCATATGCTGACAGGGCTTGATATAAAGCGCAGAAGTTTTTCCAAATACGGTACGGAATTCAAAAATTTTGTAAACCAGACAAAATGTAAAGGAGTAGTTTTAAATGAACAGTTTATTTAATGACATACTGTCAAATGTGTCCGGTAACCTGACAGTTTCAGGTGCAGTTATCACGATGCTTATCGCAATCCTTTTTGGTGGAATTATCGGATTTACTTATTACAAAACTCAGGAAGAAAATTATCAGCGAAGTATGGCTATTACACTTCTGATGCTCCCAGTTATACTGTCCGTAATAATTCTGTTTGTAGGCAGCAACATTGCAAGAGCATTCAGTTTAGCAGGTACTCTTTCCATTATCCGTTTCAGAAGTGCACCCGGCGACCCGAAAGACATCGGATTTATATTTTTTGATATTGCTGCAGGTCTGGCCTGCGGTGTGGGATTCTACGGTTACGGCGCTCTTTTTGTGGTAATACTTTGCACAGTTATGATACTCGCAGAAAAATTCAAGTTCTTTGAAAAGAAAGATGCACGGAAAACGCTGAAAATCACTATTCCCGAAAATCTTAATTATCAAGGTGCATTTGATGAGATTTTAAAGAAGTATACTAAAAAATATATACTTAATCAGATAAAAACGACCGATTTAGGTTCGCTGTTTGAGCTTAATTACAGTGTTATTATGGATAAGGATAAAAACGAACAGGAATTCATAAATGAGCTAAGGTGCAGAAACGGAAACCTTAACATAGTTCTCACGGTTTCTGCACCAATAAAAATAAAATAGGAGGTAAAACGTAATGAAAAAGCTATTAACTGTTATATTAAGTCTGTGTATTTTTTCAACAATGCTTTCAGGATTGACAGTATTTGCAGAAAAAGAAGTTACGGTAGAGCTTGACGGCACAAAAATTGATTTTGATGTTAAACCACAGATTATTGACGGGAGAACGATGGTCCCCCTGAGAAAAATATTTGAAGAAATCGGTGCATCTGTAAAATGGGACAACGACACACGAACCGTATCTGCACGCAAGAACTCAAAGACAATTTCTCTTGCCATAGATTCAGCTGACCTGCTTATTGACAAAGGCAAAACCGATAATGCAGGAAACCCCGTTACAGAAACGGTAACCCTTGACGTTCCCGCTCAAATTGTATCGGGCAGAACCCTAGTCCCTGCCCGTGCAATTTCCGAAAGCTTTGAATATAATGTGGACTGGGATGAAAATAATCAGAAAGTAGTTATTACCGACAATGAAACAGAAGATGATACCTGGAAAGAAAATGTCGGCTCAATTAACCTTACCTCCCTCTTCTATGAGGGCGAAGGCGTTGAAATTGAAGGAAATCAGATTAAACTCACGCAAGGCGGGGATTTCACTTTAACAGGCTGCCTTACAGACGGAAACATTACAATTTCAGCTAATGAAAAGGTCAAACTCCGCTTAAACGGAACTGAAATCACATCAAGTGAAGGTCCATGTATTTTTGTTGAAAAAGCAGATAAAGCATATATTACCGTTTCCGCTGATAGTGAAAATGTACTTGTTGCTAAAAATAGCGCAGACGGCGCAATTTATTCAAAAGAAAACCTTGAAATCAAAGGTAACGGCAGTCTTAAGATAGAGTCTTTATCAGGTCACGGAATCAAAGCGTCTGACAATTTAACCATTGAAAACAGCTTAATTGATATAAATGCAACATCCGACGGCATCCACATAAACGATACTTTCAAGATGACAGGCGGAACAGTTGACATCACCGCTATCGGTGATGGTATTGATTGCGAATCCATTATTAATATTTCAGGCGGTAAAATCAATATAGAAACAAACGGAGTTCCCATTACTCCTGTACAGCCTGAAGCCACTTTGCAGGAAGCTCCCCACAGAGGAATGCAATCAGAAACTGCAGATGTCGAATTTGAAAAGTCAACCAAAGGAATCAATGCTGAATGGATGCTTGTAATATCAGGCGGAGAAATCTATGTAAACTCCGCTTCTCACGGGGTTCACTGTCAGGATGAAATACAGATTGACGGTGGCAATCTGTCATTAAGTTCAAAATACGACAAGGGTATTTCTGCCCACGGCAACCTTACAATAAACGGAGAATCTACGGTTATTGATGTGACTGAATCTACAGAAGGTATTGAAAGTAAAAATGTTATGACAATAAATGACGGCACCATTAAAGTATTATCTACAGATGATGCAATAAATGCAACCGGCGGTAACAGTGGTGAAATGATGCCCGGTGGTGGCTTTGGCAAAGGTGACCGTATACCTCCTGAAGGATTTGAAAACGGTCAGATGCCACAAAACGGTGAAACAGCTCCTATTTCCGGCACACGCCCCCAAAAAGGAAACGGCAGGTTTCACGGCACAGTTCCTCCCGAAATGCCTGAAAACGGTGAATTTGCTCCCCAAAAAGGACAGATGCCTCCTTTTGAAGAAGGGATGATTCCTGACAGAAACTTTGGCGGTATGGGCAAAAACATGAAAGAATGTCTTATTATTAACGGTGGAACTCTTGAGCTTTGTGGCAATGATGACTGCATTGATGCAAATGGAAATATTGCCATTAACGGCGGTACCATAAAAGCTATTAACCCCACAGGTACTTTCTATGGAAATTTTGGTGTTATTGATTCAGACGGACAGTTGAATATAAGTGATAACGCAAATCTTATCCTTGCATCACAGAGTGGTAATGAGCGCAGTTTAAATCTCACACAAAACACAATTACAATTTACTGCGAAAAAAGTCATACAAAAGAGGATAAAATCACGGTTACAGACAATCAGGGCAGTATTGTGTACGAGTACATTCCAAGCGGAAGCTATAAGGCTGTTTTAATAGCATCAAATGCTATTAAAACAGGTAAAAAATACACTATCACAATAGGCAGCGAAACCTTTGAAACAGAAATTACCGCACAGAGCACCATTATAGGAACGGCTCCCACGGGTGGAAGAGGTTTTGGCAGAATTCCAACTATGCAATAATATACAGGAGGGATGTAAATTTTACATTCCCTCCGTTTACTTTTTTTCAAAAATGTTGTATTATTTACTTGAAGGGGTGATTTCATGCGACTTCTTATCGCTGAAGACGAAAAGCATCTTAACAAAACAATTTCAGAGCGCCTTACAAAAATTGGTTACAGCATTGACAACTGTTTTGACGGTGAGGACGCGCTGTACTATATAGAAAACACACATTATGACGGAATAATACTTGATGTTATGATGCCTAAACTAAACGGATTTGAAGTATTAAAAACTATACGGCAGAAAAAAATTCTGACCCCTGTGTTAATGCTTACGGCAAAGGATTCAGATGAGGATATTATAGAGGGACTTGATCTTGGTGCAAATGACTATCTGACAAAGCCGTTTTCCTTTGAAGTTCTTTGTGCAAGAATCCGCGCAATGCTGAGGGTTAAAGGGAATATCACTGGCAGTATGCTTGAAATTGCAGACCTTACTGTTGATACAACAAAACGCATTGTTAAAAGGCAGAATAACGTTATCGAGCTTTCTTCAAAGGAATACTCAATTTTGGAATATCTTATGCGTAACAAGGAAATTGTCGTTTCAAAAGAACAGATTGAGGAAAATATCAGCAACTATGACTATGAAGGTTCAAGCGATATTATAAAGGTGTATATACATCACCTTAGGAAGAAAATTGATGAAGGGTATGAAACCAAACTTCTTCATACAATAAAAAATGCCGGATATGTAGTAAAGGTAGATTGAAAATGAAAAAGGTAACTTCTATAAAGAAAAGAATAACCATATGGTATACATCACTGATGTTTGTTATTATTACGATAGTTCTGCTTTTAGTAGGCACTCTTTCCTATCAGTTTTCCATTAACAGAATAGAAAAAGATGTTGTTTTGCAGGTTAGCCAGGTTTCTGAAAGATTTCCTTTCAGGCATAAAGATGTTTTCCACTCGGTTGACAGTAACAGACACTTTAAAAATGTGTCGATTCACGATTTTGACGGCAACCACATTAAAGGGCAATATATTTACGATGTGGAAAGTATACCATTCCGCGACGGTCCGCCAAGGCGCGAAACTGTTGACGGCAAGGACTATATCGTATATGATGTCCGTAAGCCTGCACCTCCCGAAATAGGTGGAGGCTTTTGGATAAGAGGCTGCGAATCGGTAAATTCAACAGTTCTTCTCGGCCGCTCTGCATTTACTGTAATACTTATAATCATACCCCTGATACTTCTGCTGACCGCTATCGGTGGTTATCTTATCACTAAAAAGGCATTTTCTCCAATTAATAACATCATTCGCACAGCAAACAAAATATGCGCTGAAAAGGATATCCGTCAGCGTATAGAAATTAATCCTGCGGTGAAAAAGGACGAGCTTTACGATTTATCCGTAACTCTGAACACCATGCTTGATAAAATTGAGGGATTGATTATGCAGGAAAAACAGTTTTCCTCAGACGCTTCTCATGAACTGAGAACGCCCATCAGTGTTATATTGGCACAGGGAGAATATCTTCTTGATATTGCGGACACAGAAAAAGAAAAAGAACTTGCTCAGAATATTGTAGATAAGGCAAATCAGGTTTCAAAGCTTATATCTGAACTTTTGCTTCTTGCAAGAATTGACCAGAGCAGGCAGAAACTGAACACAGAAAAAATAGATTTAAGTGTACTTGTTGACATAGCCTCAGAAAATCTGACAAATATGGCAAAAGACAAAAACATTGACATCATTACCAATGTTGAAGAAAACATTATTTTGTATGCAGACGAAACACTTCTTTTAAGTGCAATTACAAACCTTGTCACAAATGCAATAAAATATAGTGAAGAAAATAAGTCCGTCGTAATCAGTGCTTATAAATCAGGTAATAACACAAAAATAACCATTCGTGATGAAGGAATTGGAATTTCTCCCGAAAAGCTTGACAAAATATGGGAACGTTTCTACCGTGTAGACGATGTCAGAAATGACGAATACGGCTCAAGCGGTCTCGGACTGGCTATGGTAAAAAGCATAGTAGAGCTTCACGGCGGAGAAGTTTGTGTCAGAAGCGAAGTCGGAAGAGGAACGGAATTTGCAATTACACTAAAAACTAACTAACATAAAAACACTGCAAAAGTATTTTTGCAGTGTTTTTTCTTTACAAATACTTTCCTTTTTCTAAATCATAAATAACTTGTGCTATGGCATGTTCTTCGTTGCTTACAGTTATAAAATCTGCCGCCGCCAACGCTTCGGGGCAAGCGTTAGAAACTGCTATACCTGCCTTTGCAACTTTAAACATTGAAATATCGTTATTATAGTCACCGATTGCTACGGTTCTATTTATATCAATATCCAAACACTCACAAAGCTTTTGCAGAGCTGTGCCCTTACTCATTCCTTTTGGTAAAATCTCATACAAATTCTTTTCAGAACGGATAAAATCAAATTTCTCTGCTAAAGGATGCCTTGCAAGATAGTCCGCTACTTTCAAAATATCGTCAGTACTTTCACTTGTAAACAGAATCTTTGATATAGGCTCTTTAACCTCTTTATAGTGACAGACAAGATTCGGAAGCCCCGTTACTTTTCTGAAATGCTCCATAGCACTGTTGTCTTTGTAAAAATAGGTTTTTTCAAAAGTGCATGTCTGTATACCCATATCCTGAAATTCCTTATCTACGCACTCAACAAGCTCCATCACTTCTTCCGGCATAATGCATTTCCATAGATATTTTTTCTTTACAAAGTCATACACTCCGCCACCGTTGGCACAACCAAACGGAGCGTTTATCTTTGCTTGCTGAGTAAGATTAAGTACATAGTATGGCATTCTTCCGGTAACAAAGGTAAAAAGTCCGCCCTGCTTTTTAAAATACTCTATTGCTTCTATATTTTCGGCAGATATAGTTTTATCTTTTCTAAGTAAAGTTCCGTCAAGGTCTGTACAAAGAAGCACTCCTTCAAATTTTTTCATATCATTCACCTTTTGTTATTGTTTGCTTTTTCAATATATTTTAAAAGTCCCTTGCATCCTGCAAGAATATCTTTGTATGTTCTGCCAAAATCTCCTGTATACCAAGGGTCTGCCACATCCTCGTAAGAGGCAGCAAACTCAAGTAATTTAAATATTTTTTTATCAGGGTCATTCTCTACAATCCGCAATGTATTGCGCACATTGGCACTATCCATGCACACCAGATAATCATATTTTGCATAGTCGGATTTTTCTAAACATATTGCGCGCTTTCCTGAATATGATATACCCAGTCCATCTAAGATTTTTGCCGTTCCCCGATGCACGGGATTGCCTATTTCTTCAAAGCTGGTGGCAGCAGATGCAACATAGAAATCACCACTTTTTCCTGATTTTTCTATAATATCCTTGAAAACAAATTCAGCCATCGGACTGCGGCATATATTACCATGGCATATAAATAAAATTTTTATCATAATATAACTCCATTAACGCATTTTCATAAACTCGCGAGAATACCGGACTTTCTCGCTCCGATAGTATATGTAAATATCAAAATCGGCAAACTATTCTTTTAAATTGTATGGACTTGACACAAGTAAACTTTGATTTAGTCATGTTCTGTGTTATTTTCCGGTTTGATTTATCATTTCTTCATAATGTTGAATAATAAAATCCCTTTGAGCAGGAAGTTTTTCTTTTGTTGCTCCAGCCTGACGAAGCTCTTCTTCTTCATACTGCATAATAAAATCGATTGATTTAATCAATCCATCCAATGCCTTCTTCACCGCTTGTCCGTCGTCTGAATTATTTGCAACATCCTTGTTAATATCGATACATGATAAATGATATTTTATCATATTTATTTGTTCTTCGGAAAGTTTTCGATTATTATCCTTTTCTTTGATGACATCCAATATAACAGAAACCAAAAATACAATAAACACAATTCCGGCAATTGTTAGTAGCCATTTGAGTCCTATGATAAAATACAAAACTGCTAAAACAACTAATCCCAAAAGCCCAAAGACGAAACAACCGCTATCCTGAATTTCTTGTTCTGACATTTGATTAGTAGTTTCCGCCTGCTTCACTCTTATTATTTTATCTTTTTCAAGTTCCTTATTGTATGCTTTCATGCGTTTTTTACGTTCTGCATTTTTTGTCTGGTAATCAGCTTCATTTTACTTACTGATTTCCTATGTACACGATTGAGAAAAGAATTAGTCTTTTTTCTACTGTCACTATACTTTTTAAATTCGTTCATATTAATTACTCCATATTCTCCGTATTCATTATTATATTTGTTGCAGATTCTTTAGAATAATACTTCTTATAATTTTTTCTCCGAATCTCTTGAAATTCTCTTGCAAATTTAAAATCAGGCTCTTTCTCTTCAAAAGTAGTCTCATCAATATTCATATCCCCATTATCATCGTATTCAAACTTTAATAAATTAAAATTGCTCAGCTCTGAAAATTCAGTTGACATCCTCTTTATGCGTTCAAGAAAATATGCAAAATCCAAAAAAGCTGCTTTGTAATTGTTTTGATTGATATAAATCTGTATATTTTTAAATTCATTATAAAAATTCAACAATTCAGTTTTCTGCCACGAAGTATACTCTCCCTTTTTCCATTCCGGGTCATACTCAAACATCTGTTGGAATCTTGTTAGGTTTAACGAAATAAAATCTACTAAGCACTCTTTTCTAGTCGCTGTTTCTATTTCAGTAAAATTGTCAGCAGTCATTCGTTTGTAATATTCGTGATACCAACGATGTTGCTTTTTGATATAAGAATCTAAGTCTAATATGGAATCTTTGCTAAAATCAAAATTTATCGAATATATAATATTTCTATATAGAATCTTAAATTCATGCATAAACCTTGCTCTTTGTTTTATCTGTTCTCTAATTTTAATTTCCTTATCATTAAGATAGAACACCAATGAAACTAAAGCAGATGTTGCCGCTCCAGTGCCTAATCCCAACAACAGATTTTGACACCATCCTTCATAATATAAACTATTAGAAATCAATACATATGCCAAAATCGCCAAAAAAAGAAATAGTACCATTGACTTCAACTCAGATACAATTATTTTATACTCAGCTTTAATATTATTTAAATTTTTAATACTTTTTCTCATAAACTCACCCTTATTAACTACACTTAAAAAGCATTATAAATCAATTTTCTCCGCTATTCGACAATATTCGACTTTTGTCAAGACTGGCTAAAACAACATTTTTGGCACAAAAGTTATAGAGATTGTTTTCGGAAATTTTCTCAAGTCAGCTTTAAAATGTAGTCTTTTACTTTTTCAAGGCTACTCATTTTCCATTCGTCGTCTTCGGCTTTAAGTGCAAGTGGCATAACGAAAGCAAAGTCCATATGAGCATCTTCAACATAGCCCTCGGCTTCACCGCTAAAGAAATATTCATCCCACACATCGTCATCTGCATTTTTGAAACGGTCAGGCTCAAGGTAAATCATACGCCTCTTTTCCTCCGCAATAAAGCTCTTTGCTGCTAGAGGTGCAAGAAGGTTATATTCTTCTTCATCAATATTTGTAAAAATATCTGGAAGCTGAGATGCTTCTATACATCCCTTTTCGCGGTTTATTTTAATACCTGCTGCCTCAAAGCTGAGTTTTTCTTCTGTAAATATAAGCTTAAGCAATACTGCATCATCAGTATAAAGATGTGCACGCTGATAGTCGGTGTCAAATATAAAATTGCCGAGGGAGTAGAAAATCATTTTACCTTCCTCAAACACTTCATAATTTTCGGGCACATGGGGGTGATGACCTACAACTGCATCTGCACCCATTTCAAGATATTCTATGTATCTGTCTCGGGTATAAGGTGTGGGAAGTGCCGTAAACTCCTCCCCTCCGTGGGAAATCACAACACACCATCTGCATTTTTCTTTTATTTCGCAAATCCGCTTTTCAATCAATTCCATATCGTCCCAGCGGAAAATTCCTGCATCGGTTTTTGTTGCCGGAACACATTCTGTCATATATGAAACACAGATAATGCCTATTCCGCCTGCTTCGTCAATATAAACAGGCTCAGATGCTTCAATCTCGTTAAGACCTGCGCCAACGGCAAGAACACCGTTTTTCTTGGCATAGTTTTTGGTAGAGATTAACCCCTCTACCCCTGCGTCCATGGTGTGATTATTACCGATGCTCCATATATCGGCACCGATTTCATTAAAAGTTCTGATAGCCTCAGGATTCATACTGTGGAAAAACACACCTCGGGAACCGTCATCAACAGCATTAATGAGTGCCCCCTCAATATTAAGACAAACATGGCCTGCACTGTGGAAAAAATCCAGCACCGAAGAGGAGAGAAAATTCTCATCCTCCCACTTTTTATCCATATACCGGTCAAAGCCTACATCGCCTGAAAATATGATTGAAGTCTGCGTTTTTTTCATTTTTTACTTCTCCTTCTTGTAGTTAAGCACAGTTATACCTATGCAGATAAGCACAAGGGCGATAAGAAGATTTACATACGATACACCGCTTGCCTCTGTAAGCATAAGCTCAGATAAAAGCACACCGAATACAGGTATCATAAAGCTGAACACAGTAACTCTTGATACCGGGTTATGCTTGAGAAGTACACCCCACAGTGCATAAGCTATTGCAGAAAGGAACGAAAGATATGTAAGAACACCAACCGCCTCAAGGCTTTCTATCTGAATTCTTCCACCCATAAGAGCACCTGCAACAACCATTACTGTACCGCCAATAATAAACTGATATCCGCTGATTACAACAGGGTCCTCATCGTTAGAATAGCGTTTCATAAGAACGGAAGAAACGGCATACGCAACTGTTGAGAAAAGGACAAATGCATCGCCCCAGTTAACTGTAAGGTCAAGTCCGTTAAGGTTAACTATGATAATTCCTGCAAATCCCAGAATACAAGCAATAATTTTCTTTACAGTAAGCTTTTCCTGACGGAAAATAAGGCTTGCTATAATAATTGAAAAGAATGTGTTTGAACCGCTTATTATAGTACCTTTAACTCCACTTGTAAGGCTGAGTCCCATATAGAAAAAGAAGTACTGTATTATAGTCTGGAAAAGGCCAACCGTGGCAACTTTTCCCAGGTTCTCCTGCTTTGGAAAAAGAAACTTTTTTCTTGCAATAGAGTAAATTACAATTGTGATAATTCCTGCAAAGAAAAATCTTATACCTGCAAAAAGAATTGTGGATGGAACAGTCGCCTCAGGGCGGATAAGCTCATAACCTATTTTGATAAAAGGTGTGGCACTGCCCCAAAGTGCACAACAAAGAATTGCTGCAAGTGATACGAACCATACATTTGTAAAAAGCTTATTTTTCATTTTAATTTTCTCCTTCCAACGGATATGTTATGCCGATTTGTTTTCTGATAAAGTCCATTTCTTTAAGTATCGCTATACTTTCAGATATGGGCATTATGCTACTTTCTGTTCTGCCTGCAAAAATAACGGTGCAGGCTTCTATGATTTCTTCTTCAAATCCATCGCCTATGCTTGGCATCGGAATCACTTTTTCTTTGCCGTCTTTTGCAAGAATTATTTCTTGTGCTCCGTAAAATGTCGGCAGCTTTATATAACCATCTGTACCATATATAAAAGCAGTTTCGGGCTTTGCAACTTCAATGGCACAAGAAAGGCTCGCTATCATACCGTCAGTGTATTCCAGTGTCATCTGTGTATGTAGGTCAACACCGTTCCGTGTTACTGCTTGTGCGGTTATTTTTCTGTTTCTGCCAAAAAGGTATGCTGTAAGATTGAGAGGATATATTCCGACATCAAGGAGTGCTCCCCCTGCTATGGCATTGTCAAAAAGTATGGATGCATTTTCAGGCGTTTCCCTGTAACAGAAATCCGCTTCAAAACCTTTTATTATACCTATCTCTCCATTTTCAATCATTGCCTTTGTTTCTTTTATTGCAGGAAGAAATCTTGTCCACATAGCTTCCATAAGAAACACACCGTTTTCTTTTGCACATTCTGAAAGCTTTTCTGCCTGATATGCATTTACACATATGGGCTTTTCGCAAAGGACATGCTTTTTATTTTCTATAAAAAGCTCTGCACAAGATTTGTGAAACGGATGAATTGTGGAAATATATACTGCATCAATTTTATCCGACAGCGCCATTTCTTCATAGCTCGAAAACACATTTCCAATTCCGTATTTATCTGCAAATTCAGAAGCTTTATCATATGAACGGGACGCTACTGCAGTAATCTCGGCTCCATCCACATTTTTAATTGCCGCTGCAAATTTATTTGCAATATTACCGGGGCCCGCTATTCCCCACCTTATTTTTTTTAAACTCATTTATTACCTCTCCCAAAATATTTTCTCATAAACAGCATAAGTATAAATCCGCAAAGCGGAAATACTCCCGCTATAATAAATCCGGAACGCATACCAATCTGCTCAGCGGTAATTCCAATCATTTCGCTCAGGGATTGAGCAAAAGTACTTACACCGATTTTATCCGATACTATTCCCACAATCTGCGGCACTATTGATGCCCCCATATCTCCGCCTGCCGCCATAAGTGCATACGCTGCAACACTCATCCCGGGGATTTTATCCTCTGTATAAATAAGACTGCCGGGCCAGAGCATCGATGTGCACAACCCCGCAACAGCACAAGCAACAAGTGCAACTGCCGGGCTATGTACCATACCTGCACACATATAACAGAAAAATGCACCAAGAAGACCGTAAAGAATTACTTTCTCTATGTTTTTTCCCACTTTGGCATATGTTGTTCTTCCGATTCCCAAAAGAGCACCAAACAAAGCAAGTCCGAAGACATCCCCCCATACTTTCGGTATTCCAAGTGCTTTTTCAGCAAATCCCGAGGTCCATTGCGACATTGTACACTCTGCCGCGCCACCGAAAAATATACAAAGCACACAAAGCATTAGTCCTCTGCTGAAACCTGTTGTTTTCCCTTTTTCATCTCCACCGATTTTCATAGGAGGAATTTCAGACACAAGAAACATTATCCAGCTTGCAAGCGGTACAATAGTCCACAAAATTGCAAGATACATCCAGTTTGTTTTTCCGAAAGCTTTAAGGAATAATGTGCTTATGATAACTACTGCCACAACACCCCATGCGTATACGGAATGAAGCTTACTCATTTCCCTCTCCGGGTTATCAGATGGAATGGCAGCTATAACAGGACTCATCAGAACTTCTGCAAGCCCTGAACCTATTGAAGCGATTACCGTTCCAACAATTATCCACAGATACGCATTTTCCGGAAAGAAATGTGGCACAATCGCATAAATAAGCATACCTACAGCCGAAATAAACGGTGTATATCTGACCGTTTTTTCAATGTTAAAATACTTTGTGAAAAAGCTGAAAATCAGGTCAATCAATAGCTGCGTTGCAAAGTTCATCACAACAAGAAACCCCATCTGTGTGTAAGATATTTTGTACATTTCGCGAAAAGTCACAAACAGAAGCGGCGAAATATTTGCTACTGCCGACATTGTTAAGCCTGTCGTATAACAGGCATATTTTGTAATTTTATATCGATTTTTTTCCATAGTACACCTTTACTGAATTTTAACCTTTTGTTTTGCTATTACAAAATGAATAAACATAACTGCAATCACTATAAGTACAAATGACACAAGAGAAAGTAACTGCTGTGCATTTACATACATTCCGAAAATCATATTACCGTTATTCTGCACCGCCGAAAGCACAGCACCCCCGATTATCGATGCTGCAAAGCCGCACAATCCGCTGATTGAATTCTTTATTGCCATTGCCTGAGTTATGCAATTAA
Source organism: Clostridia bacterium (assembly GCA_045604905.1). GTDB lineage: Bacteria > Bacillota > Clostridia > UMGS1883 > UMGS1883 > UMGS1883. The sequence goes on from JAZUOX010000061.1 coordinate 63,855, forward strand.
GAGGTACATAGCTGTATGCAATATTGAAAGAGTTCTGATTAGTACCTGCCAGAGACACATTATAAAGAACTGTAAAGATTATTACCAACCACCATGTAGACGGTGTTGTAAATATATTCACAAAAAATGCTATTGCCGCAAATGCAAGCCCAAGCTCCATACCTTTGGCAAAGCTGCGTTTGTCGGAATATACCGCAAACGGCTTTGAAATAAGCATCCTTGCAGCATTTGAAACTATGTTTATAAGCTGAATAACAAATACGCTTATTGCAAGCTCCTTAGTCTTATATACGCCCATAAAGCCAACTGTGAAGTAAACTGCAAATTTCTGAAGACTTTCCATTATAATAACATTACGGAAATTTTTATTTATAAATGTATTTTTTATAACCTCACCCAATGATATGGCTGACTCTTCCTCCTGCGCCTGATCACTTTCGCTTTTTATGAGTTTCAGACAAATAAAGTTTCCTATGTTGATTACAAGAATACTAAAGGAAATAAACAGAAATCCTCCGTTAAGATTTCCGAGACTTTCGAATTTGTCTATTATGTAACCGAAAACTGCAGTGAAAATAATACCGGCTATAAGTGAGGTAACCTCTTTATTTGCAGAATAAACTGCTCTCAGAGATGGCTCAACATGAGAATTTGCCCATTTGAAGAGCATTGACGAAATAAGGTATTTGATAGCGTACGCAAGCATTATCGAAACAATTACCAGTGTTCTTCTCAAATCAGGACTTACCGGCAAAAAAGGTACCAGATACAGAATCACAAAAAAACAGATACTTACTGTATCGCATATCATAACTATTTTCTTAGTTGAGGTCTTTGTTTTTACCAGAAATATTGATAAAAGCTGAAAAACAAATGCAAGACTTACAAAGGATGAAATTATGCCTATATACCTGTCACTAACCTCAAGCGCTGAAAGAAGCTTTGCAAGGAAAGCATCAGACACAAGAAGCATAACGAAATACTCAAAGGCACACTGTACCATATAAGCATTTCTGGACCGTTTGTATTCCTTTGTTTCAAATCTGTTATCCATATTATTTAAACGCCTTCTTCCCATAATCCCTCATAATATATCATATCATAACTTGCCGGAAATGTCCAGCAATCCGTATAAATAAAATTGGTGCAAACAGTAAAAGTTTACACCAATTTTATTACATAATTTCCTTAAATATTTGTTTCACTTCTGCATCTTCAAGCACGATGTCTGCACCCTGCATTGAATCTTCTATCTGCGCTAATCTGCTTCCACCGATTACTGGGAAAGTGTCAGGAACCGCGATTGAGCACATTGCTCCGCATACTATTGCTCCGACAGTTGTATTATACTTTTTTGCAAGAGATTTCATATATTCTGCTTTTTCAAGATTCTTCTCACACAAATAGCGCTTTTTCGCTTTTTCAGAAAGAGCATCCACGCCCTGCTCGACAACTTTTGAGAAAAATCCCTTTGCCTGTGAGGAATATGCCACAACAGGCATATCTGCATTTTTGTAGAAGCTGAATTCATCCCTATCCATCCCTACAAGTCCGCCTCTTTCTCCAAGGCAATACGCAGGATTGAAACGAATCTGACTTGCAGAAAACCCGTCAATACCGCGTTCTTTGGCATACTTATTCACTTTTTCTATTCTATCTGACTGCCAGTTAGATGCACCGAATTTCTTTATTTTGCCTTCTTTAACAAGACGGTTCATAAGTTCTGCTATTTTTTCAGGCTCAATCACTCTGTCGTCACGGTGAAGCCAGTAAAATTCTATACAGTCTGTGTTAAGTGCTTTAAGACTTTCTTCAAGGTCGGAAACAATGTCTTTTTCCGTAACTCTTGAAACTTCGCCTGCATCCGGCTCAAAATATCCGCCTTTTGTATAAATGTACATTTCGGAAGCTTTTCTGTCCTTTATCCACTTTCCGACAATTTCCTCAGAAATCCCTTTCGCATAAAGTCTGGCAGTATCAATATGTGTTCCACCTTTTTCGCGGAATTTATCCATTATGGCAAAAGCATCTTCCTCAGAAATTCCATCTCCGAAATATGCTGTTCCCAGAAATATTTTTGAGGCTTTAACTCCAAAAGAATCCGAATATCTCATTTTCCTACCTCCTTATTACTTTATCATTTCAAGAAGAATATCCTTCATGAATTTTTCATCCTGTTTATTATAAAAGAAATGTGCTGATTTTTCCAGAATATGTACTGTCATATTTTCTTTATGAGGTATATATTTAAGTGTTTTTATCGAAACAAGCTCATCCTTTTTTGACTGACAAACGGTGCACGGAACACTCACTTGTTTAATTGACTCCCGCGCAATATGGCTTTCTTTCAACAATTCAAAATATCTCGGTAACCACCCTATATATTCCCAGAAGCGTAATGACAATGATATACTGTGTGATGCTCTGTACGCCTTGCTCACTTCTTCATTCCCAAAAAAATTAAAGAATGCCTTTACTGTATTCAGCGTTGCTTCAGGTTTTACCCATATTTTCAGAGCCGGCTGCAAAAGAAGGATCCCCCGTACCCTGTCACAATGCTTTATTGCTGCTTCCATTGCAAAGAATGAACCCATTGAATGAGCAATTATATAAACATCTTTGTACTGCTTGCAGATATGCTCTGCCATTTCTCTGACAGCACTTTTCCACTCTGTCATAGAAGTTTTTGCAAAATCTCTCACCTTACCACCATGTCCGGGAAGCAAAATATTAAATATCGATACATTTTCCGGTAAAACTTCTATAAACCTGTCAAAATGTTCTGTACTACTCAGAAAACCGTGCACAAAAAACAAAGCCTTCTCTGACCCTTCGATTTCTCTCATATATGTTTTATGAGCCATAGTATCGCCTCTTACAAAGTTTATAGTCATGTCAGTTTATCAAATCAAAAATTATGCTTATCGGAAATAATATCCAACGGATAATTGTAAGTATAGACATCATTTCTTTCCCTCCTTGTACAAAAATTAAAACATTTATATTTTTCTTATAAGTAAGTATAACATACAAACCAAACAATAGCAAGAAAAACGAAAAACTTCTCATTAGATTATGTTCTACATTTTATACAGAGTGATATTTTAACAAAGTGAAAGTGGTATTGAAACCTGCGGTTTCAGTGATATTTTATTCGCCAATAACTGCCTTAGGCAATACCACTTGCGTAGCAAATAAAACTGCAACGCAATATAACTCGCAAAGCGAATAAAACTGAACAAAAAAAGAACGCACATTGCGTTCTCTTTTTTGTTCCGGCGACGACCTACTTTCCCGGGCAGCTTCCCGAAAGGTTAATCAGCACTGCAGAGTAGCCTTGAAAAGCTATCTTGGAATGCGATATATACGCAGAAAAATTTTTGTATGTGCAGTGCGAAAGGGAAAAATAATGTGGTAACATATTTTTTCCGACAAGGTGCGCAGGCAGAAATTTGGCAAGTATAGATTGTATATCAAGGTGGCTTTTTAAGGCACATTACCGTGGAGGATGGGAACGGAGTGACCGTTCCGAACAAAATAAAAGCGCACTTAATCAGCACGCTTTTAAAATTCATTTTTTCACAAAACATATACAAGCTCTATTATAAATTTAAAAGTTTGATATCAAATCGTCCGTTTTGTTTAAAGTAACCTAAATTAAAAATCTCACCTTGATGCTTTTTTTGCCATGTTTCTGCAACCGTTTTTAATTCAGAGGCTGTAATCAAAAGAATTTGTGTGTCATTGTTAAGAGAAAAATCAACACATTCTTGTACACTCTGTTGAGTGAATTCAGGAGCTATAACCATAAATACTACAACCTCTTTATCTGCAGTCTTTATATAGCGTTCAAATTGCTGAATGTGGTCTTTTAAATTCACTGCAGTTTCTTTAGACTTATTGTCCCACATAATATACTTGTCTTTAAAAGACAATTTTCCATCAGGATGCTCTGTTCCTGTTAAAGTTAAAGGCTTATTTAAAAGCATTTTTTCAAACAAATAGTTAGTTGCATCTTCAAAAAGATGTTCACATTGCAAATCTTTTTCTATTATATTGTTAGCTCTTAAATTTTTTAAATCTCTACTCGCAAGCAAATCATAAAAAGCGATAAGCTTTTCCCTTTCGTCTTCTGTCTTTATTTCTATTTTCCGCATAGAATCATAATATTCAAGAATGCGATCTATTAGTGTAGCTTTATTTCCAGAAACATTCAGTCCCAATTCTCCACACCAAGCAGATAACATAGAAACTTCTAATCCGTCACGTGGCGAAAATCCTCCAATCAAATTTGATGGTTGTATTGATTTTAAAATTATATCTTTCAACTCATTCACCGTTGGATTATTGCTAATATCTATATTAGCTTTGGAAAAATATTGACTTGCTTTATGTACTATATCAATCAAATATTGCTTTTTTGTCTTTTTTATTACATAATCAACTAGTTTTTCGTATCCATAAGAACGAATTTCTATATTGTAATATCGTCTAATACATTTTGCTATATCATCAGGAATCATATCACACATAACCCCGTCCGAGTTTTTAATAGCAACAATTAATCCTTTAGATTGTAAAACTTTACGGGTTTCTTCTATGTCATCGTATGTGTGAAGAACATTTTCAAATTTCGGGAATCTACCAGATTTAGCTTCAAGCATATGAAACTCCCTAGTTGAAATAGATAAATATTTCCTAAGTGCTTCTAATAAATTTTTTTCATCAACTGAAATATCATCATTTTGTGTCCATGCAACATCTAACATATATTTAAATAAAGCAAAATCCTTGGATATTTTTGTCTCATCAAAATTATTAGATTCATCGACAATATTCTTTTCATAATTTAAAACTGCCGATTCCGTATCTTTAGCAATTGATATAAAGTCATCTTGGTTTAACAAATAGTCTCGCAACATTATTGGAGCTATAATTCTAACTGCTCTATTTGGATCGAGTTTTATTTCTTCCAATCTATCGCTAATATTATCAAACGAAACATATTGATTCGCTGTTTTTTTCAAAAACTCCTTAATTTCATCTAATTCCAAACGCCTATAATCAGCAACATATGCAGATGCAACACGTTTTGCAATAGTTATATTAGGTATTTGTTCAACAAATTTAATAAAATCCATTTTATACCACCTCATATATATTTTATCATATAATTTTAAAAAAGTCAAATTATACTAATGTTGTGCCCTACGGACACATATACAAACAAGCAAGTCATTAGACTTGCTTGTTATTTGTTATCAGCATTCTGTTTTGCAGTTTTTATTGAAGCAATAAGGAGAATTCTTATTGTAGAGCAAATTTTATCAATTGATTTAAATTTAGCTTCGTCTATATAATTCGTTTTA
>JAZUOX010000062.1:0-5992 GCA_045604905.1 Clostridia bacterium
AAGCTGATGCTATTCTTCGTGAAGAATTTGACAAAAACGGCCTTGCTGAAAAAGTTTGGCAGTATTTTATCGCAATTCCGGATATAAAGAGCGTAGGCGTTAAGGATGACAGCCGATATGAAGGTTGGCCGGCAATAATCAGAGCCGTCAACACAAAGGACGCAATGACAGCAACAATAGAAGAAGTTCCATATCCGGTACTTCACAAAATTACAGCAAGAATTACCTCAGAGGTCGACGGCATTAACCGTGTCCTCTTTGATCTCACCCCCAAGCCAACCGGCACAATCGAGTGGGAATAAGTAAACGAAAGCCCGTGAGCCCAGTAAAATAATGGGTTTCAGGATTTTCAAAAAGCCTCGTGATACCAATTTGATACTGTATCCGGCTTTTCCACATAATTTCATACAAGAGAAAACCTCTCTCGTTTGAACACTTAGTTCATCCGAGAGGGGTATTTTTTATGCCTTTTTTCGGCAGCGTGATACTGTGAATTTTCACTCGTCATTTTCAACAAACTGAAAAAATTTTTAATTCCACAGTTCCGCTTTTGCTCAAAAAATGTCCGATATAAAGTAGAGGGAAATTTTAAGCTTTTTGAAAATTATCAGATTATATGTTTGCCAAAAGTCAAAAAAATGTCCGTAAGAAAGTAGAGGGTAATTTAAACTATTTGTAAACATTTCAATTTTGGGGTTTCCATTTGACCTTTCCCAGTCCGTATAAGTGAGAAAAGTTTTATTGAAGTTTTAAATAATTAAAAAATTCGGGTGAGGTGGCTAATTTTTGCTTAAAAAATGTCCGTAAATAAGTGAAGGGCATATAAAGTTGATTAAAAACTTTTTGCAGAATCACAAAATCATGTCCCAATAAAGAAGTAGAAGGGTTATTTGTATTTTGTATTCAATGTCGGGCAACCGACTTGTAATAAATCTTAAAGAAAGGAGAACAAACACATGGCAGTACTTATGAATGCAAAGGAAATCAGCGAAGAACTCGGTATTTCCAAAACTCTTGCTTATGATATTATGCAGAAGCTCAACAAAGAGCTTGAGGCAAAAGGCTATTTCGTAATCAAGGGTAAAGTGAGCCGCCGTTATCTGTCAGAGCAGATTTACGGTATGCCCAAAGAAAAATAATAAGAAAGGATGATTCAATGGCTGTATACAAGGACAGCAAAAGGGGCACATGGTATGTATTGGTGTACTACACGAACTGGAAGGGTGAAAGCGACCGAAAGATGAAGCGTGGCTTCAAGACCCGTAAGGAAGCGGTCGCTTGGGAAAATACTTTTCTCAATAAAAACACAGGCGACCTGAATATGACCTTCGCAGAGTTCTATGACATCTACAAAAGCGACCTCGAGGAACGCTTGAAGGAAAACACTTGGGTAATGAAAACAAGTGTTATCGAGCTTAAGATTTTGCCGTACTTCAAGAAAAAGAAGATGTGCGAAATCAAGGTGTCAGATGTTATTGCCTGGCAAAAGGAAATGATGGCGTACCGTGATAAAGACGGTCAGCCTTATGCATCGGGATACCTTAAAACGATTCATAATCAGCTCAGTGCAATTTTTAATCACGCCGTCAGGTTTTATGAGCTTCCCTCAAATCCTGCGGCAAAGGTAGGCAATATGGGCAGAGAAAACACAAAGGAGATGCTCTTCTGGACGAAAGAGGAGTATATGAAATTCGCTGATTCGATGATGGACAAGCCCTTATCCTATTACGCATTTGAAATGCTTTATTGGTGCGGTATCCGCCTCGGTGAGCTGCTTGCTTTGACTTACGGTGATTTCGATTTTGAAAAGAAGACTGTAAGAATAAATAAGTCATATCAGTGCATTAAGGGCAAAGACGTTGTTACCACACCGAAAACTAAAAAGAGCAACCGAACAATCGTAATGCCTGACTTTCTCTGTGATGAAATGAAAATCTATTTCAAAGGTCTTTACAAGCCGAGAAAGAACGACAGAGTTTTTCTTATAACTAAAGCCTATCTTCACAGTGAGATGCGACGAGGCTGTAAGGAAACGGGCGTGAAGAAAATCCGTATTCACGATTTAAGACACTCACATGTTTCACTGCTTATTGATATGGGTTTTACACCTCTTGCCATTGCGGACAGAGTCGGTCACGAGAGTATAGACATCACTTACCGTTATGCACATCTCTTCCCGTCAAAGCAAACAGAGATTGCAGAGAAATTAAATATGGAGCGTGAGTAAAATGTCAGCGAAAAATTTAGACAAGCACAAACGTTTTCGCAGTATAACGGTTGGGTTCAGAGTTTCGCCCGAAGAGAACGAGCAGATAAACAAGGTCGTTGCAATTTCGGGACTTAGCAAACAGGAATACTGCTATCGCCGTTGTATGCAGCAGGACATTGTTGTGCAGGGAGGTAATCCAAGAGTGTTCAAGGCATTGAGAAATAATCTTGCCGAGGTACTTGAAGAGCTTAAAAACAAAAATGAAGTGACCGATGAGATGCTTGAAATAATAAAGCTCATCACGGTAACACTTCAGGGATTGAAAGGAGACTTTAATGAATGATGTAACAAAAGAAAAGACCGTCCCACTCACATCTGTTGGCGCAGATGTCGGACAGTCAAATCAAAAACACATTAATAATATTATACCCGAGGGAGAAGAAAATAGCAATAGCTTTGAAGAAAAATTTGCTCAGATGCAAAGAGAACTGCGTAAGGCTATGGACCCGTCATATATGAAGACGGTGACAATGAGTGAGCTTTACGATACGGCATATCTCAGTAAGCCTGCGATCATTGACGGAATACTTTATCCCGGCACTTATCTTTTCGTCGGTGCACCGAAGGTCGGTAAAAGCTTTATGATGGCACAGCTCGCTTATCATGTGAGTACGGGTAAGCCTCTGTGGGAAAACGAGGTCAGACAGGGCAAGGTGCTTTATCTTGCTCTCGAGGATGATTACTCACGGCTGCAGAAAAGACTTTACCGAATGTTCGGAACGGAGGGAACAAACAATCTGTTCTTCTCCGTGTCGGCAAAGAATCTCAACGGCGGACTCTTTGAACAGCTTGAAAAATTTATTGAAGAGAATCCCGACACAAGACTTATTATCATCGACACTTTGCAAAAGGTAAGAGAGTCAGGTGCGGAAAAATTTTCTTACGCAAATGACTACGAGGTAATCGCACAGCTCAAAAATTTTTCTGACCGATACGGTATCTGTCTTCTCCTTGTGCATCACACACGCAAACAAAATTCGGGAGACAAGTTCGATATGATTTCGGGTACCAACGGTTTGCTCGGTGCCGCTGACGGAGCTTTCCTCTTGCAGAAAGAGAAGCGAACGGCAAAGACGGCAACCCTTGACATCTCCGGTCGTGACCAACAGGACCAACGACTGTTTCTTGTCAGAAATGAAGAGCGACTTGTGTGGGACCTTGAACGAGTTGAAACAGAGCTTTGGAAAGAAAAGCCTGACCCGTTGCTTGAATTGATCGCAGAAAAAATTACAGAAGATAATCCTGTGTGGGACGGAAGCATTTCCGACTTCAGAGATTTTATCGAGACGGACATTACGCCCATTCAGTTAGGAATGAAGCTTAATGTTACCGCCGGGCGGCTGCTTAATGAGTACAACATTCTTTATGAAAGCAGGCGCACTCACGCAGGCAGACGAATTAAGTTCGTACTGCAGGCGTGACAACCGTGTCAACCGTGACAACTTATTTGCCACTACCACAGAGGTCGTCACGGTCGTCACGGTTGACACGGAAAACTGCATATTGATGAAAATAAATATGCGGTTTTCCTACCCCGTAGGGCGCAATGGCACTTTTGAACACTCAAATGGTCATAAGTGCTTTTGCGTTACTCTTGACAAGAGTAACAGAACCCTTTATAAGGTTTGTAGATTATAAAAGACGAAAGGCAAGGTGGTTCTATAAGAAGAACGATAAGCGTAATGGTAGGCAAAGGCTCGGTCAATCACAACAGCAGAGAGTTCAATGCGAAGAATACCGACCCGCAAAGAACTCATCTGAACACCGAGTACTGCAACATAGATATAAAAGAAGTGTATCACTACTTGTTTGATTATGCACTTGAAACATATAACGAAAAACAAAAACGAGCCGACAGAAGAATCGAAAACTACTACGAAAAAATCAGAACAGGAAGACAGGAAAAACTTTTTCATGAAATCATAATTCAGATTGGCAATCACGAAGACACCAATGCAAAAACTCCCGAGGGTGAACTTGCTGAAAGAATACTCGATGAGTATTATCGGGATTTTCAGAAACGAAATCCGTATCTGTATGTTTTCTCTGCTCACCTTCATATGGACGAAGCAACTCCGCACCTGCACATTGACTTTGTACCATTCACTACTGAAAGCAAGCGTGGACTTGATACAAGAGTGTCACTCAAGCAAGCTCTCGCTAATCAAGGCTTCATCGGAAAGTCACGGCAAGAAACTGAATGGAGCTTGTGGGTTGAAAGTGAAAAGAAAGCTCTCGAAGAAGTTATGAAGCGTCACAGCGTTCAGTGGGAGAAGAAGGGGACACACGAAAAGCATTTGTCAGTTTACGATTACGAAAAGAAAATGCGTAAGCAAGAGGTTGAAGAACTTACACAACAGACAGAGAAGCTCAATGTCAAAGTCGAAGAGCTGACAGCAAAGTATGAATCACTTGCGAAGTACGAAGTGAACATAGATGAACTGACGGAAGATTTCTATGAGCAGGATGAGTTCAAGTTACCTGACCCTCCACCGCTTATGACCGCCAGAACTTACAAGACGAAATTTATTGAGCCGCTTTTTAATAAGCTGATTGGTCTTGTGAAAGAATTGGCAAAGCAGTGTATGGAGCTTCAATCCCGAGTGTTCGGTATGAAGGTAGGAGCTGGACTTGATAAAAGAAAAGTGAATGATTTGCACAAAGATAACGATTACCTTCGTGAAGAAAATCAGGAGCTTGTCGGAGATGTGCTGAAGTTCAGACTTCTAAGAAAAGTTTTCGGTGATGAAGAGGTTGACAAGCTCGTTGATAAAGCGACGGAGCTTGAAAGAGAAAGTCGCAGAGCACGTAATCGCAGCGGCTGGGAACGATAAGAAGAAAGGTGGTTATGATGAAAAACTTCATTGAAGAATTTTATTACGGCAACATTGAGGCACAAGAGCTCAGCTCAGAGCTTGGCGGTACTCTGAAAAAGAAGCTCAATGCTCTTACGAAAAACGAAGAAGAGCTGACTGAAAAGCTATCCGCCGAAGAGAAGAAACTGTTCGATAAGTATACAAACTCGTGCAACGAGTTTCTCAGTATGAGCACAGCTGACAGTTTCATCTCAGGCTTTCGCCTCGGTGCGAAATTCACTCACGATGTATTTGTAAAATGAAGGACGGTATAATATGAACATAGAATACAGACAGGTCGGAGATTACAAAATCCCGAACATCAAACTTCCGGAGGAGGAGAACGTTACTCTTGGCAGGTACGGTATGATGAGGATGAAATTCCTGCAGCAGAACAAGTCGGGAATGTATATGCTTCTGATAACCAAGGGCACATTGATGAGAACGCTCAAGAAGACCGAGGACGAGGCGAACGAGATGCTGGAGCATCTGACAGAACAGATGATGAAAACTCAGGGCGTGACCGAAGAGCTCAAGGAGAACAATCAGATGCTTTGGGTGCAGATGATGAACAACATCCGTCACTCAGCAGAAGAGATAGTTCTCAAGGAACTGATTTACAGTTAAAATTTTGAATATGATTGAACAAAGCACGACTTACGATAAATGTAGGTCGTGCTTAACTTTTAACATTAAAAATGCTTTTTATTCGTTAATTTTCTTTGATAATACCTTTGGTCATTTCAGAATTTTCTATCGAATACAAAGCAAAATTCCCAAAAATCATACAATATGTTGTGGTTAATGCTTGTTGATTTTGGAGTATATGGTATAGTTTTTTTAGTTTAACGAAGATGCTTTTTGTTTA
>JAZUOX010000063.1:0-3996 GCA_045604905.1 Clostridia bacterium
TGCAAGAAGCTCTTTTTTGTGAGAAGCAAGGTTTCCCCAGTCTGTCATAACGATACCCTTATATCCCCATTCGCTTCTGAGTATTCCCGTGATAAGCTCTGCATTTTCAGAGGCGTAAACTCCATTAATAAGGTTGTATGATGTCATGATAGCCTTCGGCTTTGCTTCTTTAACACAAATCTCAAAACCTTTGATATAAATTTCTCTTAACGCTCGTTCCGAAAGTCTTGAATCTGATCGTGCACGGTTAGTTTCCTTGTTGTTACAGGCAAAGTGCTTCGGTGTTGCCGCAACGCCTTCTGACTGAATTCCGATAATATTTGCCGCTGCCATTTTACCTGCAACAAGTGGGTCTTCAGAAAAATATTCAAAGTTTCTTCCGCAAAGGAGCTTATAACGTCAGGGATATATACAATAACAGAAGCAGCGGAGCTATCGGGCTATACGGATATGAGCTACTTCAGCAGAGAATTTAAAAAGGCGTTTGGATTGTGTCCGGCAGAATACAAAAAAAGGGTGTAAAGAAACTCAAAAATTCCTTTACACCCACGTTTTTATTTAATCAATAATGAATTCTTCGCATTTCGGTCCGCCCTCAAAGGTCGTATCAAACACAAAGATTTTGTCACCTTTATCAAGTGAGAAATCTTTATTTTTTTGTGCTACTTCGTCATAACAAAGTCCGTTTGAATCGCATTTTACAATATCAACGTTATTTAACTTGTTGCCTTCATAGTCAGCAAAAATAACCGTAGCAGATTTTGTATCATTGAAACGAACCTGTGCGCTGCAGTTTTCCTTGTCGTAGGAGATGATGTCAGTATCAGAATCGGCGACATCTCCTTTTGTAAGCAATTCTATATATACTGCCGAGTGGTCACTTACGATACCTTCGGGATAGATTCCGTCAAATACACGGTATTTTTCCACAATGTAATCTTCGGGACTTACCATACAGAAATCAATGGGTGAGCCATAAGTACTGCTGTACTGTCCGAAAGTTTTTGTTGTGGAGGAGGAATCGTGGTTTGTAGTGAGGTATTTTGAGTCAAGCACTACATTACTGTTCATATACTCGTGATACGGCTCGGAATTTTCGTGCATATTATGGTCACCCATTATTACAATTCCGCCGCCGTATTTGTTTTTCAATTCCGCACCCTTCTGGTGGAGAAGTCTTACCTGCTCAACCCTCGCTTTTTTACCGCTTAATACAAGATGGGTATTTACAACAGAGGTTACTTCGCCTGTGGCGTTGTCTTTAAGTACTGCCCAGGTCATAGTTCTCTTCATGTTTACACTATCCCACTGTTGTGTGTACGACTTTCCGTCGGGGGTCAGGAACGCCTTGCCTTCTTCAAGAAGTGTGTACTTGTTCTTCTTATAATATATGGGGTTCATCAGTTCCCAAAGAAATGTTGAAATATCATCATAACCTGTTCCGCCTGAAGAATATCCCTCTACGCAGGCATACTCTGAAAGGTCGTCTCCTTTAAGGAAAGGAATCCAGATGTAGTTGACTTCCTGAAGTCCGATGATATCCAAATCAAAGTCTTTAATTGTTCTGATAAGTAAGGGATATCTTTCTCTGACAGTTCTTCCGGGGTCGTCTGTTGCAAGTATGTTATAGCTCATAACCTTGATGGGGTCAGATTCGCTGAAGTAGACTTTTTCACAAAAGTCAAGATTCTGTTCACTGTGTAAAGCGTAGGGGAAGTTACCTGATGAGAAAAGGAAGTTTTCTGTTTCGCTGTCACCCCATGAAGGCGTGAACTGATAAGAATAGCTTGATGAACCAAGTCCGTCATCGGAAAGGTCAACCTTTGTAACAGTTTCTCCGTCTTTTTCTATTCGTGCAGAAACATCTACGCCTATGTCGGCACTTCTTACAAGGCGGTCGATTTCGTCAATGGCAGTTGTGCTTCCTGACTCGGTGCAGGCAATCATAACACGGCTACCTTCGGGAACAGTTGTGTTGTAGAATTTGTTGAAGCCTTCCCAGTAGCGCTTTATTTCGCTGTCGCTATCGTACTTGTAACCTGATTCTACAGTGTCGCCTGAATAAACTCCTATAACAAAAAGCTCACCGGGGGAGAGGATTGTGTCTGCGCCGTCTTCCCATATCCATTCAAAATGGTGGTCTTTGCTTGTAGTATAGATAAATTCGTAATCCCTTAAATCAACGGCTTTGTCGCTGTAGTTGTAAAGTTCTACAAACTGGAAAGTCTGCTTGTAAGCACCGTTATTCTGTGTTTGTCCCTCATCGGGATAATGCGTTTTTACGTGCTTATTTGTAAGCTCTGTAATAAATATTTCGGGCAGATTCAATTTTTCTGTGTAAACAGATCTTGTTGCCGAAATCGGATTTTCACCATTCTGGTCGGAAGTAAGAGTTATATCAACTCTTTTTGCGCTATCTTCTTTTGTGTAAATGTTGTAATATCCAAGACCATTTTTTACAGATACCGTGTAATCATTTATAAGGTTGTCCGCATCGTCATAACTTTGGATCAACGCATATGACGAATAGGGAATTTCCTCGTCGGATATAACATTGATTACACCGCGTCTTCCGCCTAAATCTGTTTTTATGCTTAAAATATATTCTGTTTCCATACTGTAGTACTTATTGACCGTGCTTACAAAGCTTTCCTTGAAACTTTCAAGGCTGCTGCTTTTAATAAGGTCAAATAACTCCTTATTCAGATTTCCGTTTCCGTTAATTTTTTTGTAGATTTCAAAGGTCTGTGCATCAAGCAAATGACTTATTGCATCCAGGTTTTCACCAAGGTCCTGCGGCTTGGTTATTCCCGAAACGAAATCGTTGAAAAACTCTTCGTTGGTTTCGTATTCAATTTCAAGAACAATCGAATTACGGAGCATATGCACCCATGAGAAGTATTCGTCATTTGTAACCGTTCCGGTATAATATGCTGCACTTCCGCAAACGGGAATAGATGTGTCAAGGCTTAATTTATCGGCAGTCTTTCGGATAACATTTCCGTTTTCGTCATAAAAGACACCGTTTGCGAAATGACCGAAGTTTTCTGTTTCGTAGAGATTTTCGTTGTCGGGTGTCAACACATCTTTGGTGGTGGAAAGCACAAACTGAACGTGATTTCCCTTTGATAATGCTTCCCTTACGGATTCGGTTACATCAAGCTCAAATGTTACGGGATGATTGTAAACTGTTGTACCGCTGGAATTGGTGTAAATATCTTCCGTAGTTGTTGCATCGGATGCCGTTGCCTTTGTATACGCAACAACAGACGATGCAACCGCAGGGAGATAATAGCCGCTTCCGTTAATCATAAGCTTATCTGCATTGCCTGTTGCAGTCACTTTGTTAGTAGATTTAAGGGAAGTAAGATTTGATTCAACTTTCAATGCAGAATCATCGGAAATATTGATTGCCGCAAGATAAACTTCTTTTTCATCTGCTTTTGCACGGGCATCGACTTTAATGGTTGCCTTTTTAATTTTTGGTGCATAGAAATCGTTTATCGCAAAGCGGACGTACTGAACTCTTGCCCAGGAGGTTAAAACCCACGGCTCATATACCCAGTCGGTGGAATTGTAATTCTGACTTCCCCACATTCGTCTCTGCTGTGTAGAGGCGGGGGAAACAGTCAGATTTGCCGCCGATACAGGGAATGATGCAGGCATAAGCCCCAATATTAAGACAAGAGCAACTATTAAGGAAAAAAAGCGTTTATGTTTCATTTTTTTACCTCCGCTATTGTTTAATTATCAAACCACATTATAAATTCAAGAACTCTTTTAACTGATGCATAAAGTTCCTTTCTTGTGATTTCACCGGTTTTCAAGGCTTCATCAATATCAGTTCCTGCGCTATATGGCATACGGACATCGTTACCTGCAAGAAGCTCTTTTTTGTGAGAAGCAAGGTTTCCCCAGTCTGTCATAACGATACCCTTATATCCCCATTCGCTTCTGAGTATTCCCGTGATAAGCTCTGCATTTTCAGAGGCGTAA
>JAZUOX010000064.1:0-135857 GCA_045604905.1 Clostridia bacterium
ATATTCCACTTTTCAGAACGTGAAATATCATTTGAAAAAGACAATGTTCCGTTTTCGGAAGAGATAATTATTCGAAGGGGATATGAACTAAAAAATCAGTTGTCTGACGAGAAAGATTTTCTTGAAGGTTGGGATGATGAAATTATTCCACAGTGTTCAAGAGAATATATAGTCATCGAGTAAGCAAAGCTACAAGGCAGGATTGCAAGGTCCTGTCTTTTTTGTTGACTTTGATATTGTATTTTTATGAAAATCTAAAGTACACTTTAGATTTTCATAAAAACAGGAAATTAAATGTGGCTCTCCTATTATAAAATTGTGGAAATCCAATAATGCACTACATACAAAAATTTGAAAAAGAAATTAGATTTCCGTCAGGATTTCCTTCATTTCCCTCATTATTACCTTCAAATTCAAACTTATTTCCTTCAAAATTTCAAAAATAAAGAAAAATGTTGTCCCATATTGACATCACTCATGAGTGGTAGCCCTATCATTCAGAATGGCAAACTGATAGGTGCAGTAACCCATATGTTCGTTAACGATCCTACACGTGGTTACGGAATTTTTATAGAAAATATGCTGACGGAGGCAGAGAAAATCGGATAAGATAAAGGGGATGTTTTTACATCCCCTTTATCATTTTCTCAACTGTGCAATTGTCTGACCGATTTTAACCTCTGTCTCTATGTTTTCTGCGGAATTACGCACTATAATTTCATCCACAACAACGGCATCCTTTTTAACAAGAACTATTATAGTAGAACCGCCGAACTCAAAACAACCCTTTTCCTGCCCTCTTTTCACATTGCAAAGACCTTTGTTGTTACTTATTTTTCCGACAATTATCGCACCGACTTCCATCTGAACAGCGGTACCGAAATTTTCTGTTTCAAGCACAGTGTATTCACGCTGATTCTGCACATATACCGGATAACGGTCACAGGCAACAGGTCTTACGCAGTGAAGCACCCCGGGGATTTTCTTTTCCTCTTTTATAATCCCGTCATCCACAAAGCTATAGCGATGAAAATGCCGCGGTGTCAGACGGTAAATAAGGCAAAGCCCTCCGCGAAACGATTCTGCTAAAGAGGCATCATCAAGAAGCTCCGAAAGACTGTATGTCGAGTTTTTTATGCTAAAGCGATTTTCTCCGTCAATTTCATAACAGGTAAGATATCCGTCACAGGGACTTATAAGAGAGGTAGGTTTTTTGTCAAAAACTATTTCCTTTCTTTTTCTTTTAAAAAAGTCGTTAAATGACTTATATTTCCTCTGCTCGTAATCATCCATATTTATATTGTGTTTTTTTATAAAGCTTCCAATCGCCGGTCTTGAAAAAGCAGAATCAAGAAAAGCCCCCGCAATACGCGAAAATTTCGGATTTACAAGAGCTTTTAGTAGCAATCTGCCAAAAGGCGTATTATATAAAAATCTTACTGATGCACTTTCTTTACTCATAACAACCCCATAAACACATTGAAAAATGCACATGCACCAACTATCAGCATAATGATTTTCATAGTCTGATTAGGCTTTTTAATCTTAATCGGTAACAAAAAGGCAAGGGATGATGCAAAAAGCACCGATAAAAGAAGGTTGGTTTTCCCCGATGCCTGAAATGCAAACGGAAGTATCAGCGCAATTGTAGTAACGGGCATACCTTTATAAAACTTACGCTTGCCCTCAGACTTATCCTGACGGTCTTCTTCATCAACATTGAAGTAGCTTAGTCTGATAAGTGCCGAAAGCACATACATACCGCATATAAGAAGCGCAAACTTCTCTTCAGTCTGATAGTTGACAATAACTGCAGGAAGCACGCCAAAGCATATTAAATCACACAATGAGTCAATCTGTATACCAAAACGCTTTTCCCTTTTTGTTCTTTTTCTGGTTGATGCAACAGCACCGTCAAACATATCGCAAAATCCCGAAAGCATAAGACAGATAAGTGCCTTTGTAGGCTGCTCTTTCGCTGCGTACATTATACCCAAAAAGCCCACAAGCATTCCGATATAAGTCAACACAACCGTGTAGTTATAATAACCTATAAGAAGTGATTTGCGATTTGATTCTTCTGCATTCAAGATGTCCTTTTTCCACAATTTTGACATGTGTATTCCTCCGAAGTATGCTTTTTTGTGAAAGATCCCTCTGTTGAAATTTTAACATTTTTCTTTATAATTGTCAATATTTCAGAAAAAAAGAGGATGTAAAAACACAGTTTTTACATCCTCTCAATATTCAGAATATCAATTCTATAATCCAGTGAAGCACTGACGGGCACAGAAGACAGCCCGTGCCTGTATAGAATGTGGATGTCATCGCACCGTAAGGAACAAGCGCAGGGTCGGTTGCCGCAAGTCCTGCGGTTGTACCGCTTGTTGTTCCCATAAGTCCGCCGAATACCATTGCTGCGCGGGGTGTAGTAAGACCGATTTTCTTTGCCACAAGAGGAGTAAGAATCATAACCGATACTGATTTGAAAACACCTGCCGCAATTGAAAGAGTGATAACTTCCGCACTTGCACCAAGTGCTTCACCCGTAACAGGGCCAACAACAAAGGTAACCGTACCTGCCGCAATTGTAGAAATACTCACTGCGTCTTTATATCCGAATGCAAACGCTATCAAGGCACCTACAAAGAATGTGAGTATAACACCTGTGAGAAGAGCAATTACGCCCACTAGCCCGCACTTTTTAATCTCAGACATTTTTGCACCGAAAGCAGTTGAAACGATGGCAAAGTCACGGAGCGAGCTGCCACCAAGCACTGCAAGACCTGCAAAAACAGGAATATTTGCAAGACCCTTTTTAGCCATTGACGCCTCTTCAATCCAGCCTTTTTCAACACCGTATTTAAGAGTAACAAGGCCGCCTATGTAAGCAAGTATAAGACTCAGGAATATTGCTATTGCCGATGAATGTATTCTACCCTTTGTAATCTTTTTGGAAACGAAGTTTGAAAACATAGCAACAATGCCGACAATCAAAAATGCCATAACAAAGCCGTTGTCAATGAAAATCCCTGCGAAAAGGCCGGGTAATTTTTCAAGAAAATCTACTATAACTTTCATTATTCTGCACCCTCCCCTTTATTGTCCTCTTTGGGAGCAAATTTGTTGAACAGTGGTATGAGCAAAAATGCAACTATTACCACGCCAAGACCTGCCACAAGAGCCAGCCATCCTTCTTTAAGAGCTGCAACAACATTCTGTGACATTGACATTGCAATAATTACAGGGATGAACATTTCCTTCCAGAATTCGATACCTTTTTCGTATCCTTTCGGTAAAAGTGCATTTACCTTCTTTGAATTGGTAAGAATAAGCAGAAGTATCATTGAAAAACCTACACCACCGATATCGGAATTAACACCGGTAAGTGCCCCGAGAATTTCACCGATAAAGGAGCCGACGAGCATACATCCTGCCAGCAGTCCTACGCCGTAAATCATTACACACCATTCCTTTTCTTTAATTTAATCTCACATATACTACCATAAATCTACACATAATTCAAGTAAATAAGCAATTTTTTACAAAAATAACCTGAAAAATTATTTTCTTGACAGTATAGAACAAAAGAGATAAAATGTAAATGGTGTTTTTACACATTACATTGATTTCCGGAGGGATATTGTGATAACTGTTAAAGAAGTTAAAACTCCCCGCGACATAAAAGAATTTATAAATTTTCCCCTGAGGCTTTATAAGGGATGCCCGTCATTTGTTCCACCCCTTTACTCAGACGAAAAAAAGCTTCTCAGACAGGGCGGAGCCTCTCCTGATTCCGAGTCGGTGTTTTTCCTTGCCGAAAAAGACGGAAAAACTGTGGGCAGAATCCAGGGAATTATACAAAAGCAGTTTAACAATAGTCACAGCGTCAGACTTGTCCGATTTACAAGGTTTGACAGCTTTGATGATGTCACTATTTCGTCAGCACTTTTTTCCGCAGTTGAAAATTGGGGCAAAAAAAAGGGGATGACCGAAATCTGCGGTCCTCTCGGCAGAAACGACCTTGAAAGAGAGGGACTTCTCATAGAAGGCTTTTCGGAGGATTCCACTTTTGAGGAGCAGTACAACTACGAGTATTACGCAAAGCTTGTTGAAGCTTTTGGATTTAAAAAAGATGCCGACTGGCTTGAATTTGAGCTGACTCTTCCCGAAAAAGAGGATGTCATTCTTAATAAGGTCTCGGAAAGAGCTCTTGCAATGAACAAGCTCCACATTGCAGATAAATCAATGTCCAAGAAAAAATACATAGAAAAATACCGCGACGGCTTTTTTGAATGTCTTGATGAATGTTATAAGCATCTTTACGGCACCGTTCCCATTGAAAAAGATGTTCAGGATGAGCTTGTAGGTCAGTTTATGCTTATTCTGAATAAGAAATATCTTACATTTATCTGCGATGAAAATGATAAGGTTGTGGGTTTTGGTCTGTGCTTCCCCGGAATGGGCGATGCTATCAAAAAAAGTGGCGGCAGACTTACTCCCCTTGCGCTTATAAAGCTTTTAAAACTTGTCAGAAAGCCCAGAGTTCTCGACCTTGGTCTTGTGGCAGTGCATCCCGATTATCAGTTTTCGGGAGCAAATGCCGTTTTAGTAAAGGAAATTCTTGATATGCTCAAGGACAGCTCCGTTCAGAAAGTGGAAACTAATCTTAATCTGGAAACTAATACAGCAGTTATTTCACAGTGGCAGCATTTTTCCGCCCGTCAGCATAAGCGCAGAAGATCATATATAAAAAAGATAAACAATTAACCTAAAAGGGGATGTAAAGAAATTCGATTTCTTTACACCCCCCCTTTTTTTGCTTTTTTAAAACAGATTACATATCCCAGTATAAGCACTGCCCATGCGGCAATCCATGCAAAAGGTTCTGCGTAAAAAAGATTCATCTTGCCAAAATAAATCGGGAGAACAATCGATGCCCCGACTCTGAGCACAAGTTCTGCCACGCCCGAAAGCATCGCAAAAGTGCTGCTGCCAAAGCCAACTACTGCAGCTTTGTATATATGCAATGAGTAAAGCACAGGCAGAAATGCCGTCATCACTAACAGATATTTCCACGCTACGCTGAGCGCCTCTTCCATTTCGGACGGAGTGCCTGAAATAAACATTGATACAAGATTTTTCCCAAACAAAAACATTGCTGCCATTATAATAAGCGATGTTAATACTCCGATTATATTCCCGCTTTTTATACCACTTTTGATGCGGTCAAGCTTTCCTGCACCCACATTCTGCCCTACATATGTTGTGATTGCATAACCGTAGGATATTGCTGCCGTTTCCAAAAGTGCATATAACCTGTTTGTTGCAGTGACACCTGCGATATAACCTATTCCGTAGCGGTTTACCACATACTGTACGATTATTCCGCCAATTGATATTATAACATACTGCACAGACATAGGAAGCCCCATTTTCAGCTGTTTGAAAGAAAGTCGCCTCTCAGGTCTGATATTTGACTTTGTGAATTTTACAAAGTCAATTTTCATAAGTGCATAAAACGAATAAACTGCCGCAATAAGCTGTGCTACAACAGTTGCCACAATAGCACCTGCTATCCCCCAACCAAATGGACCTACAAAAAGAATATCAAGGACAATGTTACAAAGTGCCGCTATAACTGTTGCAATAAGGGGCGCTTTGCTGTTCCCGTATGCTCTGAGGTGAAATGCTGCGTAGTTGTACGCCATTGTTATGGGACAGCCTGCATAATATATGCTGACATACAAAAGCGAGTCTGCAAAAATCTCCTCAGGAGTATCAAGAAGCCTCAGAAGCGGAGCAAGTATCAGTTGCCCAAAAAATGCAATTACAACAGATATGATAAGTGACAAAACAAGGGAATTTCCCATTTGTCTGTTTGCATCATCGGTCTTTTTTGCACCGAATGTCTGCGCTGCAAGTACGCTGAAGCCTTGACAAAAGCCCTGTACTGCCGCCAGAAGCATCCATGTTATCCACCCGCTTATTCCTACCGCTGCCAAAGCCCCTACTCCTAAGAATTGTCCGACTATGATAGTGTCTGTAATTGTATAAAATTCCTGAAAAACACTTCCCAGCATAAGCGGCAGTGCAAATTTCAGAATAAGAGAGGAAGCCTTCCCCTCTGTCATTGATTTTGTGTTCATATGGCCTTACCTCTTTGTAAAATCATTACATACACTATCATATATGTAGCTTTTTGTCAAGAAAGCTCAGTTAAATTGGATTTGGAAAAATATTTCCATTTTTTGGTAAAAACCTCTTGCAAAAATTTCCAATATATGGTAATATACGAAATGAAAAAACAATTAACAGGAGGAAATATAATGAAAAACCCGATAAAACTGCTTATAGCAGACAGTAATCTTGAGCTGCTTTCACAAATGAAGTCTTTTTTTGACACAAAGGAGGATATCAATCTTGTCGGCACTGCCTCAGACGGCACCGAAGCCACCGAAAAAATCCGCGAATATCGCCCCGGAGTGGTAATAATGGATGTGGTTCTACCCGGAACTGACGGCATCGGTGTGCTTAAAGCTATAAATTCCATGCCCAGAGCATTGCGGCCTGTTGTTATCGTCACAAGCGGAGCTAAAAAGGAGCATGTTACAAATATCTGTATGCAGCTTGGAGCTGACTATTTTATGATTAAGCCCTGCTCACCGGAAACAATTTATGAAAGGATACATCTTTTGTGTACCCCCAGGAGCGAGACATCAAGTTATAATACAAAAGAAAATTACCTTAAACAGAGCGATATTCCCTCTGACCGTGCAATAGAAATCTACGTTACGAAGACTATTCACTCGGTAGGCGTACCTGCTAACATAAAGGGGTATCAGTATCTTCGGGATGCAATTATAATGAGCATCAAGGATACAGAGCTTATAAACGCTGTTACAAAACAGCTTTATCCGAGAGTTGCATCACGACACAACACTTCTCCCAGCCGTGTTGAGAGAGCTATCCGCCATGCCATTGAAGTTGCCTGTATCCGCGGAAACGAGGAAGAGCTTTACAAGCTTTTCGGCTATACTGTAAGCAACAACAAAGGAAAGCCCACAAATTCCGAATTTATTGCCATGATTGCGGACAAGCTCAGGCTGGAGCTTCTGGTATCATAATGAAAAAGAAGGCTCTTTTCTGGGGTGTTATAGTGGGATTTCTGAATGGATTTTTTGCCTCCGGTGGCGGAATTGTTGCCGTTCTTATATTGAAAAACTTCTTTAAAATTGACGAAACAAAATCTCATGCAACATCCCTCGCGATTATTCTTCCGCTTACTGTTGCAGGACTTATTGTCTATACCACAGGCGGCTATGCAGATATGCCTGTCATCATAAAAACTGCTGCAGGGGCGTCGGTCGGAGCACTTCTCGGAGCTACTCTTCTTTCTAAAATTCCGCCTGATTATATCCGCCTTGGCTTTGGCGCAGTTATGGTTGTGGCAGCAGCAAAAATGATTATAGGGGGGTAAAATATGCTTACGGCAATTGTCGGATTTTTTTCGGGAATTCTCAGCGGTATGGGGGTAGGCGGCGGAATGCTTCTTATCCCTGCCCTCAGGATATTTTTTAACATCAGTCAGAAAAATGCTCAGACAATAAACCTTTTTTGCTTTATTCCGGCAGCCATATGTGCACTTGTTGTTCATATAAAAAAGAAAAATGTTGACTTTAAGGCAGTACTCCCTATGATAATTACGGGGGTACCGTTTTCTCTCCTCGGAGCCTTCCTTTGTATAAAGGTTACTCCACGCTTAATGGGGATTCTGTTCGGCGTTTTTATACTGATTTTCGGAATAAGAGAAATAATTATGAGTTTTCGCTCATTAAAGCTGAAAAAATGTAACAAAAAAGCCTCCCGTGTGAATTGACATTATCTACTAAAAGTAGTATAATTATTTCATTATCACATATTTTAAGGAGGCTTTTTTATTATGGCTAGAGTTTACAACTTTTCAGCAGGTCCCAGTATGCTTCCTCTCGAAGTGCTTGAGACTGCACAGAAAGAACTTATTGAGTACGGCGAAAGCGGTATGAGTGTAATGGAGATGAGCCACCGATCCCCGGTTTACGATGCAATCATCAAGGAGACTGAAGCTGATTTCAGAAAACTTATGAACATTCCCGATAATTACAAGGTGCTTTTCCTTCAGGGTGGTGCTTCAACACAGTTCGCGGCAGTTCCCCTTAACCTTATGAAAACAGGTAAGGCTGACTATGTGGTTTCCGGTCAGTTCTCAGGTAAAGCTTTTAAAGAAGCTAAGAAGTATGGCGATGCAAAGTGTATCGCAACTTCTGAAGATAAGACATTCAGCTACATTCCCGAAATTACACCAGATATGGTTCGTGAGGATGCTGACTATGTTCATGTGTGCTACAACAACACAATTTTCGGAACAAAGTTCCCCACCGTTCCCAATGTAGGCGACAAGGTGCTTGTTGCAGATATGTCATCATGCATTACAAGTGAGCCTGTTGATGTTACAAAGTTTGGCGTTATTTACGCAGGTGCACAGAAGAATATGGCTCCTGCCGGTCTTACAGTTGTTATCATCCGTGAGGACCTTATGGGTAATGCCCGTGAAGATATCCCCACAATGCTTGACTACAAGACAATGGCTGACAACGATTCTATGTATAACACACCTCCCTGCTATGCAATCTACATTGCAGGTCTTGTTTACAAGTGGGCGCTTAAAAACGGTGGTCTTGAAGCAATGAAAGAAAGAAACGAAAAGAAGGCTAATATCCTTTACGATTTCCTTGACAACTCAGCTCTTTTCAAACCAACTGCTGAGAAAAACAGCCGTTCAATGATGAATGTATGCTTCGTTACAGGTGATGCTGACCTTGACAAGAAGTTCTGTAAGGAAGCTCAGGAAGCAGGCTTTGTAAACCTTAAAGGTCACAGAAGCGTTGGCGGTATGAGAGCAAGCATCTACAATGCTATGCCCATTGAAGGCGTAGAGAAGCTTGTAGAATTTATGGCTGAGTTCGAAAAGAACAATAAATAAAAGGATGGTTAATTATCATGTATAATCTGTTAACTCTTAACAAGATTGCAAAATGCGGTCTTGACAATTTCGATAAAGCAAACTACACAATCACAGATAGCTGTGAAAATCCTGATTGCATAATCCTCCGCAGCTTTAATATGCACGATATGGAGCTTGCTGATTCTTTGCAGGCTGTGGCTCGTGCAGGCGCAGGCGTAAACAATATTCCGATTGATAAATGCAGCGAAAAAGGTATTGTGGTATTTAACACCCCCGGTGCTAATGCAAACGCAGTTAAGGAGCTTACTCTTGCAGGTCTTCTTCTTGCATCTCGTGATATCGTTGGCGGCATCAAATGGGCTGAAACTCTCAAAGGTAACGGCGCAGAGGTTGGCAAGATGGTTGAAAAAGGTAAGAGCAATTTCGCAGGTTGCGAAATCCAGGGTAAAAAGCTTGCTGTAATCGGTCTTGGTGCTATCGGTGTTCTTGTTGCAAATGCAGCACATCACCTTGGTATGGATATTATCGGTTATGACCCCTTTATTTCTGTTAAAGCTGCTCTTAATCTTGACCGTCACACTGTAATTAAGACAGACCTTAAGGATGCCCTTCTTGAGGCTGACTACATAACACTTCATCTTCCTTTTACTTCTGACACAAAGGGTATGTTCAATGCAGACCTCTTTAAGAGTGCAGTTAAGAAAGGTGCTAAGCTTCTCAACTTCTCAAGAGGTGAGCTTGTTGATGTAGATGCACTTAAGAGCGCACTTGAGGTTGGTCTTATTTCAAAGTATGTTGTTGACTTCCCCTCAGACGAAGTAATCGGTCTTGAAAATGTAATTGCTATTCCTCACCTCGGTGCTTCAAGTGCTGAAAGTGAAGATAACTGTGCAATTATGGCAGCTAAAGAGCTTATTGACTATATGGAAAACGGTAACATCGTTAATTCTGTTAACTACCCCGCTTGCGAGCTTCCCAGAACAGCAGGTGCTACAAGAGTGACCGTTCTTCATAAGAATATTCCCAACGTGCTTACAAGTATTACTTCTGTTGTTTCCGATAAGGGAATCAATATTGAAAATATGATGAATAAGTCAAAAGGCGACTACGCTTGCACAATTCTTGACATTGCTGCAGATGCAGATGTTAAGGACGAAATTGAGAAAATTGACGGAGTAATCAAGGTAAGAATTATAAAGTAAACAGCATATTGTTACCTATGCTTCTCTCGTTTTAAGATGAGATAACAAAAAACAACTTGAATGTGGCTGTAAAAAACTTGGTTTTTTACAGCCACATTTTTCTTTCAATTTTATTACAATTCCCCTCCGGATATTTACAAGGATTCTGCATTATGTTATAGTGTAATTGAGGTGACAGATATGAAAAAGATATTGCTTTTTTCCCTGATTCTTATGTGCATACTTATCATTCCCTCTTATGCAAGTGATGAAATTACTGTGCTTATTCCCGATTATGATTTTATCATTGAGGATCAATC
Organism: Clostridia bacterium; assembly: GCA_045604905.1. GTDB lineage: Bacteria > Bacillota > Clostridia > UMGS1883 > UMGS1883 > UMGS1883. The sequence continues at coordinate 10,506 of JAZUOX010000064.1, forward strand.
CTTTTATTACAAAAATTCTGAATATCCCATCCTTTCATATAAGGACATTACATATTTTCCTATGACTTACGAATACTGCCGTCTTCTTGATGTTTCAACAGCATGGGTTGACGGAGAGGGGCTTTTTATAGCATCTCACCCCTCATCATTTAATGAGACTCCATCTTATCCGACTTCTAAAAACGCCAAGTATTCAAAGGCAGTCATTCCCGATTATCCTGTTTATGTAAACGGCAAAAAAATCGACCAGAAAACAGAGGAATATCCTCTATTCAATTATCGTGGTGTAACCTATTTTCCTCTTACATGGCGATTTGGAACAGAGGAATTTTACTGGAATATAGATTTTAAAGAGGGCTCTAAAAGAAGTCTTACAATAACATCGTATCAGCGTGGTTTCGGAAGCACTATGTCCGTTTACGAGGTGGCAGATGATTACGCAGTTTTGCATAATCCTGAGGATGATAATTTCCTGCACATTGATTTTGCTACTGACGAGATAACTGTGGCAGAGGGCTACGATAAACCATTTCCTATGCGTCAGATTCCTGTAGAAACTGAAAGAAAGCTTGAAATCAAAGATAACCGTTTCGTAATTGACGGCACACCCCTCGCACAAATCGAAGTTCTTGCAAGCGGAACTGTATCTGAGGATGAACTTGAAGCATCATACTATGAATACACAACAGGTGACGGGCATTTCCTTCAGCTTCTCGTTTATTATAATATGGAAATCCCTGCACCCTACACTCCTTATGAGAGATACACCTATATTGTTCATAACAAAAACTTCATTCAACTGCCGGGAAACATTGCAATTCAGAACGCCATTAAGGCAGATGACGCAAGTTTATATATTTCCTTTGAAAGATATTCCGGCTACCGTGGCTCTACAATTCTTCATAACCATCTATACAGGCTGATGCCTGACGGAACACTTATTTATATAAATGACCTGTTCCCCGATTACGGTAGTATGAAGCTACTTGGAAAAGCAAACGGCAAGATTTATCTTAAATGCGAGTGGATGCCTGAGGAGCAGCTTATAAACGGAGTTTTTGACGATTACAGTATTTCCCCCTATAACGACGGATATTTCACCTATGACGGGGAAAAGCTTTCGCTTATTCATAAATACACATATTCTGACAGTTGCATCGTAGCACCAAGCGGAAAGTTGTATACAATATCAGAACAGTTCGGGAAAATTGAAAGAATCAACTAATTTAAAAGGGATTTGCCAAATGGCAAATCCCTTCAGACTGTCGAAAAAGTCGGTCAACCACAAGCTGAGAATGAGAGTAAAGGCTTCCCCTTGAGGGAAAGCTGTCACCGTCAGGGGGCTAATGAGGTGTTATCAAGCTCACTATTGTTCAAAGCGGTTTCTTATAGTAAGAAATGCACTGTTTTTTACAACAGGAGTTCCGTGTTCCTCAACGAGACTACGGTACTCTTCCGGACATACAGCTCCAAATTCCGATGCTTTTTTCACATAAGACGGAAGCATCGTCATATAATATTTATCCTTATAGGAATAAAGACTACCCCACATACATTCGCGCATTGTATGGCACATTTTAACAACATCCTCGAAATCGGCAAGCTCTATAATAGTGCTTGCTTTTTCTTTTTTTTCAAGATCTTTTGAGGGGGTCTGCTTTTTATCTTTTGTGAAAATGGGCATTGCTGAGGATATTTTATCAAACAGTGCTTTTTCATCTTCCGAATCAACCTTTGTGACAAAGAGCGTCAGTTCATTGCTGCCTGACTGGATTGCCGCTTCCACCACAAGGCGGGCGTTGTTACAGGTAAAGCCTGTTTCTTTTTCTGCCCTGCGAAGCATTTCAAAAAAGATATCTCTTGTCTCCGGAGAATTTTTCGCAATATCATCTGCAGTTATTCCCCAGCTTTCAAGGTCGCTTGCTTCTACAATTACCTTGATTTTATTCGGTTTCAACAGTTCAAATCTCACTATTCTCACCTCTCTTTAAAGAAATATAAAACCTTATTATTTCTCAGACAGATACTTAACTGCTGCATCTATCTGGTGGTCAATTACAGTTTCGAAGTCATAGTCAAAGTCATTAAGGTACATATACTCATAAAATCCGGGGATACCGTTAACTTCATACCCGGCATCTTTCTGAAGAGCTTTAACCGCATCTACAGTATCCTCATCAAAAACAGTGTCAGCATCTTTTACAAGATAACCGATTGTATTAAGCCTCTGTTCAAGAGCAAGTGTCATGACTCCATCTTTTCCTGCTTCGGAAATTTTATCGAAATCAATTTTTTCAAAGCTTTCTTCATCTACTTTGACAATTTCGTTCTCTACAACCATATCGGGAGTAATACCCACCGTGTTAACTCTGTCACCTTTGATTGAGTAAAACTCACCGATTGTATACTTCATACCGCTTCCATTATAAAGCTTTTTAAGAACCTGCATACTACCTTTTCCGTATGTTCGTGTGCCGATAATTTTTCCCTTGTTTCTTGTCTGCATCGCCATAGAAAAAAATTCACTTGCCGACGCGCTATGTTCGTTAACAAGCACAGCCACTTTTATACTTGGTGCATGGAAGTTTTCCGATTTTACAAAAGTGTTTTTGCTTGCATCCTTATAACGAAGCTCAGCCAGCTTTCCTGCTCCGATAAATACGCTTGCAATCTGCACTGCCGCACTAAGGTCTCCGCCGGGATTGTTACGAACGTCCACAACAAGCTTTTTAACGGATTTTTTCTGAATATCTTTTACATATTCCTCAACTTCCTCAGGTGTGTTTTTTGCAAACTGAACTATCCTGAGATATGCAATATCGTCTGCAAGCATAGCTGTCTGTATGTTTGACATTTCTACTTTTGCACGCACGCAGGTAACTTCTATCTCTGTTTCGTTTCTTAACAGTTTAATTTTCACTTCGGTATCTGTTACACCGACAATAAGGTTACGCACTTCATTTACCTGTATTCCTGCTACGGAGGCACCGTTTATTTCAGTGATGATATCTCCTGCCAGGATACCTGCTTTAAGTGCGGGAGAGTCATCCAGCACCGATGAAACAAGTACGCCTTTTTCGTCAGCAGTGATTACAACACCTATTCCGGAGAATTCGCCCGTTACATCCTCTTCAAGGGCCGCATACTCCACAGGAGTGTAGAACTCTGCGTATTCATCACCCAGAGATTCAATCATAGCCTCTACTGATTTATCAATATCAACTTTTCCCTCGTCAATTGCAGTGCATAAAATAGAAAACAAAAGCTGTGCATCGGATGTTTCATAATAATAATTATCAGAAATATCGTGAGCGTAAGTCCTTATAAGTGACTTTGCCAGTTTGTTTGAAATTGAAATTGCCTGCGCTTCATCCGGATGTGTCTGTACCTGTGCTTCCTCCGCCATTACGGGAGAAACAGAAAGAATCAACACTACTGCAAGCAATAAAGATAATATTTTCTTTTTCATAATAACACTCTTTCTCTACTCAGTTTTATATAGGATTTTGCACAAATTTACGACACTAACACTGCGTCTGCACCAATCGGAAACAAGTCTCAGTTGCAGCGCCTTTCTGCTTACATTTTTTCAGGAGCACTTACGCCAAGAATATCAAGAACATTTTTAATTACTGTGCGACATGATTCAATAAGTTTAAGTCTTGCACGCATAAGATTCTCTTCTTCATCACGAACGCGGCAAGCGTTGTAGAATGAATGGAAGTGCGATGCAACATCAATGAGATAATGTGTAAGGTTACTGGGGTCAAAGCTTTCTGCTGAAGCACGGATTTCGTCAGGAAGCTTTGCAAGAACCTCCAGAAGTTCAAGCTCTTCTTTCTTATTAAGCAGTCCTGCGTCAATGTCACTGTATGCAGGAACTTTTACGCCGTTTTCTTCAAGAAGACGGATAATTGCAGAAATTCTTGCATGGGCGTACTGTACATAGAATACGGGGTTTTCGTTTGTCTGGCTTACTGCAAGGTCAAGGTCAAAATCCATATGACTGCCTGCAGCACGCATATTGAAGAAAAATCTTGCAGCATCAATACCGATTTCATCAATGAGGTCTGCAAGGGTAATCATCTTACCTGTTCGTTTACTCATTCTTGCAATTTCGCCATTACGCATAAGTCTTACAAGCTGAATAACAAGTACGTCCAACTTGTCTCCGCTGATGCCAACCGCTTCCATTGCGCCCTTCATTCTTGCAATATGTCCGTGGTGGTCCGCACCCCAGATATTAATTGCAAGATCAAAGTTACGTTCCTCAAGCTTGTTGCGGTGATATGCAATATCTGCCGCAAAATATGTGGGGATGCCGTTTGCTCTTACAAGAACATCATCCTTTTCAGCGCCGAACTCAGTGGATTTAATCCACAGAGCACCGTCCTTTTCGTATGTGATATTACTTGCCTTAAGCTTTTCAAGAGTCTCTGTTACACTGCCGCCATTATGGAGTGTACTTTCGTAAAACCACACATCATAGTTTATGCCGTAACGTGTGAGAGTTTCCTTAAGCGCGGCAATATTAAGAGGAAGAGCGTACGCTACAAGTGCATCTTTTCTTTCCTGCTCTTCTTTGTCAAGAAGAATGTCGCCATATTTATTAATATAGTTCTGTGCGTGAACGCGGATATCTTCACCCTGATATCCATCCTCAGGAAATTCCACTGCATCTTCGCCTTTAAGTATCTGGATGTATCTGGCATCCAGGCTTCTGCCGAATTTGTCAATCTGTGCACCGGCGTCATTTATGTAGAATTCCTTGGTTACATCCCATCCTGCGCGGCTGAGAACATTGCTGAGTGTATCGCCCAGCGCACCGCCTCTTGCGTTCCCCATATGCATCGGACCTGTTGGGTTTGCACTTACAAATTCAACAACTACCCTTTTACCGTCGGCAACATTCACATTACCGTAAGATGTGCCTTCTTTTTCAATTTCTTCAAGAACATTGTAAAGATAGCTCTTGTCAAGATAGAAATTGATGAAACCGGGACCTGCTATCTCGATTTTTTCTGCACCGATAGCCTCACTGTCAAGATTTGCGACAATATTTTCTGCAATGGCTCTGGGGTTTGATTTTGCAGCCTTTGCAAGCATCATAGCGGTGTTTACCGCATAGTCACCGTGACTTCTGTCCTTGGGATTTTCTATTGTGAACTGCGGTATCTCCACCTCCGGATATGCTTTTTTAGTTGCAACCTCAACAGCACTGTAAATCTGTGATTTTTTCTGAGAAAGTGTATTTGCCATAACTTTTTACCTCTCTTATGCTCTTATAGTAAGTGAAATTCCGTTTCTTGAACGGGCTACATTATTTATATCCATTATATAATCAATATCGATATTTCCCCCGTTTTCATCAAGAGAAACATCAATCTTATTTGCCGTAACACTGATTGTAAAATCACCGTAGGGTGTTTCATAATGCCCGATGTGGCATTTATCCTTTTCAAAAATCATATGGGTGTTGGTCTGACCGTGACGCATCATAGTCACAGTTCCGTCAGGTGATACCTTGATAGTGGTATTGCATTTTTCCATACCTGTAAGCTCACCCTCAACATAACTTACATAATATTTGCCGTCTTTATCGTAAAATTTACCTGCAGTTGTGACTTCCATTTTGTTCTGGTCATCATCATATGACTGCGAGCCTTTTATGGATATGTAAACATCCTTTTTCATTGTGTAAAAGCCTCCGTTTTCTTTACCTCTTCCCCGATGTCTGAGCCGAGGAATGTACTGCCCAGTTGCGCAAAGTTCTCCACAGAGTCCGAAACATAGAATTCGTTCCTTCCCCCGGTTATTCTTTCTGACAGAAGTCCGTTTTCCATAAGATAGGCTTTTGCATCAATTGCCGTAAGCTCCCCCGGGCTGAGAAGCACTGTCTCTTCTCCCATTATATCTGATATTACGCCTTTTAGCAAGGGGTAATGTGTGCATCCTAAGATAAGTGTATCCACCTTTTCCTTTTTGAGAAAAGTAAGGTAATCTTTTGCAATGAGACGTGCCGCCTCACTTTCCGCATAGCCGTTTTCAACAAGAGGAACAAACATTGGGCATGGAGTCGAAAAAACCTCCAGGTCTTTATTTATTCCTTTTATAATTTCTTCGTACTTACCGCTTTTTATTGTACCGGAAGTACCGATAACACCTATTTTTCCGTTCTTTGTGGTTTTTACTGCTGCATTGCAGGCACTTTCAAGCACACCCATAATTTTTATGTCAAATTGATCTTCAAGGTGTGGAAGTGCAACGCTGCTTGCCGTACCGCACGCTGCTATTACAAACTTTATGTCATGCCTTATGAGAAATTCAATATCTTCTTTTGTATAGCGGATTACCGTTTCACTGCTGCGGGTACCGTAGGGCACACGCCCGGTGTCACCAAAATATATGATGTTTTCACCGGGCATCACCCTATTTAATTCTCTTACCGCAGTGAGTCCGCCAAGGCCGCTGTCAAATACGCCTATAGCTTTGTTTTTCATTAAAGCTCACCTTTTTTAGAATTATTTTTATTCAATCAACCTGAGGGATAGGAAAAATTGCTCAGAACACACAAACTGAACTTTAGTAAGTTCGAAATGTAAAGTTCGAAATTCGAAATGATGGATGGTTTTCTCTGTGGAGAAAACCTTATAAACAAATATTTTTGCTTCAGCAAAAATTCACCTTCATTTCGCACTTCGCACTCCGAATTTCGCATTTAAAAAGTTGCCTTTTGCATTCCCTTTTTCACATTTCCTTATTTTATTAAGCTTTCGCCTGACATTTCGGAAGGCTTTTCAAGTCCCATAATATCAAGAAGTGTTGCTGCAATATCTGCAAGTCTGCCGCCTTCACGAAGCTGACAATCCTTGCCTGCAACGATAAAGGGTACGGGATTTGTTGTATGTGCAGTAAACACATCCTTTGTATCGGGGTCAATCATCTGGTCTGCGTTACCGTGGTCTGCAGTTACGCATACAATACCACCCTTTGCTTTCACTGCATCAATAACTCTGCCCATGCAGGTGTCAACAGTCTCAACTGCTTTAACTGCACATTCAAACACACCGGTGTGTCCAACCATATCACAGTTTGCGTAGTTGAGGATAATTACATCGTACTTGTCGCTTTCAATTCTCTTAAGCACTTCTTCGGTTACTTCAACAGCGCTCATTTCAGGCTGAAGGTCATATGTTGCAACCTTGGGAGATGCAATAAGTGCGCGATCTTCATTCTCGTAGGGAGCTTCAACGCCGCCGTTAAAGAAGAATGTAACATGGGCATACTTTTCTGTTTCTGCAATACGGAGCTGAGTGAGACCCTTACTTGCAATATATTCACCGAATGTATTTGTAAGTGATTCAGGCTTGAACGCAACATCAACATTGGGCATAGTTGCATCGTACTGAGTCATACACACATAATAAAGCGGGAAAAATCCATTTTTTCTTTCAAATCCGTCAAAGTCAGCATCCACAAAAGTACGGGTAATCTCTCTTGCTCTGTCGGGACGGAAGTTAAAGCAGATAACGCTGTCGTTTGCAGAGATTGTTGCGCCCTCTGTTACAACAGTAGGAACGATAAATTCGTCTGTTACACCATTGTCGTAAGACTTCTTGACAGCATCTACTGCATCGGGATTCTTTTCACCCTCACCGTAAACGAGAGCTGCGTACGCCTTCTCTACTCTCTCCCAGCGGCTGTCACGGTCCATTGCGTAATATCTGCCCGAAAGGACACCGATTTTACCAACGCCAATCTCAGCCATTTTATCCTGAAGATCCTTTACAAAGTCAATACCGCTTGTGGGAGATACATCACGGCCGTCCATGAATCCATGAACGAAAACTTTTGTAAGACCGTTTCTCTTTGCCATTTCAATAGCGGCAAAAAGATGAGTAAGATGGCTGTGAACACCACCGTCGGAAAGAAGACCGAAAAGGTGAAGTGCACTGTCGTTTTTCTTACAGTTGTCGATAGCTTTCATAAAAGCATCGTTTGTAAAGAAATCTCCGTCAGAGATTGCTTTTGTAATTCTCGTAAGCTCCTGATACACAACTCTGCCTGCACCAATGTTTGTGTGACCAACCTCACTGTTACCCATCTGTCCGTCGGGAAGACCTACGTCCATACCGCTGGCATTGATGAGCGTGTTGGGACAGGATTCAAGAAGCTTATCCATAACGGGAGTTTTTGCGCTGTATATTGCATTGCCCTCGGTTGCGGGATTGTAACCGTAACCGTCAAGTATCATAAGCATAACAGGTTTCTTTGTCATTTTGTATACTACCTTTCTATAGAGAAATTTGTGGTAAAAAAACCCACAAAAGGTGGTGTAACAACTAAGTTTTACACCACCCCTGTTTTTAATTGTAATAAGGAATAGTGAAAAATCCCGAACGGACAAACGAGGTTTTACATTCCGCACCCCGCATTCCGAATTCCGCATTTAAACACGGTCTGGGCATTTTTAACATCCCGTTTTATTACGCGTTGCAGATGATTGAGAAATCCTCAGGCTTAAGGCTTGCACCGCCTACAAGACCGCCGTCGATGTCGCTCATTGCAAAAAGCTCTGCTGCGCAGTCTTTGTTTACACTGCCACCGTAAAGAATACGGATATTATTTGCAGTTTCTTCATCGTAGATACCTTTGAGGCATTCACGGATGTCTCTGCAAACTTCATTAGCCTGCTCGCTTGTAGCAACCTTGCCTGTACCGATAGCCCAGATAGGCTCATAAGCTACAACAATCTTAGTTGCATCTTCCTTGGAGATACCGCGGAATGCAATCTTAATCTGACTGCGGATAAAGTCGAATGTGATTGTATCTTCTCTCTGCTTAAGTGATTCACCGCAGCAAAGAACGGGGATAAGACCGTATTTAAGAGCCTGAATAACCTTTGCGTTTACAGTATCGTCAGTTTCACCGAAGTACTCACGTCTTTCGCTATGACCGATGATAACATATTCAACGCCGATTTCCTTAAGCATCTGTGCACTTACTTCACCTGTGAAAGCACCCTTGTCCTCAAAGTGAAGGTTCTGTGCACCGATTTTGATGTTTGAGCCTTCAGCAGCCTTAACTGCCTTTTCAAGGCATACGAATGTGGGGCAGATAAGAACGTCGTTCTTACAGCCTGCAACCTTACCTTTAAGCTCATTTATCATAGCTTCCGCCTGTGCGGGAGTGTTGTTCATTTTCCAGTTTCCTGCAGCAAGTATTTTTCTCATTATATTCAATCCTTTCAATTGTTTAAGTTCGAAATGTGAAGTTCGAAGTTCGAAATGTTGGTTGATTTTCTCCACAAAGAAAATCTTTTATTTCAAAACAAACATTTTTGCTTCAGCAAAAATTTCCTTCACTTCGCATTTCGAATTTCGAATTAATACATCTTATTATTTATTTTCGAGAGCTACTATACCGGGAAGCTCCTTACCTTCAAGGAATTCAAGGCTTGCACCGCCGCCTGTTGAAATGTGTGACATCTTATCTCCAAGACCTGCCTGGTTAACAGCTGCAACGCTGTCACCGCCACCGATTACTGTTGTAGCATCTATCTGAGCGAGAACCTGTGCAATAGCATTTGTACCCTTTGCAAAGTTCTCCATTTCGAATACGCCCATAGGTCCGTTCCATACAACTGTCTTTGCATCCTTAACAGCGTTTGAGAAAAGCTCGATTGACTTGGGACCAATATCAAGACCCTGCCAGCCTGCTTCGATACCGCCCTCAGGTACAACCTTGCTTTCAGCATCGTTATCGAATGCCTTTGCAACGACTGTATCAACGGGAAGAAGAAGCTTGTCGCCTGCTTTTTCCATCATTTCCTTTGCGTAGTCGATGTAGTCCTTTTCAAGAAGGCTGTCGCCAACTTCCTGACCCTTTGCAGCCATAAATGTATAAGCCATACCGCCACCGATGATGAGCTTATCAACCTTATCAAGAAGGTTTTCAATTACACTGATTTTGCTTGATACCTTGCTGCCGCCAAGGATAGCAACAAGAGGACGAACGGGGTTATTAACTGCGTTACCGAGGAACTCGATTTCTTTCTGGATAAGGTAACCGCATACTGCAGGAAGATAATCTGCAACGCCTACTGTTGAGCAGTGCGCTCTGTGAGCTGTACCGAAAGCATCGTTAACAAAGATTTCTGCAAGAGATGCAAGGTCTTTGCTGAATGTTTCGATATTTTTTGTTTCTTCTGCTCTGTAACGTGTGTTCTCAAGAAGAACGATGTCTCCGTCTTTCATTTCTGCTACTGCTTTCTTCGCATTGTCGCCAACAACGTTAGCGTCAGCTGCGAACACTACTTCCTTACCAAGCTTTTCAGAAAGTCTCTTTGCAACAGGTGCAAGAGAAAATTCGGGCTTGGGCTCACCCTTGGGCTTACCCATATGTGAGCAAAGGATAACCTTTGCACCGTTATCTGCAAGATACTTGATTGTGGGCATAGCGCCTACGATTCTGTTTTCGTCTGTGATGTTTCCATCTGCATCGAGGGGAACGTTAAAGTCACATCTTACGAGGACCTTTTTACCCTTTACTTCGATGTCTTCGATAGTTTTCTTGTTCAACATTAAAATCACCTCATATAAAATATATAAATTATAATTATTATCTAATTTACCAGAATCGCCTACTACTCGATTCTAATCCATTTTACTATCTAATTTATTATATCATTATTTTCACTAATTGCAAGTATATTTTACCCATTTTACACGGAAAAACAGTATTTTTTTATCGATTCGGCCCGGAAAACAACCAAGATTTTTATATTCGTAGTTTTTCGGATATAATTATAAGAAATAAAACAAATGAAAGCACCTTTAAACGGTGCTTTCATTTGTTTTATTTTAAAACTGTAACCTTACTCTGTGCTACGAAAACCTTATCGCCATCCTTAACTTTTGCCATTATGTAGGTTTCACCTTCTTTATGAGCATGAATATTTCCTACATATATGTCAGAACCAGTAACAGTAGCAACTTCCGGGTTCGAAGAACTCCATTCGATTTCCGGATAGGAAATTTTAGATGCAGTCACTCTGACAATAAGGCGGTCACTAAACCAATCCTTATTATTCAGGCTTACTGTCATTTCTTCGAAATTCATTTTTACTTCTTTAATTTCGTTTGTATCAATCATAACAGCATTTTCACCGGTTATAAACGGTTGCTGTTCCCCTGTTTCCGGAGACGCACCATAGTCTTCGGTGTGTGATATAATCGTAACATAAAACTCCTTCCATTCAAAAGAACGACAATCCATCTCACCTAATTCGTCTATTATTTCATCAGTTCTTTCTATTCTTACACCGAGAAGTTTTGAAAGTTCATCAACGCTGTAGGATCTGTTCTCCATTCCCGAAACAATTTCTCCTAAAGTTGATGTTTTAACCGAACCTACACCTCCGGCATTTACAAGCGCATCATAGTTTATAACAAGCTGTGCCTGCCCTGCCGGTTCTTCTCCGAGAAGCAAATCTTTAGAGTTTTTAATAATTTCATCAAATTCCGCTTTTGATGAAATTCCGAAAACATTTTTGAGTAAAGTCCCTCTGTCGGGAATAAAATTCATTCCCGAACGGGTGTAAAGCTGTGCATTGACCATATTATACAGCATAGCTGCAACATTTTTTCTGGTGATATGAAGCCCTGCCCCACCCTGAGCACCGTTCGTTAAACCCAGTTCTTTTCCTACGGTCATATAACCTGAAGGATATTCAAGAAATGCGCCGTAAAGCGAATTTATGCCCTGCGATACAGCAAAAGCAACCGTATCGTATTCAAGTGAATTGACAATCATTTTCACTGCCTGTTCATAAAGAACCGGATCTTCAGGCCCGAATTTGCCGTCACCGTATCCGCTAATTATCCCCTGATATGCCGCAGCATAAATGTATCCGCTTGCCCAATGGGATGCAGGAACATCATCAAATGCAACTTTACCCCTATACTTTTCTGCCGCCTTTTCGTATCCCAGTATGCGGCAAATCATTGCAGAAAATTCTGCACGGGTAACTGTTTTGTCAGGATTAAAGTTTCCACATTCGTCGCCCCTGATAAGATTGATATATCCCAGTCCGACAATGTAATCAGCGTGTTTGTCATCTTTTCTTACATCGTTAAAGGACGGTGCCTTAAACAAAGCCGCATCTGCTTTTTCGGATGTTACGATAACAGGCTCCTGTGTGTCTGATTTTTTATTGTTGCCTTTTGCATACTCATCAAGAACGATCTGCATCGCCTCAGCTGAAGTATATTTTCTGAGGAGTTTTTCATTGTAGTACATTATGCTTGCTACAGGCAGTTTTACAGGGGTATACATATCATACATTGCCGGAGTAAACTCATCCCTTGAGTAGCCAAATCCGACGCTGTTATACCAGATTGTTGAAAAATTCGAATGTACACTGTCTACGCAATACATAATAAGTCTGTATTCACCGTTATTTGAACGCGCAAGACAGCAAAATTCCTCTGTTTCCATTTCCGGATATTCGTCGGGAAGGTATGGCATCGTCAGCGCCATATAAGTGTTTCCTTTTCTCCAAGGAGTATTCTCAACAACTTTACCGTTAACAATTGAAAATGCGTAAACCACATTATGTGTATATTCCTTACGCACTGCGTCATCGCGGTCTGTTATTTCTCCGTTTTTGTCATAACTTGAAACTGAGGAGCTGAACCCCAGAAGTTCCGGAATATTATCGCTGTTAAGGTCCAAAAGGATAAATCCGCTTAATCCATTAAGAGGGTTTTCATAATTTTCATCCGCATCTTTCGCGTAATCCATATACAGTTTTTCATAATCAACTTCTGCTGCATAGCTTACAACGGTAAACAACCCCAAAAGCATCACCGCTGCCACAAATGCGCTTAAAGCTCGTTTCATTTTATATCCTTCTCTCTTTTTTGTTTATCGCAATACATATATGTTAGTTAATATATAGAGCAAGTAGATGAAAAATCAGCAGACACCTGCTATTATCAGTATAGTTCTTGTATCATTTTCCCAAATTACTGCTGCACCGAACGCTTCAACAACGGCTCTTATCGGGAGAAGCACTCTTCCGTTTACCACAATTGGAGCAACATCAAGGCTAACCTCTTCAGTTGTTATTTCTCCTGTAATCGGATTTACAACTTCTTTTATCATAACAGAGCTGTCAGGAGAAAGCTTTACGGTTGTTACATCGTCACTTATTATTGCCTGACGGGTATCATTATTCCAGTCAACCTTTTTCTCGAGGGTTTCAAGAAGCTCACGGACAGGAATCATTGCTCTGCCCTCTACAATAACGGGCTGCTGACCGCTGAATTTCATTTCATAGTTTCCGTCAATGTTGATATTAACACTGTCGCCTTCGCCAAATACAGGCTCGTTGGGATTCTCTGCTGCTTCTTCGCTGATGCTTACCCCAAGTGCGCTGAAGCCGTAGTCAAACATTTTTGCAGTATCTGTAAAACGTGCTTCGTTTGAATCAGAGGGAAGAGTTACTGTGATGACACGCTTTCCGTCACGGATTGCTGTTCCGCACATACAATAGCCTGATGCAGTTGTCATACCGTTTTTGAAACCGTCTGCACCCTCGTAGTAATAGTCGGTAAACATCTTGTTAAGGTTGTAGTATGTCTTTCCGTGGAAATCAACAGAAGCTTCCTTTGTTTTTTCAAGCACTTCGGGATAATCTTCAATCATTGCGCGGGTCATAAGGGCAACCTCTCTTGCGCTCATCTGATTTTCCTTATCGGTTTCAGGATTAAGGCATACGCCCGTTCCGTTGTAGAAAACTGAATCAATGCCGATTTCTTCCGCCTTGAGATTCATTCTCTTGACAAATTCCGCCTCACTTCCGCTTATAAGCTCTGCTACTGCGGTAACACATGCCGCTGCTGAATCAATGATTATCATATCTATCATCTCTTCAACAGTGTAGGTTTCGTCATATTCGAGATTAACCATCATTTTGTAATCTTCAACTCTGGAAAGATTATATACATTTTCGCTGATGGGAACAACTGTGTCAAAATCTATTTCTCCGTTCTTTATAGCATCGTATATAACATAGATTGACATCATCTTTGCAATTGAAGCAACTGCTTTCTGGCTATCGGCATCGTATGCGTAAAGCTCCTTGCCTGTTTCGTAATCCATAACAAAAGCACTGCCTGATGTAAGCTTTTCGCCATTAGGAAGCACCGCACCGTCTGCAGAATCTTTTTCAGGCTCGGGATTCTTGGGAGTGCCCGATGACTGGATATTGGCAGATGCAAGCACCTTTTCTGTATTTATATACGCTGCACGCTCAGCATCATTCCACTCAAATCCGTAGAAACCCTTAAGTTCATCAATTGAAATACAAATGTATTCGCCTGTGTCATAGACATCTTCGAGAACTTTTTCGCACGCACCATCGCGGAGAACAACTGTGGCATTTCTGTCAGAAAGAGAAAACGCCTTTTGTCCCGCTTTGTTTCTGTAATAGTCCAGTTCAGTAAAGGGCGCCTTTGCTGCAGCAGTGTTTTTCACTATTGTAAGCTGATTTTTATTTTCATCAAAACTTACATTGAAGCCATATCTGGCAAGATCCTGTGCAACTACTGCTGCATGAGTTTCTTCTGAGCTATATACAAAGGTCGGCACTTCGTCACCGTCAATAAACGTGCGCATATCGGTGAATTTTATGCTCATCTTCTCCTCTGCGCACTTGAATCCGTAATTAAGCAGAGTTGCAGTATCCACAAAACGCTGTCCTGTTGAAGATGATGCCATTGTTACAGAAATCATTCTTCTGCCGTTTCTTACTGCAGTACCGCAGAAGCAGTATCTTGCTGCAGCAGTTGTGCCTGTCTTGAGACCGTCTGCACCCTCGTAATAATAAGTATCAAGAAGATGGTTTGTTGTTTTATATGTATTTCCGTGGAAAGACACTCTCTTCTGTGCACTTCTCTTGAGAATGTCGGGGTAGTCCTTGATAATATTTCTTGCAAGCTTTGCCATACCTATGGGTGTTATTTCGTTTGTAGCTATGCCGCAGCTGTCCTTATAATATGCATCTACTCCCATTTCGGTTGCTTTTGCATTCATTCTTTTTACAAACTCTGCCTCTGTTCCACCGATTAACTCAGCCATAGCAACAGCCGCACCGCTTGCGGAATATACGACAATTACATCAATCATTTCGTCAACAGTGTATGTCTGATTGTAATAAAGGGGCAGAACACTCTGATACAGAGAGTTGCGCGACTTATTGTATACGTTCTGACTGATAGGAACAACGGTATCAAGCGTTATTTCGCCTTTTTCGAGCGCTTCGTAAATAAGATAAACATTCATTATCTTAGTCATACTTGCAGGAACTCTGGCAACATTGCCGTTATACTCATAGTATACTTCACCTGTTTCAAAATCCATTACACAAGCACCTTGCGAGGTGATGCTTCCGCTTCCGATGGAAGCTGCTCCTGCACACACTGCCGCAAAGGAATTCAGTATGAGTGCAAGGCTGATCAATAAAGCTAATTTCTTTTTCATAACAATCCTTCTCTCCCGTAAAAAATACTTTTAATAGTTTATCACACCCTTATAACAAAGTCAATAAAAAAGGAAACTCCGCACAAAAAAGCAGTGTTCCACTATATCCCGTCGCACTCTTTTACACAAAAGAAGTACGCGCAAAGCGCGGACTTCCACAAAAAGTCTTTTATTCAGCTTTCGATTCAGCAATTACCTTCTGTGCTATTACATCGGGAGCTTCCTCATATCTTTCAAACTCAAATGTGAACTTACCTCTCGCTCTTGTCATACTGCGAAGGTCTGTTGCATACTTACACATTTCAGCTTCGGGAACTTCTGCAATAACTTCACCAAGTCCGTCACCGATAGGATTCATACCAAGGATTCTGCCGCGACGCTTGTTGATATCGCCGATTATATCACCCATAAGCTCCTCAGGCATCTTAACTTCAAGATGACCGATAGGCTCAAGCAGAACGGGGCTTGCCTGTGTAAGACCCTCTTTATATGCGATACCTGCCGCAACCTTGAATGCCATTTCTGAAGAGTCAACGGGGTGATAAGAGCCGTCTACAAGAACAGCCTTAAGTCCAACAACGGGATATCCTGCAAGAACACCCTTCTGAATAGATTCCTGAAGTCCTTTTTCAACTGCGGGGAAGTAGTTCTTCGGAACTGCACCACCGACAATCTTTTCTTCAAAGATAAGGTCTATACCTTCATGACGGCTGAATTCAATCCATACATCACCGAACTGACCATGACCGCCCGACTGTTTCTTATGTCTGCCCTGTACCTTAACAGGCTTTCTGATTGTTTCTCTGTAAGCAATCTTAGGCTCTTTAAGTCCCATGCCTACGCCGAATTTTGTCTTGAGCTTGCTTGATATAACATCAAGATGAAGCTCGCCAACGCCTGAGATAACAAGCTCTTTTGTTTCTTTATTTGTTTTAACAGAGAAAGTCGGGTCTTCTTCATGAAGCTTTGCAAGACCTGCACTGATTTTTTCCTCGTCGCCTTTTGCAAGAGGAACAATTGCCATTGTGATTGAAGGCTTGGGGAATTCAATCTCGTCAACAGCTTCTGCACCCTGCTTACCGAGAGTATCGCCGGTAAGTGTGCAAGCAAGCTTTGTTGCTGCACCTATATCGCCTGCTTTAAGCTCAGGAACCTCTTCCTGCTTCTTACCGCGGAGAACATAGAGCTTACCGATTCTTTCGCTGGCGCCCTTTGTTACGTTATAAACGGTAGAGTCAGCCTTAAGTGTACCACTCATTACACGGATAAGAGAAATCTTACCGTAAGAGTCTGCAAGTGTCTTGAATGTAAGAGCATTAAGCTCTGCTGCTGAATCGCAAGCCGGTGTAGTTTCTGCTTCTACGGGAGAAGGCAGATACTTGAGCATTGCGTCCATAAGAGAACGAACTGCAAAAGTCTTGCCTGTACAGAATCCGCCATACACGGGCACAACCTGTCCCTGCTTAACGCTGCCTTTAAGAACTGCGCGCATTTCTTCGTCAGTAATTTCATCGCCTGCAAAATATCTTTCAAGAAGCTCGTCACTTGTAAGAGCAACAGCCTCTACCAGTTTGTCATGGTATTTGTCGTAGCTTGCCTGCATCTCTGCGGGAATCGGAATTTCGGTCTCTACATCATTTTCAACCTTGTATGCCTTACCGCTAACCACATTTACATAACCGGTTATATCCTTACCGTTTTTAATCGGAATTCTGAAAACAGCAGCACTTGCTCCGAATTTATCATTGATTTCCGCAACTACTTTATCAAAGTTTGCATTTTCATCATCCATACAGTTGATGAACATCATCCTTGCCATACCGCGCTCGGTAGCAGCTTTCCATGCTTTTTCTGTACCAACCTGTACACCGCTTTTTGCATTGATAACAATAAGCGCACTTTCTGCCGCATGAAGGGCACCTGCAACTTCACCCTCAAAGTCAAAATATCCGGGAGTGTCAATAAGGTTAATCTTTGAATCAGCAATTTTCGGAGTATGCCATACGCAGGGAGCCATTGAAAGGTTAACTGAAATTTTTCTCTTTATTTCTTCTGCGTCATAGTCACTTACGGTAGTTCCGTCCGCAATCTTACCAAATCTGTCAGATGCGCCGGCCTTATGTAAAATCGCCTCAACAAGCGATGTCTTTCCTGCTCCGCCGTGTCCTAACACTACTATGTTTCTAATACTTTCGCCACTGAATACATTCATTGTCTGATCCGTCCTTTCCACGGGGATTTAATTCTTTTTGATTAGTTTTTTGCGTCAATCCCCTGATTTGTATAGTATAATTTTACTACATATACCATTTCTTATATATCCGTAAATCATACAATAATTTTTCTTTTTATTCGTCATTTTGCACAAAGGACTTGCGATTATTTTATTATTTTTGGTTATTTTGATAACAGAATGAAAGAAAAACGGAGCACCTACCCATTGCAGTTGCTCCGCGTTTTATTATTCAGCCAATGCTTTTTTATTCAGTTTTCTGATTGCCGGGAAATAGAAAAACAGAAGTGTTATAATGGAAAGTATCCATCCGATAGGCCAGATGAGATAAAGATATGTAAGATTCTGCGGACACATCGGGAACACTATGTACACCCACACAAATCTGATTGCACACATATAAATCATTGTAGCAACAGTAGGAACGATAGGCTTACCCATACCCTTAAGCACACCGCCCATAATTTCATTTATTCCCGAAAGGAAATATGTACTTGAAACAAGCACCATTTTCTGCTGCGAATACATTATAACTTCAGAATTCCCCGACATAATGGACGAAAGACTTCCGGAGAAAAATGCTGAAAGCGAGCCGAAAAACAACCCCATTCCTGCAGTAATAAGCACCGCACGCAAAACCGTCTTTTTTACTCTGGGAATATTGTTCGCACCAAGATTCTGTGCAACGTATGGAGTCGTTGCCAGCGACGGAGCATAAATAATCTGATACATTATTCCGTCAAACTGATTTGCAATGGAAACGCCTGTTGTTGCCGCGGCACCAAAACCGTTTACCGCTGTCATGATAATAACATTTGCAAGAGAGTACAACGCAGTCTGAAGACCGGACGGGATGCCAATAAAAATCATTTCCTTGAATTCTTTGACATAGAATTTGATTTTTTTCAACCTGACATGTACAATGTCACTTTTCAGAACGGCTATAAAACCTAATGCCCCCATTACGAGCCACGACACGATAGTTGCAATGCCTACACCTTCTACATCCAAGCCAATAAAAGCAACCAGTATAAAGTTTGTTATAACTTTTACCACACCACCGATAAGAACAAAATTCATCGGACTTTTCGTGTTGCCTGTTGCGCGGAGTATTGAGTTTGAGTAACTGTTAATCATTGAAAGGGGCACACCTAAAAAGTACAGTCTGAAATAAAGTACAGCATCCGGAAGAAGCTCAGGCGGACAATCCATAAGCCTGAGGAACGTTTCTGCAAAGATTATCCCGATAGCCGCAAGCAGAATACCACCGAAAACTGACACAAGAATAGCAGTTGATACGATTCTTTCAGACTCTTTCTGATCCCCTTTTCCAAGACTTCGCGCCAAAGTAACATTCGCACCTGTCGACACACCGATAACAAGGCTTGTACAAAGCGTGATAAGCATTCCAGATGCACCAACCGAGCCAACTGCATTGTCGTCTGCATAGATACGAAGCACCGTCATATCAATAACCGTGAAGAGTGTTGTCATAACATTCATTATCAAAATCGGCAAAAACATTGTAATAAGCCCTTTTGTAATAGGTCCCTGTAACATATCTACATGTCTTTTTCTCACAAAAATCATCCCTTTTCTGTAATGCCATAGGAATTATAGCACGTTTTCTTGCAATATGTTAGGTGTTTTTATATTTTAACTTGCACAATAGATAGATTTAGTGTATAATTTTTACGGTGATGATATGAAGTATAATATCAATGTTACAAAAGAGGTTTCTATTCCCCACAAACATAAAGTTTATGAAATTATTGTCTATATTAACGGAGACAGTTATTTTTGCACTCAGGATAAAAAAACTCCCGTTTCTGCAGGAAATATTATTATAGTTCCGCCTGATACTCTGCATAGCTCACACCCTGACTCTGCTCCCGAGCGAATTTATATAAACGGTAAATTCAATCAGATTTTCAATCTGTCGGAACCGATGATTATTTCAGACAACGAAAAAAAGGAGGGTACCCTCCTTGCAAATATGATTTATAACAACCGATTTGAAAATCCTGACTATGTGGCATCGTTATGTAATGCTTTTGCACATTTTCTGCTTCAGAATATACGCGTAGATGATAATATGACGCTGGCACTTAAGGAAGTTATCCGTGAAATTACGGAAAATTTCCACAACCCCGGCATTGACCTTAATTATATACTCAATAAAAGCGGTTATGCCGAGGATTATATCCGTGCGCAGTTTAAAAAGCAAATGAGAAAAACTCCAACGGAATTTCTCACAGAAATCCGCATACAGCACGCACGGTATCTTATTGACGTGTACGGTGCAAAAATGCCCCTCTATGAAATTGCTGAAAAATGCGGATATGATGACTATATTTATTTTTCACGCAGGTTTAAACAGATAACAGGGGTATCTCCCCGGAAATATAAAAGCTTATTGTAACAAAAAGGCATAAAAAAGAAGAGAAATCGTGAAATACGATTTCTCAACATAAACAATAATTTTCTTTTTTGAAACTCTTTAATTTACTTATTATATGCCGCCTTTTTGCGCTCCGGGCTTTTTTACAACCCGAATCACAATAAGAATATTCCGTGTTCCTCACACTCTTTGCGCATAGTCTCCGGCCATACGCTTACCTGCACTTCACCAATGTGGGCTCTGCCGAGCATCTGCATACAAAGTCTTGACTGGCCGATACCGCCACCGATTGTAAGAGGAAGTGTTCCGTCGGCAATCATTTTATGATAATCAAACTTCATTCTGTCGGTTTTTCCCGCAAGTTCAAGCTGCGCTTTAAGTGACTTTGCATCAACTCTGATGCCCATTGACGAAAGCTCTACACTTCTGCCTAAAACATCGTTCCATACAAGGATGTCGCCGTTAAGCTCCCAGTCATCATAGTCGGGTGCTCTGTCATCGTGAGGCTTTCCGCTTCTGAGTGCTTTACCTATCTGCATAAGAAAAACCGTCTTGTGCTCTTTTGTGATTGCATGCTCTCTTCCCTTATTATCAAGGTCCGGATACATATCCTCAAGCTCCTGAGAAGTTATAAAGAAAACATCACGCTCAATAGTCTTCTGAAGGCAGGGAAACGACACGCAAAGTGCACTTTGTGTATCTGCCGCCGCCTTGACAATTTTACTTACAATACTCTTGAGAAAGTCTATATTTCTGTCCTCAGGTCTTATAACTCTCTCCCAGTCCCACTGATCTACAAAAAGAGAATGGATATTATCCATTTTGTCATCTCTGCGGACAGCGTTCATATCTGTATAGATACCCTCGTCAGGCTCGTAACCGTAACGGTAAAGAGCCATTCTCTTCCACTTTGCGAGAGACTGAACGATTTCAGCCACTTCTCCTGTTTCTTTCATATCAAATTCGACCTTGCGCTCAACACCGCTGAGGTCGTCATTTATGCCGCTTGATTTTGCAACAATAACAGGAGCTGTAACCCTGTCCAGATTAAGCTCTGTCGCCAACATTCTCTGAAAATTATCCTTTATTATTTTTATAGCGCGCTGCGTCTCGCGAAGCGAAAGCTTTGCATCATAATCTTTCGGCATTATAAGTTCACTCATAAATCAAGCCGCCTTTCTTTATATTTCATCAGATGGATTGCCGCAATCGTGGCAATAATAGTAACCGTTTATTTCAACTGCGTTTTCTTCAAAAACCTTGTCACCGCAGTCCCTACACTCTCCTATATAGCCTTTTCCGCCATAGCAATCGTAACAGTAGTACCTTCCGTCAACCTTTTTATAATCCCTGCCCACAAGAACTGTATCACATATTCTGCAAATGCCGCTGTAACAGTTTTCACAGCACATACTGCCTTCTTTTCCGTAATAATCGTCTTCAAGATATATCGTTTCACCGCATCCTATACACTTTCCGCGGGAAAGAGTCTTGTAACAGTCCATACAGTAGAAATTACCTTCAACTTTTTTATAGTCAACATCGTAAAGAATGTCTTTGTGACATCCCGTACATTCGGCAACTACCAAATCCTCGTAACACTCTGCACAGAACATCTCCCTGCCGTCCTCGTACACTATCTCGGGATATTTGAACTTTCTTTCACATCCGTCACATACATAGTCGCTGTCACAGTCACCGCAGAACACGAAGCCGTCCGGATTGATATAGGTTATCTCTTCCTGCTCGATTGTTTCGTTACAAACATAACAGTAGTATCTGTCTGCATACGCACCTATGTTTATTTCATCAAGACAGTCTTCACACAGAAAACCTTCTGTATTGTGCTTATTAGTGCACTGTATACAATCCTTGGCATTAAGAGCCTCTATCATACACCTTTCACACAGAGTACCTTCCCCACGAAAAGATGCACCGCAATCTGAACAGATTGTTTTTCCCAGGGACGACGCCCTTATTCCGAAATATGTACCCATTGCCGCAATGCACAGCACTAATGCACAAGATACTGCAATTACAGCTATTTTCAGACCCCTGTTTGAAGTTTTTTCAATAATGGCCCTTTCCGGTTGTGCGGCATAGCCTCTCAGCTGAGTCTTTTTTCCGCATGCACCGCAGACCTCCGCCCCTTTTTTCAAGGGAGCTCCACAGCCTGTACAATTCATCTCCCGGACTCCTATCTTTTGTTTGTGAATTTACATTTAAAGCAAAATACACCTTAGACAATAATACCACAAAATAATTATTTTGTAAAGAATTATATTTTAACGTACAGGAATTTGCGTAAGATTAAGACGCAGGGAAGCCTCAGCCTGCTTTTTTATTGTTGAAGAACAGCGATACCGTCCATTTTATGTCATTGCGTGTAACACTGTCCGATACATACAGCATGGCAACATAAAAAATGATGTAAAACATAATTTTAATAACCGTATTACCGGGCGACACTATTTCGGTTGAAATCCACGCTGCTACTGCACACAGCGAAACTGTAACCGTAGTTTTATATTCAAGCCTCACATTTGTTACTTCTGTAAGGCGACGCAGGCTCAGAAAAGTATTGAGACCTTCTTTTATGTACATTATTACGATATAGGCGCCAATTGCCCCTTTGGGCAGAAAAATAAAAAGCAGAACTACATTCAGCACGCCCTCCGCCACATTGAGAGCCATAGAATATACCTGCTCTCCGAGACCTTTCAGGCATCCGTCCGTTACTGCGTCTATGTATATTATCGGTACAAGAGGCGCAAAGGTCTTTATATAAAGTCCTGCTTCATTGCTTCTGTATATAAGAACCCCCAACTCTTCCGAGAAAAAAAACATTGCTCCGGAAACCATAGTACAAAAAAGAATACCGAGTCTCAGAGAACGACTCACCATATAGCAGACCGAAAGAACCTCTCCCCTCGTCTGCGCTTCAGTAAGCCGCGGTACAAGCATATCTGCCATTGCCTGAAGAAGTGCTATGGGAAACATTATTACAGGCAGTGCCATCTGGGTAATCACACCGTAAGTAGCAAGAGCCCTCTCTCCTGTCATACCGGATTTTTTCAATCCTGACGGAATTATTACCTGTCCGACAGAGGAAAGCCCTGTGCGCATATAAGCACTTACTGCAAGTGGCAGTGCCGTTTTTATGAGTTTTCCCGGAGGAAAACAGGATGTGTTTTTAGTTTTCCTTTCCAAAAGACAAAGCACAAGCAGCCCTGCCGAATAAAGCACTTCCCCCACAAAGAATGAACTTGCCAGAATGTCTGCCGGATGTATCCTTTTCTCCGTAATAAAGCTCATCATTACCACTGCAAAAGCTGTTCTTACTGTCTGCGTTGTAATCTGCATAATAACAAGCCTTGAAATTTTCTGTCTTGCGGTAAAATACCCTTCCGCCACAGCACCGATACCGATGGCAGGCATTGCAAGTGCCATTATCTTTACAGCAGCGGAGGCTTCTTCACTGCCTATATATGCTTTTGACAGAATGTCCGCCGGAAGATACATCCCCAAAGAAGCAATGCTTCCGAAAAACAGAGCGTAAATAAAGGCACAGCGCATAAGCCTGCAGGGATACCCTCCTCCATAGCTCAGTTCTTCCGCCGTAAGCCTTGTTACGCTGAATCTGACGCCTGATACGGCAATTGTTGCAAAAACAGAGCCCACAGAAGTTATTATTCCGAACAAACCCAACTGTTCTGCCCCTATTTTTGTTGCAAGATATGCCTGAAAACATAATGCACACAACCGCAGAGCAATACTGCTCCCTGTAAGCAGAAGTGTGTTTCTCATAAGACCGGATGCGCTTTTCATATTTATCACCTGTAAAATATATGAAGCGCCAACCGTCTTTAATTCAAAAAACAAGCCCACCCAAGGAAATTTTTCCTCAGACAGGCTTTTTAAACGATATTTAGTTGAGAATGTATACTCTACAAGGCTTTCTGCCGAACTGGATACATTCTTTTCTTGTTCTGAAGCAAAGGTCTACTCTCTTACCCTTTATAGCTCCGCCTGTATCAGCTGCAACTGCATAGCCGTAAGACCAACTGCCGTCAATAGCT
Source organism: Clostridia bacterium (assembly GCA_045604905.1). Classification (GTDB taxonomy): domain Bacteria; phylum Bacillota; class Clostridia; order UMGS1883; family UMGS1883; genus UMGS1883. Next base: position 34,765 of record JAZUOX010000064.1, read on the forward strand.
TCCACATATACTCTTGATCCGAGAGGAATTACTCTGGGGTCTACTGCTATAACACCTTTTTCAAGCGGAACACCGGTTGCAGTCTGTCCTGCATAACCGCCATTTTCTTCCGCTGACATATCATAAGCAGTAGCTTCGCAATCAATATAGTACTTATAATCAAGCTTTGACAGGTCAACAGTCGAAGTTACCCTTACATCTGCAGCTGCTGCAGCCTGAATAGATTCATTTTCTATACAGTACTCAACAATTCTGTCAACAGGGTTCTGAGTAATGTAGCTTGTTACTATTTCTCTTGATACCTCAACACCATCTTCGTAACAAACATTATAAACGGTCTCTCTTTCACCGGGAATACCGTCACGAATTGTTACCGTGTCACCTTCTGAAAGAGATGAGTTAAGTCTCTTTATTGTGTTATAGTTTACAATTTCTTTTACTGTTTCCGTAACTACTTCCTGAGAAGATTCTGTTGCCGCATTTATTTTTGCAGCACTGATTGCATTACCCATCGAGAGGATGCCCTTTGAAGAAAGATAATTTGTAAGGGCTTTGCTTCTTATATCTTCTACACTGTTGTAGCTGTACGGTGCCGCAAATGCAAGTGATGCATTTATGACCATAAGCGCTACAGCACAGATAAATGCTGTAAGCATTCTGAATTTTCTGTTTTTAAACATCAATATACACGTCCTTTTCCATTGCCAATTATAAACAAACATTCGACCTTTGTCAAGCTTTTTTGCGATTTTTGTTATAACTTTGTAACATTTTTTTAAATTTTAGTGCCTGCAAAAATACAAAACCCCAAGATATTGGGGTTTTGTTAATTCCGCTATTTGTTACAATTTATGTTGCGGACGAGTTTTTCAGTACTTTTTGTTTGTTTTTTGCGTAATATTTTTCAGATAATTCACTTAATTTTCTTTGCTTCCACATAAAATCTTTTCTCATTTGCCTCACCCATTGAGAAGGTTTTTCTGGGAAGTGCACCGTCTTTTATAACGGTCTCAAAAAGGCTGCTTTTTTCAGGTTTTTGAAGAAGTATTCCCACTGTACCGGGCTTATTTGAAAGCTCGGTTGTTACATCCTCACCGTGAATATAGTCAACCTCAGCACCGATTGAATCAAGATACTTCTGCACCGTTCCGACAGCAAGAGGACTTGTTGGTTTTCCTATATATAAGGGAAGCTTTTTTCCGTCTTTTGTAATAACAATTTTTTCTCCGCCGTTATTAAGATTTGTACATCCAAGCTCTTCGATAAGCTCTCTTATAAACTTATTCTTGTCCTCTACGCCAAACACCACTCTGTGGATAGGCTCAAATTCAAGAACATCGTCATGGATGTTTTCAAGCTCAATAAGACAGAAACGGGCAGGATGTGTTTCTTTCTCTTTTTCCGTGAGATTTGCCTTCACATTTTCCCAGCAGGTTTTTGCTGTTGCAAGAGTATGATTTCCGTCACCTACTGCAAACACAAGACCGTCAGGAGCATTTTTAGCAAATTCTTCCACTCTTTCAAGAAGTTTATCTGCTTCTTCTCCTTCTACAAGCCAGCCTGTAAGATGTCCGCCATTCTGCATAAGCTCAAAGTCATATATCTTTTTGCCTTTTTCAATTTTTTCGATAATGGTTTTTTCCTTATCATCTGCAAGAAGCATTACATGAGGAAGCTCCAGAGGTGCATTCTCACGGATTTTAACGCGGGGAGGAATTCTTTCAAGAACAGTTCCTTCGGTTGCTCTTATGGGGCATTTTACGCCCTTATGGAAATCGTAATCCTCAAGGTCTATTGCACCGACAATGCCTTTTCTGACTCTACCGCCCGAAAGAGTTCTTTCAATATATATAAAGCAGTTTTTATATGTTTTGAAAATTCCTTCCTCGGAGTATTTTACCATTGCGGAGTTGATTTTCTCTATTCTGGCATCGCCCTCTGACAAAAATGCCTCGGGATAAACAAGATTAAGAGTGCTGGGGCTATTGCCTGCAATTTCGGCAACCTTCTGCCAATACTCGGGCTGTGATGTATACTGGTCGCACGCAACAACCGCCCATTTTGTAAAGTCTGTGTTTTTCGGTATTAAAATGTCTGATTTGTTAAAAATAGCCATATTTATTCTCCTTTATTCCATTTCTCCAAGCTCATAAAGAACGATTGATGCTACTGTAAGCGGTGCAGTCTCAGTCCTCAGGATTCTTCTTCCGAGAGTTACGCTTTTTACGCCCGCTTCTTTAGCAAGCCTTATTTCCTCTTCGTCGAAACCGCCTTCAGGTCCTATCATAATAGAAACTGTTATAGGGGTGTTACCTTTCAGCGCACTTTTTAAGGAAACCTCTCTTTCTTCCTCGTATGGGATAAGAGCAAGGTCGGATTCTGTCGCCATTTTCAAAGCGTCTTTAAAGGAAACTGCCTCTGTTACTTCCGGCACGATGCCGCGCTTGCTCTGCTTTGCCGCCTCAAGTGCTATTTTGCGCAGACGTTCAACCTTTGCACTTTTGTCAAGCTTTGCCACGGCGCGCTTTGTATCCATGGGAACGAGCCTTACTGCTCCGATTTCCGTCAGCTTTTGAATAATTGTTTCTAGCTTGGGATTTTTCGGCACTCCCTGAAATACAGTAAGCTGTACTTTGGGTTCTGTCGGGGCTTTATAGGACGCTGTGATTTGTGCGATAACTGTTTTGTCGTCAAAGTCCGTAAGTGTTGCATCGTGAAAAATGCCGTCTCCGTCGCAAAGTGTAACCGTATCGCCTTTTTTCATTCTCAGAACACGGCTGATGTGCTGTGCCTCTTCTCCCTTTATTGTGGCAATATTCTCTTTTATATCGTCTTTCGTTATATAGAAATTAGCCATAACAATACCTTATCTTGATACTATACAGTACCAGTCGTTTTCTTTCTTGATTTCCTGGATAGTAAATCCGTTTTCTTCAATTGCCGCCTTTACCTCATCAATGCGCATTTCAATAATACCGCTTGCCACAAATGTGCAGCCTTTTTTTATGTAGCGTTTTACATCCGATGCAAGAGGAATTATAACATCTGCAACAATATTTGCAACTACAACATCATAGGGACCGTTTTTTTCCGTGTCCTCCTTGAAGTTTTCGTCAGTTAGTATATTTCCGTCAAGCACAGTATAAACATCCTTACCGATACCGTTAAGCGACGCATTGCTATACGCAATTTTTTTGCAGTTGGGGTCAATGTCAACGGCTCTCGCCTCACCTGCACCAAGCATAAGAGCTATAATTGAAAGGATACCGCTTCCGCAACCAAGGTCAAGCACCTTGTCGCCCTTTTTTATGAGAGTATCAAGGGTTTCAACACAAAGACGGGTAGTTTCGTGCTGACCGCTGCCAAAAGTCATTCCCGGGTCAATATTGAATACAATCTTGCCGTCTTTATCGGGAATTGTTTCCCATTCGGGCTTAATAACAAGTCTGTCACCCACATAAATGGGCTTAAAATACTGTTTCCAGTTATTTTCCCAGTCTTCCTCGTGCATTGTGTCAAGCTCCACACGGAGACTGCCGAAAGCGTCCTCTGCATCAATACTCTTGAATGCAATAAGGTCATCGCGGACACTCTGCAAAAGCTTGTGCCCGTTTTCGTTATCGCTGACATAGATTTTTACTCTTGTTTCGCCACTCATTTCCTCCACAAGCTTTTCGTCAACATAGTCCCAGTACTGCTTATTGTTTTCAAGGAAATCCTCAAAATCGTCCTTGTCGACAATTTCGACACCCGTTACTCCAAGGTTATAGAGTCTTCCGCAAAGAGGGTCAATCCCTTCGGGAGTTGTATATATGCTTACCTGAAGCCAATCCATAGTCATAGCTCCTCTCACTTAAAGTAATCTTTGAGTTTATCGGAAAATTTCTTTTTCTGATTATAGTTTTTCTCATTGCTTTCCTTTGCAAATTCTTCAAGAATTTCACGCTGTTTCGCATTAAGATTCTTGGGGATTTCCACAATTATACGGACATACTGGTCACCGCGCGAGCCACCTCTTATAGATGGAATACCCTTGTCGCGGAGACGGAACTTAGTCCCGTGCTGTGTGCCTTCGGGGATTTTTTGCATAACCTTGCCGTCAATAGTGGGAATTTCTATTTCACAACCGAGAGTAGCCTGCACAAATGTAATCGGAACGTCAACATAGACATTGTTTCCGTCACGGGTGAAGACATTGTTCTTTTTGATGTACACCGTTATAAGTAAATCTCCCGCGGGACCGCCCCGTAAACCCGCTTCACCCTGTCCTCTTACAGAAACAGTCTGTCCGTGGTCTATTCCTGCAGGGATATTAACCTCAAGCTCGCGAGGTTTTCTGATATGACCGCTGCCGTTACAGGTAGGACAAGGGTCGGTAATTGTCGTTCCTCTGCCTCCGCAGGCGTTACAGGTAGTGGTAGATGCAAACTGACCGAAAGGAGTGTTCTGGACAGAGCGCATTTGTCCCGTACCATTACATTTACTGCACTTAACAGGCGATGTGCCTTTCTTTGCACCGCTGCCACCGCATTGTTCACAGTTTTCGCTGCGAACAATTTTTATCTTGCGCTTGCAACCGAATGCCGCTTCCTCAAAGCTGAGCTCCACTGCCTGCTGAATGTCTCCACCGCGGACGGGGCCGTTTCTTCTTGAACGGCTGCCGCCACCGAAGCCGCCACCAAAGAAGCTGTCAAAAATATCGCCCATATCAAAGCCGCCGAAGCCACCGCCAAAGCCGCCTCCGCCACCAAAGCCCTGATTGGGGTCAACTCCTGCGTGACCGAACTGGTCGTAGCGACTGCGTTTTTCGGAATCGCTGAGAACTTCGTAAGCTTCTGCCGCTTCCTTAAATTTTACTTCTGCATCGGGATTATCCTTGTTAAGGTCGGGGTGATATTTTTTTGCAAGCTTTCTGTATGCTTTTTTTATTTCATCGTCTGAAGCACCTTTTTGTACTCCCAGCACCTCGTAATAGTCTCTTTTATCTGCCATATTGCACCTCTAATTTTAAATGCGAAATGCGAAATGCAAAATGCGAAATGAAGGAAGATTTTCGCTTTGGCGAAAATCCACATTCACTTCGAACTTCGAATTTCGAACTTCGAATTATACATTCTTCCCCACTTCGCACTCTGCATTCTTAATTATACTTTTTTAGTTATTTGTTGTATCTGTGAAGTCAGCGTCGTAAACGTTATCTGCACCGGGCTGTGCACCTGCATCCTGTCCGGGCTGACCCTGAGGATTAGCCTGTGCGTAAAGCTTCTGGCTGATTTCGTAGAACTTCTTCTGAAGAGCATCTGTTGCAGTCTTGATAGCATCAGTATTGTCGCCCTTGAGCGCTTCTTTAACCTTATCCACTTCTGCCTGTACTGCATCCTTCTCAGCCTGGTCTACCTTATCTCCGATTTCAGAGAGAGTCTTCTCACTCTGATAAACGAGCTGATCTGCGTTGTTACGAACATCAATAGCTTCCTTACGCTTTTTGTCTTCTTCTGCGTACTGTTCAGCTTCCTTAACCGCCTTGTCAATATCTTCATTGCTAAGGTTTGAAGATGCTGTAATAGTAATCTTCTGTTCCTGACCTGTTCCGAGGTCCTTCGCGCTTACATTAACGATACCGTTAGCGTCGATATCGAAAGATACTTCAATCTGCGGAACTCCTCTGGGAGCAGGAGCAATACCTGAAAGGATGAAGTTACCGAGAGTCTTGTTATCCTGTGCCATTTCTCTTTCGCCCTGAAGAACATGGATGTCAACGCTTGTCTGATTGTCAGCAGCAGTTGAGAAAATCTGGCTCTTCTTTACGGGGATAGTTGTATTTCTTTCGATAAGCTTTGTGCAAACTCCGCCCATTGTCTCAATACCGAGAGAAAGGGGAGTAACGTCAAGAAGCACGATATCTTTTACATCGCCACCGAGAACACCTGCCTGAATTGCCGCACCAAGAGCAACACATTCGTCAGGGTTGATGCCCTTATCGGGAGTTTTGCCGATAAGCTTTTCTACAGCTTCGTTAACTGCGGGGATACGGCTTGAACCGCCAACCATAAGAACCTTGTCAATTTCGTTTGCAGAGAGACCTGCATCGGAAAGAGCTTTCTTTGTAGGAATAATTGAACGCTCTACCAAAGAAGCTGTAAGCTCGTTGAACTTAGCTCTTGTAAGAGTGATGTCGAGATGCTTGGGGCCCGATGCGTCTGCAGTGATGAAAGGAAGATTGATTGTGCTTGTTGTAACGCCTGAAAGCTCAATTTTAGCCTTTTCTGCAGCTTCCTTAAGTCTCTGCATAGCCATTTTATCTGTTGAAAGGTCGATTCCGTTTTCTTTCTTGAATTCTGCAACAAGATATCCGATGATAGCATCGTCAAAGTCGTCACCACCGAGTCTTGTGTCGCCATTTGTAGCAAGAACTTCAAATACACCGTCGCCGATATCAAGGATAGATACATCAAATGTACCGCCGCCAAGGTCATAAACCATAACCTTCTGGTCATTTTCTTTGTCCATACCGTACGCAAATGCAGCCGCAGTAGGCTCGTTTATAATACGGAGAACTTCAAGACCTGCAATCTTACCTGCATCCTTAGTAGCCTGACGCTGAGCGTCTGAGAAATATGCAGGAACTGTGATAACTGCCTGAGAAACAGTTTCACCGAGATAGCTTTCAGCATCCTGCTTTAATTTTGCAAGCACCATTGCACTGATTTCGGGAGGGGTATAGCTCTTGTCGTCAATGTTTACTTTGTAGCCTGTACCCATTTCTCTCTTTATAGAAATAATAGTTCTGTCGGGATTTGTAACTGCCTGTCTCTTTGCAACCTGGCCAACAAGTCTCTCACCTGTTTTTGTAAAAGCAACAACAGAGGGAGTAGTTCTTGCACCTTCTGCGTTTGCGATAACGACGGGCTCGCCGCCTTCCATAACTGCAACACATGAGTTTGTTGTACCTAAGTCAATACCAATAATCTTTGCCATAATTTTTACCTCCAAATATATTAAAAAATTATAATCTAATTTTTAGTTCGCTACCTTTACCATACTGTGACGAATTACACGCTCTCCGATTTTGTAGCCTTTCTGAAATTCTTCGACAACTACATTTTCGCCTGCTTCTTCGTCGTCAATATGCATTACTGCATTGTGAAAATCAGGATTGAACGGTTCTCCCACCGCTTTGATTTCCTCAACACCGAGAGAAGTAAACACATCGTCCATCTGTTTTTTGAGCATTACAACACCGTCGTAAAAAGCATCTTTATTTTCTGCTGAGTCAATCGCTCTCTGGAAATTATCCATAACGGGAAGAAATTTTTCCACCACTGTCGCCTTTGCCTCAGGATAAATACTTTCTTTCTCTTTAATAGTACGCTTGCGGTAGTTATCGTATTCTGCAAGAGTGCGAAGATATTTTTCGTTTACATCCTGCCACTTCTGTTCAAATTCATTAACCTCAACAGCAGTTTCTTCTTCTTTTTTCTCTACAGTTTCTTCTACCGTTTCTTTGGTTGTCTTTGGCTTTTTTTCTTCTGTTTTCTTCTTTGTTGCCATATATATCACCTTTCCTCGTTATTTCCGTAAAGCATTCTGCTCAATATTTCTCCAAGCTTGTCATTTATAAGCTCAAGTGATGACACCACTCTGGCGTAGTTCATACGCTTAGGACCGATAATGCCTATCTTTCCGTGAAGCTTATCTCCGACGCTGTAATTTGCCACTATAAGGCTTGTGTCACGCATGGCTTCAACACCGTTTTCACTGCCTATTTTTATACTTATATGCTCATCCGAGCCTTCACCCATAAGGCTGAGCATGTTGGACACATTTTCCCGACTGTCTATAAACGAAAGAAACTCTTTTGCTCTTTCAATATTTTCAAATTCCGGATTGTTGAGGATATTTGCCGCACCGCCGACATAAACCCTGTTCTGAGTGTTAACAAGGCACTCAAGCACAAATTCCACAACTGCACGCAAAAACTCTCCGTAAGAGGACATCGCCTCATAAATAAGCATCAGACGTGCTGCCGTAAAATCATCTGCTGAAAGCCCCGTAAGCTGCCCCGACAAAAATTCTGAAATGGTGTCTATTATCTCATAATTTATTTCCCTGCTTACAGTGATGTGCTTATTTCTTACAACACCGGCATCAGTAACAACCACAATCATAACCGAGCCCTCTTCAATAAGCATCATCTTAAGATTGCGGAGTCTGCTTTTGTTTGCCATAGGAAGCTCTACAATTGCCGGATAATTTGTTGCCCTTGAAATTATATCCGATATTTCCGAAATCACATTTTCGAGCTGATTGTATTTTCTGTCCATGCTCCGCTGAAGAGTTGAAATTTCGTCAATAGTCAGGCTGTAACGGTGCATAAGGGAATCCACATAAAATCTGTAACCCATTTCCGACGGGATTCTGCCTGCCGAGGTGTGGGGTTTATCCAGATAACCCATTTCCTCAAGGTCTGCCATCTCGTTACGGATTGTTGCAGCAGAGAGTCCAAGGTCGTGGTTTTTTGCAATATTGCGTGAGCCTACGGGCTCTGCAGTTGAAATATAATCTTCAATTATTGCCTGAAGTATTGCCTTTTTTCTGTCTGAAAGCTCCATATGCTCACCCCTTTTCCAATGTATAAAATATCTCACTGTATGAATTTCAGTTCTGTTTTTGTCCATTTGTTACCACTCACTTTCCTTCGGTGCTAACAATAATGTACCACTACTATTGTCTATTGTCAAGTATTATTTGGAAATATTTCAAATTTATTCATAATTCGGGGATGTTAAAAATGCCCAGACCAAAAAGGACAAATTTTATTTATGTTTCCTTATATTAAATTCATCTGTATGTGCAAGAAAAGGAACTCTCCAAAATTTGGAGAGTTCCTTCCTTTGTTTTTTAATTTATTTAATTGTTTTATTTGCAACTTCCTCTGTAATCTTTGCAATAAAATCAGCAAGCGCCATACTACCGATGTCACCGTCACGACGGTCACGGATAGAAACGGTATTGTTTTCGATATCCTTATCACCCACAAGGAGCATATAAGGAACTTTTTCAAGCTGTGCTTCACGGATTTTGTAACCGATTTTCTCACTGCGGTCGTCAATTTCTACTCTTACGATACCACTCTTTTCAAGCTCTTTCTTAACTTCGTAGATATAGTCAAGGTGACGGTCTGCAATGGGAAGAAGCTTAACCTGAACAGGTGCAAGCCATACAGGGAACGCACCTGCATACTTCTCAATAAGAAGTGCAAGTGTTCTTTCGTAACAGCCGATAGATGTTCTGTGGATAATGTAGGGATGCTTCTTTGAGCCGTCCTTATCTACATATTCCATACCGAATTTTTCGGCAAGCATCTGGTCAATCTGGATTGTGATAAGAGTATCTTCCTTACCGAATACATTTTTAATCTGTATATCAAGCTTAGGACCGTAGAACGCAGCTTCACCGATACCAACTTTATAAGGAATTTCAAGATGATCAAGAATTTTTGCCATCATAGACTGCGCTTCATCCCACTGCTCATCTGTACCAATGTACTTGTCGCGGTCAGCAGGATCCCACTGTGAGAAACGGTAGGAAACATCCTCGTAAAGACCAAGAGTCTTAAGCATATAGATAGCAAGTTCGAGACAATTCTTGAATTCATCCTCAAGCTGTTCGGGAGTACACATAAGGTGACCTTCTGAAATAGTGAACTGTCTTACGCGGATAAGACCGTGCATTTCACCGGAAGCTTCGTTACGGAAAAGAGTTGATGTTTCGTTAAGTCTCATGGGAAGGTCACGGTAGCTTCTTCCACGGTTAAGATATGCCTGATACTGGAATGGGCAGGTCATAGGACGAAGAGCAAACACTTCCTTATCAACTTCCTCATCGCCCATTACAAACATACCGTCCTGATAGTGATCCCAGTGACCTGAAATCTTGTAAAGGTCACTCTTTGCCATAAGGGGAGTCTTTGTAAGGAGCCAGCCACGTTTCTGCTCTTCATCTTCAACAAATCTCTGAAGAAGCTGAATGATTCTTGCACCCTTGGGGAGAAGTATGGGAAGCCCCTGACCGATAACATCACTTGTTGTGAAAAGCTCAAGGTCACGGCCGAGCTTGTTGTGGTCGCGCTTCTTTGCTTCTTCGCGTCTTTCAAGTTCTGCTTCAAGGTCTTCCTTGTTAAGAAATGCTGTTGCGTAAATACGCTGAAGCATCTTGTTCTTTTCATCGCCTCTCCAGTAAGCACCGGTAGCACTAAGGAGCTTATACGCCTTAACTTTGCTGGTGTAATTCACATGAGGACCTGCACAAAGGTCTGTAAATTCGCCCTGCTTGTAGAAAGAAATAACCTCGCCCTCGGGAAGGTCGTTAATAAGTTCTACCTTATAAGGCTCATCCTTCATAAGCTCAAGCGCCTCTTCTTTAGGAAGTTCAAAACGTTCAATCTTGAGATTTTCCTTGGCGATTTTCTTCATTTCCGCCTCAATTTTCTCAAGGTCTTCGGGAGAAAACGGAGTGTCTGTGTCGAAATCATAATAGAAGCCTGTATCAATAGCAGGTCCTATCGCAAGTTTTACATTGGGGAAAAGTCTCTTAACAGCCTGCGCCATAACATGAGACGCAGAGTGTCTTAAGGTTTGCAGCTCGTTCATTTCTGCCATATTTATCATCCTTTCAAAAAAATAATTTTTTCATACTTATTTCGATAATTGCCCAAAATCAAGGTTATTGCATCACGTTGCAAAACAAAACACCCCTACTTTGAGCCTTATACTCAAAATAGGGGTGCAAAATACTTTTCGCACGGTTCCACCCTAATTACGGTTGCCCGTCACTCTTTTAACCATTAACGCAGGCTCACGACAGCACATACTCGTTCCCTTTCCGCGCTGCAGCTCGGGAGTGGTGTTCACCAAGGCGTTGTATAGGATGCTTCCAGCAAATGCATCCCTCTCTCAGATACCCCATCCAAGGCTACTGTCTCCGTCAAAGCTTTTATGGAAGTATTTTATCACACAAAATTCACTTCGTCAAGTATTTATTTTTGAAGCGTGCCGCTTCACCCTCGTCGCACCCAAAATAAGTGTTAACACAGTTTCCTGCGTTTTAATTTACGCAACTCCTTACAATCAAAAATTTTCTCTTATGAGAAAATTTACATTCATTTCGAACTTCTCATTTCACATTTTAATAACGGCAAAAAAAGACAGTCCCCGGAGGGACTGCCTTTTTTTAATTGACTAATTTTATAAGAGTCAAAGATTAGTCTTCATATTCGTCCATTCTGAATACTACAACTTCTGCAAGCTTACCATCAACGTATCTTACATATGCATAAGATTCATACTTTTCAACGTTGAAGAGTGACTTGCTACCCTTCTTAGAAGATACTTCAGGGTTCTTAGCGTTTGCAGCGAAGTCTACAAGTGTGAACTGAGCTGCGCTTCTGTAGTTGTGAGCATCACCTGTGTAACCTGTGATTTCGCCATCTTCGAATTCAGGTACGCATACACCGAATACGGGCTCGCCATCAAGGTCATTTGTGATGATACCATCGATACCGAACTTGTTGCTACCTGAGTAGTTAACTAAACCGTAACCGCTGTAGATGTCATCATCTTCAAGAGCTTCGAAAGCTTCTGCTACTACTGTATCAGGATCTTCCTTATCGAAGTCTACAAGAACTGCATAGTCAGCAACGATGCCGTCACCGTTTGCATCAGCGATAAGAAGAACGTCACCCTTACCGATGTCTTCAGGATCTCCACCTTCGAAGTCGTTGTCAGAATCGTAAAGTGTGATAGAAATCTTGTCGCCGTTCTGGATACCAGAAAGAACATAAGCTTCTGAATCGTCGATCATTCTTGTCTTAACGCCTGTTACTACGAATACATCAGATGTGTTTCTAACTGCCTTAGCAATGTTGAAACCAACGAGTGCACCGTATGTGTTTGACTTATCATCTTCGTCATAAGCGAGTACGTCGCCCTTAATTGCAGAATCGTCTGAGAAGAAGCTTGCGGGAGTACCGATAACGATATCTTCAGCTTCTACAAAGCCTTCTGTCTGCTTAACTGCGAATACAACTGTCTTTTCTGTAAGGTCGATCTTACCGATAGACATAGCTTCTGCATCAAACTTTTCTTCTGCATCTTCGTCCTTAGGACCAGCTGCGAAAAGTCTAACCTTTGTAATCTTGTCGTTGCTTACATTAAGCTTAACAACGAGATTAGCATCATCTGCATAGAAGTCTGCTACGTCTGCTCTGTAGATTTCATCATCTGCATCAGGATCTTCAATAGTCAACATATCTGTGAAGAAGTCGTAAACAACCTTATCTTCACGATCTTCTGTATCCTTGTCATCCTTTGCGTTTTCAAGAACTACTTCACGATCTGCATCGTAAACCTTAGCCTTGTTGCTGATTTCGTACTCAGCAAGAGTACCGTCAGCGAGAACTACCTGAAGGAATGTGCCCTTGTTAAGGCCGCTTGCTGTTTCGTAAGCAGCAAGAACTACTGCATAGTTACCTATAGCTGTAGGATCTGTTTCGCTATGAGCTACCTGACCGTCAACGTTGAGGAAGAAGATACCTGCTTCACCAGCGAGCTTGTCGGGTTCGTCATAGAAATCGTTAGCCATTGAAAGAGTATAGTCTTCGCCAGCTACTGTGATTGAATGGTTTTCAACATCCCATGATTCAACTTCGCCTTCAACTGACTTAGATGATACGAAGTACATATCAAAGTTTTCAGCAACTTCTACATAAGAAACTGTGTCGCCTTCAGTGAGGTCTTCTGCTGTAGCAAGTTCGCCATCTCTGTAGATGATTACAAGTGAGTCTTCATCTTCAGGAACGATTTCATCAGGCATATCACCTGTGTAAAGTTCATAGAGAAGAGCGCCGTCTTCTTCTTCAACTGCTTCGATAACAGCTTCATCATCATATGCTGTAACAAGGATGATTTCGTATTCGCTGTCAGCGTCGTTAGAAATGAATTCTGCAGTACCACCGAAGTCTTCTTCGTAAAGAGCTGCAAGATCTTCTGTTGTGTGAACAGTTGAACCAACCATGTCGAAGTTTACATATACTGTGGGGTTAGCTGCAAGAGAGATGTCCTTAACTTTGTTAGAACCAGCTACTCTGTAACCGATTGTATCTTCACCGTCATGATCTTCATCCCAGTACTTTTCGCCTTCTTCAACGAGCTGAGTTGCACTGATCTTAAAAGCAGCATTCTTTGTGCCGTCTTCTGTAATAGCAAAGATTGTTTCCTTACCTGTAACTCTGTCTTCACCACCGTAGATAAGAACAGACTTACCAAGGTATGCGTTAACATCAACCTTTGTAGCTACTGCTGTGTATGTGCCGTCTTCAATCTTATCACCGTGGTAGTAATCGTATTCATCATCAACCCATCTGGGAAGATCGCTTGAAGAGTAGATAAGCTCTTCTGCATCGATGATTGTAGCCATAGGTGTCTTATCGGGATCGTAAACGCCGTCTGCTACATAAGAAACAGGAGTACCTAACATTGTACCTCTGAACTTATAGATACCGTGATGCTTTGTAAGAACTGTTTCTGCCTGCTTACCGAAAGTATCTGTACCGTCTGTAGCCCATGAACGCTGATCCATAAGCTGAACATCAAGAGCGTTGTAAACGAGAACAGCGATTGTGCTTCTAGCTGCTGCATCGTAAACCTTACCGCCAGCTCTCTTTGTGATACCTTCTGTTGAAGCGATTGCAAGGTAACCTGAGGGGTAACCACCCTTACGAGCTGCAGCGATGTCGTAGCCAAGAGCTGAAACGATCATCTTGATAGCCTGCTCATAAGTAACCTTGTCTTCAGGACCGAAGTTACCATCACCATAACCTGTGATGATACCCTGTGCCTGTGTTACGTTAACGTAACCTGAAGCCCAGTGTTCGCCAGCCACGTCAGCGAATACTGTTGTACCCTTGCTTGACTGAGCCTGTTCTTCATAACCGAGCATACGGCAGATAATAGCTGCCATCTGAGCTCTTGTAACTGTTTCGTCAGGTCTGAATGTACCGTCTTCAAAGCCCTGAAGGATATCAAGGTTAGAAAGAACAGCAACAGCCTCTGAAACTGCTGTTCCTGCTTCAACGTCTGAGTATGCGAATACGCTACCAACGCTGAGCATCATAGCAAATGCAAGAACAACTGCGAGTGTCTTCTTGAGATTTGTCATAATAATCTCATCCTCCTATAAAATTATATTTTTGAAAGAGTTCGTTTTTACTTTCGGCGACCTCTTTCAAATTCACCAAAAGCTACAGTAGTGGGGAAATCCCCCGTTACTATACTGCGATTATAACACCTGTTTTTTAATCCGTCAATACTACTTTTCCACTTGTAACGAAACTGTAATGTTTTGTAAAAGTTCTGACATAAAAACGTGGTTTATGTCACATTGGTGCAAAAAACAAGGGCATTTTTACTGTTTTGTCACGACTTTCTTCCTATTATATATAATATATATGCGGTGAATTATCAAGAGGTAATTTTGTTTTTCTGTTCCCCGTAAATTCTCCCCCGAATATAATATATATGAAGCAAACCTAGAATTTTCCATTATTTTTATCGCTTTTCTTTCAGAAAAGTTTTGTTTCTGTTTCATATTGTTGCTTTTTGTTAAAACCCCGATTTTATTCGGGTTTTTAGGCAAAAAAACATTGACACCTTTTCTCGCGGGTGCTATAATATTAAGAAAAAAATTTTGTTGTAATTTGGAGGTTTTTTTATGAAAAACGAATATTTACTCCGTGTCCTTGAGGATGTTAAAAAGAAAGATGCCAACGAACCGGAATTTATCCAGGCTGTAACAGAAGTGCTCGAAAGCATCGAGTATGTTGTCGAGCAGAGACCTGAGCTTGAAAAAGAAGGCATCATCGAAAGAATGGTTGAGCCTGACAGAGTTATCTCTTTCCGCGTACCGTGGGTTGACGATAACGGTAAGGTACATGTAAACAGAGGTTTCCGTGTACAGTTCAACAGTGCTATCGGACCTTACAAGGGCGGCCTTCGTTTCCATCCTTCAGTATATCTCGGAATTATCAAATTCCTCGGTTTTGAACAGACATTCAAGAACAGCCTTACAGGTCTTCCTATCGGTGGCGGTAAGGGTGGTAGTGATTTCGACCCCAGAGGTAAGTCTGACGGTGAAATCATGCGTTTCTGCCAGAGCTTTATGATGGAGCTTTACCGTCATATCGGCCCTGACGTTGACGTTCCCGCAGGAGATATCGGCGTTGGCGCAAGAGAAATCGGTTATCTTTACGGTCAGTATAAGAGAATCAAGAATACCTGGGAAAACGGTGTTCTTACAGGTAAGGGCCTTGCATACGGTGGTTCTCTCGTAAGACCTGAAGCTACAGGTTTTGGTGCTACATATTATGTAGAGGAGGTTCTCGCACACTTCGGCGATACAATCAAGGGCAAAACCGTTGCAGTTTCCGGTTTCGGTAACGTTGCATGGGGTGTTTGTAAGAAAGTTGCAGAGCTTGGCGGTAAGGTTGTTACAATTTCCGGTCCTGACGGCTATGTTTACGATCCTGACGGTGTTGTTACAGATGAAAAGGTTGAATATCTTCTTGAAATGAGAGCTTCCGGCCGTGATAAGGCTCAGGATTATGCTGATAAGTTCGGTTGCGAGTTCTTCCCCAAGCAGAAGCCCTGGGGTGTTAAGGTCGATATCTGTATGCCCTGCGCTACACAGAACGAAATCAACGAGGACGAAGCAAAGAAGATTATTGCTAACGGTACAAAATATTATATCGAAGTTGCTAATATGCCTACAACAGCAGATGCAACTGCACTTCTTCGCGATGCTGGTCTTATCATAGGACCTGCAAAGGCAGTTAATGCAGGTGGTGTTGCAGTATCAGCTCTTGAAATGGCTCAGAACTCTATGCGTTACAGCTGGAGCGATAAGGAAGTTGATGAAAAACTCCGCGGAATTATGGCTAACATCCATAAGGTATCTGTGGACGCTGCTGCAGAGTACGGTCTTGGCTATGACCTTATTGCAGGCGCAAACATTGCAGGCTTCAAGAAGGTTGCAGATGCTATGCTTGCATACGGCATTAACTAAGCTTACGGCTTGATAAAAAGCGTATAATTTAACGAAGGAACTCGCAAAACGGCGGTGCTTCTTAGAGATGAATCCCTAAGAAGCACCGCCGAAAGCGGGTTCCTTCTTTTGCATTTTTCTCCAAACCCCATTTTACACTTTTTTAAGCAGGAAGATTTACATTCAAGATTTTTTGTGGTAAAATAGCGAAAAGGAGTTGATTTTATGAACAAGCATGAAGAGCTTGCAGGAAAATATTTTACCGATGGCTACAACTGTGCACAGGCGGTTTTTGCAGCATTTCACGAAGAAATGGGGTTTTCTGAAAGTCAGGCACTTAAGATGTCTTCTGCATTTGGCGGCGGCATGGGCAGACTCCGTGAGGTATGCGGTGCAGCAAGCGGTATGTTTATGGTGCTCGGGACGCTTTACGGATATGACGATGCAAAAGCCGATGACGAAAAAAAGGCACTTTATACAAAGGTGCAGAATCTTGCAAATGAATTCAAGAGTGAATACAAGACCATCATTTGCCGAGAATTATTAGGTGTTGACGGGGCTCAAAAGCCTGAGCCTTCACCCAGAAATCCCGAATATTACGCAAAAAGACCTTGCCTTGCATTCGTAAGAAGCGCGGCTAAGATATTGTCGGAACACATCGAGGAAAACGGAAGATAATTATCATTAATTTGAAAATGTGCATTTCTGGGACAACCCTGAAATGCACATTTTTGTTTATAACACAATGCTTCTGTTATAATAATTTATTTTCCTTTGCGCTTTGAGCATTTTTAATCCTCCGTATCGTCTTCCGGAAAAGAACTGCGCCTATACCACTCTGGTTCAAAATCCGGAGAATACAGTAAATTCTGCGGTGCGGAAGTCTCCATTCCCATAAACTGCGGAAGCATATTTTTCGGCACTGCATAGGTTATGTAACACATACACTGTTCTTCTTGCATAAAATCACCTCAGAATAATATATGCACAGATATTGCTTTTTTTTCAAAACAGGTATATAATATAGGAAAAAAGGTGAAAGGTTTTGAATATATATGTTTACAGAAATAAAAGATGGCGCTAAAAAAGCCGCAGCCGAGCTTTGCAAAATCGCAAACCTTAAAAAAGGCGACATCTTTGTTGTAGGATGCTCCTCAAGCGAGGTGTGCGGTGCGAAAATCGGCACAGATTCCAATTTTGAGGTTGGTGGTGCTGTATTTGAAGGCATTTACGAGGTTCTTTCAGAAAAGGGCATCTATCTTGCCGCACAGTGCTGCGAGCACCTTAACAGAAGCCTTGTTATAGAGCGCGAATGTATGGAAAAATACAATCTTGAAGAAGTTTCCGCCGTTCCTATGCCCAAGGCGGGGGGTTCTTTTGCAACAAATGCATACAGAACATATAAAGACCCTGTGCTTGTTGATTATATTCAGGCACACGCGGGTATTGATATAGGCGGAACGCTTATCGGCATGCATCTTAAGAGAGTTTGTGTACCGGTAAGACTTTCTGTTAAAAAAATCGGTGAAGCACCCATTCTTTGTGCTAAAACACGCCCCCGTCTTATCGGTGGCGAAAGAGCCTGCTACAAAACAGCAGAAGAAGTTGTACGATAAGAAAGGTTTCTGATATAATGGATAAATCCAAAAAAACACCGTCCTTTCTGATGAATGTTATTATGATAATATTCGCTCAGGTCGTTGTCAAACTCCTCGGTTTTGCTTACCGCGCGGTGATGACCAATATAGACGGCTTCGGGGATGAGGGTACCGGTTACTACAATTTCGGTTTTCAGATTTATACGTTGCTGCTTGCAATCAGCTCCATTGGTATTCCCAATGCTATTTCTAAGCTTGTTGCAGAAAGATGTGCTCTTGATGACTATAAGGGAGCAATGCGGATTTTTCGTATTGCTCTGGGACTTTTCTTCGGAATAGGACTTTTTTTCGCTCTTGTGATGTTTTTCGGAGCAGAATTTATAGCAACCAATATCCTTGATGCTCCGAGGGCAGTGCATACACTGCGCGTGTTGTCGCCTGCACTTGTTTTCGTATCCGTTTCAAGCGTTATACGAGGCTTTTTTGCAGGTCAGCAGAATATGCACGCCACTAACACAAGTCAGGTTCTTGAACAATTCTTAAAAAGTCTGTCTACGATACTTATCGTCCTTTCAATGAAAGGGTCTGCACCCGAATATATGGCAGCCGGCGGCACACTTGCCACAACGCTTTCAACGGCACTCAGCCTTGCGTATCTTTGGATTTTCTATCTTGCCAACAAGAAAGACATCAAAGAAAAAATCGCTCAATCTCCCGATGCTAAAATCAATGGCAGTGCTACGAAAATCGCAAAAATGATTCTTATGGTTTCTATCCCCATTTCTTTAGGTGCAATTGTGGCATCCCTTAACAGAATTGTGGATATTGTTACCGTTGTGAGGGGCGTTAAAATCGCTCTCGCAGATTCTTTTCCCAACGCGGATAAGCTTGCCGATGAAGCGGTGCGTCTCAGCGGTATGCTCAGCAAGACAGATGTTCTTATAAATCTTCCGCTTGCTCTTAATACCGCTTTTGCAACCGTACTTGTGCCTACAATTGCGGGCGCTCTGGCAAAATCCGACTACAAAACCGCAAGCGAGAAGATATCCTTTTCACTTCTTATTTCAACAGTGGTTGCTCTGCCATGTACCGTTGGATATATGGCTCTTGCAAGACCTATTCTTGAGGTGGTTTATCCCAATGCAAAAGACGGTGCAATGCTGTTTCTTATGATGGCTCCCACAGTCTTTTTCTCGGCTATGAGTCAAACTATTTACGGCTCACTCCAGGGAATGGGCAGAATATATGTGCCGGCAATCAGCGTGCTTCTTGGCGGAATAGTTAAAGTTATTTTAAATCTTGTGCTTATTCCCATTCCGTCAATCAATATTTACGGAGCACCGATAGGCAGTATAGTTTGCCAGGCTATTGCATTTTTCATAAGCTTTGGCGTTCTGAGGGCAAATATCCCTGTTAAGCTTGGCATTGTAAGAAGTTTTCTTAAACCCCTTTTCTCCGCAGTTGTTATGGGTGGTTGCGCATTGGGAGTATATGCCATTATCTGCCCTCTCACCGGGAATGCCGTCGCGACAATTGCGGCAATAGCCGTTGGTGCAATTATATATTTCGCTCTTGTTCTTGTACTCAGGGTATTTACCCGGGAGGAGCTTGGCTCACTTCCCATTGTGGGCAAAAAATTCAAATAACAAAAATTACCAAAGAGAAATTCTTCTTCAGAGGAGAATTTCTTTTTTTGTTTGGTAAAAATAAAATTGAAAGGATGATTTTTATGCTCAGAAAATACAGAATTTTTCTTATAATATTTTCATTTGTTTCGCTTATCGTATTAAAAATTCTCACTTCTTCCGGCGGTGATATCAGTAGTGCCGCAATATTTATATAACGGAGGTACAAATATGAATAAAAAAGAATACGCTGAATTAGTCAGCAAGCATTCAGGCAAGTCACCTATACTGCAGGACACATTCCGGGCTTTCTGGGTAGGTGGTACAATCTGCACCATAGGGCAAATTCTGAAAAATTTTTATCTCTCACTGGAACTTTCTGAAAACACGGCAGGTAGCTATACAAGTATTACACTGATATTTCTGGCATCATTTCTCACCGCAATCGGCGTGTTTGACAAAATCGGCAAATATGCCGGGGCAGGTACACTCGTACCAATTACGGGATTTTCAAACGCTGTCACTTCCCCTGCAATTGAGTTCCGTACCGAGGGGCTTGTGCCGGGAACTGCCGCAAAAATGTTTGATGTTGCAGGTCCGGTAATTGTATTCGGAACGGCTTCATCGGTTATCGCAGGACTTATATATTATTTATTAAGGTAGGTATTGATATGCAGAATGTCGGAAACGGTACGGTAGTTTTTGAAAATATGCCGTCTTTTATTTCTTTCGGGGCAACTGTCGGCAAAAAAGAGGGGGATGGCCCTTACGGAAAGTATTTTGAAGAGGTTGAGCCTGACTCTTACTTTGGTCAGGAAAGCTGGGAAAAAGCCGAAAGCGAACTGCTCTTCCGCAGTGCAAAAAAAGCGATTGAAAAAGGAAAACTCAGTGCCACAGATATCGATTTTGCCATTTCGGGCGACCTTTTAAATCAGTGTATTTCATCCGGATACGCCCTGCGAGAGCTTGGCATTCCGTTTTTCGGAGTGTACGGAGCCTGCTCCACCATGGCGGAAAGTCTTGCCATTGCTTCCATTATAATTGGCGGAGGCGGTGCAAAAAAAGTTCTATGCGCTACAAGCAGTCACTTCTGCAGCGCGGAAAAACAGTTCCGCACACCTCTTGAATATGGAGGTCAACGGACTCCCAATGCACAGTGGACTGTTACCGGGAGTGGTGCTGTGGTACTTGGCATCAGTGATTCCTACCCCAAAATTGATGCCGTAACCTGCGGAAAAATTGTTGACCTTGGCGTAACGGATATCGGCAATATGGGGGCTGCTATGGCACCTGCATTTGTCGATACGGTGAAAGCCCATCTTTCTGCAGTGGGAAAAACGCCATCACACTACGACCTGATACTTTCGGGGGATTTGGGGAAAGTGGGCAAAAGCATTGCCGAAGAGCTTTTTATAAAAGAAAACCTTGGAAAAATCCCCCATTATAACGACTGCGGTGCAATGATCTTTGACGGGAATTTGCAGGATACCCACGCCGGAGGAAGCGGTTGCGGCTGTGCAGCATCAATGCTGTGCGGATATGTGCTGCCCGAAATGAAAAAGGGAACTTTTAAAAATGTACTTTTTGTAGCTACCGGTGCTCTTATGAGTCCGGCAACAGTAAATCAGGGCGAGAGCATCCCCTCTGTTGCCCACGCAATAAGCATAAAAGTGTAAGTACTCCCGTATATTAAATGGGAGGCGTATGTATGAAAAAGCACTTTTTTTGTTATTTTTCCGTATTGGTAATAGTGGTTCTTGCTCTTGTGCCTGTTTTTCAGTTTGTTTTTGCAAAAGAAGAAAAGGTTGCTTATCTGACCTTTGACGACGGGCCGACACTCAATACTCCCACGATACTTGAGCATCTTGAGGATTTCGGGGCAAAAGCAACCTTCTTTGTGCTTGAAGAAAGGATTGTAATGTACCCCGAATACATAAAAGACATTATCCGCACAGGAAACTGTGTCGGGCTTCACGGAGTAAGCCATAGCGGGGAAATCTATGCAAGCGACACTTCTCCGCTTATAGAAATGGAAAAGACAAATGACTCCCTGGAGACAGTTTCAGGAAAACGCTCAAAGCTTGTCCGTGTGCCATTTGGCTCAAGCTACCGGCTGACAAAAAAGCAGGCAGAAAACTTGAAAAACAAAGGATATATTATATGGGACTGGAATGTAGACCCCAGAGACAGTGTAGGGAAAATCGTTCCGGAAAAGGTGCTTTCCAACCTGCGCAGAGACCTTAAAAAATGTAACACCTCTCCCGTAATTCTATTCCACGACAGAAAAAGCACCGCGCAGCTGCTTCCGGCGGTGCTTGAGTATCTTTCTGATGAGGGGTACACTATGCTTCCCATAAGTGAAAAGCAGGAGGCAGTGTGCCACCTTCGTTAGGACTATGGGGACACTCTGTATAAATGCAAGTCCTACATTGCTTTTCATCGTGTGTATCCAAGCAACACATCAGATAGTCGCACTCATTACAGCAACATTCTATTATATTTCCGTTTTTGTCTTTTGTTTCTCCGTTTCCGGGGCAATTCTTGCCAAGATTTCCCGGAATTAATATTGTTCCGGTTATATCAATAATCATAATATCACTTCCTTTTTTATACATTATCACTTTTTTCTTGTATTGCAATACATTTGTTATGCATACTGTAAGTATTTTTTCATATAAAATAAAAATGCAGAGGTGATATATATGAAAAAATTTACTATTCCGTCAGTTCCCCCAACAACAAATAAATGCATCCGTTTTCCTAATGATATTATCGAGAAGGTAGAAAATGCAATCCAAGGAAAAAACTGTACTTTTACAGCGTTTGTTATTGAAGCGGTGAGAGTTGCCTTGGAAAACATTTCAGAAGAATAATTTTGTCTGTGTATTAGGGAGGCGTCAAAATATGGATAATAATCTTTCAAGATACACACTTCGTATTTCGAAACAGTTGCTTGACAAACTGGGGTATATTGCTGAATACGAAGGAAGGACTAAAAACAAAGAACTGGAACAAATGATAAAAAAAAGAATTGTTGATTTTGAAAAAGAAAATGGGAAAATAGAGATTCAATAAAATATTATTTTTCTATTGACAAACCTCCCCCTATTGTGTTATTATGCTATATGGCATATTATCCGGTTACTATGGTTTGTGGTTTCTCCAACCCTTACCTTGGAGCTATGGAGTTTTTGCCGTAAAATATTTTAAGGAGGTTTCTTTACTATGTTAAAGGAAACAAAGCAGAGCATTATCGATCAGTACAAGCTTCATGAGGGTGACACAGGTTCTCCCGAGGTTCAGATTGCTATTCTCACAGAGAGAATCAATCACCTTAACGAACACCTCAAGGTTTACAAGAAGGACCATCACTCAAGACGCGGTCTTCTCAAGATGGTTGGTCAGAGAAGAGGTCTTCTCAACTACCTTACAAAGGTTGACATCAACCGTTACCGTGCAATCGTTGAAAAGCTCGGTCTGAGAAAGTAATCTCACATCAGAAATCTTGATATGTATATGTCGGAGAAACCATGTGTTTCTCCGACATATTAAAGTCAAGAATCCCACGGCAGTCGAAAGGGCGGTTACGCTTAGAGTTTACCACTTAACAAAGCAGAGAATTACGGTTCTGTGTTTTCTTAAGTGATAAACAACTACCCTTTCGAAAATTAAAAATTTTTAGGAGGATATAGTTATGTTTAAGACTTTTGAAACAGAGTTCTGTGGCAGACCCCTTGTTGTTGAAACAGGTAAAATGGCACAGCTCGCAGGCGGTAGCTGTCTTGTTCGTTACGGTGAAACAGTTGTTCACGCAACTGCAACAGCTTCCCAGAAGCCCAGAGAAGGCGTTGATTTCTTCCCTCTGGCAGTTGATTATGAAGAAAAGCTTTACGCTGTTGGTAAAATCCCCGGCAGTTTCTTAAAGCGTGAGGGTCGCCCCACCGAAAAGGCAATCCTTGCATCAAGATGTATTGACCGTCCCATCCGTCCTCTCTTCCCGAAGGACCTTCGTAATGATGTGGCAGTTGTTACAACAGTTATGAGTGTTGAACCCGATAACGATCCCGTTGTTACAGCTATGATCGGTGCATCAATTGCAATTTCTATTTCTTCAGTTCCCTTTGCAGGTCCTATCGCAGGTGCAACAGTTGGTCTTGTTGATGGTAAGGTTGTTGTTAATCCTACAAAAGAACAGCGTGATAAGAGCGAAATGTTCCTTACCATTGCAGGTACAAAGGACAAGGTTAACATGATTGAAGCAGGCGCAAATCAGATTCCCGAAGATCTTGTGTTCGAGGGTATTATGGCTGCTCATGCCGAAATCGCTAAAATCTGCGAATTCATCGAATCAATTCAGGCAGAAATCGGCAAGCCTAAGTTCGATTACGAGCATATGGAGGTGCCGGAAGACCTTTACGAAGCAGTTAAGGAAATTGCTATCGACAAAGTTCGCGCGGCTCTTGATACAGATGACAAGAATATTCGTGAAGAAAACCTTAAAGAGGTTTACAGCTTTGTATACGAAGCTCTCGCTGAAAAGTATCCCGAAATGGAGGCTACTATTGACGAGGCTATCTATAAATTACAGAAATATGTTGTTCGTCGCTGGATTCTTGACGACGGTAAGCGTGTAGACGGCAGAGGTCTTGACGATATCCGTCCTCTCGCTTCTGAAGTAGGTATCCTTCCCCGTACACACGGTAGCGGTATGTTTACAAGAGGTCAGACACAGGTACTTACAACATGTACTCTCGGTATGGTGTCAGAAGAACAGCTCCTTGACGGTATTGACGATGAGGAAACAAAGCGTTATATGCACCACTACAACTTCCCCTCATATTCAGTTGGTGAAACAAGAGCAAGCCGCGGCCCAGGAAGAAGAGAAATCGGTCACGGTGCACTTGCAGAAAAGGCTCTCGTTCCCGTTATTCCCTCAACAGAGGAGTTCCCCTACACACTTCGTCTTGTGTCTGAAGTTCTTTCTTCAAACGGCTCTACTTCTCAGGGTAGTATCTGCGGAAGCACACTTGCTCTTATGGACGCAGGTGTTCCGATTAAGTCTCCCGTTGCAGGTATCTCCTGCGGTCTCGTAACAGAGGGCGACCGTTACATTACTATGGTTGATATCCAGGGTCTTGAAGACTTCTTCGGTGATATGGACTTCAAGGTTGCAGGTACAAAGAACGGTATCACAGCTATTCAGGTTGATATCAAGATCGACGGTCTTAAGCCCGAAATCATCCGTGAAGCTCTTGAAAAAACAAAGGCAGCACGCTATAAGATTCTTGATGAATGTATGCTTCCCTGCATATCTGAGCCCAGAGAAGATCTTTCAAAGTATGCTCCCAAGATTATTTCTACTCAGATTGACCCCGATAAGATTCGTGAAGTTATCGGTAGCGGCGGTAAAGTAATTCAGAAGATTGTTGCTGAAACAGGCGTTAAGATTGATATTGAAGAAGACGGTACAGTATTCTTCGCAACAAGCGACTCTGAGGCTGCACAGCGTGCACTCAAGATTGTACGCGGTATTGCAGGCGATATCGAAATCGGTGATGTATTCAGTGCAACAGTTACAAAGATTATGGAATTCGGTGCATTTGTTGAATACCTTCCCGGAAAAGAAGGTCTCGTTCACATCAGCAAGCTCGATACAAAGAGAGTTGAAAAGGTTTCTGATGTTGTAAGTGTTGGTGATACAATCAATGTTAAGCTTGTAGAAATTGACCGTATGGGACGCTATAATTTCTCAAGAAAAGACACAATGATTGCTCCTGAAACAGCAGAATAAAAATAAAAGAAGCGTCCTGTGGGCGCTTCTTTGTTTTAAGAGGTTTTTATGCACAACATCCATTATTTAAAAAACGGAATATGTCTTATTTACGAAAAAATGCCGCACCTTAAGACGGTGAGTGTGGGCATATGGGTAAAAAGCGGCAGTATGTACGAGTCAGCACAGGAAAACGGCATAAGCCACTTTATTGAGCATATGCTTTTTAAAGGTACAGAAAAACGCACCGCTAAAGCAATTGCGGAGGAGACGGATTTTGTTGGCGGTCATATAAATGCCTATACTTCCAGGGAATGTACCTGTTACTACACCAAAACCCTTGAAGAAAATATGCCACTTGCCATCGATATTCTGAGTGATATGTATCACAACTCCCTTTTTAAAGAGGAGGATATTGAGCTTGAGCGAAGTGTAATCCTTGAAGAAATAAATATGTATGAGGATTCTCCCGAGGATGTTGCCCTTGACGGTATTCTTGCAAAAATGTGGAGGCGCAGTCCTCTCGGGCTTAAGGTTGAGGGCACGACAGAAAGTGTCAGCAAAATCACACGCGATATGATGCTCGACTACATGAAGCGTCGCTACAACGCAAAAAACACCGTTATTTCCGTTGCAGGCTGCTTTGACGAGAAAACGCTTATAGCTCTGTGCGAGAAGTTTTTCTGCCGTGAGGATGAGTATACTCCCGATATGCCGGAGGAAACAATGTTTTTCAGCGGTATGCACCGCCAGAAAAAGGATATTGAACAATCGCACCTTGCGATAGCATATCCGTCATACGATATGTTCAGCGAGAGGCTTTACTCTCAGTCACTTATGAACAGCATCTTCGGTGGAAGTATGTCAAGCAGGCTTTTCCAGTCACTTCGCGAAAACAACGGTCTTTGTTACAGTATTTATTCATATACATCCTCATACCCGGCTTCCGGAATGCTTGGTATATATGCCGGTCTTTCAAGGGATGTCATTGACGATGCTTTGGATATGATAGACAAGGAAATCCACAGAATTACTACCTCTCCCGTAAGCGATTACGAGCTTGAAAAGGTACGAAATCATCTGCACTGTTCAATCGTTATGTCCCGTGAAAGCTGTGATGCCCGCATGAACGAAAACGGAAAGTCCCTTCTGCTTCTTGGCAGAGTAAGGACTGACGATGAAATCTTGGAAAAAGTCGGAGATGTCACAAAAGCAGACATCCTCCACGATGCAAATTATATATTCAACAGCGGCGAAAAAGCCGTATTTATTCTCGAAAACTAAAGGGGGTTTTGTGATGAGTTACATAAATTTCACCATAAGAGATGCTCTTGTAGCTGCAAACGGGGTTTTTACAGGCGATTGCACACTTCTTGACAGGCAGTTTACAACGGTGTGTATCGACAGCCGAAAAGCAGAAAAAGACAGTCTTTTTATTGCAATAAAGGGCGAAAACACCGATGGTTACAACTATATTCCGTCAGCTGCAGAAAAAGGTGCTTTATGCGCTGTATCTGACCGCGCTTTTGACGGATATCCCTGCATTGTCGTAAATGACCCTACAGAAGCACTGCAGAAAATTGCGGCTGCATACCGTCAGACGCTGAACATCTCCGTTGTCGGAATTACGGGAAGTGTCGGCAAAACTACTACCAAAGAAATGGTAGCATCGGTGCTGTCACAGAAGTACAATGTTATTAAAACAGAGGGGAATTTCAACAACGGTCTCGGTCTGCCTCTTACCGTTATGTCTATTAAGCCCGATACGGAGGTTGCCGTAATAGAAATGGGTATGAATCATGAGGGAGAGATGCGACTTCTTTCATCAATTGCCCGCCCCACAATGTGTATTATGACAAATATCGGCATATCTCACATAGAAAACCTTGGTTCAAGAGAAAATATTCTTAAAGCAAAGAGTGAAATTTTCGAATATATGTCAGCAACTGCCCGTTGCATTCTTAACGGAGATGACGACCTTCTATCTACTGTTGACAGGCCGAATAAGTGCTACTACGGATTTGACAGCGACAACGATGTTTATGTTGAGTCTTTCTGTGAAAAAGGTTTCAACGGAACTGATTTTGATATTTCTATGCACGGAGTACACTATCATTGCAGTATTACAGTTCCCGGCAGACACATCCTTTTTGCCGTAATGGCGGCAATGGCAGCCGGCAGCTGGCTTGGGCTTACACATCAGCAGCTTCTTGACGGCGTTTCTGAGGCAAAATCAATAAGTGGCAGAGTAAATGTTATCCGTACAGATAAATATACCATTATAGACGATTGTTATAACGCTGCACCCCAGTCCATGAAAAGCGGCATTGACCTGCTTGTGAAATCCGACGACAGCCTGCGTACAGTTTGTGTGTTCGGCGACATGGGCGAGCTTGGCGATGATGAGGAATATCTCCATAAATCTGTTGGAGAATATGCCGCAATAAACAAGGTCGGTCTTTTAATCGCAATCGGTACGCTTTCAAAAAACATTTATGACGGAGCCACAGAACACGGACAGAAAGCTATGTGGTTTGAAACAAAGGAAGAATTTCTTTCGGTACGGGATGAAATACTTAAAGAAAATGATGTTATCCTTGTAAAAGCATCACATTTTATGAATTTTGCAAAAATTGTTGAAGAACTGATATAACGGCATTTTAAAAGAGCCTGAAAACTATTGTTTTCAGGCTCTTTTAAAATGCTTCTGTTATTTATTTCGGGAATATGGTTTTTTATCATCTGTTAACCCTGCTAAATAATCCATACTCGTATCAAGAGCTATCGCAAGCTTTCTGCATTGCTCAAAAGTGAAATATCTTTTTCCGTTTTCAAGTTTTGAGTAATCACTTTGGTCAATCCCCGTAAGCATCTGTATTTTTATTTGAGTAAAACCTTTTTCTTTACGCAATTCTTTTAGTCTGTTCATAACATATCACCAATAGTATTATGTCAAATTTCCCTATTGAAATTATGGTGAAATTGACCTATAATATATGAGGTGTTTTTTATGGCAGAGTTTTGTCTTGAATGTTTCAGAAAAATGAATCATAAATTTGCCTTATGCGGTCGGTGCTACTTATCTCGCTTCTTCGTGCTATCAGCCAATCTTAGGAAGACTAGCCGCAGCCACCGACTGTCCCACTCTTCTTGCCTTTTCGTCGGGGATATGAAGCTCGACTTTCTTTGCAAGCTCGGGGAATTCAGCACTAATTACCTCGTTAGCTTTATCAAGAAGAATGCTGCCACCCTTACCGCTTGTAACTCTGCCCATAATGAGAACGTGTTTAATATCGTAGAACATTGAGTAGTAAGCGATTGTATAACCGAAATATGTACCGATTGTGTCATAGATGTCTGCTGCACGGGGGTCGTCATTTTCCATAAGCCCCTGAACAACCTTAAGCTTTTCTGCAGGAGAAAGGCCTTCCTCAAGCTCGATACCTGCTGCGGGAGCAAGCTTGATTACTGCATCCTGAGAAAAGTACTTAACACCACAACCGTAGTCACCTGACCATTCGTCAACCATTGCATCCTTATTAAAGTCAACGGGAACGAATGCAAGCTCGTTAAGCCATCCTGTGATATTACCGTCTTTATCAACGTAACCTGCAGCTTCACTTGTGCCCATAGCAATACCCATTACGTTGTTGTCTTCAAGACTCATAGCACCTGCAAGTGCAGTTACGTCACCGTCATTTGCAACTTCAACAGGAACATTGCCAATTTCCTTTGCAACGTCAAGGTACATTGTCTTAACGTGCTTTTCGAAATCTTCGTCAGACACTTTAAGGAAAAGTGATGCAACCATAATCTTGTTGTCAATATAAACACCTGCCGAAGATACACCGATAGCATCAACTCTGGGCATATGTGATGCGGCAGTCTTCATAGCACTGAGGATCCCCTCGTAGTGGTACATAGGATCGCTTTCAAGTTTGGGGAACCATACAACTTCCTCTGAATAAACTGTTTCTCCATCAACAACTGCAGAAACCTTTCTGTCACTTCCGCCTGCGTCAAAACCGATACGGCAACCGTCAAGATGTCTGCCCACAGGGGAAGAAGCATCGTTTTCCTTGGGAGCATCAGCGATATTTTCAACATAGATAACTTCAAAGGGAGCTTCATAAACTCTTGCCATAAAGTTAAAGTCGAATTCTCTTGCACCGCCAATGGAGTAATCAGCCGCAATGCGGTCATAGATGTACTTTGAGCCTGCGATATAAACCTTGTAACCGCCCTTTGCCCAAAGAAGTGTCTTTATAATTCTCTCTGCAATAGCGTAGTTTTCTTCGTCGTGGCCTTCTTTATAGATGTCTATATCGTAAACTGCGGTAAGACCGTTATTGCGCTCTACACAAATGCGAAGAAGCTGTGAATCAGCCTTTGCAACTGCTTCTTTGTAATCGTTAATAACTTTTGCCATTGGCATAAATCCGGGTTCAAGTTTTGCTGTAATCATTTTTTATTCTCCAATCTTTGAATTTATCTTGCCTCGCCGCCTAGAATTACCTTCTCAACATTGAATTTTTCATCAATTATTATAATGTCAGCACGCTTGCCGACTTCAATTGAGCCGATTTCTTTATCTTCCTTAAGCGCTTTTGCAACATTAAGTGAAGCCGCATTTACAGCCTCGAAAATCTCAAGGTCACTGTTCTCATAAAGGTTACGCACTGCGGCATTAAGTTCAAGTACACTGCCTGCGATTGTGCCGTCATCCATAAGGCACTTAATACCTTCCTTATGTACGGGCTGACCGCCAAGGGTGTAGTCGCCATCTTCCATACCGCCTGCTCTTATACAGTCTGTAATAAGGCAGAGCTTGTCGCCCTTTGCCTTTGCAACCATATTGAAAAGGCCGCGGTTAACGTGGAATGTATCCGCGATAAGTTCCGCACTTACGCGGCTGTCTGACAGTGCCGCACCGGAAACACCGGGACTTCTGTGAGAAAGAGCTGTCATTGCATTGAAAAGATGTGTTGTATGTCTTACACCTGCATCAATACCCGCCATAGCTTCCTCATATGCAGCATCGGTATGTCCCATAGAAACGAGAACATCTGAATTTTTTGTAACCTTTTCTATACATTCAAGAGCTCCGTCAACCTCGGGTGCGACTGTGAAAAGCTTTACTATATCTGCATTTTCAAGGATAAAGTCTGCATCGGGGCGAAGAATATGCTCCTCTGCCTGAGCACCCTTTTTCTTTGCGTTGATAAATGGCCCCTCGCTGTTTACACCGAGGATTCTTGCACCGTAGTATTCACTGCTGTTTTTAACTTTGCGAACTGTGTCAAAAGCAGTCTCAATTTCCTTTTTGGAAACTGTCATTGTGGTGGGGCACCAAGCGGTAACACCGTTTTTGATGATGCCTGCCGCCATTTTGCGGATACCCTCCTCGTCACCGTCTGATGCATCTGCACCAAGATAGCCGTGGATGTGCATATCAATAAGACCGGGGGAAACGAGCTTTCCGTCAGCGTCAATAACCTCGTCATAGTCTGCGCTGTTAAAATCAACCTTATCAATGATTTTTTCTATTTTTGTGTCAAATACAATCACTTTGCCTTCTTCAACACGGTCGGAAAAAATAATTTTTCCGTTAATAATACATTTCATAATATGTGCTCCTTTCAGAAGATTTCCATTTTAATGTTAACACAAGTTGACATTCTTCGCAACCTATTTTAACAGATTTTGTTACTAAATTTTCATTAATAACTAATAATTCTGTCTTCACCGGAGCCGATTCGCGTAACTGTTATTTTACGCATCTTTCTGTCGACGGTTACAATGTCAAACAAAAGCTCTGTGCTGTCGCCGATATTTCTCGGCACGTGACATTCTGCAAGGAAAAGATTTGCCGTTGCAATATAGGGAATTCCGCTTTCGGTTGTCATAAGGTAATCTCGGTGGAAGTGACCTACCATAACGGCAATTATTTCACCGTGTTTTTTAGCGCCGAAATCGGCATCAACAGTTACCTTGAAATCATCCTCGTAGAACGTGCCGGAGAGCTTTTCACCCTTTTTGTAAGCATCAACAATGAAGTTAAGTATCTCAAGACGAAAGTTCTGGTTTTTCGCCTTCTCTTCCTCGGTCATTCCCACAGGGCGAAGAACACTGTGGGTGTCGATAATAACATCGTACTCTGTCTGGAGAGCAACATTTATAAGCCAGTCAATCTGATCCTGCCCGAAGGTATGCGCACCGCCCAGGATTTCGTCATAATAATCGGGGGTGTTACATATATCAAGACAAATGTAGCGGACTTTCGTTTTGTCATCGTCAACATAGTAATAAAGACCGCAATCCTTCTTTTCGTCAAACTTTGCACCACGCGCGGAAAGATGACTGTAAAAAATATCAAAAATCTCTTTACGGGTGAATTTATCAAAAGGCTTTTCCCTTTCCATAAAGCGATCCCACAGATCGCCGTTGTCGTGGTTACCGTTGCAGGGGAAATAGTCAAAATTCTTAAATGCCTCTTTAACACCTGCATAACCTGCCGCCTTTTTCTCCCTTGGGGAGTCAATTATGTAGTCGCCACCAAGAATGAGTTTTGTGCAGCCTGTTTCCTTTTCAATCTGTCTGTAGGAGTTGGCGTTTCTTTGTAAAAGCACATCGTGGTGAGCAAGAGGAAGATAGTGAATATCCGTCATGAATGCGAAAGTAAAGGTGTTTTCGTTTTCCGCTGCCTTTATTCTCTTAATACCGTTTTCAACAGTTTCCTTTATATAATCGGGATATGTATCGGTGCTGTCGAAATGCGGACATTCAAAACCATAATCGTACCCACATTCGAGAAGTCTTTTCTTTACTTCAGGATTCATAACAGTTCTCCTTAATCATTACATCTTGCAGCAATTTCTGCAATAAATTCGTCCATAACGATAGTTTTGCCTGTAACACGGGACTTTTCAGCTGCAAGGGCCATCATATGCGACTGAACAGATTCCTGAGCAGAAGTCTTGTTTGTATCTGCGCCCTGAACTGCAGAAACAACTGCATTCATAAGACCTGCGTCGCCGCCACCGTGACCGAGAGCAGCAGGTCCGATTGTGATTTCTTCAACGTTGTCTGTTACAAAGTCGTGTACCTTGATTGTGTTGTTATCAAAATCGCCCACAATTTCACCGTGTGTACCCATAAGACGCATTACACGGGTGTTTTCGTTTGTGAAAGCACACATTGTAAATGATACTGTTACACCGTTTTCAAAGTCCATACTGATTGTCTGATGGTCAACAACGTCGTTGTCGCACTGGAATACACATCTGCCGTACTGGTTGGTCTCAAGAGCCTTGATGATATTTTCGTCAGATGTATCGGGAATATCAAAGAGGTTTTCAAGACCCCATGCACGGAGAAATGAATTATGAAGATAAAGCTTCGGTGCACAGTAGGGACAGGTGTCGTATATGGGGCATCCGTCAAGACAACGCTTGGGAGCACCCTCGGGAGCATTTTCCTTTTTGAAGAAAGTGAGCTCACCCATTGAAGCGATTGTCTTACACTTACTTCCGATAAGATATACAAGGATATCCATATCGTGACAACACTTTGCAAGAATCATCGGAGAGGTTTCCACGCTGTTACGCCAATTACCTCTTACGAAAGAGTGTGCCTGATGCCAGTAAGCAACATTTTCACTCTGAATCATATGAACAAGCTTACCTATTCTGCCGCTGTCAAGGATTTCCTTAAGCTTTGTATAAAACTTTGTATAGCGGAGAACGTGACAGATTGAAAACACCTTGTCACTTTTTTCGGCAAGTTTACCAATCTTGTAGATTTCCTCTGCTTCCGGAGAAATGGGCTTTTCAAGAAGAACATGGTAGCCCTTTTCCACTGCCATTCTTGCAGGCTCGTAATGCATACGGTCGTTTGTGCAGATGATTGCAAGGTCTGCCATTTTAGGCTGAGAGAGAAGCTCCTCATAACCTACAAAGCAGTTTTCAGTTGCAATGCCGAATCTTTCTGCACACATTTGTCTTTTGTACTCAACAGGCTCTGCAACACCGACAATTTTAAGTGTGCCGGGGTTAGCCTTTGGTGCATAAGCGGCGTATCCTCTGAGTCCGCCACCGATAATTACAGCTGTAACGGGTTTCATAATAAATACCTCCAAAAATTTATAAATAAAAAATATTTTTTAAAATCAACATTTGACAATTTTATTATACCTCGCTATAATAGCATTGTAAAGGAAAAAATATTGACTGTTTTCGGTCAATATTGACCAAATGATTTTTTGAACAAGCGCGTAACAAAGGCGTTTTCCGGTGTTTATTGAACATAATTGACATCATTTCAAACAAAATTTCAATAAAAGGACTTATTTGCATGAAAGAAACGGGATTTAATTTTCTGAATATGAGCGATATTATGATGCACCGCTATGAAGCCCCTCGTGACTGGGTAGGCAGTGGTGTCAAGGACGAAACCAGTGAGCTTATCTACGCCCTTGATGGAGAATGTGTGGTAACTATCGAAAATAACAGTTATATCATAAAACCGAATATGTTTGTTGTTTTTCCTTACGGAAAAAGCTATTCTTTCAGGCTGACATCGAAACGGCGGTTTTCATACTATCAGTGCCATTTTTACGGAGAAATTGACAGTATGCCTTTATTTGAAGCCCTCGGTATAGGCTGTGAAAATCTTGCAGTCGAAGCAGGCGACCCCGGTCCGATAATTGCACTTTTCGAGGGAGCGCTCCACGATGAAAGATTTACCGATGCAGCTTCTATGTGGATAAACAGAACCGCTTGCGGAACAAAGATAATTGCCGAATATGTCAGACTTCTCCGCCAGGCAATGCCGGGGAAATCGGCTGAGGAATTTGTGCCGGTGGTTGACTATATGAAAAAAAACCTTGCAGGAGATGTGGATGTAACTACCCTCTGCGATCTTATGCATCTTGATTCGTCGTATTTTATACGCAAATTCACAAAAGAGTTCGGTGTTCCGCCTATGAAATACTTTGATATGCTCCGCACTCAGAGGGCAATGTCCCTTTTAGAAAAATCCGACTATTCAATTGATGAGGTGGCACAGCAAATCGGTATATCGGATAAATATTATTTCAATAAATTCTTCCAGAAACATTGCGATATGTCCCCTGCCGAATACAGAAGCCTTTTCCGTATTTAGCAGGCTCAAATAAAGTTTCAGCTACATAAAAAGGGGGGTGTAAAGAAATTCGATTTCTTTACACCCCCTGTCATTGGGGATAGGAAAAAAATGATTCAGAACGGACAAACGGAACTTCAAATCCCTTCATAAAGGGATTTGAAGGTTACCCGAAGGCGTACGAGGGTACGTCGAGAGGTGACGTTTGTTCGTAGCAAAAAGGCTCAAAAACGAAGAAAAAATCGAATAAAATGAGATTTTTCAACAAAATTGACTTATTTTGGAAATTAACCACTACCCAAAATTCGTATTTTTATCGCCTTTTTGTGGTCTGGACTTTTTTTACATCCCCCTCTCTTTTTATTCAAGTACCATTCCTCCGGTGCCACTTATTGTAGCATCAGAAGTATTGCTTGTTGTCAGGCTGAATGCTTCATACAGCGGTTTGAAAGTATACGTCGCACCGTAGGAAGTAAGGTTGAAAGACAGATACTTTGCGCCGTTCATCGTTTCAATTATACCGGAAATATCCTTTGAGTCGGAAACTGCGATATATCTTACCCCGTTTCTGATTGAAACGGCATTTTCGTCACCGTTATACACAACAAACACATTCTTATCCTTTGCCGCACTTTCTGTCATATCATAAAATGCCAGCTTGTCAAGATAGGTTACAAAGCCCGCTTTTTTGTCCATAAGAATGAATATGTTTTTCTGCGACGCCGAAGAGATTGCATTTTTAAGCTTGCGCCAGTCATCTCCCCGTCCGAAAACATTACCGTCCGTAAGATTGACAGAAATTACTTTTGCATAGTCGTGGTTATACTCTTTCCATGCCTGAGCCGTCAGAGGAGAAAGAGTCTTGGGAGTAAAATCAGACAACACTCCACTGCCGACAACTGCACATATGCCGGCACTTCTGAAAGTGTCCATACTTTTTTTGAACACAAGTCGGTCAAGCGCTGTTCCCTCTCCGTCAAATCCGAGAATGTTGAATACCACACCTCCGCTTTCTTCGGTGTGGAGATTATCCAATGTAACAGGAGATGTCACATTGACATCAAATTCACCGCAGACTACCTTAATACTGCGTTTTGCGCCACCATATGTCAGCGTGATTTCGCCACTTCCTTCCCGAAGAGCCTTCACTGCGCCTGCTCCGTTAACCGAAAGAAAAGAGGTGTCACAGGCGGGTTTCAGAAGTGACAAATCAGTAACCTTTGCGGTCACTCCGTCTTTGTCAAAAACTTCTATTGTGCCTAGCTTTGCCTCAGCACCTTTAGTCAGCGAAAGCTCCGTAGGACCGTTTATTCCGCAAACCTC
Organism: Clostridia bacterium; assembly: GCA_045604905.1. Taxonomy (GTDB): domain Bacteria; phylum Bacillota; class Clostridia; order UMGS1883; family UMGS1883; genus UMGS1883. Next base: position 70,320 of record JAZUOX010000064.1, read on the forward strand.
AGTTATAACATTCAGTTTTACGCTGTCTGCTTTTTTTCCGTTGAGATACACATCAAGCACTGTTTCACCACTGCCTGCTGCATAATATATATCGTTTTTAACAGTGCCTGAGCCTTTTGCTATTTTCCACTCGTGAGAGGGAGTCGAAGCAGGCTTGTTGTAGTTTTTATCGTATGGAGTAATATAAAGCTTTGTACTGTCTCCGCTAAGAATATTTGTCTTTTCACAGGAGGCAATAAGCCCTGTCGCTTCTCCTTTTACGGCAGATGATGTCACTGCAACGCCGTTTATTACTTTTCGTTTTTCAGATGGGCTGTTTATATGGTGCAAAGCATCGTTTGAAAGGGTTTTTGCAACCATTGCAGTCGAACCGCCACCGTCAAGGTTAAGGGCGTTTGCCATACCCATTTCAATGCAGATATCGGCAAGAGTTTCAAGGGTTACACCACGGCTGGTATTTTGCCTTCCGTCAACTGTCAGAAGATACACAACCGTTCCGTCACTGTTTGTACCGATAGCCGTTCTTGGATTATTACCGCTTACATTGTGAGTAATTGGAGTCTTCACGCCATCTTTCAGAAGAAGCGTTCCTCCGCCGAATGCCATTTCAACTCCGTTTGTGATTTGTGCCGTTGAAAGGTCCGTTTTTACGGTATCACCTATATTGAAGTTGTATTCCAGAAAAGGAGTCATTTTGTCGTCAAGCACAAGAATATAACCGTTTTCCGGAATAGGGATTACACCGCCAAGACTTGTGCCTTTTGCTGTCACAACACCGTTTTCAACAGTAAGTGCCGTTATCCCCTCCGGAAGAAAAGGCGATGTTCCTCCGTTAAAATCCGGGGTGTACATAAGCACCGCACCGTAATAATCGGTGGGTTTGTTTATATGAGCGATAGACTGGACAGCACCGTTGGGAGCAGTAACAACACCGCTGAACTCAAGATAGGAAAATATGAGCGCACCGTTTTTCATGAATCCTGCCGCCATTTCCGGCTTGATGTGAGACTGCAGTAGCTCTCCGTCTTTAATCTCAATACCGAGACTGAAATTCTGGTCACCCTTATACGATGAAAAAAAGTCTGCATTTGTAGCTGCAACCACATTTTCTTCACTGTTTGCAAGGTTAAGTACGGTGTCGGTTTTGTCACATCCTTTGCTGCTTTTCAGAAGATCCATCGAAATATATTCGTTTTTCAGGTCTGCCGTGATAAGGTCTATATTAAGTGCATAATCTCCGTAAAATTTCTGCACATTGGTGTGAGATACGCCACCTGTCACGGTTTCTTTTGATGTTTTTGTATAAAGAGGCGATGCATAAGCACTTGTACAGATAAGTACCGATGCACAAAAAGCACAAAGTAGTTTTTTCATACGCCTACCTCCTTTTGGCTGACTGAAATTTATAGATTGTTTTTACAAGTATTTTTTCCGGAAGTAATATTGAGAAAAACCGCGCAAATTTCATCCTTGCCGTAGGAACAGCAACGCTTTTCCCTTTAAGCAATGCATTGACTCCGCACTTTGCCGCATATTCTGCTGTTATTGCACCCTTCCCCGGCATTGAACCCGACACACTGTCAAACTCCGTTAATACAGGGCCCGGACAAAGAACGGTTATGCTTACGGGCATATTTTTTTGTCTGAGTTCTTCTCTTACTGCATCGGAAAGTCTGAGCACATACGCTTTTGAAGCGTAGTACGATGAAAGAAGCGGGCCTGCACAAAATGCTGCAGCACTTGCAACATTAAGGATTTTCCCGCCCTTTTCCGCCATTGAGGGAATATATTTTTTCATAAGGAAATGCAGTGCACGGATATTTACATCAATCATCAGATTTTCTTTGTCAAAATCCGTTTCGCAAAACTCTCCGAACACGCCCAGCCCCGCATTATTTACAAGAATATCTATGTCGGGATATGCTCTGACGATTTTTTCAAGATCTTCGGTACGGCTGAGGTCTGCAACAAAAATCTCGCTCTTTCCTTTTAGGGATTTCTGTACCGAAAGAAGTTTGTCCTCCCTGCGCGCAACAAGGATTGTATGATACCCTTTTTCCGATAATAGTTTTGCGATGCTCTCACCGATTCCGGAACTTGCTCCCGTTATAAGCGCTTTCATCAATATCCGAGCTCCTCGTTTACAAGAATAATGTGTATTCTGTTTTTATCCCGCTGATAGCCTGTGACAACATAGTTACAGCAGATTCTTCCGTCACCGTGGCAACCGTCTGCCATTGAGCCTTTGACACCTGCACAGACACCTGTTTCAAGACAGGGAGTGTTGCAGGAAAGACGCTGACAGTTTGCAGGTGCAGCGTAACGCTTAACTCTTGCCGTCGCTTCGTCAAGGTCTTTTACCACTTTGTTTCTGCCGACAATGAGAACTACTTTATCCGGTCCGTGGCAGATGCAGGCAACACGGTTTGAGTTACCGTCAACATTATAAAGAACGCCGCTTTCGGTAATCGCATTTACAGAGCACATATAAAAATCTGCCGAAAAGCTCTGTCTGTAAAGTGCTTTTTTGTCGGAAACCACTTCGCGGTCAAGGTAGTTATATTTTCCGCTGCGCAAAACTGCCATCATTCCACATTCTTCAAGAGTCATAGAGCCACCGCTTGCAACGGTTGCACCTTCCTTAAGAATTGACTTTGCAATTTCCACAGCCTCTTCCTTTGTCTGGGCTACGTAACCCGACATATTGTTCTTTTCAAGATTTGATTTGACTCTTTCAAGCTGTTTTGTGCTTGCAACTGTTTTGAATTTATCCATAATTAATCACCTTTAATTCCGAATTCAGCTTTACATTCCGCCTTTGAAAATTTCTTCGGGAAGTATGCGTATAGCTACGCCAAGCTCTTCCCCCACTTTTTCAAGCTCTGTTGTAAGCTCATCAAAAGAAATTGTACTTTTTTCAGTATCAACAAGAGCTATCATAGTAAAAAGATTCTGCATAAGCTTCTGTGATATATCAAGAATATTGATGTTTTTTTCATAAAAAAGCCCGCTGACTCTTGCTATGATACCTGTTTTATCTTTACCTACTACTGTTACTACTGCACGCATAATTTAAACCTCCGTTTTATAAGTTCGAAATGTAAAATTCTAAGTTCGAAATTATGGATGGTTTTCTCAAAAGAAAACCTCTTTTTATATAATGGATTTTCGCGTCAACGAAAATCTACCTTCATTTCGAATTTCGCATTTCGCATTTTAATTTTACTCTTTTTCGCTCTGGGCGATTTTAACATCCCTTTTGTCTTAACGATTCATACATAAACAACGATGCCGCCACCGACGCGTTAAGAGAGTTTACATTTCCTCTCATGGGGATTTTTACAAGAAAATCACATTTTTCAAGTACGAGCCGGCTTATGCCTTCTCCCTCTGAGCCTATAACGATTGCAACAGCACCTTTAAGGTCTGCCTCGTAAAGTTCTTTATCTCCCGAAGCATCGGCACCTGTTACCCAGATGTTTTTCTTTTTAAGCTCGTCAATCGTTTTTGCCAAGCTTGATACCCTTGCAACGGGGGTATACTCCACGGCACCTGCCGACGCCTTTGCACAGCTTGCCGTAAGCGTTGCTGAGTCGTGCTTTGATATGATAACACCGTGCACCCCTGCACAGTTTGCCGTTCTTATAATTGCACCTAAGTTTCTGGGATCTGCAATTTTATCAAGAATCACAATAAACGGTGCTTCACCCTTTCCTTCTGCGATGCGCAAAATGTCGTCAACCGTTTTATACTCTGCAGCAGCACAGAGCGCAATAACTCCCTGATGATTGCCTGTCTCACTCATTTCGTCAAGCTTTCGCCCGTCAGCCTCGCTTATCTGGATACCCTTTTCCTTTGCCATACGGATAATGGGAATAATACTTCCTTGCTTATCGCCTTTTTTTATATATATTTTATCAATATTTCTTCCGCTTTTAAGCGCTTCGGATACAGGATTTCTACCCTCTATTTTGTCTGTCATCGCAATTCCTCCTTTGTTTGGGTGGTCGCTTCTTTTCATTATAGCATACATTTTTGTAAATTTCACTGTTTTTTTAATATAAATTTACAGTAAATTCTTTTTTATTATTCAAAATTTTTCCGTTAAATTCATATGCATTATGATAATCATTGACGGAAAGCCTTATATAATCACCGTCAGGATGCATATCAAGTCTCATAAGTTCTGCCGTTTCTCCGTGGTTGTACGCCTGCATAAAAAGAAAACTTTTGTCTTTATAATTTATTTTGACAGCTGCCTTTTCATTCCTCGCCACATGCAAAGGGCTGAAACTGACCGTTGCATTTGCGCAGAAAAACACTTCGTTGTCATTAAGGGTGATTACCTTCACTCCGTTTTCCGCTGCATTTTCAAGTATAATTGTACCGCCCGGGGTATCAAACACCGTTTCGGGAACAAGGACAGTTTCGACAACACCTTTATTTATAAGATTCTGCAATTTTCCTTTGTTGCGCATTGTAAAAAGCACATAGTCATACTTTTCCCTGCCGTGCTCTTCCAGAAAATTCAACGCTCCGGTTGATGATGGGCAGTCTATAAGCATTGCTTCCCCGTCAGGAAGGAAAAGTGCCGACATTTCGAAAGTATCAACACAGGCACAATGTATGCTGATGTAATTTTTTCTTACCGTTTTCACATTCATAACCGTCATAAATGCTATCAAAAATACTGCCGTCAGCTTTAATACTGCGAGCCTTTGCTTTTTTACAAAGAACAAAGAAAGCACAAAAAGCCAGGCTATCGAAAACAGCTCTTTTTCTTTTATTTCTATCATTGCAAAGGGTAGATTTTCTACTATGTCACAGATTTCAATTACTGCACGCGCAGAATATTTCTCTACAAATGTGAGCACTATGCCCAATAGCGGTATCCGGTTAAATAAAATCAGCATCATCCCTGCAATTATTGTAAGATTTGCAAAAAGAGCCGCAAACAGATTGGAAATCACCGAATATGGCGTAAAAATGCCAAAATAGTACACAACTGCAAGGGCTGTCGTAAGCTGAGCACTTATTGTAACCGACAGTGCGTCACGGAAAAATCCTGAGAGAACGCCCTTTAGAATATTGCTTATCTTTTGATTGAACAGAAATATTCCAAGCACCGCCAGAACAGACAGTACAAAGCCCGCATTAAAAATGACATAGGGATTTGCTGCAGTCATCAAAAGAACAGTCAGGGAAAGAGTTGTGTAGGAATCTGCCTCTCTTCTGAAAATTTTTGCCGAAAGATAGATAATGCACATAACTGCGGCACGCACAACAGATGCCCCTGCACCTGTAAGCAAGGTCAGAAAAACAACGCCGACAATAGATACAACACTTCCGCGTCTTCGCTTTCCGAAGGCTTTTTCTATAATAATAGCCATTGCCGCAAGCACCACAGAAAGATGCATCCCCGATACTGCAGCAACATGACTGAGACCTGCACTCTGAAGCTTTTGGGTAAGCTCATCCGTCATAAGATGCTTGTCTCCCAGAATCATCGAAGAAAAAAGCGCCTGCTCTTCTCCCGAAAGACGTTGTGATCCGACAGAAGCGGTATATCGCCTTATGCGGAAAATAAATCCGTCAAGACCGTCCTCGCACAGACCCGTAACTTTAACACGATCCGCATATCCTATTATATGTATTCCCCGTCCTGCAAGATACGAATAAAATCCTGCCGCTTTGACGGTATCTGGTTGCGTAAAAACCACATTTGCAGAAATAACATCTCCCGCCTGAAGAGGGGTGGAATCTTCAATATTAAGATATATTTTATGGGTTTTACCGTTTTTCGTAAATTTTGCAATTGCACTTTCACCATCGGAAAACTCCGTTACAGTAAATACAGCTTCATGGTATTCTCCATTTGTATATTCGGACGGAAATTCCGTTTTCTTTTCTGAGTACCGTGACAAAAATATGCCTCCCACAAAAAACACAAGGCACAAAAACAAAAGGGGTATATCCTTACGTCTGAAAAGAAAAACTGCTACCGACAAATTCAGCACCGCAACTAAAATCCATAGGATATCCGTACCGTAAAATGCCAGCAAAATTCCGAGAACGAAAAAGCCGGTAGCCATACAAAGAGGTCTTTTTAACATAATATCACCTTTGTCGCACACCTTATTTGTGCAAACATAGTTTAATGCATTTCTCTTTTTAGTAATTTATATACGCAAATAAAATGGGGTGTAAAAATGTCTTTTTACACCCCCTGATATTTTAGTCGTTAAGATTGAATTTGCTGTGAATTGCACGAACTGCGTTTTCCGCATTTTTCTGGTCGATAAGAACGCTTACTCTGATTTCGCTTGTAGAAATCATATGAATGTTAATGCCTGCATCGTAAAGAGCTTCAAACATTGTTGCAGCAACACCGGGATTGGATGTCATACCTGCACCAACAACTGAAACCTTTGAAACTGTATCGTCGTGAAGAACTTTTTCGCAACCGATGATTGCATTGTTCTCATTGATGATATTAAGAGCTGCTTCAAGGTCACCCTGACTTACGGTGAAGCTGATATCCTTGCTTCCGTCACGTCCGATAGACTGTAAGATTACGTCTACGTTGATTTTCTTCTTTGCAAGTATTGAGAAAATCTGGAAAGCCTTACCGGGCTTATCATCTATATTTACGAGAGCAATTCTTGCAACATCATTGTCGCGGGCAATACCTCTGATTAACATTTTTTCCACTGTGTTTTCCTCCTTAACTATTGTTCCGGGCACTTTTTCAAAGCTCGAAAGCACTTCCATATTTATATTGAATTTTTTAGCAAGCTCCACGCTTCTGTTGTGGAGTACATTTGCACCTGCAGATGCAAGTTCAAGCATTTCGTCATAAGTAATTTCGTTAAGTTTGAAAGCTTCGGGCACGATTCTGGGATCTGCCGTGTAAACACCTGTTACATCGGTGAATATCTGGCAAAGGTCTGCACCGAGAGCCGCTGCAATTGCAACTGCCGATGTGTCAGAACCGCCGCGACCGAGGGTTGTGATGTCGTCATACTTGTTGATACCCTGAAAGCCTGCTACGATAACAATCTTTTTCTTATCAAGTTCAAGCTGGATTCTTTCACCCACAACTCTCTTGATTCTTGCCTTTGAGTAGTTGCTGTCGGTATTCATTCCTGCCTGCCAGCCTGTAAGAGAAACAACGGGTCTTCCAAGCTTTTCAATAGCCATTGCAAGTAGTGCCATTGAAATCTGCTCACCGGCAGAAAGAAGAACGTCCATCTCTCTTTTTGATGCGCCTGTGTTTATCTCAGCAGCTTTTGCAATAAGATCGTCTGTTGTGTCGCCCTGTGCAGAAACTACAACAACCACATCATTACCCTGGTCGTAGGTTTCTATAACACGGCTTGCAACATTAAAAACCTTTTGTGCGTCGGCAACGCTGCTGCCGCCGAATTTCTGTACTATTAAGCCCATATATATACCTCCTATTTACTTAAACAATCTCATTCTGGATACGATTTCGCCTAAAGAAGCAAGTTTTTCATCAAGCTCTTTCACACTCATAAGAGGAGCAATGAAACCGTAGTCCGATACACCCTTTATAATTTCCACATCACCAAATACTCCCTTGACTTTATCCTTTTTATCTTCATTTATGCGTATAAAGAATTTTGCCTCAACATCTTCGTAGGGGATAACGGTGCTGTTGTCACCGTCTTCCCAGGTGAAGTAGGAATTATAATGGGGGCTTCTTACTATATCTACAATGTCACCGACAACTGCGCTTGCTGTGGGAAGCTTGCCTGCGCCTCTGCCGTAGAACATAAGATTATCTACCATATTGCCTTTTACCATAACGCCGTTAAATACATCAACAACACTTGCAAGAGGACTATTTTCGGGAATAAGCATTGGCTCAACGGATGCGTTTGCCTTGCCGTCCTTTACAAAGCCGTTACCAATAAGCTTGATTGTGCATCCGATTGCCGCCGCGTAGGTAACATCCTCTGCAGTAATCTTTCTGATACCTATTGTGTGAACATTTTCGGAATTGATTTTCTTGCCTGTTGCAAGAGACATAAGGATTGAAATTTTTCTGCATGCATCAATACCGTCAACATCTGCTGTGGGGTCTTTTTCCGCATAGCCAAGCTCCTGAGCGTTTTTAAGCGCAGCCTCAAAGCTGTCATTTTCGCGGAACATCTTTGTTAAGATGTAGTTTGTAGTACCGTTAAGGATACCTGAAATTTCCTCAATTTCGTTTGCGCTCACATCGTTTGCAAGAGGACGGATAACAGGAATACCACCACCAACCGACGCCTCATAAAGATAGCGAACATTGTTTTCCTTTGCAATGCGGAAAAATTCGTCGCCGTGTGCGGCAACAAGCTCTTTGTTACTTGTAACAACACTCTTTCCTGCAGAAAGAGCCGCCTTAGTATAATCATAAGCGAATTTTATTCCGCCCATGGTTTCAACAACGATGCTGATTTCGGGATCACTTAAAATATCGTTGAAATCCTTTGTGAAAAGACCGCTTTCCTCGTGATCGGAAAAATCACGGATATCAAGCACCTTTTTAATGTCTATTTGCTCACCTGCTTTTTTGGTGAGCACCTGTTTGTTTTTTCGTATAATTTCGTATACGCCGGAGCCTACAACCCCGAAACCGATGATTGCAATTTTTTTCATTTGTATGCCTTCCTTATATCATAGTAGAAATATTTTGTCAGAAACGCCTATTCGAAAGGATGGCGTTGCCATCCGTATTACTGCTTCGCGAGTATATCCACACGCCGCACTCCGCGGACTTTCTGTATGCCGGTAATAAACCGGTCGGTGCTTACACGCATATTTTCTGTTTGTACCGTTACGGTAATATTCGCAACACCGTTTACCGGAACGTTCTGATTTATTGTAAGGATGTTACATCCCACCTCGCTGATAAAGCCGAGCATATCGCTGAGCACGCCCTTCATATCAACTACCGCAATAAGCAGCGTCAGTATGCCCTGCATCTGATTGAACGGGAATACATAATCCTTATATTTATAATACGCACTTCGCGAAACATCTGCTATTTCGGCAGCCTCATTCACCGTTTCTGCCTGTCCGGATTCCAACAGCTCTTTAACAGTGATTACCTTCTGATAAACCGGTGGAAGTACAGACAGGTCAGCGATTACAAGTTTCCTTTCAACCATGTGTCCACCACCCGTGTACATTTGTCTTTAGATGTTTATGATACCACCGATTTTTGCCATTGTCAACACAATTTTTTAAAATTTATACTGATTGTATATATCTCGTTTGGAAACCCCTCTGTCTTTTGCCACAGCTTTAAGTGCTTCCTTTTCTTCCATTCCCCGGGAAATGTACATTTTTACATGCTCTTCAACGGACAAATCTTCCCAGGCTTTCTGACTTTCTTCGAGGATATCTTCCTTTTTCTTTCCCTCTATAACAAGGACAAATTCTCCTCGTGGGGGATTTTCCTCATAATGGTCGATCGCCTCTGAAAAAGTAGTTCTTCTGAATTCCTCGTGAATTTTTGTGATTTCACGGCAAAGACAGATTTTCCTTTCTCCAAAAACCTTATACATATCCCTTAGTGTTGCCATAAGCTTATGAGGAGCTTCGTAAAAAATCATTGTGCGCTCTTCATTTCTGAGAGAGTCGAGCATTTCGTTTCTTCCTTTTTTATTAACGGTAAGAAATCCCTCAAAGGTAAATCTCCCCGTTGAAAGCCCGCTTGAAATAAGGGCGTTTATTCCCGCAACGGCACCGGGTATGGGAACGACCTGCACACCGTATTCTGCACAAAGCGCCACAAGGTCTTCACCGGGGTCACTGATTGCAGGAGTGCCGGCATCGCTTACAAGTGCAATATTTTTGCCGTTTTTCATTTCGTTTATAAGATACTCACCCTTTTCTCGGCGGTTATGCTCAAAATAGCTGGTCATAGGTTTTTCAATTCCAAGATGATTTAAAAGCCCCAGTGTATGCCTTGTATCCTCTGCGGCAATCAAGTCCACGCTTTTAAGAACTTCCACACATCTGTATGTAATATCGCCCAGATTTCCGATAGGCGTAGCACATAAATAAAGCTTTCCCTGTTCCATAGTACCTCCTGAAAATTCGAAATGTAAAATTCGCACTTCGAATTAAAATTTTTTCTATTTCAACGACTGTAAGTAGTTTCCGTCCTTATCATACATAAATACCGCTTCCTCAAGTTTCAGCTGCGGTTTTCCGTCCTTTGCACCCTCGATAAGTATAAGGGACGCTGGCTTACCTTCCGACGGATATACCACCTTAAGTCTTTTCGGTTCAATCTTATATTTTCTGAAAGTTGATATAACATCACACATTCTGTCTGCTCTGTGCACCATAAAAAGCTTGCCGCAGGGTTTAAGAACATCTTTTGCGGCTTTCACAACATCGTCAAGCGTGCACATAATCTCGTGACGTGCAATGGCAAGCTTATCTTTCGGATTTATAAGACCGCCGCCCTCATTCATATAGGGGGGATTGCAGGTCACCGCATCAAAAGAATGATGCCCGTATATGCTGAGTGCATCCTTGAGGTCGGCACACTTAACGCGGATTTTGTCTTCTATGCCGTTTAATTCCATTGTCCGTTGTGCCATATCACTGACCTCCGGCACAATTTCAACGGCATCTATGCTTTCCGGCTTGCATAACCCCCACACAAGAACGGGAATAATCCCCGTACCTGTACATAAATCAAGAACTTTAGCCCCTTTTTTTAATCTGACAAAACGGGACAAAAGCACTGCATCACTGCCAAAGCAGAAACCGTCTTTATTCTGTATTACCTTTAAATTATCTATCCCAAGGTCTTCGACCTTTTCATAATCGTAAACCATAATTTTCTACCTCGTAAATGAATGCCTGATTAACATTTCAGTTAATAAGAAAGTAAAGGTCGCCAAATGGCGACCTTTCTCTTTTATGTTTGCAATTATTCAGCAGGGTTGGGAGCTGCTACGGGGCAGATACCAGCACAAGCACCGCACTCTACGCAAGCGTCAGCGTCGATTTCGTACTTGCCGTCTGCTTCTTTAATGCATTCTACGGGACATTCAGCTGCACAAGCGCCGCAACCGATGCACTCTTCGTTAATAACATATGCCATCTGTATACACCTCTTTTTCTTGAATTATACCTACATTGTAGCATAAAAATCTCAAATTTCAATAGTTTTTTTCGTATTTATGCCTTTTTTAACTTGAATATAAAAAATTTTTTATATATAATGGTATTTGTCGAAATTTATTTTACGGAGGTAATTGATGTGAACACATTCAAAAAAATTCTCAATCACATTTTTATTGACGGTCTCAGCGGTATGGCAATGGGTCTTTTTGCAACGCTTATTGTCGGGACGATTTTCACACAGATAGCCTCGTTTTTTCCTGACGCAAACCGTTTCGGCTACTGGCTTTTTACTGCAGGCAAGGTTGCATCTCTTCTTACAGGTGCAGGCATAGGCTGTGCAGTAGCATATAAATACAAATCATCACCTCTTGTTGTTGTAAGTGCTGCAGTTTGCGGTATGATAGGGGCTTATGCTTCGCAGATACTCGGAGGCGGAATTGTTGATGGAAATATGTTTGCAATCAAAGCTCCCGGTGAGCCTCTCGGTGCGTTTATAGGCGCATATATCGGCATCATCTGCGGCAATCTTGTAAGCGGCAAAACAAAGGTCGATATTATCGTCACCCCGATTGTAACCATAGTCACAGGTTGTATGGCAGGTCTTTTTGCAGGCCCTCCGATTTCAAAGTTTATGATATATCTCGGCTCTCTCGTTAACTGGGGAACAGAGCAGCAGCCTTTCCTTATGGGCATTGTAGTAAGCGTTCTTATGGGAATATTTCTTACGCTTCCTATCAGTTCGGCGGCAATAGGTGTTTCTCTTAACTTAAGCGGTCTTGCCGCAGGCGCAGCAACGGTAGGATGCTGTGCAAATATGGTAGGCTTTGCCGTTGCAAGCTACCGTGAAAACAAGGTTGGCGGTCTTCTTTCTCAGGGACTCGGCACAAGTATGCTCCAGATGCCCAACATTGTGAGAAAGCCTCTTATCTGGCTTCCGGCAATTATATCAAGTGCCATTCTGGGACCTCTTTCCACAATGGTATTCAAAATGGAAAGCAACGCTGTCGGCTCAGGTATGGGCACAGCGGGACTTGTAGGTCCTATAATGTCATTTCAGACGATGTGCGCGGATATGTCTCCCACACTTGCAATGCTCTTAAATCTTCTTATGTATTTTATTCTGCCTGCTGTTATTTCAATTTCCGTTTCAGAATTTATGAGAAAAACAAAACTCATTTCCTACGGAGATATGGCACTTAAATCATAATGGAAATCGGCAGTGTAAAATTAAAAAGCAATGTTTTTCTTGCTCCAATGGCAGGGGTAACAGACCTTGCCTTCCGTATGATATGCGACCGGTTCGGTGCAGGTCTTTCCTATACTGAAATGGTCAGCGCAAAGGCTCTGTCCTTTTCCGATAAAAAAACAGCGGATATTATGTACACAGGCAACCTTCCAACGGCAGTGCAGCTTTTCGGAAAAGAGGCATCCGTTATGGCAGATGCCGTACCCGAAGCGGAAAAACACGGACTTTTTACAGATATAAATATGGGATGCCCCGCACCAAAAATAGCAGGTAACGGCGAAGGAGCAGCTCTTATGAAAAATCTTAGCAAGGCAGAGGAGATTATCGGTGCGGTATGTGAAAAGGCGACAAAGCCCGTTACCGTAAAAATGCGTGCAGGCTGGGACGAGGGCAGTATCGTTGCTCCGGAGCTTGCCAGAATTGCCGAAAAATGCGGAGCGTCTGCCGTTACAGTACACGGCAGGACCCGCGAGATGTATTACAGTGGAAAGGCAGACCGCACTATTATAAAAAAGGTTGTGGACTCAGTTTCCATTCCCGTAATAGCAAACGGTGATATTTTCTCGGCGGAGGATGCTCGTGATATGCTTGCTGAGACGGGCGCAGCTGCCGTTATGATTGGAAGAGGCAGTCAGGGTAACCCGTGGATTTTTACACAGATAAATGAGCTTTTCTCGGAAGGCAGTGTGAAAACTATCCCCACACCCGAAGAAAAAATAAAAATCGCAATGGAGCATATAACTCTTCTTTGTGAAATAAAAGGAGAATACAGAGGTATACGGGAAGCGAGAAAGCACGCATCCTGGTACATAAAAGGACTGAGCGGAGCGGCGGCACTGCGTAACAGTATTAATTCAGCAACATCTTTAGAAGAGATGCAGAGCACTCTTCAAGAATTGTTATAAAAGGAAATGTTAAAATTGCCCAGACCATTCGTTGGCGACATCATCTAAAAAAAACATAAAATAAGCACAGCTATGTTTTTCTGAAACGTTAAAAATTCGAAATGCGAAGTGCGAAATGCGAAATGACGGATGATTTTCGCTTTCACGAAAATCTTTTATATAAATCAGAGGTTTTCTCCAATGAGAAAACCATCAATAACTTCGAACTTCGAATTTTACATTTCGAACTAAAAAAGGAAGGTTTTAAATATGCGTATAGCAGTAAAAGTAGGTACATCAACTCTTGCACATAAAACAGGACATCTCAATATACGCCATGTGGAAAGTCTGTGCAAGGTTTTAAGTGACCTGAAAAATGCAGGCAACGAAATAATCCTTGTCACATCAGGTGCTATCGGTATGGGTGTGGGTAAGCTTTCGCTCAAGGAGCGTCCTCACGATATGCCCACCAAGCAGGCGGCGGCAGCGGTAGGCCAGTGTGAGCTTATGTATACATACGACAAGCTTTTTTCGGAGTATAACCACACAGTGGCACAGCTTCTTATAACTGCGCCCGATATTGAGGACTCAGTCCGTGGCGGCAACTTTAAAAACACGGTGCTCAGACTTCTTGAAATGGGTGCACTTCCCATTATTAACGAAAACGACACCGTTGCAACAGAAGAAATTGCAGTGGGGGACAACGATACCCTGTCTGCACTTGTTGCAAAAAGCTGCAATGCGGATTTACTTGTTCTTCTCTCAGATATTGACGGACTTTTTACGTCAGATCCCAGAGAGGATAAAAACGCAACTCTTATTGACGAAGTTTCTGAAATTACTCCCGAAATAATCGCCATTGCCGGCGGAAAAGGGTCTGACCTGGGCACAGGCGGAATGGCCACAAAAATCCATGCGGCACAGATATGCCTTGATGCCGGGATTGATATGATTGTTACAAATGGCGCAGAGCCTGCCATTCTTTACGATATAACCGACGGCAAAAAGGTCGGCACAAGATTTATAGGAAGGAAAAATTGATATGACCACCCTTGAAATTCTTGAAAATGCAAAGGAAGCAAAGCTTGAGGCAATGCTTCTTGATACAGAAAAGAAAAATGCGGCACTTCTTTGTATGGCGGATAAGCTTATTGAGGATACAGACAAAATCCTTGAAGCAAACAAAAAGGATGTTGAAAATGCCCGCGGCACCATCTCCGATGTTATGATAGACCGCCTTTCTCTTTCCGCAGACAGGATAAAAGCTATGGCTGACGGAATTCGCCAGGTCGCACTTCTGCCGGATCCCGTAGGAAGAGTCCTTGACAAGATAGTTCGCGACGACGGTCTTGTAATAGAAAAAACCGCTGTTCCCATCGGTGTTACGGCTATCATTTACGAAAGTCGCCCCAATGTTACGAGTGATGCGGCTGCACTGGCATTAAAAAGCGGCAACGTCTGCATTCTCCGCGGAGGGAAAGAGGCATTTTTAAGTGCAAGTGCCATTGTAAAAGCACTGCGCGAAGGGCTGAAGAAGGCAGGGCTTTCGGAAAATCTTGTTAACCTGATTGAAGATACAACCCGTCAGAGCGCATCGGAACTGATGCAGGCTGTAGGATATGTGGACCTGCTTATTCCCCGTGGTGGTAAAGGTCTTATAAACGCTTGCCTTGAGAACGCAAAGGTGCCCTGTATACAGACGGGAACGGGTATTTGCCATATTTTTGTTGACGAAAGTGCCGATTTTCAGATGGCGCTCAATATTATAAACAATGCAAAAACAAGCAGACCCTCAGTCTGTAACGCGGCTGAAAGCCTGATTATACATAAAAGCATCGCAAAGGAATTCCTTCCGCTTGTGAAAAATGTTCTTTGTGATGAAAGAGAGAAAAACGGTCTTATCCCTGTTGAACTCCGCTGTGATGAAACTGCTTTTTCTGTTATCGGAACTTCAAGGGCAGCTGCCGAGGATTTTGATACTGAATTTCTTGACTATATCCTCGCAGTAAGTGTCACAGACAGTGTAGATGATGCTATAAAGCATATCTCAAAGCACTCCACGGGTCACAGCGAATGCATCGTTTCACAAAATGACGAACACATTGCTCTTTTTACATCTGCGGTAGACAGTTCTTCTGTATATGTAAACGCCTCCACCCGTTTTACAGACGGAGGCGAATTCGGGCTTGGTTGCGAAATGGGTATTTCCACACAGAAGCTCCACGCAAGAGGACCTATGGGACTGTGTGAACTTACAACGTATAAGTATATTATAAAAGGTAACGGACATGTAAGATAACGGGATGTTAAAAGCTAATTTGAAGTGCGAAATGCGAAGTTCGAAGTTAAGGAAGTTTTTGCTAAAGCAAAAATCTTTGATTTTAATTTTCAACAAAAGGTTTTCTCCCACGAGAAAACCTACCATCATTTCGAATTTCGAATTTTACATTTCGAATTTGTAAAGAAAGGATTGATTTACAATGAAAATCGGTTTTATCGGTTGCGGCAATATGGGCAGTGCCCTTTGCAGCGCTGCCATCAAAGCGGTCGGAGGAAAAGACATTTATGTTTCTGATTTCATAGAAGAAAAAGCAAAGGAATTCTGTGACTATACAGGTGCAAACCTTTCTACAAACGAAGAAATTGCAAAAGAGTGTGATTATATCTTCCTGGGAGTCAAGCCTCAGGTTATGGACAAAACCGTTGATGAGATTAATCACATTTTCAAAGACAGAGTCACTGACTATACCGTAGTTTCAATGGCGGCAGGACTTTCCATCTCTGCAATAGAGAATATGATAGGTGTACCTGCTCCCGTTATCCGTATTATGCCAAATACTCCTTGCAAAATGGGAGAGGGCGTTGTGCTTTATACAACAAATGATAAGGTAAGTGCACTTAAGGCAGAAGCTTTTGAAAAAATTCTTTCAAAATGCGGAACCGTTGACCGCATTCCTGAAAATCTCATTGACGCGGCAAGTGCCGTATCAGGCTGCGGCCCTGCATTTGTGTATCTCTTTATCGAAGCTCTGGCTGACGGTGGCGTCCTTTGCGGACTGCCGAGAGATAAGGCGCTCTCCTACGCGGCACAGACTGTAAAGGGTGCTGCGGAAATGGTGCTCAGTACAGATATGCACCCCGGTGCACTTAAAGATGCTGTGTGCTCTCCAGGCGGCACAACCATTGAAGGGGTGAAAGCTCTTGAAGATGGAGGATTCAGGGCAAGCAGTATAAATGCAGTAGTAGCTGCTTATGAAAAGACGCTGAACTTAAAGAAGTAAGCACTTAAATTTAAAAAAAGCTTGCAAAATTACAAAGATGTATTATAATAGTACTGTATTACAAAATTTTTGGAGGTATATTATCATGAAAAAGATTTTAGCACTTATTCTTACAGTTGCTCTTTCTGTTTGTGTGTTCGCAGCTTGCGGTGAAAAGCCCGCTGAAAACGACGCAGCAGAAAAGAAAGTTCTTACAATGGCTACAAATGCAGAGTTCCCTCCCTACGAATTCTATGACGGTGACACTGTTGTAGGTATCGATGCGGAAATCGCTGCTGCAATCGCAGAAAAGCTCGGTATGGAGCTTGAAATCGTTGATACTGCTTTCGATTCAATCATCCCCGCAGTTGTTGCAGGCAAGTACGATATGGGTATGGCAGGTATGACTGTTACAGAAGAAAGACTTGAAGAAGTTAACTTCTCAGACAGCTACGCAACAGGCGTTCAGGTTGTTATCGTCAAGGAAGACAGTGAAATCACAACAGTTGACGACCTCTTCGGTGATAAGAACTACACAATCGGTGTTCAGACAGGTACAACAGGCGACCTTTACTCAACATGGGATATCGAAGATGAAAAACTCGGTACAGTTTCCCGTTTCAACAAGGGTGCAGACGCTGTTGAAGCTCTCAAGATTGGCAAGGTTGACTGTGTAATCATCGACAATGAGCCTGCAAAGGCATTTGTTGCTGATTCAGAAGGTCTCAAGATTCTTGACACTGCTTATGCTGAAGAGCAGTACGCTATCGCAGTTTCAAAGGACAATGCTGAACTCCTTGAAAACATCAACAAGGCTCTTAAAGAGCTTACAGAAGACGGTACAGTTCAGGCTATCGTTGATAAGTACATAAGCGCAAAATAATCTGTTTGCTTATTAAAGCCTATAATTTCAAGGGAGCAGGTATAACCCGCTCCCTTGAATTCAGTTCAAATAAAATCCGGTCAGAAAGGCTGTGTTCCAATGGCAGAATTTTTTGCTACACTTAAATCTGATTTTATAAAGTGCTTCATTACAAAAAACCGCTGGACATTCATCACAGAAGGTCTTACAACAACCCTTAAAATCACACTTCTGTCGTGCGTTATGGGTATTTTAATCGGTCTTATAATTGCAATTATCCGAAGCACTTACGACAAAAACGCTAAGGAAATGCGCAGCGGAATAGGTAAGACGCTCCTTTCCATAGCTAATTTCCTGTGCAATATTTATCTTACTGTTATCCGTGGAACTCCGGTTGTAGTCCAGCTTATGATTATGTATTACATAATTTTTGCAAGCTCCGACAATGGCGTTCTTGTAGCGGTATCCGCTTTCGGAATCAATTCAGGTGCTTATGTTGCCGAAATATTCCGTAGCGGTATTATGAGCGTGGACAACGGACAGTTTGAAGCAGGAAGATCTCTCGGCTTCGGCTACATACCCACAATGCTCTTTATTATTTTCCCCCAGGCTTTCAAGAGTGTTCTTCCGGCACTTGCAAATGAGTTTATCGTTCTTTTAAAGGAAACCTCTGTTGCAGGTTACGTTGCAATCAAGGATCTTACAAAGGGTGGAGATATCATCCGCGGTGCTACATATGAAACATTTATGCCGCTTCTTGCGGTTGCGGGAATTTACCTTGTTATGGTAATTTTCTTTACCAAGCTTGTAAACATCCTCGAAAGGAGGCTGCGTAAGAGTGAAAGATAACACGTTAATTAAAGTAAGCGGCCTTAAAAAGCACTTTACAGACGGCAAAGTAAAAGCTCTTGACGGCATTGATATAGAGATAAAAAAGGGCGAGGTTATTGTTATAATCGGCCCCAGCGGATGTGGTAAATCAACATTCTTGCGCTCTCTCAATCTTCTGGAAACTCCTACCGACGGCGTAATTACGCTTGACGGAGTTGACATTACAGACCCTAAGAATGATATAAATCTTCACAGACAGAAAATGGGTATGGTTTTCCAACAGTTTAACCTTTTCCCCCATATGACAATTCTTAAAAACATCACACTCGCTCCCACAAAGCTCCTTAAAAAGAGCAAAAAGGAAGCAGAAGAAAAAGCAATTGCGCTTCTTAAGAGAGTCGGTCTTGAAGACAGGGCGAATGCCTATCCGTCACAGCTTTCCGGTGGACAGAAGCAGAGAATTGCAATTGTCCGTGCCCTTGCAATGAATCCTGAAGTAATGCTCTTTGATGAGCCCACAAGTGCACTTGACCCCGAAATGGTCGGAGAAGTGCTTGAGGTTATGAAGGAGCTTGCAAAGGAAGGTATGACAATGGTGGTTGTTACCCACGAAATGGGCTTTGCAAAAGAGGTTGCCGATAAGGTAATCTTTATGGAAGCGGGCAAGGTGGCAGAAGTCGGCACTCCCGAAGAAATCTTCCAGAATCCTAAGCATCCGAGATTGAAGGAATTTCTTGGAAAAGTATTATTTTAATGTTAAGGGGCTGCAGCAAAATTATTTTGTTGCAGCCCCATTTTTCTTTTATATAAAATTTTTTATATAGTGTTGAACATACTTCGTTTTTATGTTAAAATAGCTTTGTAAGTTTAAATCAAGCTTTTTGGAGGATAAAATGAAAACATACAGAAAATTTCTTTGCACCATACTTTCATTTATGATAATATGCGGTATTTTTTCCGTTCCCTCAAAGGCATATAATGTAGGCGATGTAATAGGGCAGATTCTCAGCACCGACATTGTTGCTTATGTGGAGGGAGTCCGTGTCCGTTCATATAACATCAAGGGAAGAACAGCCATTGTTGCTCAGGATCTTATGGCGCTGGGTGGCAGCGCAGACTTCGGCGTAAGTTTTGATGAGGCTACACGGGTGCTTACTATTACCGATACTGATATTTTTACGCCCGATTCTTCAAATACCATAATTTTTAACGATGCCGTAAAAAAGCCTGCTGTCGGAACTCCCGTAGGAAATGTGCTTTACACGGACATCACTACAAATTATAATTCCGTCCCGATTGAAAGCTTCAATATAGGAGGTCTTACCTGCATTTTTGCAGATGACCTGGGAAATCTCTGCGGCTCATACATCTGGGATGAGAATGCCCGTACTGTAAATGTTTTCCGCAGCGGTGCTTATGTTCCGTATGCGTCAAAAACAGCGTCTGTTCACGCCCTTCCTGCAAAGGAAACCATGCTCAGCAGAAGCGAGTCTCTTGAAAGATGGGGAAAATCAACCACATCACAGTTAATAAAAAACAGCGACGGCACCTACACAGCTTTTGAGGTTGATGAACATATAAATCTTGAAACCTACGACGCTTCGTTCAATCTTATTTCTTCTGTTGCAATCAAAAAGGAACTTCCTCTTTTTGGCGGAATATTCGTTGGCAGAGACTGTATTTATGTTGCATACGGTCAGGAAAACTACCTCGAGGATAACTCAAGAGAAGTTATAAGACTTGTAGTATACAGTAAAAGTTTTGCGAAAATGAGAGAAATCCCCATTACAAACTGCAAAACTGCAGTTCCTTTCGATGCTTCCGGTGCATCCATTTCTGAAAACGGTAAATTCCTTGTTCTTCACACCTCGCGTACTCAGTACTGCGACGAAAACGGACTCAGACCTCAGACACAGCTTACAGTTATTATTGATAAAGCAACCTGGACTGTAACAAATATGCTGGGTGAATTTCAGTATAACCACACAAGCCACGCTCTCCGCGAATTTGTAAACTTTGACGGAGACAGAATCATTACTGCAAATTACAGTGACGCCGCACCTCTGCGCGGAGGTTTTGTGCAGGAGCTTGATACTCTCGGAAAAGTTATGTACACTCACAGTATTCTGGGGGTTGGAGGACCTGCCGGAGCTAACTGTACCGGTGCCATGATTGGCGGGCTTGAGGTATCTTCTACGGGATTCCTTGTTCCGGCAAGCTCCATTGACCATTCAATTCCCTCAGGATATGACAGCGTGAAAATCCACGGAATACAGGCTGAATCGCGAGATATCTATCTACTCTGGACAAACAAGCTTGATCTTCGTCAGCGCAACATATGCCTTGCCCGTTATACAGGCTCCGGCTATTCGGGAAGTACACCCTACATTGTAAAACTTTCCGGTGGTAACTATATGCTCCTCTGGCAGAGATTTTCAACAACAAGCGAAAACAGCTCTACCGTATGCTACACCTTTGTAGACCACGACGGAAATCAGCTAAGTGCAACATACACGGTGTCTGCAGTCCTTTCGGAATGCTGTGTTCCCATTGAATCAGACGGAAAAGTTGTGTGGTATGTTAACTCCAACACCGGAAGAGACTTTTATTCTATAAATTCAACCATTCCCGAAACAAAATAATATGCACCAATTCATCTTTTGTGAATATAATATCATAAGAGGTGATGTTATGGAGAACACTGCAAAATATTTTTTCGGTGCAGTATCGGACAAAGGTTTCATATCGCATTTTGGGCAGCTGCAGGAGGACAACTCTCTGCAGCTGCTTATTTTAAAAGGGGGTCCCGGGTGCGGAAAATCCACCCTGATGAGAAATATTGCAGAATATGCCGCCTCCCTCGGCCATAACCTTGAGTTTGTTCTTTGCGCATCGGACACGGATTCTCTTGATGCAATAATTGACAAAACGGCAGGCCTTGCAATTATAGACGGAACAGCGCCCCATACAGAAGACCCCTCCGTACCCGGAGTACGCCACAATATAATAAACATGGGAGAATTCTGGAACAGCGACATACTTAAAAAGAAAGCGGCGGAAATTGACATTCATTCCGCAATTTCAAAGGCATTTCACCAAAGTGCAGCCTCATATATCGGGGCGGCAGGTGCACTTCTGAGAGAAAACACCCGCAGGAGTCTTCCGTATGTTCTTCCGGAAACAGCGGAGCTGGCTTTTGAGATTATGAAGGATATTCCCGATGGGGACGTTTTTTCGGTTGAAAAAAGGCTTCTCAGTGCAGTAACATCTCAAAAAATATATTTCCTTGAAGAGACAGCCCGGCTTTTTGCAGATAACGTTTATGTGGTTGAAGATGACTTCGGAGGAGCCAGCGAGGTGCTTTTCCAAAATCTGATTCAGATCGCAAAACTGAAAAAAATGAAAACCGTTATATGCCCCTGTTCTGTACTACGGGATAAAACTGACCATATAATTTTCCCCGATGCCCGTGTTGCCGTTTTGAAAGGAAACGGGTTTCTGCCTTGCACACAAGGGCAAAAAATCAGTGTGGATGCTCTTTATTCCGTTTTTGATAAAGCCTCACTCAGAAAAGCCTCTCAGGATGCAAAGAAGTTACTCGATACGGCATCTTATTTTATCCGAAATGCAAAAAAAGAACATCTCCGACTTGAAAAAATCTATGTATCGGCGATGGATTTCAGCAAAACAAAAGATTTGCCTTTAAGAATTAAAAGGGATTTTTACGCGTAAGGCAGTCATTTTGTGTAAATTTTAATTAAAAACATTGACTTTTCGGGCTTTCCGTTGTAAAATAGAATGGTCGTAGGATTTAATTTTCGGCAACGGAGGTTCAAAATGAAAACCAGACTCAGCAAACAGCAAAAAGAAAGTCTTGACAATAAAATAGTATTTGTATCAGTGGCAATATTCCTTTACGCAATGCTTCTCATATTTGTACAGAAGATGGCTACCGACCCGTTAACAATAAACGGAGCTCTCGCTTTCATTGATATTCTCAGATGGGCAGCTCTTGTTGGTGCTATGGGTTGTGCCGCCTGGAGTGCTTATAAAGAAAAGAAAAGCTTCTTTATTTACTGTGCGATGTGTCTTTTCATTTTCCTGAGCACAACTGTTCTTAAGTTCTGTACTCAGAAAGGCAGTGCGTCAGCTTATCTTATCGTATACGCTGCACTTATTGCTCTCTTTGTGCTTGTTCAGGTATTTTACGCATTCAGAGTCCGCGGTCTTTTCGCGAAAAAGAGTGTAAAGGTTATTTTCATTGTTGTGTGTGCACTTGCTGCGGCAGGACTTACAGCTGTAAGCATAGTAAACATCAACGCTGTATTTCTTCCTGACTTTCTCAAAGTAATACAGGTTAAAATTTTCGGATAATTAAAAGCTGTGAAAACAAATGTTTTCACAGCTTTTTTACTATATAGGAATTTGCATAATTTGAATTTTGTCTATTTAAACATTTCTGTTGACAAATACCTCTCTCCCGAATCGGGAAGAAGTACGACAATAGTTTTTCCGGCATTTTCTTTTCTTTGTGCAATCAGCGATGCCGCATAAGCTGCCGCACCGGAGGATATCCCCACAAGGATGCCTTCTTTCTGTGCAATGCATCTGCCTGCTTTGTATGCAGACTGTTCGTCCACACAGATAACTTCATCCAAAATTGCAGTATCCAGCGTTTTTGGGATAAATCCCGCACCGATTCCCTGAAGTCCGTGACTGCCGCTTCTGCCCTCTGTTATTATAGGTGATCCCGCCGGCTCAACTCCGACAATTCTGATGTCGGGGTTTTTTTCTTTTAAATACTTTCCTGCTCCGCTTATTGTTCCACCGGTGCCTATTCCTGCAACAAATATATCAACCTTGCCGCAAGAGTCCTCCCATATTTCGGGACCGGTGGTTTTGTAATGAGCAGCCGGATTCTGCGGATTCACAAACTGCCCTGCGATAATGCTTCCCTGCATTTCCTTGTGAAGCTGCTCTGCTTTTTCAATAGCACCTGTCATACCTTTTTTGCCGTCTGTAAGGATAACCTCTGCACCGTATGCTTTTATGAGATTTATCCTTTCGACGCTCATCGTGTCAGGCATAGTAAGTATAACCTTGTAGCCTTTTGCACTACCCACCGACGCAAGACCAATGCCGGTGTTTCCGCTTGTTGGCTCAATAATAACGGCACCTTTTTTAAGGACACCCTTTTCCTCGGCTTCTTCAATCATCGCTTTCGCAACGCGGTCCTTAGCACTTCCCGCAGGATTCATACATTCAAGCTTGGCAATAATTTTTGCACCCGAATTATATTCTTTTTCAAACCGGCAAAGCTCCATAAGAGGAGTTCTCCCGATTAAATCTGTAATGCTGTTGTATATCATATATTTTCACCTTAATTCTGAACCGGACAAATTGGGATATTGATGCCTTGCATCAATATCCCAATTTGTCCCCTAAACTGTCATCGTTCTCTATCCATTCTTTCTCTACATCAATGATTTCATATTCATTTTCATTTCTGCGTACAATGACCTTTGCAATACCTGCATTTATAATGTGTCGTTTGCACATAGCACAGCTTGTTGCATCGTGCACAAGCTCACCAGTCTTACAGTCTCTGCCGGCAAGATAAAGTGTTGAACCTATCATATCGCGGCGGGATGCACTGATAATTGCATTTGCCTCGCTATGTACACTGCGACAAAGTTCATATCTTTCCCCTCTGGGTACGTTGAGCTGCTCTCTGCGGCAATAGCCCAAATCCATACAGTTTTTTCTGCCACGGGGCGCACCTGTGTATCCTGTTGAAATTATTTCGTCATTCTTAACAATAATGGAACCGTAATTTCGTCTGAGGCATGTTCCTCTTTCAAGAACAGTTGTTGCTATGTCAAGATAATAGTTATGCTTGTCGCGTCTTTCCATAAGTATTCCCCCTTTCTCTTAATTTTATAACATATCACACTATTTGTCAATTCAAGTCGGAATAATAATTGACAAATTAAAGCTTATTTGATAGAATGACTATATATAAACATTTGAAGGGACTTAGTATAATGAGCAAAGAAAAAAAATTAGTTGAAGAAATTACATCCATGGATGAGGATTTTGCCCGTTGGTATACCGACATAGTTAAAAAGGCTGACCTTATCGAATATACAAGCATCAAGGGTTGCTGCGTATTCCGCCCCTACGCTTACGCGCTGTGGGAAAATATCCAGCATGTGCTTGATACAAAATTCAAAGAACTCGGTCATGAAAATGTGTATATGCCCATGTTCATTCCCGAGGGACTTTTGCAGAAAGAAAAAGACCATGTTGAAGGATTCGCACCGGAGGTTGCATGGGTAACACACGGTGGCGGAGAAAAGCTTCAGGAACGTATGTGTGTACGCCCCACAAGCGAAACTCTTTTCTGCGAGCATTACAAGAACATCATTCAGTCACACCGCGACCTTCCCAAGCTCTATAATCAGTGGTGCAGCGTTGTAAGATGGGAAAAAACAACCCGTCCGTTCCTCCGCAGTATGGAATTTTTGTGGCAGGAAGGACACACTGCTCACGCAACAGCAGAGGAAGCGCAGGAAGAAACAATCCGTATGCTTAACACCTATGCTTGGTTCTGTGAAGAGTATCTTGCTATTCCTGTTGTAAAGGGCATCAAGACAGATAAGGAAAAGTTTGCAGGTGCGGTTGAAACATATACTATTGAAAGTCTTATGCACGACGGCAAGGCACTTCAGTCAGGCACAAGCCACAACTTCGGCAACGGCTTTGCAAAGGCATTCGGTATTCAGTATTCAGATAAGGACAATAAGCTTCAGCACGTTTATCAGACTTCATGGGGTGTTACAACAAGACTTATCGGTGCTATCATTATGGTGCACGGTGACAACAGCGGTCTTGTACTTCCTCCCCGCATTGCTCCCAAGCAGGTTATGATTGTTCCCATTGCTATGCATAAAGAGGGCGTAAGTGAAAAGGCAACCGAGCTCTGCACAAAGCTTAAGGCTAAATTCCGTGCAGATATTGACCTTTCAGACAAATCTCCCGGATGGAAGTTTGCAGAATATGAAATGAAGGGTATCCCTGTAAGACTGGAAATCGGTCCCAAGGATATCGAAAACAACTGTTGCGTGCTTGTAAGAAGAGATACAGGCGAAAAAATTCAGGCATCTCTTGACAATATCGAAGAAACTGTTGCAAATCTTCTTGAAGATATTCAGACATCTCTTTACAAAAAGGCTCTTGATCACCGTGAAGAGCATACCTACGATGCTACAAATTACGAAGAATTCAAAAATATCGTTGAAGAAAAGCCCGGCTTTGTAAGAGCTATGTGGTGCGGCGATGTTGAATGTGAAAACAAAATCAAGGAAGATACCGGTGCAACAGCCCGTTGTATGCCCTTTGAACAAAAAGAGCTTTCTGACACATGCGTATGTTGCGGAAAGAAGGCAAAATCTATGGTTTATTGGGGTAGAGCATATTAATTAGCAGAAAGAAGGGTTAAAATGCTTGGCTACTGTATTTCTTGCGTAGTACTGGCTTTAATAATACTGGCATTTATTCCCGCGATGGTGGCATCGCAAAAAAACCGCCCCTTTGTGAGGTGGTATGTATACGGAATTCTGCTTTTTCCGGCAGCACTTATTCATTCGATTTTGATTAAAAAACCCATACGTCTGATAAACATATATTCTTCGACAGAGGATAGATCAAGAAAAATTAAAACCTACAAAGCACTTCCAATAAAGAAAAACAACCGTAAGTTATCTTTTAGCTACGTTGTTATGGTTTTTTTCGCGAAGCTTCTTTTTGGTATGCTGGTGGCGTTTATGGCTTTTGCGATTATTAGGACATATACTCCCGATTCTTTGACTCTGAGATGGACTGCAGTATGTTTTGCAGGGATTCTTGCCGCAATGCTCTCCGTAACGGAAATTTTCGGTTTTTCACGCGTGCCATACATTGCTGATGAAATGACAAAGCGCTCCCTTGAGATGCTGGCGTTCTCGGTGATTGTTTCCGCAGTGATGAGCGGTGTGAAAATTCTTATTACAAGCAATGTGGAATCGCACCTTGAATTTTACAGATTTCTGTGCACCGCAATCGCATTTGTGCTGTTCTGTGTGCTGCTTTTCAATATGCAAAGGCGCTATTACAGAATCTTTTACGGATTTTTTGACTATTGTATGATTTCTGTCGGTTCTTACATAATGTATGCCGCCGTTACTCTTGTAAGTGTGACGCTTTTTGGAAAAGGCAAAGTCATTATGTATGCACTATCTATGCCTATGCAGATGTTCAACTTCAGTTATTTTTCAAATGTAAGCTACATAGACAGTCTTCCCCTTGTTTACTCTGCAGCGCTTGTGCATGCAATTGTTGTGTTACTGTTGCTTCTTTCGGGGTTACAGTGCCTGGCATACCGTAAAAAAGAGCTTGCTTTCAGGGTGGAATACAGGTCCAAGGCTTTCCGTATGACAAGACGGCAGGCGCTCAGACGCCATATTCCGAAAGCCGGTTTAAATGCAGTTAAATAGAACACAAAAAGACTCATCCATGGATGAGTCTTTTTTATACGGTAGAGGGCGTGTTCGGTGAAAACGAGCAGAAATGGCTACAAACTGCAGTTTGTAGCCATTTTATTAAACACTAATTGCTTGATAACACCTCATCAGCCACCTGACGGTGACAGCGTCCCCTTGAGGGGACGCCTTTACTTTAATTCTCTGCTTGTGGTTGACCGACTTTTTCGACAGTCTGAAGGAAGTTGAAAATAACGTTTTCAACTTCCTTTTTTAAATATAGAACTTTGTATAGAACAAAATCGCATGAAGCTATGCGTGCGCAAACTAAGAGTGTGGTATGTGTGCAGACTTAACCTGCTTTTTTATATAATCAAATATTTCATTGCCCTGCGCTTCTTAATATGTTTTTCTGGTGAGTTGCATTAGTTGTAGGAGAACTGTGACCGATTGAATTATAAAAATACAGGTCAAAATGCCCGTGAGCATTATTTCCTTTGACATAGTCATAGTTTTCTCCTGCTCCGTAGTTGTCGCTGCGCCAATCTGTCCACTGACCGCCCGGAGCATTTTCATTTCCTGCGTGAAGCATGCCCGACATACTTGCGGCAATTGTTCGTGACTTTGTTTTTACAAGTACACTCCTTTTGTTCCAGTTAAGTGTACCGCCCCATATTTCTTTCATAATTGCAGTGTCCTGCGCGGTAAGTGGTTCGCAGTCAGCGTGGCCTGAACCTACTGTTCTGCGTGCATTGAAACTTTTTCCCGTAGCAAGGTCAACAATTTTAAAATCTGCATTTATGGGAATCACGTACTGGGCTTCCTTAAACCAGTCGAGGAGCTCTCCGTACCCTGCAGGTGCATATTTTACAGGAATATTGTGAACAGGGATGGTAAGCTTCATACCAACATAAATCTTGCTTGAAGAAGTAAGCGAATTTACCTCAAGCAGTTCTGCATACGGAATTCCGTGAGCAATGGCAATGTTCCAAAAAGTATCTCCGCTTTTCACTGTGTATGTTTTATAACTTATTGTAGGTGATGCGGAGCTTCCTGAGCCTGACGTATTGCCTGATCCTGAGGATTGGGAATTTTTTGGAATTATTATACTGTCTCCGATTTCTAGATAAGGATTTCCTACTGCATTATTTGCTTTAAGCAGAGCATCGAGGCTGATTCCGTATTTTTGAGAAATTATCCAGTAGGTATCACCCTTCTGAACGGTGTATGTAGTGTAACCGCTTGCCGTTGATGGGAGCTTAAGTTTTCTTCCCTCGTAAAGCACTGTGGAGGAAGTTGCATTATTAAGCTTCAATAACTCAGAAAGACTCAGATTACACCTTTTTGCTATCAGATAAAAAGTGTCACCTTTCTGCACAGTGTAAGTATCGGATGGAACTTTTATTATCTGACCTGCCATCAGAGGTGAAGATGTGCCGGCGTTGTTTTCTTTAAGCAGTGTTTCCATACTTATATTGAATTTTTTTGAAACAAGCCAGTAACTGTCACCTTTCTGTGAAGTATAGTTTACATCTGCAAGTGCTGAGGATTGAAGCATTACAAGAGCTGCAACCCCCGAAATAATTTTTTTGTGTTTCATAAAATCACTCCTTCGCTATATATATTCTGCGAAAAATGTAAAAATCTTTTATGTAAATAAAGGCAGTATTTCCTCTGTTTTGTAAGGTTTGAGAATATTTTGTAAAATTTGTATTAAGCTCTATATGTTTGGTTGACAATTCCATATATGTTGTGGTAAAATAAGCCTATAATGTAAAGGTATGGTGGTATTGTGCTGAGTCATATTCCTTCGGACATTTCAATATTGCTTGCAAGAGCCATAGTTTTATTTACTGCAATAACTGTGCATGAATGTGCTCATGGCTTTGTTGCGTATAAGCTGGGAGACCCTACTGCAAAATACAGCGGAAGACTGACGATTAATCCACTGGCTCATCTTGACATCTGGGGCGCTCTTTGCATGGTGTTTATTGGTTTTGGTTGGGCGAAACCTGTTCCGATAAATCCTATGTACTTCAAAAACCGTAAGC
This sequence comes from Clostridia bacterium, assembly GCA_045604905.1. Taxonomy (GTDB): domain Bacteria; phylum Bacillota; class Clostridia; order UMGS1883; family UMGS1883; genus UMGS1883. Next base: position 99,127 of record JAZUOX010000064.1, read on the forward strand.
GTGATAGTGCTTTGTGCGCTCTTGCAGGTCCTGTTGCAAATATTTTGCTTGCATTTCTTTCTGCTATTTTTGCAGCGTTATATGTAACATTTGTATTTGATAAATTCCCGAACTTTATGACAAAGTTCTTTTTAACACTGTTTAAGGAGTTGGCAATTGTTAACATAAGTTTTGCGGTTTTCAATCTTATACCTTTTCCGCCTCTTGACGGTAGTAAGATTCTCGGTGCGTTTTTGCCGTATGACAAATATAACAGACTTTTAAGATATGAAAGATTCGGGTTTCCTGTTCTGATGTTATTGTCTTTTACAGGCTTCCTCGGAGAAATTCTTGCTATTTTTATAAATCCGTTAATCAGTTTGTGGAATTTAGTTTTCACAGCATTGATATCCATTTTTTAAAAGGTGGACACATAATGAGTGAACTTTCGTTTAAAACAGAGGTGTTCGAGGGACCGCTCGATCTGCTTTTACACCTTATAGGAAAAAACAAGGTAAGTATATGTGATATACCGATATCACTTATAACAGACCAGTATTTTGAATACATCGGTCTTATGCAGGAGCTTGATATGGAACTCGGGGGAGAATTCCTTGTAATGGCATCTCAGCTTCTGTACATTAAGTCAAAAATGCTTCTTCCCGTTGAAGAGGAGGAAGAGGAGGATCCAAGAGCGGAACTTCAGGATAGACTTATTGAGTATAAGAGATATAAAGAAATTTCGGGAAAGATGGACGAGCTAAGTCACAGTATGGACAATGTAGTGTTCAAAGGTGCTGAAAAGCTCAACTTACCGAAAGTAAAAACAGAAAATAAAGAAATTCCGATAGAAAAGCTTTTTGAAGCATTCTTCACCATAATAGACCGTAGTGCAAGCAAAAAGCCTATTGACCCAAAATCTTTTAAAAGGGTAATTGGCAGAACGAACTATTCTGTGAGAAGTGCATCAAAATCAGTGCTCGGCAAACTCAAAAAAGGGGAAAGAGCAGCATTTGGTGACCTTTTTGTCGGTCTAAAAGTTCGTGGCGAGTATGTGGCAACTTTCCTGGCTCTTCTGGAGCTTATAAAAGAAAATGTTGTAATAGTCACAGAAAAAGGAAACAGCTTGTATTGTGAACGAGGTGAGAATGATGTGGAATTTGACAATTGGGAAGAATATTGAGTGTGCGCTTGAAGCGGTACTTTTTTCACTTGGTGAAGCTGTTGAGTCTGAAAAACTTGCAGAGGCTCTGGAAGTTAAAGAAGAAGAAATAAGGGCAGCATTTGAGTCTCTTAAAAATAAGTACGAAAAAGAAAACCGCGGAATCAAGCTTATTGAAATAGACGGGTCAGTGCAAATGTGCTCAAATCCCGAATTTTATGAATGTATACAGAGGGTTACTCAGATAAAAAAACAGGCAGGGCTTTCCTCTGCAGCACTTGAAACTCTTTCGATTATTGCATACAATCAGCCTGTTACCAAAGGCACTATGGACTTCATTCGCGGTGTTGATTGTACCTATTCAGTGGCAAGGCTTCTTGAAAGAGGTTTTATAGATGAGCTTGGCAGGGCAGAAACTCCGGGGCGTCCAATTCTTTACGGAACAACTATGGAATTTTTGAGGTGCTTTGGTCTTAAATCTCTTGAGGATTTGCCGCCGCTTCCGGAAAGAGAGGTTCCGGAGGAGGAAAATAAACCCACAGATATTATAGAATCATTTGTAAATGAAAATACTCAGGAGCACACTCAGGAAGAGTTTGATGTGCTTGCAGCGGAGATGAGCGAGTAATTGGTAGTTATACTTATTGTAGCGTCAATTCTTATATTACTGCTTGCAGTTCTTCTTTCAAAGGCGGAAATTATTGCAGAATATAAGGATAAGAAACTTGACTGTGGAGTATATCTTTATAAAATCAGAATATACACTCTTAAAGGTGACGGCAAGCTTCTTAAAAAACTTCTGAGTCAACCTGAAAAGTTTGGGGAGTTGTACTCTACAGCAATCAGACTTATTGAAAAATATGTAGAAATAAAAACCATTGAGCTTAAAATTCTGGTAGGCACATCAGATGCGGCATCTACTGCAATAGCTACCGGTACACTATGGGCATCTGTATATACTCTTATTGGTCTCATTGGCAAAATAGCGCCAATAGAAAATCATAAGGTAGATATAGCGCCTGACTATGTGAATGCAGTTTTTTCTGTTGATGGAAAATGCATAATTAAAAGCCGTACCGTTCATATTATAATTATTGTGATAACAATTTTGATGAAAATAAATCCCAAAAAGGGTAAGGAGGAAATAAAATGAGCGAACATCCTATTAACAATTTAATGAGTACTGTAATGGAAAACATCAAATCTATGATTGATGTGAACACTATTGTCGGTGAACCTGTTGAAACAAGCAACGGAACAATGATTATCCCGATTTCGAAGGTTGGTTTCGGCTTTGCTGCAGGCGGTAGTGACATTCCGGCAAAGGTGCCCGGGAATGAGCCTTTCGGTGGCGGTAGCGGTGCAGGTGTTTCAATAGCTCCTATCGGTTTTTTGGTTGTAACTCCTGAACAGATTAAACTTATCCCTGTAAATTCAAGCAATACCCCTCTTGATAAGCTTGTGGATTACATTCCCGTAGCTTTTGAAAAAGTTAATTCAATGATTAAGAAAAGAAAAGAAGAAGAATAAAAAAATCCCCTGCAACCTTAGTTGCGGGGGACTTTTTTGCTATAAAGAAATTCTTATGGAATTAAGATATATAAGACTATGCCTGAACAAACTCAGATTACTCATTCTTCGGGAAGTTTTGTGATTTTTTCTGTCAGTATTTTAAATATGTTAGCAGAAACAGATACCTGCATCAGAAGGTCATTCATTCTCTCCTGATTGTCACCCTCAAGAGTAAATATCGGGTCTGCCACGGCACGGGTCTGCTTGAATACATAATTAAACGCTGTATTTTGATTTTTAACAAACGAGTCATAGGTCTTTTGGACAGACTCCTTATCAAGAGATATAGGAATAATTTCCTGTATTGTAGACATATCGTGAGTCTGCTTAAGAGTGCATACAATTAACAGATATGCAAGATGCAGCTTTGAATACTTCTTCTTTACAGGTGGCGGAATAATACCAAGCTTAACATAGTTATTTATCATAGACGGTGTAATAAGCCTGTGATGTCCGACTACGCAGTCATAAACTTCAAGATACTTTGTGACTATGGAAATAACCTGATCCATATACAAATCAAGATCCGGAAGCATATCCCATGAAGGTAGGGAATAGCTGGTCAGTGCATTTTCAATTTCGGTAAAAGACGAAATTAAATTATCCTTTTTTATATACATATAAAAACCGACTTTCTTATTACTTCTAGTTCATTATACATCTTTAAATATAAAAATTCAAGTAATTTATTGACAAAGTTCGAGTAATGTGATAATGTAGTATTGAAAACTAGATGCAGGAGTAACTGAAAACAGGAGGCGGATTTATGAAATACAATAATCTCAGGGAGCTAGTCACAGATTGTGGTAAAAAATTTAAAAATAATACGGCTTTTAAAGTAAAGAGAAAGAACTCTGACGGAAAAAATTATTATGACTGTGTTACTTACGAAAGACTTTCACTGGAAGTGGAATATCTTGCAAGAGGAATTATGGAAAAGGGGCTTGCAGGAAAGAGAATTGCAGTTATAGGCAAGAACAGTTATGAGTGGATGGTATCGTTTCTTGCAGTTGTTTCGGCAGGTGGTGTTATCGTACCTCTTGACAGAGGATTGCTTGATTATGAAATTAAAGACCAGCTTATTCGTTCTGAAGCTTCTGCTATATTCTACGGAGAAGCCTTTGAAGAAAGAATGAAAGAATATGATATCGTAAAAATATGTACTGACGCAAAAGAGTTTACAGAACTTATTGAAATCGGAAAAAATGCAAAAAATAAGCTCCAGTATGATAATATAGAAATAGATAATCACGCTATGAGTATTCTCCTTTTTACATCAGGCACCACATCTCAGTCAAAAGCTGTTATGCTTTCACAAAATAATATGACTTCAAATATTTACGCAATGACACTTTGGGAAAAACTTTATGAAAGTGATGTTAACATGGCACTTTTACCTTTCCATCATACCTTTGGAATGGTGCAGACACTTCTTTTCCTTTCATATGGAATGACAAATGTTTTTTGCGAGGGATTGAGAATAGCAAAGTGTCTTAACGAGTATGGCGTTACTGTTTTTGTAGGCGTTCCCAGAGTAATCGAGGAAATGATGCTTACCATTAACCGTAAAATTGAATCTCAGGGGAAAACCAAAAAAATCAGATTTGCCAGAGTTCTTTCAAACTGTCTGAGAAAGGTTGGTATTGATATAAGGCGAAAGCTTTTTAAACAGATTATAGATGCAATGGGAGGACATCTCAGGCTCATAATCATCGGTGCAGCAGCAGCTTCACCGGATGTGCTTCGTTTCTTTAATGATATAGGAGTTCTTTCAATTCAGGGTTACGGACTCACTGAAACATCCCCCGTAATTTCTGCAGAAAATGATACACATATGCGCAAAAACTCGGTAGGTTGGGCGATTCCGGGAGTAGAGGTAAGGATAGATAATCCTGATGAAAACGGTATAGGAGAAATTGTAACACGCGGAGAAAATGTAATGCTCGGATATTATAATGACAAAGAAAAGACCGACGAAATATTAAAGGATGGTTGGTTATATACCGGTGATATGGGCTCAAAGGATAAAGACGGTTATATTTTCATTTCAGGAAGAAAAAAGAATGTAATAGTTCTTTCAAGCGGAAAAAATGTATTTCCTGAGGAAATTGAAACATTGGTAAATCTTTCTCCTGCTATAAAAGAGTGTGTTGTATATGCAGAGGGTGATGATATCAAGTGTACAATAGTAACAGATGCTAATTTTGAAGGCGATGCTAAAGAAGCCGTCAAAGAACATATCAATGTTGTGAATGCTCAGTTAATTACTTATAAACAAATTTCAGACTATACACTTCAGGAAAACGAAATGGAAAAGACCACAACCGGAAAAATCAAGCGCTATATATCCCATAAATAAATATAAAATATTGACTTAAAGACCTCATTGGACTATAATAAAGCTATAATTGTTTAAGAGGTAAATGTTGTGAATAAGATTTTTTGTTTAGTAGGCAAGAGTGCATCCGGCAAGGATACGGTCTTTAAAGAAATAATGAAAAAACACAGTGACAAGCTTGTCAGCATTGTTATAGGTACAACCCGCCCTATGCGCAACGGAGAAGTTAACGGAAAAGATTATTTCTTTTTCAGTGACAATGAGCTTGCCCGGCTTGAAAAAGAGGGCAAAGTTATAGAAAAAAGGCAGTACAACACGATGCAGGGCATATGGTCATATTTTACTTTGGCGTTTGATATTTCTGACGGTACGGATCGCATTATTATCACTACTCTTGAAGGAGCGCACAGTATTACGGAGTATTACGGCAAAGATAAGGTTTGTGTTGTGTACCTTGAAATTGATGATAAGGCACGTCTGCTTCGCTGTATTGAAAGAGAGTCCTTGCAAAAAAATCCTGATTATTCAGAAGTTTGCAGAAGATTTATAGCAGACCAGAAAGATTTTTCCGATGAAAAAATCGGAGAATTTACAAATCTTTATTATATTGATTCAAGTCAGAGTATTGAAGATTGCGTTTTGCAGTGGGAAAAGCTTTATAAAAAAATTAAATGAGAGATGCCATGCTTGGCATCTCTCTTAATGTATAGAAAATTGTATAAACTATATTGGAACCAACTCAAAGTGCGACACCGCGGGTACAGTTTAGAGTTTGGCACCGCAACTATGGCAGAATTTAGCCCCTTCGGGAGTGATTGTACCGCAATTCGGACAAGAAGTTGGTGCTTTTTTCAGCTTTGTACCGCATTCGCTGCAGAAAGAAGCATTTTCCATAACTGAGGTACCGCATTCCGGACAAAAACCTCCGCTTTTAGCAGGTGCAGCTTGAGAAGCCTGCTGCGGTGCCGGTTGAGGCGCAGATTGAAAAACAGGCTGAGACGCACTGCTTGCAGAATAAATCTTGTTTTCTGGTTTAACAAATTCTTCTACATCAATTCCTGAACGTTGCCCATTTACATTGAGAATTCGTTCGGCATAACTTGTAAGGTCTTCAGCGTATTTTTCATAACGAGCCCCCAGTGCCTGGGCAATAGTGAATCGCAAATTAACAGCAGAGCCACCTTCACAAGGTATAAAACGAACCGTGCATGAACCACCGTTCATGTTGTATTTTACAGAAAAGTTCAATCCAAAAGAAAATGTATGGAATGGTTCTTCTTTGCATCCCCTTTCAAATGGTGGATTTTTCGCGGCTGTAAGATAAGCGTTAAAAAGTGTTTCGACACTCACAGGGAAAAAGTAACATATATCTCTTCTCATAAAAACATCTCCTTAGTTTAATAAATATATAATAACACATAGTCAGTTATTTGTAAATCAGTTAAAATAAGAATTTTTATAAACGAAGTAAACCGAAGAGTGGTAGAGTTTAGTAAACTTCAAGTCCGCTCCCCCTAAAAAACAAGAATCCCTACTTCGTAGAGACTCTTGTTTTTTGGTGCAGGTAGTGATGTTGAATCCGAACCCAAGGAAGAATTTTCTATCTCCTCGAAAGTGATAGTTTCTGTGCCGTCCTTGTAGTTGCAATCAATTATGATTTTGTCGTCATATAAATAAACGGAATTAAGGAAACTGTTAACAAGTCTTCTGCGATGCTCCGTTTTTTTAGGATTGAGATTTCTGAATTTATATATCCAAAAAAGAATCTGCTCTTTTGAAATATTAGGTCGGCTCATTTCCTCTTTCATTATCTGCACAGACAGGTCGCTTTTTTCTCGTTCAAGAGTTTCAAGCCGTTCTTTGGTGGAAGGTGTAAAAATACCCTGCTGAATGGCGTTAAGCATGTTATCAATACTTTTCTGAATTTCAGCATATTGTTTCTGTAAAATCGGTAAAGTAGTATTTTCTTTGCCAAGATGTTCAAGTAACGCATCTGCCAGTTTGTCCATCAAATCATCATCAAAGATTATTTTCATCAGGTGAGAAATCACGATATTCTCAATCCATTCTTTGCGGACTGTCTTTTTGTCACAACCTTTGTGGTGTTTTACACTGACACACTTATAATAGCGGTGAACAAACATAGTGTGACTTGTACCGCTTTCACCAACCATAAGACATTTGCATTTACCGCAAAACAGTTTTGTGGTAAGTAAATATTCCTCTTCGGCTTTATATTTTGCCGGAGCTTTTTTGTTTGATTTCATTTTTTCTTGCACCCTTTCAAATAACTCTACCGGAACTATCGCAGGTATTCCATTTGGAGTAATTATATCGTTATATTTGTATTCACCGATATATTTTCTGTTGTGTAACATTCTGGTTACGATATTGATAGTGATTCGTGTGTTCCTTTTAGTGCGTACGCCGCTTAAATTCAATTCATCGACAAGCTGCTTCATTGTTGCACCTTCTGCATAATGCTTGAAAGCATCTAATACTGCAGGGGCAGTTACAGGATCGATGACAAAGAATTGATTTTCATCAATCAAATATCCAATTGGCTTTGTTCCACCGTTATATTTGCATTTTAAGGCATTTTCGGTAAGCCCTCGTGTAACTTTTTCTGATAATTCTGCTGAATAGTATTCCGCCATACCTTCAAGTAAGGATTCAAGCAAAATACCTTCTGGATTTTGAGAAATTTTCTCTGTTGCAGAAACAACTTTAACTCCGTTTTTCTGTAATATTGCTTTATAGTGTGCGGAATCGTATCGGTTTCGTGCAAAGCGGTCTAACTTCCAAACTATAATCATATCAAAGTTACCTTTTGCACTTTCCTTAATCATTCTCTGAAAGTCCGGTCGGTTGTCAGTTTTTGCAGACAAAGCTCGGTCTATGTATGTATCAACTATTGTGATGTCGTTTGATTCAGCAAAGGCTTTGCATTCCCGGAGCTGACCGTCAATAGATTCTTCTCGCTGGCTGTCTGAAGAATATCTTGCATAAATTACTGCGTTCATATATTCACGTCCTCTCATATTTTTATATATCTTTTATAACATTAGCTTTATAGTTGTACAAATGTGCGAACTAAAAAGGGGCATTGATTTTTCAACGCCCCTTTGGTAAATCTTATTATTTTTCTTTAGTTTTAAGGTCCTTTTTCCATTGTTCAAATTCTCTTTGCCCTTCTTTACTTTCGAAGAAAGCGATAAGGTCAGGCAACAAACAGCGAGCAAGTGAATCAATCTCGTGTTGCGGAATTTGAAGTCCGTTTTTCTTGTTACTCACTGTTTCATTCTCCTTCCATCAAGATTTTTATTAAATTTATCTTTCTTGCTGCTGTCGTTGCTTGCGCTTATAGTAGGCTTCGCAAAGTTTTACAATGGCATCTTCAATTTGTGCCTTAGAATAGCTTGCGGGAAAATATTTTTTTACACGCTCTGTGGGAATTTTGAAGGTTTCCTTTTGATTTGCTTTTTCTTCTGACATAATTTCAAGAATCTTAGCATCGTCAAGCGTTCCTTCCTGACTTAGCTTTTTCATACGAACCGCCTGCGAAAGAGAGGGAGTGCAATCCTCACTTTCAATAGCTTCAATTAAGTCTTGCTGTTCAATGTAGTTAAGATAGGAAATCTCAACAGCCGGTGTAAAAGCAATCCGTCCTTCGTCCACATATTCCAATAATTTTGGGAGTAGGTGAGTAAGGCGTATGTAGCGATATACCTGGTCGCGACTTTCTTTTGTTTGCCCTGCAATTTCGGAAGCGGTGTCGAACTTTGTCGCAACTTGCGACGAAGTTAAATCTGTTCTATGTCCTTGTCTGCTCATAGCTTCCATTTTCAGCTTGAAAGCGAAGGCTTTCTCGCTGGGTAAAATGTTTTCTCTATGTAGATTACTGTCTACAAGTGCTATTGCGGCACTATTTCTGTCCATTTCAACAACAAGAGCAGGAACTTTTGTAAGTCCTGCTCTTTTACTTGCAAACAATCTTCTGTGTCCGGAGATTATTTCGTATTCATCATTTTCAAGCGGTCTGACGATAATGGGGGACAGAATACCGTGTTCTTTTATGCTGTCCACCAATGCTTCCATTTCAGCATCGTCTTTTACCTGGTAGGGATGGTTTTCAAATGCCTTTAATTTTGTTATATCAATTTTTTTCATCGTTGTTTATTCCTTTCTTTCTGTATAATTTTGTTTTCCAGTTCTCTTTCAATATCGATAAGCTGTTGTACCTTTGGTGCTGAGTCCAAAGTATCTTTAGCGATTTGAAGTTTGTTTCGTATAGGCTTTATCTTTGCAGAGATACCTCTTATCTCGGATAAATACAAATTCTTCTCCTCATCGGTTTTTGCTCGTCTTCGCTTGTTGTCAATTCGCTTACGCTCTGCGTCAAGATCATTAACCTGCTTTGATAAAGTTGATATAAATGCTTCAAGCTCCGGCACAGAGTTAATCTTTTCTTCGTGCAAGAGCTTGAATTGTTTTTTATACTGTTCAAATTTTAGTATCTCCTGCCGCATTTCGGGAGATAACGGCGGTGTGTAATTAGGTTTCGGTGTACTTGGATTTAAGAGTTCCAATAACAAATAAAACATCGCTTCGAGTGTTCCCATATATTTCACTCGTTGCAGCTGATATTTGATTTCTCGAAGTGGAGTTTGTTGATACTTTGCCCTTGTTTTCTTATAGGATTCACTTGGTTGATTAAAATGGATACGATTACCTGTTTGAGCAATCCTCTCAAGAATTCTCTTCTTTTTGTATTCATCGCCCAAATTATCAAAGCGGACAGCTCTTTCCCAAGTCGGTGCTTTAACAGATGGATGGTCTGTTCCGGTAGCTCTTGAAAAAGTATAGCCTTTAATCTCCATAAGCCTGACAAATTCCATATAGTTCGCAGAATTGTTTATTGCATCGTCAATATCCTCGCGGAGAATATCTCTGCGAGTTTTTCCACTTTTCTTATGTAACCAATAGGCGTTTCTGTCACCGTTGTAAAATTCCGAATTTTCAAGAACCGACTTGCCATGTTCCTTACATACCTCATCAGATATTTTTCGTAGCAACTTATGGTCTGAAATATGATTTTCAAACTTTAGTCCTGTTCTGAATGATACGGAGTTGACTACCATATGATTGTGGATATTATTCGTATTCAGGTGAGTGGTAACAACTATCTCATAATCCTTGCCCCACATACGACGTGCAGTTTCAATACCAATCTTGTGTGCTTCTTCGGGAGTAACTTCTCCTGTTATAAAGCTCTGATACCCGTGATAAGCCACATTACCGCCCGTCTTTCCGTAACGGCGTTTGGTTGCCGTCATTTGTTCGTATGCTCGTGCTGTCGGACAGTTAATACCGCTTACAAATAACTGCTTGTCGGTCTTATCATCATTTGCCACATATTTAAGGGCTACTGCCAAGTCATCATCGAGATATTTCTGGTTAGTGGTCTTGTCAGGATTTTCTGCATATTTAATAACATCCTTTAATGAGGCTTTAACAGGCCAGAATCCTGTGGTTGCCATTTAATCAAACTCTCCTTTCTTGGTAGTAATAATTCAGAGTGCATACGGTCAATCAAGTCAAGCAAAGCCTTTTCCGTTTCAGGGGATGATAGCTCATCAGTATTGCATATATCACAAAGTTTGCTGTATAAATCATAAAAGACATCGGGAAGAAGCATTTTCGGCTCATACCCTAATGCCCTTTGCAGCATATATTCACTAACGGAAAGATTGCACTTAACCGCTATGCTTTTGATTTTTTCTTTGTCTTTTGGCTTTGCACGAATTAGGATTTGGACAGTCTTTTCTTTTTGATTTTTGTTCATTTGCATACCTCCTTTTGAATTTTGGGCGCAGAAAAGCCGATGAGATAATTCCCATCGGCTTTTTTGCGATTATTCGATTTTGTATTATCTTTCATATTCTCGTTTTTTCTCTTTCGGAAGTACACCTTTTATATATGCTTTAACATTATGATATACTTCATCGAAGTTAGGCTTATTCACGCCGCCGGCAAAACGAAATTTTTCATAGGAATGTTTTAATTCTTCTTTTTTGTGAAGGAACCCATTAAAATCTTCTAAGGTTCTCTCGCTATTTTTTAGGGTTTGTTTGATGTCAGCTACATTAAATTCAAAAAACTTTGAAAAATAGTATAAATCCACAACGTCCTTTATTCTGCGGAATACCTTATTGGTAGAAACTACTGCAACCTTATCCGCCATCATTTGTAACGGAGATACACCGCAAAAACACAGCCCTTCTATCTCATATATTTTTGTAGGAGGAACAGGTCGGTTTACATCTACATCCATTGTAAAAAGTTTTTCATCAGTAGTGCGTTCAATCAATTCAAATCCGGCAGAGCGTTTTTCGCCGGCTTCTCTAAAAATCCGAACCTCTAAATCAATGCCGCTCTTGTCAATTGCTTTTTGCAAGGAGTCCACCATTTGCTCAGAAGTTGGCGGAGTCGCTGAGTTCCAGTTGGCATCAATATCTACGGTATGACGAGTTTCATCGTCATATCCCGCTTCGAGCAGGCAGGCTTTTAAAACCATAGAACCTTTAAAACTGATTGGGATTCCACTATCATAAATTGCTTTCATTACCTTGTACATTATTTTTTCTTCTGCAGTTATATTCAAAACAATCACCTCAATTTCCGTAATATTCTATTGCTTCATTTGCCAATTCTTCAAATCTATCCTGATATTCAGGAGCGACAAAGATACCATCAAAACTATCACCGTTAGAATAATAGTAATGACTGACTGCTTCAGTTATACCTTGCATATCCAAAATAGACTCATTAGCAAAAGCATCAAACACCGTTCGGTTGAAGTCGGTATATAACAGTCCGTTTCTGCACTTTATATGATGGGAGCTGATATGATTTCCGAGCACGACTACACCATTATATTGCGTAACGCTATCATCTCCGTAAATCCAAACAACATACTCATCACTACGACCGCCAAAGCTACCCTGACACATAAGAGCTTCGTCCAATGCAAATACAACCGATTCGCCAAGACATTCACGAACAGCCTTAAGCCATGATATTGCCCCTACATAATCACTACGCTTCGGAAGGTCTTTCTTTTGCGGATCATACTTCGGTAGTGTTACTGTCTTTCTATTAACCAAATCATCATTTATACGTTGTTCTAACAGATCTACAATATATTCAGGCGGCTTACGCATCCCTGTTTCCCAGTTCTGAACTGTGCGAAAGGGAATATTGTAACGTGCTGCAAATTCGCTTTGTGTATCTCCAAGTCTTGTTCTCATTTCACGAATATTCATGTTCTCACCTCAATATCATTATACACTCAATGGGTGCATTTGTCAATAGTTTACCCTCTAACGATACTTTTATTCTTTTAGGGGGATTGGGGAACTCCCCAAAGGGTAAAGTCAGGATTTCCTAAGGAAGTCCCGCCTTTTCAGGAACTGGTGATATACAAGTTCCCTGCTCGTTACAGTACCGGACAGTTATTCTGCCATTTGTACTGCTATCAGCTTATTATTGCCCTTGGGGTTTATTTTGTAGGTTAATTTAAGCCGCTGACCGACCTCATATGTATCTAATCCTAAATATTTATCAGGCTTCTGAAAAGCGGTGCAGATGATTTTCCTTCCGTCATCTAAATCTACATAGGCAACTATATTGCATTTTCTGCCCCAATTTTTACAGACAAGAGTTCCTGTGAAAACTCCCTCCATTTCATTAAAACTGTATCCTGTTCTGTCAAAGTCTGACATTGCAAATTGTCTTTTTGAATATGCTCTCATAATAAAAATCCTCCTGTAAATTTAATTTTGTGCATAAAAAATAATACACCTACCGATTTTCATCAATAGATGTATTTGTTTTATTCATCAAAGCCTAAATCATCTTTGGTGAATCCCTGATAGGCTAAGCCTATTTTTGTAATTCGTTTTTGTACTCCGCTGTGGTTACTGTAACCAAGTGTTTGTGCAATTTCTTTTTGCGAACATCCCTCCAATCTCATTTCAAGTATTCTTCTGTCTTTCTCAGATAGACTCTCCATAAACTGCTCGACCATCACCTCCGATATAATTTGCTCTTCTTTCATTACGTTTGTATTCCCCAGTGCCAACCCCTGACCATCATTGTGTTTGGCATATTTTTTCTTTTCTGTTTCCAGTGATACAATGGGGTGTAAACTGCGTGTGTGATACCACTTTCGGAAAAAATCAATTTTTTGATTGCTGTTACATTTAGCGAAATCTTCGTGACATCGAAACTCTTTAGCAATATCAAGAATTTCGTACATATCATATTTTCTCATAACATGTCTGACCGCATATTGGATATAGATTTCGATATCCTCTTCGGTATAGAATGGATATTCAACAGAAGGTTCTTTTTTACATAGTTGTGCGAGTTCGTTAACCGGTAGTATTATTCTTTCTTCAGTTAAACCTTCAAGCCAGTATTGTGCAGCATGGGCAAGAATCCATGAAGGTTCGTAGCCTGAATAGATTTCTTTTGCTGCATCCTTTCCCATAAATTGCCGAACTATGAATGCAGTTGCATCAATTATGAATTCCAGAAATAAATCACTTTCAACAAAATTTATCCATTTTCTGTCACCAAACAAATAAACAGGTTTTCTCGGTACTTCAAGAAATATTTTTCCGGCTGCTTTGAGCATCTTTTTAGGAAATACATAGAAAAGAGGGATAAGCTCTGAGTTTCTGTATGGAGATATACTTCCGTCAGGGTACTTGATGTGCAGTCGTTGTAATTTGGGTATCATTTTTCTTCACTTCCTCTCTGAGAATAGCGTTCTCTAATTGGCTACGACGCAGGTACGTGCAAAATGTTCCTGCTGTGTGAAAATATTTTATTGAATTTAAATCTTTGCGTCAAGGAAAGTAAAGAGATAGAAATATATTGTTTACAGCTAGTTAAAATGTTTTTGTCGAAACAAAAAGAAAAGGATTTCAATTCTTTTCTAAGAACTAAAATCCTTATATTGGGCTTCGAACTTCTTCAAGATATCATCCGCAAAAGTAAAATGATTGTTATGGTTATGATTGACTAATAAGCAAAAAATATGATATAATTTGCGGTGATGTTCCGATGATGATAGGAAAGACCGGGCAATATGTAAGAAAAATCAAAAATGCATTAGAATTTGAAAAAAAGATTGATGCACTTGAATATGTTGATAGACACGGATATGACAGAATTGCAACAGTAAGACAAATTAAGAACTATATATAATTTACAGGCAGTCACTTTGACTGCCTGTGTTTTTGCTTGGATAGCGAACGAATGATCTCGGCAAGCTTTGCGTAGTTCGGATATATCAAGAAGTGACTGGAGGCGAAAGTAGAGATGTAAGGTTGTGATAAAAGTAAACTTGAATAGAAAATTTCATACAACAAAAGTATAACTTTTCACAACAAAAGTCTATTGATTTATTATCTAATGTAGAGTAAAATGTCTATAAAATAAAAAAATAAGTATGATAAGTAATTCGTAGTAGGTTTTTATTATACAATCGAAAAAGTTAAAAAATTAGTGAGGAGTGAAAATTATGTTTATCGACATTCACGCACATTGTTATTGGCAGAGAGTACCATTTTCAAACGATTGGCCAAATCCCGAAGAATTAATTGAAGTTTATGATAAAGTTGGGATTGAAAAAGGCGTTATTCTTCCCGTAGTAAGCCCTGAAATTTACTTTCCACAATCAAATGAAGACGTCCTTAATATGGCAGCAAAATATCCTGACAGACTTATTCCTTTTTGCAATGTTGATCCTCGTGCTATGGCAAATTCTCCTAAGGCTCAGCTTGAGATTCCTCTTCAGTATTACAAAGATATGGGATGTAAGGGTATAGGCGAGGTTATGCCTGGTCTTGAACTAATGGACTATAGAGTACAAAATCTTTTTGCATGTGCAGAAAAGGTTGGTCTCCCCGTTATTTTCGAAATGGCTCATATGAAAACAAATAGTTTCGGAATGTATGACGAACCCGGACTTCCTGGTCTTGAAATCACACTGCAAAGATATCCTGAGCTCATAATGTTCGGTCACGGTCCTGTCTTCTGGCATGAACTTTCAATTCTTGGCACACCTGCAGAGCGAGGAGTTGCTTATCAAATAACAGGTGGTCAGTGCTACAGACTTCCTGATGGTCCACTTCTTGGAGAAGGTGTCGTACCTAAACTGTTTAGACGTTATCCCAATCTTATGGGCGACCTTTCTGACCCCACGCCTCTTAATATGTTCATGCGTGATGAAGATTATACTGCAAAATTCATCAACGAATTCCAGGACAGGCTCTTCTTTGGTACCGATTATTGCACATTAGCTATCGGCGCAGATATAGGTATGATAACATTTCTTAAGAAGTTGCGCGATAATGGCAAAATTAGCGAAACAGTATTTAACAAGGTTGCAAGAGAAAATGCAATTAGGCTTTTGAATTTATAATCTAGGACTATTATGTATTGACAAAGGCACTCTCTTGTGTTAAAAACATTTGATATAGAAATTTGGAGGGGTGCGAAAAAACTGTGGTTTTGCATCCCTCCCTCTTGTTATGAAGAGAGGAAAAGCTTTAGAACGAACGGATAAAGGAAAGTGAGGAAATAAATATAGGTTTTCTCAAATTCCCCGAAGGTATACATGCTTAAAGAAGGGAGAAAAACAATGTATAATCTTTACGACAAATTTTTATCGTGTGATGAAAACAAACAGCCCTACTCAATGAGATCTGAAAAACATACTTTTATTGATAATATGTCTGCATGGGTGGAGAACGGATGTTTTAATCTTGCATCAATAGGAAATGTGTATGTTCTTAACACTCCTGTTTTTACAAAAGGAAACTTCCGTACTGAATTTAAAATCACATACATGGAAGAAATTCCTCCGAAATTTACTGTTTTCTTTGCTTATGATGAAAAGACTCGCAAGGGAAAGGGAATAAAATTTTTCTATGATCTCAAGGATACAGTGAAAATATCACTCATAGATATAGATGTCAGTCTTAGAGAATTAGAAAAAAACTATTGAGTATACAAAAAAAAGATGCTATAAAAGAAAATACCTTTTATCCGTTTAGTCTCAATATAGAAAACGGAAAAGCAGAAGGTTCAGTTGCAGGGTTTAACTTTTCTTTTGATATTGAAAGTACAAAGGGAAGAATTGCTATCGAACGCGATAATTTTATTGGCGAGCTTATGCTTGGTAGTATTTCGTTTTCAAGTGATGAGGAGTTTGAAAGAAAAAAGGTAATGAAAAAAGTTTCATGCGATATTCCTTTTGTTAACGGTGGAGATATACCCTACCGCGTTAGCTGGGAAATAGATGAAATCGATGGAAAAAATTATCTTACTGCCGCGCTTGATGGTGGAACAAGAACGCGTGAGGTTAATCGTGAGGACAGACCCGGTCAATACGTTGCTGAGCAGGATTGGATGGATACTCCATATGTTGGAGTAGGCTCTAAAGACGGAGCCTATTATACCTATAAAATGGCAGACGGTGAAAAAGCATTTATTGATCCTAATATTTATTGGGATTGCCAGAAAATTTTTTTTGGCGATACAGAACTTCCCATAGAAAACACATTTCTTCTTCCGGACGAAATATCGGATGAAGAAATTGAACTGATTTTCGGATATAAAAATCTTTCCTGTTCAGGCTATGAGACACAGGAGGGAGCAAGCGAATTCAGATTTACTGCAAGCGGAGGTCTTGCGTATTCGGGAGCACCTCTTGACGGACGAGATATTTTCGAGCTTTATTCAAACGAAAATAAATATGCAATGAATTTTATCCCGAATGAATGCTATAAAAGAGAAGATGTTGTAAATCATATTAAATATAATCACTATTTCGATGTTGATGAACAAATAGAATTTACATATGTTTTTAAAACCCGAAAAGATACGGACTATCTCGAATTTGATGCAGAAATCCTTAATGTTTTTGAATCAGAGATTTTAGATGAAATTGTCCCCGCTGTTATTGTGGAAAAAGGCGATTATGGTTATAACGTTGTAAAGGCTGAATTTATGGCACCGAAAATGAAGGTAGGCGTTTATAAAACGGCTCTGAATGTAAAATACGGCGGAAAAACTTATGCCCGTGATATAAAGGTGTTTGAGGTGTACAATAAGGATACCGATGAAAATCCTGTTCTTGCAAGCGGTTTGCCATTTCAGTTTTCAATGCCTAACGAGCAGAAATGGCTTATGAGAAACGCTTTCGATCTCTGGAATCCTATGCCGTCTTGTGATATTGTGCATTATTACAACTGTGTAACCGATACACCTATAGAGGCGCAGATAAGAAAAACATGGCTTCTCACAAAGAAATTTAAAAGAGAGTGGTTCGCCTGGATTTCTTCAAGAACATGTAAGGACTGGAGTATAGATAAATATACAGACGTAGTAAAAAATTGTGACTACATTTTCAATTCGATTAATGAAGAAGTTTTAGATTTAAGCCAAAGTACACTTTTCCCTATAAGACAGGACCATTTTGACTACCCCAATTTTATGATGAGGGAAAAACAAAGAGTGGCTATACTGGATGATTTCCTTAAGGACAATCCTGAAATTGCAGAAAAAGTAGATTATAAAATTGGTATGAAGTTCACTTTTGAGCACTTTGTTAATCTTATGCAAACCTGCCTTAATGAATGGATTGAGTATCAGAACAAAACAGGACTTGACATTATAAGAAAACACAATGAAAAGGTAGCACAAACTAACCCTGAACTTAAGCGTGCGGTTTACGGGCCTATTATTGTTTATGTAACACCCACTCTTACAAATCATTCGCTTAAGGCTTACGGAATCGGTGATAAAAATGCTTTGTCAGATGAGGTGTTTACTGGATTTTCCGTATTTGAAGATTATCCGTATGCTTGTTCTTATCAAACATATAAAGGAGCATTTTGTTTAATGACAATACTTCTTCATTCACCTCGTCTTACCGTGTATCCTGAACAGTACAGCGGTAGCAGAGGCGGATGTATTGACGGGGCTGTCAAGTTTGCTCATGCGCCAATGGGAGTATATGAAATTGAAGACTACTATAATTCGACTCACGCATTTGAATTTGTATTTAACACTGCTTATAGGCTTAAAGATGGCTTCCATTACTGGAATACTTACGGATTCCACAGAGGAGCATCTCGCCATATGCATCAGCTTGTACGCGACTGGCGGTATGTTGTAGAAAATAAACCTAAAAAGCCACTTAGAACAACGGCGTTTCTTGCAGAGTATTCTGATTGTGAAGATGTGTTTAAAGTATGCACTATCGATAGTACAACTAAAAACTGCAAGATAATGAATAGAAGCGAAATGGGACACGGTGTATTTTTCGAATGTACAAGGGAATCAGGAATCCCAAACGGCTTTGGTATTAAATATGAAACTCTTGAAAGTCTTACCAAAGATGAGTGCGACCTTATAGTTCTCCCTGGCATTAAGAATGCATCTCCCGAGGCAATAAATGAAATTCGCCGACTGTATATTGAGGGAGTAAATCTTATTGCGTTTTCTGATGTTACAGGTCTTGAAGATATATTCGGTGTAACACCTTGCGAAAAAAAAGTTCGCATCAACGAAATTATATGTAAAGGTGAAGCGGAGTTTGTGCGTGAAGATGAAGCACTTTTGATGTATGAGGCGAACGGTGCAGACGTTGTTATGAAAACAGATAGCGGAGAGCCCATTATTATGACAAACGGAAGATGTGCACTCATAAATGCAGATGTAACAAATCTTGGTGCATCGGATTCAAGAGATATGTGCCACGCGAAATCGCTTCATGTTGTGGGTAAGCTTATTAGAAAGGCTTTGTCAGACCTTGCAGTAAACCTTTCTTCACCGATTGCGAAAGGCGAAAACGTAGGTACAACTTTTTTTGAAACGGAAGACGGCAGAACGATGCTTCTTGCAATCGACTACACGCCTTTTGATAACGCTGAGCACAAAATAAAAGAGGCAGTAGTTACAGTGAATAGCGATTTTGCAAAGGATGCCAAGAGTGAAAGAGAGTTATTCCTTGGTAAAAAGAATGGCTATGTAAAAGAAATAAGGTTTGATATTAAACCCCATGAATTTGTATTTGTGGAACTTAAATAAAAGGTATATGATAACTGTAAGTTTATATGCTGAATTTTTCAGTGTATAATATCGGATATAAAAAACTGATTTATGAGGTGGACATAGTGGCAGTAACAAAACAAGACATAACAAAGGCGGCAAAGGAATTAGGCGTTAAAGAGGGAGATATACTTTTAGTGCATTCTTCGTATAAAAGTCTTGGAGAAATTGAGGACGGAGCAGAAACCGTAATACAAGGGTATCTTGATGCAGTAGGAGAAGAGGGTACGCTTGTTTTTCCTTGCTTTATACAAAAGGACTTTGAAAAGGCATACGAAACATGGCATATAGATAAACATTCCGATACTGGATACCTTACGAACTATTTCAGAAAAAGGGATGGCTCAATAAGAAGCGATCAGGCAACACACTCTGTTGCAGCCTGTGGAAAGCTTGCTTATGAGCTTACAAAAACACACGGCCACACACATAAGCGTTGGGGGAACATGGGGGACACTCCGTTTTCGGCAGATTCTCCGTGGGAGAAAATGTACCAAATGAATGCATATATTCTTCTTCAGGGAGTAGATGCTTTAAGCGTTACCTTCCGTCACTATGCAGAGTACATTTATATAAATGAAGTGCTTGATTCTATAAAAAAACATTCAAGATATGAAGAAATGAAATCAAAGCTCTGGAAATTCTGGACCCCCGGAGTATGGCCTCACATTTATAATGTCGAAATGCAAAAACGTCTTGAAAAGCTTGGTCTCTGGAAATCGATAACCTGCGGAGAAGCAACACTTATGGGAGTTCGCGCAAAGGATTTTGTTGATGCAACACTTGAGGCTCTTCGCAATAAAGATGAAGAAGTTTTGTGGAAGCCTTTTGATGTTAAGGGATGGCTAGAGTGGATAAATGAAGCAGAAAAAATGAAAGAAGAAATATAAAAGGAAAGCCTCACAAATCAGTGTTGTAAAGCTGGTTTGTGAGGCTTTCTTTATCAACGTATTGGTGCCAAATGTAAGTTTTGTCATCTTGATATAATATGTTTTCAAAATGAAATTTTAACAAAATCAAACACTAAACGTACCATTGAGAAAATGAGTCAACTGCCATTTTTGTAAGCGCTTGCACATATTCCAGTTTCTCGTTTAAATACATAACTGAAATAATTTGGATTTGAAAATTGGAGAACATCGCTAACTTCATTCACGAACATTCCGCTTTTTAGCATATCAATTGCGGCACGCATTTTTATATTAAGAAAATATTTATGTACTGTGCATCCTGCAAATTCTGCAAAGCAGTTTTTTATAGTGGCGGTGCTGACATTGCACATTTTTGAAATTTGAGGAATTGTTATTTTATCATGTATGTGTTCTTCCAAAATTTCTACTATTTCTGTATATAATTTCATTTTTTTATTATGATATGATTCTTCTTCCTTCTTTGCAAAACGGGAAAGATACAGAAGAATCAGTTCAAGGTAATCGAATATGATTTGCAAACATATCTCATTTTTACTAAGAGTATTATAAAAGTCTATTACGTTTGAAGTATCTTCTTTTAATTCCGTGTGAAGAAATTTGAAAAATAAATTCACAACGTTTTTAGCGTCATCCGTAAGATGATATGCTCCGCCAAGGTTGTATATGGAACTACCATCTAAATTAAATGAACTAATTAAAACGTGAGGGTTTGTTCCGTCGGCACTCCATATTTTATGGAATTCCATAGGCCTATGTAAAAATATATCTCCTTTTGAAAGTGTGTAAACTTGATCATCGGCAGTTATCCCTACTGAACCTTCAATTACATATACCATTTCCCAAGGGGAGTGACACTCTCCTTCGAAATAATACCCTGGCATAAACTTTGTCTCGAAAAGTGAGTTTATGCCAGTCACGGAAAGCAAATCCAAATTTTTGTATTTTGTTACAAGTTTTTTGATGAAAATTTTATCCTTTTTCATATAAAAATTATCCTTTATCGAATTGAATTTATAGTTTTTTTATGAGAAAATTATATTACAATAAGCATGATTTGTAAACAAAATTTTATAGAAGGGAATATTATTATGGAAAAATTAAGATTAGGAGTTATAGGACTAGGACAGAGAGGTGCACAGCTTGTCAAAGAGGTTTTTGTTGAACATGAAGATGTACGTGTTACTGCTTTATGTGATGCTTATCAGGATAGAATCGATGATGCTTCAAAAATTATTACTGAAAGCGGTGGAGATGAACCTTTTAAGACGAAAAATTACAAAGAAGTTTTGTCAAAGGATTTAGTTGATTGTGTAGTGATTGCAGCGTCATGGAATAAGCACATTGATATGGCAATAGCTTGCCTTGAAAGTGGAATTCCCTGCGGATGTGAAATAGGCGGTTGTGAAACCATAGAGGAATGCTTTGAACTTGTAGAAGTATATGAACGTACCCAAACTCCCTTTATGTTTATGGAAAATTGTTGTTACGGCAGATATGAGCTTATGGTGCTTAATATGGTTAAACAGGGAGTGTTTGGTGAGATTGTTCACTGTAGTGGTGGATATCATCACGATTTGCGCCACGAGGTATCACATGGCAAAGAACTGCGCCATTATCGCTTAAACGAATATCTCGCCCGAAACTGTGAAAATTATCCTACCCATGAGATAGGCCCCATTGCAAAGGTTCTTGACATTAACCACGGGAACAAATTTGTGAGCCTTACGTCAATGGCTTCAAAATCGGCAGGACTTCATGAGTATATATTAAAAAATAAAGCTGACGATACAGAACTTATCGGTGCAGACTTCGCGCAGGGAGACATTGTTACAACATTAATTAAATGCGAACGTGGAGAAACCATAGTTATAACTCTTGATACAACTTTACCCAGAAACTTTTACAGCAGAGGCTTTACAGTACGCGGAACAAGGGGTATGTTTGAAGAAACTCCCCGTTCTATATTTATAGACAATGGTAAACAAAGCGAAATCAGAGAAGAAAATATGAATAACATTGAAAAATTTACCGAAGAATATGAACATGAAATATGGAGAAAATACTTAAGAGACGGTATTAGGGGCAGTCATGAGGGGATGGATTATCTTCTATACAGTGATTTCTTCGATTGTGTAAAAAATAATAAACCAATGCCAATTGACGTATATGATGCAGCTACTTGGATGTGTATAACACCTCTCTCGGAAAAATCTATAGCAGCAGGTGGTGCACTTGTGGAAATCCCATATTTTAAAAGCAGAAAAAATAAATAATATGCACCCCAAAACAAGGGCGCATATTATAGGACTCAGCTAATTTTAATCTTCTTTTTTTGCATATTGCGAGGGAGAAATACCAAAATGCTGTTTGAACATTTTAGAGAAAATATACATATTGCTATAGCCTACAGAACGAGCTACAGTTGCAACAGAAGAACTTTGATCACGAAGTAGTGATGCAGCAATACTCATCCTATGATTAAATAAATATTGTTTGGGAGATATCCCTAATTTCTTTTTAAAAAGCGTATAGAGATATGTTCTGTCGATATTTAATCTGTTTGCTATTTTATCTATGGTAATATCCGTCATATACTGTGAGTGAATAAGGTCAAGTGAGGTATTAACATATTCACTTTGTTTTTTTTCTTTACCTAAAATGAATGCGAATAAATCCCAAAGTCGGGCAGAAAGGTAGGCGCTTCTTCCCTCGGAAAAATTTTCGCAGTTTTTCATTGCATTAAATATTTCTGCTGCTTCAGGTAAATTCAGTATGTGTGGAAGATCTTTTGGTAAAGGGGAATCTGTGGTAAAACCAACCCATATATAATTCCAAGGCTTTAAGGCATTAGCCTCATAGTAAGTTTCAACGTAGGGGGGGATTATAAACATTTCTCCTGGTTTTAACTGATATTCTTTGCCATCTATTCTAAAAATCCCCGATCCTGAAACAACAAAATGTATTAGCCAATATGTGCGGATGGCAGGACCGTAGAAAGAATCGTTTTCGCAATCTTCAAATCCGAATTCTACTGGATTTAAACCAGAGTATCCCTTATCGTTTATTATGACATCATAGAACATAATATCCTCCCCCAAAAAACAACAAAATGATAAATTTTAACTACATTATACCATTTACTTTTAGCTTTTGTCAAGCTATACTTAATATAAGTAGATAAAATGTGTTATATATTTAAGGAGGAATTCTTTTGAAAATTACATTCATGGGTGCAGGCAGCACCATTTTTGCGAGAAGCGTAATCGGCGATTGCATGTGTGTCGATTCATTAAAAGACAGCACTTTTGCACTTTATGATATTGATGGCGAACGTGTTGAAGAAAGTCGCGTAATACTCGAAGCGATGAGGAAGGTTAAGGGCGGTTTTGGTAGAATTGAATGCTATGTGGGGGAAACTCAGAGAAAAGCAGCACTTAAGGACGCTGATTTTGTCGTAAATGCCATACAGGTAGGTGGATACGACCCCTGCACTATTATAGATTTTGAAATCCCGAAAAAATATGGTTTAAGACAAACTATAGCCGATACACTCGGAATAGGCGGTATTATGAGAGCTCTTCGTACAATTCCTGTTATGGAAGATTTTGCAAAGGATATGTCAGAGGTTTGCCCCGATGCACTTTTGTTAAACTACACAAATCCTATGGGAATACTCACAGGCTATATGCAGAAGTACACTTCTGTTAATACGATTGGTCTTTGTCACAGTGTTCAGGTGTGTTCTCAATCTCTTTTGACAAGTCTTGGTATGGAAGATAAACTTGACGGTGTAAAAGATTTTATTGCAGGTATAAACCATATGGCTTGGCTTCTTGAAATTAAGGATAAGAACGGTAATGACCTGTATCCGGAAATCAAGTCGAGAATTGATGCTTATATGGAAAAACCTGAGGAAACAAATAAGATTCGTATGGACTATATCAGAAACTTTGGATACTATTGTACTGAATCGAGCGAACATAATGCTGAATACAATCCGTATTATATTAAAAAAAATTATCCGGAGCTTATTGAAAAATATAATATTCCACTTGATGAATATCCGCGCCGTTGCGTAAACCAAATTGATGAATGGAAAAACGAATACCAGGAACTTCTTAAAAATGGAGTTAAGGAGCACGAAAGAAGCATTGAATATGCCTCATACATAATGCAGAGTATTGTTGAAAATAAACCGTATGAGATAGGGGGTAATGTACTTAATAAAGGACATCTTATAACTAATTTTCCCGAAGATGCTTGCGTTGAGGTACCGTGCCTTGTTAATGGGGCTGGCATCACTCCATGCCACGTGGGAACACTCCCGCTTGCGTGTGCGGCACTTAATATGTCGAATATTGCAGTTCAGCTTCTTACAATCGAAGCGGCTAAAACACGTAAAAAAGAATATATTTATCAAGCGGCAATGATGGATCCTCATACGGCTGCAGAACTTGATATTGATACAATTAAAAAGATGACAGATGAACTTATCGAGGCCCACGGAGATTACCTGCCAAAATATGTTTAAAAGATATACTAGCAATGTATGAAATTGTTTTTCTGCTTTCAAGCGTCATTCGCAGGCATATGTTTGATATAGAAAGAGTAAAAAAGAACCGATATATATTAAAACTAGGGAAGATAACTGAAAAAGACAAGAAAAGGTGAAAACTATGGCTAATTGGTTAAATGATGCGGTTGTTTACGAAATATATCCTCAAAGTTTTTATGATTCAAATGGAGACGGAATCGGAGATTTACAGGGAATTATACAAAAGCTTGATTACATACAATCGATGGGTTTTACTGCCATTTGGTTAAATCCTATAAATGAAAGTTCGTTTCGTGATGCTGGATATGATGTTACTGATTTTTATACCGTTTCATTGCGTTATGGTTCGAATGAAGATTATAAGTCCCTTTGTGATGCAGCACACTCCCGCGGAATGAAAGTTATATTTGACTTGGTTGCTGGACACACCTCAATTGATCATCCGTGGTTTATTGAGTCTTGTAAAGCGGAAAAGAATAAATATACAAATAGATACATATGGACAGATGATACATTTGACAACCCGGAGGGTGTAGCAGGCTACAGTGAAAGGAACGGAAACTATGTAACCAACTTTTTTTGGTGTCAGCCTGCGTTGAATTACGGATATGCCCATCCCGACCCAGAAAAACCATGGCAGTTTCCGGTTACACATCCTGATTGTGTTGCAACAAAAGAAGAACTTAAAAATATAATTGATTTTTGGCTAGATTTGGGAACGGATGCTTTCAGGGTGGATATGGCAGCTTCGCTCATAAAAGGTGATATAAGCGGAGAATTCATGAAAGCCTTTTGGAAAGAGATAAGAGAGCATATGGAAAGAAAAAATCCAGAGTGCCTTTTAATATCAGAATGGGGACTTCCCTCTAATGCGATAAATTCGGGATTTCATCTTGATTTTCTTCTGCATAGCGAAATTCCTGCTTATACATCACTCTTCAGACATGAAAAAGGAAGAAATACAACGAGATTGTTTGTAGGTGACAGTTACTTTAATAAAGAGGGAAAAGGTGACATTAATAAATATTTAGACCGCTTTTTATATGATCTTGAAAACACCCGTAATAAAGGGTATATCGGTATGATTACAGGTAACCACGATATGCAGCGCCTTGCATATATGCGCACTACGGAAGAAATTAAAGCGGCAATGGTATTTTTATTCACTATGCCAGGTGTTCCGTTTGTTTACTATGGCGATGAGATAGGTATGGACTATATAGAGGGCTTAAAGTCGAAAGAGGGCGGTTACAACCGCACAGGTGCAAGAACTCCGATGCAGTGGAGTGAAGAGAAAAATCACGGCTTTTCAGCGAGCGATACCCCGTATCTTCCAACAGACGAAAGAGACGGTGCTCCCACAGTAGAAAGTCAGCTTTGTGATGAAAATTCTCTTTTGATGTTTGTGAAAAAACTGATAGAGATACATAAAACTACTCCGTCACTTTACGCTGAAGCTGATTTTAATGTGCTTATGGCAGATTACCCCTTTGTTTTTGAACGAAGCGACGGAGAAAAAAAGATTTTTGTTGCAATTAATCCTTCAAAATTTAAAAAGGAATATATCGTAAAAAACGAGGTGGGAAAGGTTTTATTAAGCCATAATGTTACTTTTGAAGGTAATAAGGTTAAAATGAATGGAATAAGTTTTGTGATTTGTGAAAAATAAAGGTATAGTGATTTTATTAGAGATTTAATCAAGGATACAAGGGGTTAGAAGTAATACAAGAACCTCACATAATATAACGAAAACAATGCTTTCTATATTTTGGAGAGAATGATGAGTGTATGAAAGGATGATAATATGAGAAAACCTATTGATGTAATTATTGTTGGGGCAGGAAACCGTGCGATGATTTATGCACAATATGCCCTTCAAAATCCTGATAAAATGAAGATTGTAGGCGTTGCGGAGCTTAATCCTGCAAGGCGTGCAGCTGCACAGAAAAAGTACAATATTCCCGAAAATATGTGCTTTGAAAGCTGTGAGGATTTGTGCAGTCGTGAAAAGCTTGCCGATGCCGTTATAAACGGAACGATGGATCAGGACCACGTTCCTACCTCAAAGATGCTCCTTAAAAAAGGATACGACATTCTTCTTGAAAAGCCTTTCGCAATTAATGAAGAGGAAATGTATGACCTTGCAAATGTGGCAAAAGAAGAAAATCGCAAGGTTATGATCTGTCACGTGCTTCGATATGCACCTTACTACAGAAAAATAAAGGAAACCATTTTAAGCGGTGAGCTTGGGGATATCTTTAACATTCAGCTGACAGAACACGTGGCATACCACCACACGGTAGCAGCATATGTGCGCGGAAAATGGGCAAGCCCCAAGGAGTGCCTTACAGGAATGCTTCTTGCAAAATCCTGCCACGACCTTGACCTTATGATGTGGATGATGGATGGTGCAACTCCTGTGGATGTTGCATCCTTCGGTTCTGACTTTAATTTCACAAAAGACAAAAAGCCGGAAAATGCAGGAACAAGATGTATGGTGGACTGTCCTCTTGTTGATGAGTGTATGCATTCTGCAAAGAGAAACTATCTTGGTGATAACAATGGATGGGCTCCTTATGTATGGAAGTGCCTTGAAACTGACGAAACTGATGCCATTTACGGTGTGCAGGATGTCGAAACAGAAGTCAAGATAAATTCCCTTAAAACTGACAACCCCTTCGGCAGATGCGTTTGGGACTGTGAGCGTGACGGAAATGTTGACCATCAGTCAGTTATAGTGAATTTTGATAACGGTGCAACCGCAACATTTAATATGATAGGAAATGTTCCCAGTGCGCAGAGAAGTATTCATCTTATCGGTACGAAGGGTGAGCTTAAGGGCGTGTTTGACGAACAGAAATATGTTATCCGTAAACCCGTTCCGGAGAAGTTGAGCTATATCGAAGAAGAGGTTGACCTTAAAATCACGGGCGATATGACGGGGGCTCACGGCGGTCACGGAGGCGGAGACCTTAGAATTCCCGAAGATTTTGTGAAGTTTGTAAACGGGGAAGAACCGTCTATATCATGCACAGCACTTGATAAGTCAATAATTGGGCATTTAGCAGTATTTCGTGCTGAGAAAGCTAGAAAAGAACATAGAATCGTGCCTATGTTTGATTAAATTTTGTCTAACCTTTATTGAAGACTTGTGTTATATTTTAGGTGTAGAAGTAATCAGATGAGGTGAAGAAAATGAGTTTATTAGTAGGGTGGGCTGAAGAAAGCCTTGTGCCTTCAAAAAAGTTGACCTAGCAGGTCAGTTCTTTGAAAGAATTTCAGAATATGTTGAATCCGAAATCAGCGTGACTGCAATGGCAGTTGAATCTGACGGGGAACAGCTGATTATCGCATCTGTCGATATTGTAAGTCTGCCTCTTAATCTTATCAATATTGCCCGTGAAAAGTTTGCGAAAATCTGTCCCGGAGTAGACCCCCGTAAGCTTATCGTAGGTGCTACACATACACATACATCACTGAGGATTTCTGACCCCGGTGAAGGGACGGCAGGTTTTGCAACTGCAGTTTCCGTACTTAATGAATTTTTGCCCGATGGTAAGAATTATACAACGCTTGTAACAGCGGATGAAACTGTTCTGACAGTTGATGAGGGTAACGAGCTTGTAACTGACAAGATTGCGCTTGCCGCTAAAAATGCGTGGGAAGCAAGATGCGAAACACTTTATACAAACGAATTCGGAAGAGCCGCAGTCGGTATGTGCCGCAGAGTCAGTTTCCTTGACGGAAGCGCTGAAATGTGGGGAGATTCAAGACGTGGTGACTTTACAACACTTGAGGGCGGAAACGATTCGGGTATTGAGCTTATCTATACATTTGATAAGAATAAGAAGCTTACAGGTGTTGTTGCAAATATTGCC
This sequence comes from Clostridia bacterium, assembly GCA_045604905.1. Classification (GTDB taxonomy): domain Bacteria; phylum Bacillota; class Clostridia; order UMGS1883; family UMGS1883; genus UMGS1883. The sequence continues at coordinate 127,733 of JAZUOX010000064.1, forward strand.
TGCCCTGCACAAATTCTTGAGCAGAGAAGCTTTATCTCCGCAGATTATTGGGGAAGAGCGAAGGCGATTGTCCGTGAAAAGCTTGGTGAGGATGTTTACCTTCTCGGACTTTGCGGTGCAGGCGGTGACCAGTGCCCCCGTGACCTTGTGAGATGGGTTGACCCCGAAACACCTATTGATGACCCCAATGTAAAACGCCCCAATCCCATAGACCGCAAGGCTGACCCCTCGATGTATGATGTCAGTGGATGCAATAAGGTTGGTAAAAGAATTGCAAACGAGATTGTTTCTGTCTTTGAGGAAATCACAGAACTTAAGGATGAAGCGGTTTTAGAGCATAAGATAATCGACCTTGATCTGCCCCTTCGTAAGGCAACAAAGGAAGAATATGATACTGCTGTAAGAGAGCTTGAGTATTACATTGATAAGAATAAGGACAAGGATGAGTTTAACTTTGAGGATAATGCAAAGATGCACGTTTACTCGGGAACTATTGCACGTTACCGCCGTCAGCAGACACAGGAAATTTATCCTGTTGAAACACATGTTGTACGTTTTGGTGATGTGGCGTTCTCAACAAATCCTTTTGAACTTTTCCTTGATTTCGGTAACTATATCAAGGCAAGAAGTAATGCAAGCCAGACCTTTATTATTCAGCTTTGCTGTGGCAGTGGCGGATATCTCCCCACAGAGAAAGCAGAAAAGGGCGGTCATTACAGTGCCTACATTTCAAGCGGTAATGTAGGTCACGATGGTGGAGAACTCTTTGCAAGAAAGACTGTAAAAGAAATAAACGATATGTTTTAATCAGGGATGTTAGAAATGCAATATCATTAGCTAAAGGTAATGTTAGTTTGCAAAAAGCAATTAAATTCATTTTGCATTGTAAATGTATATATAAATGTGTTTGAACTTAAAAAATATTGATACTGAAAGCACAAACATATTTTCATACACTACTTTTAACCGATGAATATCAAAATTGGTAATTTTGAATTTATATCTGTCTGATTGCATAATAAAGGAGAGTAATGGTTTATGATTACAATTGTAATCCCATACCCGGAAGCAGGAAAGTATTTTGAAAAATGGGCACATGAAGAAAATTTAATAGATTTTAAAAAGGATGTTGAAAGGGCAGTGCGTTGCACCATATCCTATGCGGCAGAAGAAATTTGTACTTATCTCATTAAGGCAGGACTTGATGTAGTGGTTTCCGACAAAAAAGGAGACAGAAATATTTTCTTGTCATGTGAGAACATGGGCGGAGAAGAATTTGATATAAAGTCTGAAGGAAATGACATATATTTGTTGGGAAATTCAAGAAAAGGGCTACTTTACGCAGCATATGAGTTACTTGAGTGTCAGGGCATACGCTGGTATACACCTCAGATAGAATATGTATCTAAAATCGAAGAACTTAAAGTTCCCGAGTGCAAACATTATAAATACGATATGCCCGACGGAAGAGGGTTCCATTTTGAAGGACTGCTGAAAGAATCGGAAAGTTTGATAATATGGATGGCACGCAACAGAATGAATCTGCACGCTTGCTATCCACATAGTAAAAAACTTCAGGAAAAACTGTGCTTTACTTTCAAAACGGGCGGTCATATATTTGAAAAACTTTTAGATCCAAAAAACATTGCGAATAACGGTGGATATTATATCGATGTTCACAAGGATTGGTATGGTAAGCGTGACGAAGAAATAACTGCTGATAACGCATTAGGGGTTCAGTTCTGTGTTTCAAACGAAGAACTTCTTGAAGAACTTGCAAAAATCATTATTGATAAAATTAAAGGCGACTGGAAAAATGAAGATGTGTTTGAACTTGCAGGATTTGATACATGGGGCGCAAGCTGCAACTGTGCAAACTGTGAGAAACTTGGAAACGGCTCAGACAGGACTCTTCACTTCCTCTCACACATAAGAAAAAGAGTTAACGAAGCGTATGAGAAAGGTGAAATAGATCATAACGTCAGACTTTCGTTTGATGCCTACGAGGGCACAGATACAATGGAGGCACCAATAAACCCCGTTCCTGAAAATCTTATACAGGCGGGAGACTATCCGCTTTTTTGCCCTATACTTCGGTGCTATGCACATGATATTGACAATAATGAGTGTGATAAAAATCAAATTTATAACAGGACTCTGAACGATTGGGCAAAAACTGGAATGCCGATTGCAATGAACGAGTATTACAATGTGTCAAAATATGAGGATTTACCTATTCTGTTCACAAAACGGATGAAAAACGATATAAAGTATTATATCGACAAAGGTGTTTCAGAAATACAGTATATGCACACGCCGGTTCTTAGTTGGGGTGTCCGTTCATTGTCGCAGTATCTTTATGCAAATATCAGCCGTAACAGAAACTGTGATACACAAAAGCTTATAAAAAAATATTTCTCTGATGTGTATGAGAAACACGCCGATAAAGTGGAGAAATGCTACGATATTATAGAAAAAGCAACTGAGTATTGCGGTTCATGGAGAAACTGGGCTGGGGCAAGTATTCTTACAAATATTTTGTCGTGGAACGGCAAAACTGCAGATGTGCCATTCTACCATGAATCACACCTTGGAAACAATGCTGTAAAGAGTGGTTATGAAACTGTAAATATGCTTAAGGAAGTGCTTGGTATTTTCCTTAATATAAAAAAGGAAGAAACGGGAGCTATCCGTCCTGAAATATTTGATAACGGAAGGTTAGCACGCAATCCGGAAGAGCAAAGAAAAAATAGGGCAGGGATTGTGCTTATAGATAAATTAAGTGACGATATACGCGGAATAAGATACGGAATAGATGTTTTCGAGATGATGACAATGTGCCTCGATTACTATAATTCGCTTTATGAAAAACGTGGTGATGACGGCGAGCTGTATGACAGAATATCACTCCTTGCCGAAAAAATGAGCGAATATATATATGGAATTGAATATCGTGCGTATAATGCAGATACTGCATTCCGTGATGCGCTTGAACGTTCACAACTTAAAGAACTTTATTACAAAATTACAGCATACAGAATGAACGGAGAAAAATAAATATACACAGATTGATTTAGATATAGCGTAGAAAGAGCGGAGGGAAAATCATGAAAAAAATTTTATTGGTTTTGCTGAGTGTAAGTTTATTGTTAGGCTCAGTAAATTTGGCAGTGCTTGCGAATGAAGATAATAAAGTTTATCTTTATGTTTCAGTAGACGGAAATGAAAATGGTGATGGAACCATCAAAAATCCATTTTCAAGCATTGATAAGGCACGTGATGAAATCCGCCGCTTAAGAGTTGCGGGAAATAATCCCGAAGGCGGATACGTAGTCTATCTGCGCGGAGGTAATTACAGTTTAGAAAAAGGAATCGTGTTTGATAATCAGGACAGTGGTACAATTGAAGCTCCTATTGTGTATGCTTCATACCCTGGAGAAAAGGCAACTCTTGTTGGCGGGGCATCAATAGATGCTAAACACTTTATGCCTCTTAATAACGAGGATATAAGAGAAAGAGTAGTAGATGAAAATGCAAAAAATAAAATTTTGCAAATCGATCTTGGAAGCCTTGGATACACAGATTTTGGTGTAAACTTTTTGCGTGGTGTTTATAGCTACATAGCTCCGCTTCCAACAACAATTCCTGCAAATTCCCCCGAGCTTGTTATAAACGGAAAGGTTATGACGCTTGCTCGCTACCCTAACGAAGGAGATATGGTAGTAAAGCAAATAATAAAAGAAGGCTTTGACTCAAAGGGAACATCGGAGCAGCAGGCATCATCATACGAGGAAGGATTTATTATCAGTCCTGAGGACGAAAGAATAAAATACTGGACAAGAGCAACAGATGCTCTTCTTTTCGGTTACTGGCGTTATGACTGGGCAGACCAGTCTGTTTACATCAAAAATATAGATGTAGAAAACAATACTCTTGAATCGAACTACGGAGGTCTTTACGGTGTTGTTACAGGGCAGAGATTTTATGCATATAATCTTCCCGAGGAAATCGATATTCCCGGGGAATATTATCTCGACAGAAGTACAAATATTCTCTATCTTTATCCGCCCGAAGGATTCAGCGAAAATTCAGATGTTAAAATGTCCGTTTTAACAGATAATATGGTAACCTTTAACGGTGCAAGCTACATTGATTTTAAAGGCATAGATTTTTCAACTAGCAGAAGCAGTGCAGTAGTAATTGCAAAGGGAAGCAGAAATATCCGTATAATGGATGCAGAAATTGAATATACTGCCGATTATGCAGTGAAAATGGATCATGAAACATACAACTGCGGAGTATTGAATTGTCATATATACGAAGTTAATGGCGGTGTTAATATGAATGGTGGAAAGAGATCCATTCTTGACCCCGGAAATAACTATGTTGAAAACTGTGAAATAGAGGCGTTTTCAAGAACATCAAAAACCTATACAGCTGCAATTAATATTGGTGGTGTAGCCAACCGTGCTTCTCACAACGAAATTCATAACGGTCCGCATCTTGCCATAAGCTTCGGCGATTTCGACGCGATTGTTGAATATAACGAGATTTACGATGTCGTTAAAGAAACGGACGATGCTGCTGCAATCTATGGTGGCTTAACGTGGCTTGGAAGAGGACTTAGAATTGTTGGAAACTATATTCATGATATTAAAACCAACAGCACGCAAAATACTGGAATTCATGCGATTTATTTTGATGGATGCCAGTGCGACTGCACAGTTGAGGGAAATATTATCGAAAATGTTGAGGGAAATGGTGTGTTTATTAATGGTGGTCGTGACAACGTCGCTAAAAATAACATTTTCATTAATTGCAAAAATGCTGTAAGTCTTAGCAAAGTGCCGTTAGATAAGTGGTCCTATGAAAGAAGAATTAATACAATAATAGATTCATACATATGGGATAATCCTAAGGATGAGCCTTGGACAAAAGAACCATTTATTTCAAAGTATCCAAATATGCTTGCAATGCTTGATGATGATCCTACCGAGCCCAAACATAATATAATGCACAACAATCTTGTTTTAAACAGTGAAGAATATTCGCTTATTCATCTGAATGTTAACAATGATTATCTTGACATAAAGAATAACTATGTAACAAGTAAAAATCCCGGATTTGAAGAGATAACGCTTGGAAATTACAATCTCAGGGAAGATAGTATTGTATTTAGTGAAATTCCCGATTTTGTTGCACCTGATATGAATAAGATAGGAAGATATAACAAGAATGCCCTTTACGAGGTTCAGGATGATATAGTTTTTATGGCAAACAGTCCTAAGGCGCTTTGTTATACAGAGGCAGAGATTATCGATAAAGATAATTTGGATATTAAGCCTATGGTTAAAGAAGGTAAAATCTATGTTCCAATCAGATATATATCTGAAAATCTTGGATTTAACGTAGGTTACGACAATGCTACAAGAAGCGTTACATTCGAAAAGAACAACACAAACGTTGTGATGACTATTGATAGCGATAAGTGTACTGTAAATGGAACAGAAATTGCACTTAGTGATAAGCCTTTTGTTTACGGAAACAGAACTTTCGTAAGCGCAGCTGACGTTAAGAATGCTTTAGGCGTAAATATTCACGAGGGTGAAATTATCGTTATTGGCGAAAATGCACTTTCAGGTGACAGCTTAGTAAATAAATATATTAAAAACAGTTTGCTTGCAGACTAAGGAGGTAGAGAATATGAAAAAGAGATTAACAATATTTGCTTTTTTGTTTGCACTTTTTATCTGTTCTTTGCCCGTATCTGCTATGACAGAAAATGTACCGGTTTTAGACATAAAGGACATGTTACTCGACACCGATGGATGGAGCGTATTTAATAAAGGGAACACAACTATTAAAGACGGTACACTAATAAATGAAGCACAGACAGATGAAAACGGAGGATTTATTCCCGAACCTTTTGGATACACAAAAGAAAAATATACAGATGTAATATACGAGTTTGATGCTGAGATTGACCTTGTAGCTGTTGATAAGTGGTCGGGTTTTCTTATCCGTTCAACCAATCCTCTGGATGTACCTTGGGGAGATAACATCAACTATCTTATAGTTATAAACCCAAATCAGATAGAACTTCAAAGATTTGCTGATAAGCATGCCTTTCTTGCAGTAAGCCCCACACCATTTGAAAGCGGAGAAAGAGTTAATATTCGTTATGGTGCAATAAACGAAGAAAAAGGTGTACGCATCATACTTGCAATCAACGGAAAAACAATTTTTGATGTATACGATACTGATAATTTAGCCGCAATTGCTGATGGAGGTAGTCTCGGAGTGTATAACGGAAGCGGTAGAGTAGCTCTCTATCCCTCGTCAAGGGTGGAAAAGACCGATTCCCCTGCTGTTAACACAACATCTATTTCAACAAACGGTTTAGTAGGCGACAGTATTAATATAGGGTACAATTATTCAGATATTTACGGCACCACAGAAGGAGAAACCGAGTATGCATGGTACAGAACCCTTGCAAATATAGACCATTATGGAACGAGTATGGCTTTTACCGACGAAGCTCGAGAAAAATACCTTGAAAAAATCGAGGGTGCAAACGGCAGAACATACACCATAACAAATGATGATGTTGGTTATAACATTAAGTGTGGAATAACTCCAAAAAGTAAGGAAACAGGAGTTCTTGGAGAAGAAGTTATCACAGATTCAGTTTATATCGATATAGCAAGCAATATGCTTGGAAATGGTCTATTCTTTGTAAAAGGTTCAGGCTTTGCAGTGTTTAACGGTGAAAACAAGGTTTTAAATGAAAATGAAATTCCCTTTGCAAAGTATGGCAAGCTTTACGTTCCGGCAGAATTCAGCGCAAAAGCATATGGATATAATATAAACTATAGTGGAGAAGGCGTTGTATTTTCAAAAGATGGAAAAGATGTATCAGCCGATGGACTTGATTTTATAAATAAAAACGGCACAGCATTTGTTTCACTTGATAAAATAGGCGAGATTACGGGTGTAACTTCAAAATATGAACCAGTTTTCGGAATAGGAATGGTTAACGACCTTTGTGCAAATCTTAATCCTATTAAACATACAGAAGTTTTAAGAAATATCCGCGCAGAAATAGTTGAATAATAGAATTCCAGAAGCGAAAACAATTCGTAATCTACTGTGTGTGCAATTCATAAGTGCACCTTGGAGGACTTCAAAATGATAAAAAAGTTTTTTTCAATAATGCTTTTAATATCCCTTGTTTTTACCGGATCAAGCACTCTAGCTGAATCAGCGTGGGAAACAACAGACAATAATTTAATAAGTAATGGAGAGTTTAACACGGATATAAGCAGTTGGTATCAGGGAATTAGCGGTATTTTTGTTCATGATTCTTCCGTAGGTCACTATGCTTTGGGTGCAGGGCTTGTAACAGGACGTACAAATATCACCCAGCAAGTTTATCAGCCTGTAACCCTTGAAGAGGGGGCAACGTATCTTGTGTCGGCATGGGTTAAATTAAAAGATGCCAAATATGAAAATGATAAGGTCCAATTACTTACATCAAATACTAACACAGTTACCGATTATGGTTCATATATAGAGGCTTCTGCTTTCGAGTGGAGAGAACTAAAGAAAACTGTAACAGTTGATGATGCGGAAAAACGAGTGGAATTAGGATTTGCAAACTACACAGATGTAAATCTGGAGTTCTATATAGATGATGTTTCAGTAAAGAAAGTTGATACAACCAGGCTTTATCCCGCAGTGATTATTTTAAATGGCGCTACGTTTGTAAACGTTCCGCAAAATGGTACGAGTCAGATTCATTTCAGATGCAGTGCTCTTAACCAACATGGCGGAAAAGAGGGAATGCACAACATTAAAAAAGGATTAGATTGGTATTTAGTTAATCCACCTGCGGGAGTAACAATTAGCGATGAAGGTGTTTTATTTGTTGAGCCAATTGCAACGCCTGGTACAGTTAGAGTTTGTGCAGAATATACCATAGTGCCTGGCGAAACAATATCTGATGTGAGGGATATTGAAATTCGTCCGTCAGTTTATGTTGAAGATGGCAATCTTATCGCAAATGGTGATTTTGAAAAGATAGCCTCGGGCGAATGGAGCGGAAACATTAGAATACGTTCCGAAA
>JAZUOX010000065.1:0-69968 GCA_045604905.1 Clostridia bacterium
GCAGTAATTTCTGCTTCGGGATTGAAGTCATCCGATTTACAGTAGTTTACAAGAGTATTAAGCATTGCTTTTACTGCCGGGTTTTCCATATTTGTAAAATTGAATCCGCAAACAAGGAGCTTTCCTTTACCTACCTTTAATTCAAACACATAACTGAAGTGACGCATTGTTCTGTCATGCATTAGCTCCGGAAGTCTGAATTTTGTCGCATCAAAGCGGTCACGGTTAGCTTTGTCAAGGCAGCTTACGATTGACTTTAACTCTACGGGAAAATCGTCAAGATTTATCTTGTCACTGTCATTTATAAGGTCATAATACTGGAAATTCAGCTGACCGTCGGTACAAAAGCCATATTTATTAAGAGTTTCTTTATCATCCTTACCGCCGTTAATTGTACCTCTGTCCCATATTACACCCTTGTAACGGTCCCACACTGCACGAAAAGCATACTCAGGTGCTTTCTGAGTTTTGTCAAGAAGATGCCTTGTCCAGCTTGTTCTGTAGATAAGCATTACAGTTTTGCCACGTTCAAGGTCCCCGAAAAATTCTTCGTTAAGTCGGTCTGTGATGATAAGATTATCGTCATCTTCTGCTTTTATGTAATCTCCGTCCATTTTAACCGTTGCAGACACGGTATTTTCCATTTCGGGAAACACCCACATTTCCCAGCTGTTAAGGCAACTGCTGCCATCTTCAAAATCTATTTTGCAAGAGAGAGTAAGTTTTTCTGCCTTTGTTACTTCGGGAAGTTTTATTTCAAGTGAGCATACTTCGTGTATGCCTGAATTTCCCGTATCTGTATCGGCAAGTGTTCCTTCGCTATACAGCGTCTCTCCCTCAAGAATGTAGCTGAATTCTCCGCTTTTTGGTGGATTTATCATATATTGTGAAAGAAGAACGGGGATTTTAACCTCTTCCCCTGCTGTATACACCTGTTTTGGAAGTCTTGCAAGAACTACGGTGTCTGCATTGAATTTTCTGAACTCTTCCTGACTGATTCCGTGAGGATCGTCAAAGCAATCTACGACTCCGTTTGAGTTTTCGTACTTATCTGTATCTGCAAACTGAAGCATATGGAAGCCTGACAAAAGGTGACTTGCACGTATTCCCTCAAGGGCAGTTTTCCAGCAACGGAACTGATAGTCCTTTGTTATCTGCAAGGTTTCCTTGAAGTTATCCTTATAACCCTTTGCTTCAATCATCTTTATTTCTTCCTCAACCCACCAGGGTGCAGGAACACCATACTTTTCAAACTTTTCTTTAAGGGCATAGTAATCTCTCCACGAGGTATAGTGACATACTTCGTGAGCTATAAGAGGTCTTTTAAACTCTATTCCTCTGCGGATTTTTGCATTTTCAGTTTCTTTCACCATTTCACGGTTATTGACTGTACCGAAGCAAAGAAGATTATCAGTATTACTGAACATATCGGCATATCTTCCGTAAGGGAAGAAATAACCCATATGCTGAACGTCAAAATCAACACCGTCACGGTCATATTCACCGTGTGCGCAGGTGTCTATGAAAAGGCGAGCAGGGTCGTGTTTTTTTATAAAGTCACGGATTTCCTTGATTCTCGGTTTCTTGCCCGGTTCGCGGATTTCGTTACCTACACAGTAAACCATAAACGATGGATGATTATAAAGATTATGTATAATTTCAAGAAGTGCATCGTCTGTTATAAAGTCATTTTTACCGTAAAGCATTTCCTGAAGATTGTTATAGTCGTCATTTTCCTTACGCATTTCTATATGAATAAGAATACCCTCTTCGTCTGCCGCACAAAAGCATTCCTCCGGAGGAATAACAGAGTGAAAACGGATTGTGTTAAAGCCGTAGCTTTTTGCCATACGGATATTCTTTTTATAAAATTCGTATTCGGAAAGATTGCAGTTATTCTGATGCTCGTGAGCTGCGGCACCGCGGATATATGCACGCATATAAAAGGGATAGCCGTTAAGGTAGATGTACTTTTCATCAGTTTCAAACCAACGGAAACCAAATCTATCACTCAGTTCTTCCTTTTCTCCGTTTTTATATGTAATGATAGCATTAAATGTATAAAGCACAGGGCTTTCTACAGACCAAGGTTTAGCATCTAAAATTGCACTTACAGTTGTGCTTTCTGACTCACCCTTCATAACTACAGTATCGTTATCAGTAATATTCCAAATTATTTCGCTTATTTCTTTTTCAGAAATGATTTCTGCAGAAAAACCGTCAGATACTTTTCCGGCTTTTATTTTTAAAACTGTTTTATTATTACTTATCATATAAAAAACCTCCCTTATGTTAATCCTATTATTGTTACCGCTACAAGTCCAAGTACAAATCCCAGAAGCTTTCTTTTTGACAAATTATCCTTGAAAACTATTTTCCCAAGAATTGCAGTAATTATCATGGAGCCGATGTTATACACAGGAAATTGTATTATTGCAGGAAGCTTCCCTGCAAGATTTGTATTTGCTACATTCATAAAGCCTACTATCATACCGCTTATCAATATAAGCCATATCACACCCTTTCGGTCAAACAGCGCATATCTTTCTCCGCGGAAGGCTTTTTTTGCAATTACCGATGCTATCAGCGCAAGAGCGGACGCAAATAAAAACGAATATAAGACAAATGCGCTCAATTCATCCTTAAAAGCAGTATTCTGGTGGATTTTCTGTACAACCGCACTTGTTCCCGAGCCAAGCATGGCAAGAAAAGCAAACGTTATCCACACAAACGAAAATTTTTGCCCTTTTTCAGGTGGAACAATCATCACAAGAGATACTATTATAAGTAATACTCCAAAGCACTGAGCCACAGACATATCTTCACCAAGAAATGCAGCACTGTAAAATATGGGAACGAGAAATCCCAAAGAGTATATCAACGTTCCCAGAGAAACGGGGCCGTTATTCATTGCATAAATCTGCATTATAATCGTGAACAGCAGAAAGAACGAAAGAACTGCTGCCAATAAAAGTGAAACTCCCGACACTTCTGTCATTATTTCCAGATTTCCGGCTCCCGTAATTCCCGCGGCTGCTGCGCCCACCAAAAACAATGCACTGTTAAGCAAAAGCACATCGTGGGGTGTTTTAGCGGCATTTCCGATTATTTTTGTTACAAGAGCTTTTCCTGAACACATAAGTGTTGCTGCAATTAAAATTATATAAACCATTTTTCTACCTCTTTTAAGCCATAAGCTCTATATTGAATATAACTGAATCTGTCTGCGCTTCCCCGCAATATTTTAATCTGAGAAGCATTATTTTCTTTGAAGGTTCAGGATTTTTAAACAAGTAGCTGTATAATGTATAATCTTCTCCCGAATGGGTCTTTCCGCATTCAGGAGTTGCCATATAAGTACCGCCATAACCTACATGACGGTACATGGCAAGCTTTACCGGAGTTCCGTATGCGCTGTGATAGCTGTAGATACCGCCTCCGTAATATATATTTTCTTCGTAAGATGAGCCGTCTTCATAAACTATTTCGTAAACTGCAGTTTTATAAAGGTCTTTTCTTACTGCTGATTTTCTTTTCCCGTCAAACAGTGTTGCGTGAGTGACTTTTATAGCCTTCGCGCAATCATCAACAATTATTTCATTTATACTTTCATCTTCGGATAAAACAACCGCACTATTATATGGTACAATACCCCGTATGTCAGAAGGAATGTTTCTTTCACTGCCGCCTATTTCAATCTTCTTTATTTCACCGTCGCATTTAAGACCTCCGATTTTTTCCCTTAACTCTTTAAGAATCGGTTTTATAATTTCGTTGTAAGTGAGGGCGAAAGAGGAATTATATGAACAAGACGAAAGAGAAGCTGCACTCATAACAAGCTCATACATTTTGCCGGCTGATGCATAAGAAAGCTCACTGCATTCAGACCAGGTCGAAACCTCCGCTCCGACCATACCCTCTTTGCGGATTCTTTTTTCGAATCGTGTGTAATGACTTGAATACATATTGCCCATCATAACGTTAAATCCCCGTGACAGCAATCGGTCTTCAATATCATCTTCCGTATGAAAGTACCACACAAAATCCAGCATAATAATATCTTTGTCAAGTTTATCTATTGCTTTAGGAGCGGCATAATACTCGTCCTGCAGCATATCTGACCATATCATCATACGGAGATTTTTTCCCTTAACATACTGATTTAAAGTGTTAACCTCTTTTGCGAAAATATCTCCGCGTTCTTTTCCCGTGCATCTTGAGCATTTCCCTATATTTACAGCCTCGTCATGGCCCATATGTACGAACCTTTCAGGACGGAATGCTTCTATAACCTCGTCAAGCACCCCGAAAATAACATTGTAGTATTCAGGATGGTTTGGGCACATGCAGTGATAGTCCCCTGTCGGAATTGCATCGGCAACATTAAGGTCAGTGTCATTTTTTTCTGTATAGTCTCGAGTCTTTTCCACCATTTCGGGATGAGCATAAGTTATATACTGAGTATGACCAAGGCTCTGCACCTCAGGAACAACCTCTATTCCATAAGCTTTAAAAAATTCACAAAGCTCTCTTACTTCGCTTTTTTCCCAGGGATACTTACTCACAAATTTATAATGAACAGGCTCCGGTCCCTCTCCGTTTTCGTACTTTTCATTCCATAATGTCCATGCTCTGTTTATTTCCGGAAATTTATCATATTTTAACCCTGCTCCAACCTCAATAAATGCCATATTGTAATGACCGGGAACAAAGACGTATTTAACCATATTCTTTAAAAAATCAATCTGATTTTTATTCGGAAGTCCGAAATGAACACCGCGCATCTGACAAAAATCCTCGTGGGAAATTTCCGCTTCCTTCAAAAATTGTCCGTCAACAAGCTGCAAAAGTGCATCTGCCGCATAAAGAAGACTTCTCTTATTTACTGCAGACAAATCACACTTCCCGCTTTTTGAAATAAGAGAGTAAGAATCTTTTTCTCCGTCGCCTTTTATTTCAAGGGAAATGTCTGCATTTTCTGACACAATTCCAAGATTAATGTTTGTTTTTTCAAAAAACTTTTCTCTGAGATACTCTGCAGCAAACTTTTCCTGTTCAGTAACTGCTTTTACAGTTTTCAATACAGAAAGAGGGAATTTCCCTGAAAAGCTGATACTCTCCGGCAATGGCCATACACTGTTTTTTATATCCCATGCACCCCATATATCAAGCTTTTTTACGGCTATATCCATGCACGCACCATTAAGACGCAAAACTACATTATCTGCATAAAATCCTACAGGAATGACAATGCTCTTTTTTGAAATATATTCCCCGGTTTCCCCATTATACAGTCCTATCTTTTTTAGTTTTCCCGAAATGTTTGTCAGAACTTCCACACTTTTAATATGGGAGTTTTTCCCTTGCTCCAGCTCAATATGATCTATAAAGCATTCGCTTCCGAGTCTGAAGGAAATATCTATTCCGTCAAAGAGGAGAAGGGAACCGTTCCACGAAACCTCCGTCTCATAAAACAGGTTTCCGTTATCGGCACTGTAGAAAGATTTTTCTGCCTCTTCTTTTAAGTTATCCGGGAGATAGGGTTCTTTTGAACCGCGGTGATAATATGAGTATGTAGTTTTTTTATTCAATTTTCCTTTAAGAAATGATCCGATTTCCATTCTTGTAATCTCCTTTTAACCAAGTATCCGTTTTGCGTTAAGGCCCAGTATATGTTCCTTTGCAATGTCCGAAATTCTTTCACTTAATACTGCAGATATATATGTGCCGAATGCCGTTACAGGGTAATCAGTTCCGAAAAGAAGACGGTCATAGCCGACAGTGTCGGTTATCTTCTTTAATGCACCGTAGAGTTCTATGCCTGACCCAGACAAATCCATATATACGTTCTCATATTTACCGAGCATTTCAAGGTGCTTTTGCAATCTGTCCCCATATCCGGGATGAGCCAATACAAACGTAATATTTTTATACATTTTCACAGCTTTTTCTATCTGACACAGCTCTTCAGCTTCGCTTATGTGAAGATTTACAAGCATACCCGCCGTATTTACAAAGTCGAGAATTTCAAGAAATTCTTTCTGTGAATAATCCTTCCACCCGTGGTGATAAGGAACAAGCTCACCTATCATTTTTACGTTATTTTTTATTGCAAATTCTACTTCCTGCAAGGATTCTTTCACATAACCGGGATGCACGTGAATGCCGGGGATATATTTTCCGCCATATTCATCCCGAAGCTTAAGTGCATGAAGATTAAGCCGGTGCAAATCCTCAAAGCAGTTTACCTTCGGACCGATTACACTTCCTAGTGCAAGTGTCACTCCGGATTTTTCCATATCTTCAAAAAAATCCTGTGTACATAAATCCACCGAAGACACATATGCACCTATTCTTTCGTTTTTTTCCAAAAAAGGATGAGTATGAAAATCTATCACTTCAAAGCTCATTATATAATCCACTCTTTTCCGTAAAGACGGGTAACCGCTTTTACAAAATAATAGTCTCCGTAAATAATTCCCGTATCAACCTCTGAATTTACTCTGTGAAATCCCGTACAGCGCTTAATCAGCGCCTCATAGGAGGCATCATCCTTTGATGCGCATTTTTCCCAGAGAGTATCAATAAGTTTCCTTGCTGTTTCCCTGTAAAAGTCTCCCTTTTCTTTGTCAACATATTCGCAGAGCTCCAGAAGACCACATGCAGTAATTGCTGATGCGGATGCGTCGGGAACAGCTCCCTGATTACGGAAATCAAAATCCCACGCAGGCATAAAATCATCATCAAGAAGCTCGATGAACTTATCTGCCGTAAGGATTGCCGTCTTTAAAAAGTTTTCATCTTTTGTGTAGCGGTATGCCATAGTAAATCCACCTACTGCCCATGCCTGACCACGTGACCAGCAGGACTCATCCTCATATCCCTGCCAGGTTTCTCCCTTGTCGGGAGCTCCTGTTTCCCTGTCGAAAAGGAATGTATGATAGGTTGTTCCATCCTTGCGTACTATTGTTTTTCTGCAGGTTTCCGCATGGTTATACGCAACCTCGTAATACTTTTTGTCACCTGTAATCTTGCTTATTTCGAACAAAAGTGGGAGATTAAACATACAGTCTATTATAATTCGTCTGTCATGCTCCTTTGAAAAGACAGGCTCAGTTGGCCATTCGTTCCATGCTTTTATGTACTTACCCTTCGGATTATAGCGACTGATAAGAACGTCGCTCGCATCAATTGCAATACGAAGACTTTCCTCGTCCCCCTTAAGATAATACTTTGTAAGAGCTGTGGGCTCATACAAAAATCCGATATCGTGGTCAAGGGTCTGAGGGTGATTATAGAGCTTATCCTTAAGCTTTTTCTCCTGAATATCTGCATATCCGAGGAACTTTTCATCCCCGCTTAACACATAGCAATAGTTTAGAATTCCGCCCCAGAAGCCGAGACGCCAGTCGTCTATTGACGCATATCTGAAATTCCTGCCGTCTATTACTGCCACAGGGGTGTTCTCGCCAAATTTCTCCATATTTTTTTTGGTTTTTTCAAGTATGAAAGATACCATTTCTTTAATGTTACTCATTGCTATTTCCTCCTGTTGTTATGCTCATCTTTTCAGGGTATAGGGAATATTTATCCCATATAAGAAGTTTTCCCTTTTTACCCGGCTGAAGTTTGAATCTCATATCTTCACCGGGGTTTATTACATTTATGCCTTCGGTACTGCCGTCAGTGGATGCACTCGCAAAATACCCTTTTAGTCCGGCTTCGTCAGAAATATTGACATAAATTTCATCAGCCACTGTTACATCCTCTGTTTTTTCGCCATTTGCAAAAAGTGCATAGTAATAATTTTCCTTTTCTCCCATATACACTCTTACATTGTCAATGGCGGTTAATCCATTTCTTGCTTCTCCGGCATCAGGTGCCTGATACAGAGAAATAATTTTTATTCTTTTAACATCTGTACTTGCGCTGATTCCCGTTTTTACAAGCTTTCCATCAATATAAATATCTGCTGTTTTCTTATTGCCACGCAATGTGATTGCAACATCGTGCCATTTACCCCGCTCTGCAGGTGCTGCTTTTATGCCTGAAATATATGCCTTGCCGTCAGGCTTCATTTCCATAAGAAGCTTTGTGGCACTGTTACTGTCTATAAGCTGAACGTAAACAGTCTGTTCACCATCTGCGTAAACCTGAAATTCAAAGGTTACGTTACCTTTTGTGGCATCATTACACTCTATCTGTACAAAGGGGTCTATACCTGTCTGCGTAGTGAGATTTTCAGTTTTTACAACAATACAGCCGTCGTCATCACCTTTTGAACCGATTGCAGTTTCTCTGGTGATTGAGTTCTTTTTACTCTGTATCATTCCACCCACAAATCCGTCTCCGTTACGCAGCTGCCATAGGGTATATATGCTGGTTGGGGAGTTTATTTCATTGTCGAAAAGCTCGCTGTGAATTATATATTGTCTTGAGTAATCTTCAGGAGAAAATGAATCTTCATCTATACTCCAGGAGGAAATTTCCTTTGGTATAAACTCTGTCTGGGCAAAAGGTTCATCAAGTGGGGTAATACGCACAGAAATACTCATAGCTCCGCTTCCTGTAAGCTTAATCGCCACTTTCCTGTAAGCGGAATTGTCTGCCTGTCCGCTTTCACTCTGTGTAGTATCAAAGGGAGTTGCATCAGTAGAATAAAGCTCTGCATCTGCACCCTCTACTACAACCTTCATCTGAACTGATTTATTCCCTATGGTAAGAATCGCTGTGTTATTATCCACAATAGAAATATCTGCCCCTGTATGCATAAACCAGTATATTTGCGAGCTTTCTTTAACAACAATTTCATCACGGATTACAGCAGTCCGTCTGCCATCTGTAAGCATAAACCCGCGGACAACACTGTCTGCCTGATTTACATAAGCGCTTGTTAAATCTGTCACTGCGTAAGCTCCGTTATCTTCACTTACAAGCTTTGTAACGGGGCAATCTGTTTTTGACTCCTGTCCGATTTGCTCCGAAGGATTTATTACCAGGGTATTATGTCCCTCGGGGCGCACTCTGTAAAGATTTTTTGAAGCCACACCGAGATACGAAAGAGGCTCTGTACCCAAATCACTTGCCCACCTTTCGCCAATCATATCAAGAACAAAAGTGCCTGCATCGAACTGTCTGTGGTTTACACTGTTGTCACCTGCGTGGAAGCTCAGGAAGGTAGCATTTTCATCCGTGTACGAGCTTCGCATAGATACAGCTTCAAGGTTTTTGAACATCATATCACGGGGGAAGCTGTACGGCTGATTAACAGATGTTTTTCTGTCATAATAAATACATCTCCACAATTCGTCATTCTGAACTGTGTTCTTGATTCTGCTAAGGTAATATGCAGAGAAATCAGTTCTGTCAAAATATTTTCCTGCCCACAGGATTTCTGCATTTACATCTTTTGTTTCGTTGCTGTCGTGATAATTATTGCTGTAGGTGCTTCCCTGCATAGCAATTCTGTACATAACGGAGTTTTCTATGCCTGTAAACATAGGAATATCAAAATCCGTACCAAGAACACTCTTTAGACATTCTGCAATTTTTACAAGATAGCTGAATGCGTATTCCCAGTATCCCGTTCCTTCCTGCCATCCTCCGTCAGGCGAAAATGCAGGAAACATATATTCAATTGAGCGAATAGCATTTTTAACTATTCCAGCACAAAATTCAGGCTCTTTTTCCATAATTGCCAAAGCTCCTGCTGTCATGCCGGCATTACATACACTGTTCCAGTTCATATCCTGAAAAATAAAGCTTGTTCCGTTTACGTACCCTCTGTATTGCTTGTCACCTTCATTTAGTCCCATCGTAACAATAGCCTTTACTACCTCATCCGTTTTTCTTTCTTTTTCAAGATATTCATAGCACCAGTCATAGCCGATTGCCATAGCAAAAGTAAGCTCCGCCGTATCAAGGAAATGCTGGGAATTCCAGTCAGGATAGGTCATTACCTTTTCCATTTCTTCAAGAGCGCGCTGCGCGTAAGCCACATCCTCCGTTACACGGTAAGCAAAGCCGAGTGTAGTAATGCGTTCAAGTACAACACTCACAACAGCATTAAGTCTGTATTCCTGAAGCTTGTACTCACAGGGCAGAGTTAAAAGCATATTATCTGCCCTATATATTATATTTTCTATCCAGTCTGACATATATGTGTCAGTATTTCTCTGCTGTTTAAAATAATCAAAGTCCTCCTGCGTTGCCATTATTCTGGGATGAACAGAATTATTTCCCGACTGCGTAAATAAATTCTCTATCTCCGCCTTGTCCGGTCGATGCGAGAATAAATATGTAGAAAGGCTGTCTGTCACCGCTCTATTGTCCTTATAGGGAAATTCCCCGTCTGTTATCACGATAAGACCTGTATCGTCACAGAAAAACTCCTTGCCGTGTTTTTCACACAGCTCGCTCAAAAGCATATCCTCTCCGACTGCGCCTGTGATGGGGAAAGCAATTTCGCCCGGGATATATATTTCTTTGTTTTTTACATAAGGACGCGCCGGTAAAAGATGCTTTTCGCCGTTATAAAAAGCATAGTCTGACGCAGTATGATAGGCAACTGCTTCACCCAGGCGGACTTTATCCGTACGGGCATCAGGAAGTACAGACCATCCCGAAATACTACCCGTATCTGCCACGTCACAAATTTCTTCACCTTCGTAGACTTTAAGATTGTCTATTGACAGTGTTCCCGTTCCGTAATTGGGCAGAACCTGTATTCTCATTCTTTCTACTACACCGCTGTAGGAGCTTTTTGCACCTGAGACTTTCTTTTCTTCGTTTATATATACATCATAGGATGATTCTGTAACATTGTAGATAAGTGCAATGTTTACTTTCTCACCTTCTGAAACCTCTGCAATTTTATTTGAATGCTGATAAATGTTTCCTGCCTCTGTAATGAAAACATCCGTCAGATACTGTTTTTTGTCATTTCTTAGCTGAAAAATGTTTGTTTTTGCCCCTAGCTTTTCCACTGTAAAATCAGCTGAAAAAACAAGAGAAGAAAACGTGTCATTATCCGGTATAAATACATCCATATAGGGGTCTTTGGTATTATCCTCCGTGATTATTTCAAGTGAGGACTCACCCTCATATAAAATACTGTTTCCGCTTCCTGCGATAATGCGCACAAAACCGTCTTTATAGGTTTTTTCATCGTTAAAATCATTGTTTATAATATAGATTTCCGCTTCTTCGCCAAAAGTTGCGGCACTGTATATTTTAAGATTGTCAATCCCCAGTGAACCTGTAAGGTTGTCGGGTAAAATCTGACAGCGAACAAACTGCCACGAAAGAGTTTTCCCGGTGCTTCCGCTTGTTTTAAGTTCATCATCTGCATACACTTCATAATATCCGTTATTTTTAAGAAACACCGCTATATTTGTCATTTTTACTGCACTGAGAGTAGTGATGGTTTTACCCATACAACGCACAATATTGTCTTCACCCAGAGACAGAAGACTGACCATCGAATTGTCCGAATAGCGCATTTTAAAAAGGTCTGCAACTATAGCACTGTCACCTGTTTTAAAATCTGCACTGAAAACAATCCCCTCCGGGCTGACAGTCGATAAATCCACGTCAAAATAGGGGTCCGTTCCCTTTGTGTTTTTACAGATATTCATATATCCGTTTTTTCTGAGAGAAACGGACTCCCCTTTTGAATCAATATACAATACACTGCTGTTAAAAGTCAGATCACTGTTGTCAAAGCCTGTGCTGAGTATAATTCTTCCGTGATTTTCCGTCAGCACAAGCTTATCAGAGGCAGAAATAACCAATGATGTGATTATCATTATTATACTGATAAAACAGGCTGTAATTTTCTTTGTCATAACTGCCTCCTGTAAAAAGTTTAATCTAACATTACACCATCTGAAAGCGGTGCAATTTTCTGTGATTTGCTGCCGTTATCTGCACCCTTATCGTGGGTGAATGTGGGACACGGCAATCCGTTGGAATCGGTAAGGTTTGCAATGGTATTTGCCGCTGCACGGTAAAATGCGTAACGTACACCTTTGGCTTCTGTTACTGCATCGCTAGTTATTACTACAGTATCTTTTCCTGATATAATTGTCACGGCATCTACTGCATTACCGTTTTCATCTATGATTTCAAAGCCTTTAAGCTCATCTCCTGTTACAAGCTTAAGTCCCTCTGCAACATTTTTGAACTTAATTGTAACTGTGTTACCATCATAGCTTATGCTGTCGGGCATGGGAGAAAGAGCATTGTTTTCTGTTTCAGTACCGTAAATTGCATAAAGAGCCGCCTTCGCAAGACGCTCGCCAATGGGTTTTTTATAGTCGGGATGAGCCGCATCGTCATCATCTTTTCTATATCCGCAATCCTGTGAGGGAATGAGATAAACATCATCAACATTCTTTGATATATCATACTGATATGAACGGAACCACGGAAGTTGCCAGCCTGTTGTAGGATTTCCGGCAAGCATTTGTTCGGAAGGATGGCTTGAAAGCTGAACCGTAAACATCTTGAAATCGTTGTTTTTAGTTGTTTGCTTAAGATATGAGTGGAAATCGCTGAACATATCTTTGTAAATTTCTGTTGACTGAGAAATAACATCAGTTGAACCCTTTATAGAGTCATTTTCGCCCTGATACCAAAGCATTCCTTTTGCACCGAATTTTTCTACAGGTGCCATAAGTGCGTTGTATGCCTGATTTGTTTTATCAGTCATATATTTAATTGAGTAATTGTCTGTAATAACCGAGGGAATATTCCAGTGAAGTGAAGACCCGCTGCGTGCTACTGAAATAAGTCCGATGGGCTTATCTACACCGTTTTCTTTAAGAGTTTTTGCAAAGTACATACCTATTGCGGACATTTTTCCGATTGTGCTTTCTGTAGCATATTCCCACTTACTGCCCTCTACGGGATTTTCCTGCACGGTTGAAGCATAGTTACCTACCTGATGAAAAATGCGGATTTCGTCACTTTTAGTAAAGCTTGCTTTATCCGCTACATATGTATCAACTGTATTCATAGGAAGATATGCGTTACTTTGTCCGCCGACAAAGTACACATCACCAAAAGCGATGTTATTAACTGTTTCTGTTCCGCTTGCTGTAGCTACTGTCAGTTTTACACCGTCAGCACTTGCTTCTCTTTCAGAGAATTCTACTTCCCACTCTCCGTCGTTTACATAGGCTGTTTTTGTTTCATTGCCGAGTGTTACAGCAAGTGTTGAACCGTTTGCATCAGCCGATGTTCCCCATACTGTAACAGGCATATCGCACTGAAGAACCATATTATCAGTAAAAGCCTTTGAAAGAGACGCAGTAAGTGCGTTGACCAGGTTTCCCCGGTCAACGACTGTTACTTTTTCTGCCCAAGGACCAAGCTTAGAGTCTTTACCCCAAAGGAAAGCCTTCACACTCTGTCCTTCTTCATAGTTTATTGTTACTGTGTTTGCATCTTTTCCGATTTTAACTTCGTTAAGCTTTCCATCTTCACCGTATACTGCAAGAATCGGAGCTCCGCTGAGGTTAAAGGTTGATATCATTGTAACTGCATCTTCGGTAATATCATATTTAACCTTTTCGATGCTGTCTGTGTACATCTTTACATCGTCAACTGCAAATGTGAATGATGCACCTGCCTTAACTGTAGGACGCAGACGAATATCTGCCTGGAAAGGTGCTGCAGTCCAGCTGCATTCTGTATCAATACCGCCAACAAAAACGTTTATTCTGTTGGTAGCCTTATGCTGTGTTACAGCAAAGGGTATCCACTTTCCGTTTTCCCATGTTACAGCAGCAAGAACCGTACCGTCAGTTGTCATTATCTTGCCGTCTGGAAGAAGCTTGATAGCAACTCTGCCGTTTACAATAATATCAATTGCACTTACATCTGTAGCATCTACACCGTCTACAAAAAGCTTTCCTTCCATAGTAAAGGTAGACGAAAGCTCTGTTTTTGACAACGAATAGGGATTTTCAAGGTACATAAATACGTCTTTTTCCGCACTTGCATTATCTGCAATAAGAACTAAGCTCTTATCCTCTTCGCCCTTGTCGCCAAGACCTGCAGCTTCGTCAAATGTAATACCTGTTAATCCGTTTGTCTGTCCGTTCCATTGAATGTCATTGCCCACATAGATTTTTCCGTTACCGCTTGTTCTCTGCGAGTATGTTCCGTCAAAGGTTTCATTTTCAAGAGCATAACTGCGTGCAGTAACAAGAGTATATTCAATGTCGTAGATTGATCCGAGAACTGCACTTACCCTACAGTTTTTAAGAAGTGTATCATCGGAAGCTTCGTTTCCGTCAAGAAGAGTTACTGTAGCACCTTCTGTGTTTGCAAGGAATTCGCCAACAGTTAAATCCATTCTGTCAACAAGTCTGATTTCCTTTGTATCACTGTTAACAATTTCCTTGAATTCGTTAGTTGTCGCCTCAATTACAGGAGGTTCAATTGAAAATTCATACTTGTCGTAATATGTGTTTACACCGTCCTTGCAAACTGCATAAACTGTCGAATATGCGATATAGTCGCTATCATCCGCTACTGCACCTGTTTCGTTAAGAACCATAAAGTTTTCTGTAGCCGCTCTGAAATCTGCTACTGTCATTTCAACATCTGAAATGTTAATCACTTTTTCAGTAGCATCTACAAGAGCTTCGTCACCCTCAAGCGCTGCTGCATCTGTTGTGAAGTTAATTGCCGGAGCTTCATCTTCTGCTCCGTATGCTTCTACAACAAAGTTATCGTAGTAAACTTCATCAGTGCTGATTAACACACCACCTACACGAAAATCATTTACCTTCTTCGGGAGACGTACTGCATAAGCTTCATTGTGATGAACCTGCTTGCCGTTTACATAGAGCTTATAATCAGCCGCAGAGTTGTCTTCGTTAAACTCAAAAATTGCTGTTATATTATTCCATGCATAGTCATTAAGCTTGCTGTATGTTCCTCTCTGGTTTGTAGTACCGTCATCAAGAGTATAACCGTTAGGTCCGAGTATAACGAAACGACCACCATCGTTAATCTTCATACTTACATAACGGCCATGAGTTGCTCTTGTGCCGCCCTCTTTTGAAGCAGAGTGAAAATCGTTAGAAGCAAGGTCGTAAGAAATCTTAAGCTTACCGCCCTCTTCCACTGTAAGACCGTCTGCTCCTGTACCTACGGAGAAGAATTTATCTCCTTCAGCATTTAAAAATGCTGCACTGTAATCGTCCTCAGCCTTTCCGTAAACACCACCCAAAAATGCAGGGTTGGCATTACCTATAGATGCTGTTGAATCGTATGCACCGTCTGCAAAGGTTACCTTTGCCGCTTCTGTAATCTCGGCACTTGCCGATACACATACAATTGAGGAAAGAAGCGTAATCACAAGTGCCAGACATAAAAGCTTTTTCATTTTTGTCATATCATTCTTCCTTTCCTTAAAATTACACCTACTTTTTAGGGGATAGGAAAAAATGCTTCAGAACGAACAAACTGAGCTGACAATGCCTGCACACAGGCATTGTCATGTTACCCGAAGGCGTACGTAAGTACGTCGAGAGGCGAAGTTTGTTTGTAGCAAAAAGGCACAAAAACGAAGAAAAATCGAAATAAATGAGATTTTTCAACAAAATAGGATAATTTTATAATTTACAAACCATCTATATTTTGTATCATTATCGCCTTTTTGCAGTCTGGACTTTTTTTACATCCCCTGTTACCAATTATCTAACTGCTTCGTATACGTCTGTTATAGCTTCAAGCTCTGCAAGACTGTTAATAAGGATAACCTTTACCTTGTTTCCTGCTGCGTAATTTCTTGAAATTGTTTTTTCACTCTTTCCGAGAGTTACACCAACAAGCTTGCCTGTGCTGTCATACTCTGCAATAATGGGAAGAGTAGCAATATTTTCTGTTGCATCTGCAGTAACTATACAGTTTACAGTGTCAACGTCATATCTTACTTTTGCAAGACTGTCTGTGTAGATTTTAACATCGTCCATTGCAAATGTAAAAACTGCATCCTTCTTTACCCACGGACGGAAACGAATATCTGAACCGTTAGGAGCAGGATTCCATGTGCAAGCTATCTTTTTGCCGCCTACATAAACATCAATTATATTTGTTGCTTTGTGATAAGTTACTGCAACGGGAATCCATTCGCCTGCCGTCCACTTCACACCAGTAGCAACTGTACCGTCTGTGTGCTTGATGCTTCCGTCAGGGAAGAATTTAAGAAGGTTTCTTCCGTTAATACAGAAATCAATTGCACTGAAATCTGTTGTGTCAACATTATCCAGATAAATCTTTGTTTCAAGAGTATGAGTGGTGTTGATTACCTTGCTGCTGTTTATATAAGGTGTTGAAATATATGCAAAAATTTCTTTATCTGCGCTTGCTCCGTTAACAGTAATACCAAGGCTTGAATCGTCTGTGTCTTTACCGCCGAGACCTGAAAGTTCCCCGAAGGTTACTCCGCTGATTCCATTTGTATTTCCCGTCCAAACGAAACCATTTCCTGAATAAACAGTTCCGTTACCGCTTGTTCTTGTTGTAAATGTGCCGTCAAAGGTTTCTTTCTTAAGAAGATAGCTGCGCTCAGTAACAACTGTGTAAGTATAGTCGTAAACATTACCAAGTGTAAGGTTAACTGTGCAATCCTTAAGTAAATCACTGTCAGCAGCAGCCTCACCGTTTTTAGTTATAGACAGTGTACCTGTATTTGTTACATTATCCTTGAATGCACCCACTGTAAGATTTGGCATATCAACAACTCTGATTTCCTTTGTATCATTGTTGATGATTTCCTGATATACAGTTGTACTGCCTGTAATTACAGGAGGAATAATTTCAACTGTGTAAGGCTCATAGTACATATTAATGCCATTTGTATACTTTGCGTAAAGCTTTACACTTGCATCTGTAACAGATACATCATCACCAATTACATTACCTGTTGCATCAATAAGAACAAGGTTTGTTGACTTTTCCTTAAGTTCTTTTGCTGTTAATTCCGCTGCGATACGAACCTTTTTATTTGCATCGTCTATTTTTACATTTGCATCGGTAGATGTTGCTGAAGAAGCAAAAGCTACCGCCGGAACTGAAGCTTCATCAGAGTTATATGTTTCAACAACAATATTGTCATAGTAGAGTTTATTATCCACTATATGTCCTCCAAAACGAAGATCGCTAATGGATGTCCATGTTGCAAATCCTTTTGCTGCCCACGGATTGAAGCTTGAATTTGTATATACCGCTTTTCCGTTTACATACATTGTATACTTTGATGTAGCATTACCCGTTGCAAATTCAAATAACGCTGTTACGTTATTCCACGCATTGTCTTTAAAATAACTGTTAATTGTCACTAAAGTGTCACAAGATACATTGTTTGCCTGCAAAATATACTTATAGGCACTTCCGTTCAGCTTCATAGACACATAGTGACCGTACGGAGTCGCTATAGGATTTGTCAATGCATCACCTGCAATATCAAATGAAATCTTCAATTTTCCTCCGTCAGGAATAGCAATCGGTCCATTTACCACAAAAAGTCGGTCAGTGGCGGTTGAATATCCTGTCGGTGCCTGCGGAGAATAATCTGTTGCATCTTTTCCATAGATGCTTGTAGGAATTGTACTTGAAAAATGTGTTTTAGCCGTTGTGGACGGCCAGCTTCCGCCATCGAAAGTTACATTTGCAACTGTGTTAGTTGCGCTTGCCGGCAAGCAGAAGAGCGAAGAAACAAGCGCTACTGCCACTGCCAGACACAAAAGTTTTTTAGTCTTTGCCATTTTTTTCATCCTTTCTTAATTAAAAATTATTTATTAAATTAATTTAATTACTGTAAGAATAGTTTTTTACCGTTACGGGCATTTCAAGGGTATCTGCATCAAAAACATATACGCTCGCTCTCTCGCCTTTTACAAGGGGCTTTCCTGTAACAGTAAATTCTGTAGCTCTGTCTTCTGTCGCAACTATTGCTGTAGTATAAGCCGAAACAATCTTGTTTTCCTGCCATACATACATAACTGCAATTGCCTCAAGGGGCAGTGATGTCTTATTATCAACCGAGCCTTTAAATGTAATCTTCCCGTCTGAAAATTCAAATTTTCCGTCGGGTACGCTGTAATCGCCATTTTCAGCAGTAAATCCGCAGCGGATATCACACACTGTTTTAAGGGTGCTTGTCATTTTAGTTCCTTCCTTAATAATAAGTGTGTAATCTGCACCGGGCTGAATTTCGGCATCTGTTGTAACTGTAACGGTTAAATTCTGAGAATCGTAAACTGCATCAGTGATATTAACTTCACCAAACTCACTCATAAGAGTAACATTTTCCAAAATATCACTTCCGTCAATTACCGCAGAAAGCTTTGCCTTAATTTCACCCACTCCACCGGAAACAGTATCGGTATTTCCTTCGGAATATACTTTCTCAATTTTCGGCACATCAAGTATAGAAACAACAGATATGTTATCCATATACACCTTTGCACCTACATCAGATGCCGGATGTGCACCACTATGCCCTGTTCTTGTACAAATACCGAAACGGAATGCCGAAATTCCAAGGTCTCTTATATGTACGTTGGTATATCCTTCAATAACCGGTGTACCGTTGAGAATTACATCGTACATACCTGTTCGGGTGTCGATATAAAGTTCCATATCGTACCATGTATTAAGGTCGTATGTTGTTGACTTTATACCTGCTTCACCGTAGCATTTAAGCTTTCCGTTCTTGTCAAAATCCACAAGTTCTCTTGAAGAGCCGTTTCCCGCACGGAAGTAAAGCGTTGCAGTTGCATCATGGTTTCCGTCGGCATTTCCGGGGAAATAATATGATGTTTTTACAACAAACTTCTGCTTGCCTGAATCTGTACCAAGATAGATATGAGCATCTACGTCAGGAGAATTCTCAATCGTATTTGCTGTAAGACAAAGGCTTGTTCCGTAGCTTTCATCCTCTGTGGTTACGGCACTGTAGCTTGCACCCTTGTTTGTTACAAAATTTGTAAATTTCGCAGGGGTTCCGCTTGTGTAGTCATCAAAATTATTCTCCACAAGAGTCTGTACAATCTCTTGCTTAGCAGTGAAAATCTTTTCAAAAATTCCTTTTTTGCCGTAAGCATCTACCGCCTCTATTACGAGAGCGTTTTCTCCCGATGCTGCCGACGAAATGTCGATATCAAAGCTGGTTTCCGTATAAGTTCCAAGCTCGATTCCGTTAAGAAAAACCTTCGCTTCGGTGAAGTTATCTTCACTGTCAGTAACAGAAGCAGATACAGTATCCGATAAAGACAAATCAATTTCGCTGTCAAGTCCCGCTACCGAGACAACAGGTGCTTCATTTGCATTTACGCTGAATGTAACGGTATCTGTTGCAAGCACCGTGCCCGATGCGCTCAGCGCATCGGCACGTACTGTGTTACTTCCTGCACAAATGTTTGTAATTTCGCATTCAGGAGTATCTGATGCATAAACTGTGCTTACCCAATCTCCGTTAAGGTAAAACGCAACCTTGTATGCAGAATTCTCCGAAAGAGTTGCCTTGATATTCAGGCTTTCACCCTCGTATATTTCACTTGCTCCTGTAGGATTAACAATTGAAATTGTTGTTTGCGCCAAAACAGAGGCGGATGATGCCAGCAACATTACAAGCACCAGTAAATATGTAATTATCTTTTTCATTTTTCTACCTCCGTTCAGCGTACAGGGCCTAAGATGGCAAGCTCGTTAATAGTGTTCCATGAGTTTTCGTTGTTTCCGTCACCCTTGTAGCGTATGTACTTGGTTGTAACAGAGGGAATTTCCATAACTTCATAGCCTTTGTTGCCAACTCTTGTTGAGCCCTTGAAAATTTCGGTATAATTTACACCGTCTTCCGAAACCTCGATTGTGAACTTGTAGCTTCTCGTTTCAGCACGGGAAGTATTAAGCGCAATTGCTTCAATCACTTTCGGTTCGTGGAATTCAAAGGTCAGTGTCTGCACACCGCTTGCCGCCCACTTGGTTTCAAAATTATCATCGTTTACGTGCTTGTCGGGATTATGCTTCTCAGGATTTGCGCTTGCATAAAGCTCAAGAGGAATATGTCTTATTCTTCCCTCTACATCAGGAAGGGGTACAAGCTCCTGATAAACAAAATTCACTTTGACGGTTGTGTACTTTCCGCCATTTCCAAGAAGTTTGTAAACTGTGCTCTCGCCGTAGGATTTCGCTTCTGAAATCTTTTCTACTGCGTATGCACCGCCATCTATCGTAACAACCGGAATTTTTGCTTTTTTGTCGATAGACTTCAGTATATAAGTGTTTTCGTTTGACTTATAGCCCTTTATCAGCTGACCGTCAACATATATTCCCTTATGCACCGGAAGAGGTGTTATATCTCCGTCAGGAATTGTCCAAGCGGAAATTTCACTGCACTCGAAGGGAATTTCTGCTGAATATTCTTCAGCAGGCGTTATTCTTACAGATACTGCGATTTCTCCTTCTCCTGTAAGCTTGATTCCAACTCGCTGATAAGGAGAGTTATCCGGCTGACCCTCAATCTGAGGTGAAGTGGGGAACGGCTCAACCTTTGTATCGGTAAATGCTGCTTCTGCATTTTCTGCAATAAACTTAAGCTGCATCCTCTTGCCGTTCTTTGTAAGAATAGCAGTATCGGATGAAACAAGCTCTACTTCTGCTTCCGTGTGCATAAACCAGTAAACATCGGACTTTTCAAGAAGCTCGATTTCGTCACGGATTACTGCAGTACGTCTGTCATCCTTGAGCATAAAGCCACGGTGTACTTTATCAGCATCGGAAGAATATGCACTTGTAAGGTCAATGACCTGAATTGCACCCCTGGGCTTGCTTTCCGCACGGATTATGGGGCAATATGCCGTCAATTCCTGTCCTGCAGATTCGTCCGGGTTAATTACAAGTGTGTTATGACTTTCGGGACGCACTCTGAAAATATCATTACGTGAGCCGCTGTAAGTATAGGTGAATCCGCCACCGCCCATATCGAGCGCCCATCTTTCGCCAAGCATATCAAGGACAAAGGAACCTTCGTCAAGGTGATAGTGGTTAACTAGATTTGCACCGCCACTGTAGGAAATCCACATTCCGTTCTGGTCATCCCAGTTTTCACGCATAGAACCTGTTTCCGTCACGGGGGTTGTTACATCAAGAGGATATTTGTCATTTCCGTCACCGAGAAGGCTTGGGTCATACCACAAACAGTCATACATTCCGCCATTAAGATTCTGCATATCCAGTACTGAGAAATATGCATCGGCAATCTTAGAACTCTTAAAGTGTCTTGCAAGCCACAAAAGCTGTACGCTGAGTCCATTTCCTTCTCCTGCATCGTGGAAGTTGTTATATCCCATATTACCTTTTATACCTAATATAAAGTCGGCTGTTTTGTCAATACCGGTATAACGCGCCATATCAAAGTCTGTTCCAAGTATTTTCTGCATAGTCTCTATCATATAGCCCATAAACTTGACCGTATATTCCCAGTAACCGACACCTTCTACCCACGCACCGGAGGGAGCAAATTCAGGTATCATATACTCAAAACTGCGAAGACCGTTTTTTATGGTGTAGCGAGCCTGAACGGGGTGTTCGTCAAATATTGCACAAGCACCAACTATGAGACCGCCGTTACATACCGAGTTCCAGTTCATTGCCTGGAATACGTAGTTTGTACCGATTGGTCTGCCCTGATACTGTTCACGGCCTGCTTCAAGTCCGTTATAGAGAATTGCATTGGCTGTAATTTTGCGCTGTTCTTCATTAAGGTAATCGTAGCACCAGTCGTAAGCAATACTCATAGCATAGGTCATTTCACCTACATCAAGGAAATGCTGCGGATTCCAGTCAGGAAGCTCTGCAACGGACTTCATTTCAGCCCAAGCACGCTCTGCATACTTTGTATCCCCTGTTACCTTCCATGCAAATGAAAGCGACGTGAGTCTTTCAAGCACGATATGAACGTAGGTAAGTGTCTGCTTGTTTCCGGCATCAAACCATCTTTCATTAGGTGTTGTGGGAAGAGCCTTATCAGCAGTTTCCAGAACGTTATCCACCCATTCTTTAACACGTGCATCGGTTTTGTACATTTCTTTGATTCTTTCAAAATCCTCTGCCGTTGCCATAATTCTGGGATGAACGTTTTTGTATTCTGACTTTTCATAAAGTCCCATTATCTCATCAGTAGAAAGACGCGGGAAGAATACATAAGTTGAAAGCGCTTTAAGCACACTTTCATCATCACTGTACTTAAAGGGAGTGTTTGAAATAACAACAAGCCCTGTTTTATGATGAAGATACTGTTTACTAAGTGCTTTTTCCACTATTGACTTTACCGGAAGATATACCTTGCCATTCTTTATGGCAGGCGCAGCATCAAGCTCAATAGTCTTACCCTGTGCTGTTGCCTCGGTTTTACCAAGCGTCATTTTTATATCTGCGCCGAGAGAGATGCTGCCGCTTTTTTCATCATATTTAGCACCAAGACCCATACCGATCCTGAATACATCTTCCGGAACCATAAGACAGTTCCCCTCATGATAGGAGTATGCCTGCATATCCGTCTTGCGGTTCTTTGCTACAAGGTATTTTGCATTCTCGTGGAATGCCACCGTACCGCTTAATTTAGCGATATCGTCTGTGTCGTCAGGAAGAACCGAATACAGATCCTCTCCCTCCCCTGTGAGGGTATACGGCTCGGTTGCTTCGTAAACTCTCAGATTATCAAGAATAAATCTGCCGTTACCCTGATTGGGCATCTGCTGAATTCTGATATCTGTAAGAACGCCAAAATTCTTTGCTGCTACCGGTACATTTTCAAGTACCTTTTTCTTATTTACATATACATCATAAGTCTGCTGTGCAAGCTTATATGCAGCTGCAAGCTGCACAAACTCACCCTCTGCGATTTTTGCAAGTGATGTTCCGAGATGGTTTTTGATTTCACCTTCAGGCGAAACTGTGAATGTCTGTCCCCAGCCTGTGGTATCACTTCTCACATTAAATAAGTACAGAGTAGAACCAAGCTCGTCACTTGTAATATCAACCTCAAGTACAAAGTTGAGCATTGCTTCGGCACCTTTAATCCCGATATCAATAAAGGGGTCTGTTGCAGCTAAGGTTTTGTCCATAAGAAGACATCCGTTGTCCTCAGTATACTGCATATACTCAATGACATTTGACTTATTATAGGGACTAATGCCGCTGAACGCCTTGCCTCTTGTGTTAAAATCGTTGTTAACAAAAATCATAGGCTTACGATTTTTCATATCAACAGGTGCAAACTCAAGAATATCGCTGTTGTATGAGCCCCACTTGATATTCTTTCTAACATCAGTTCCGTTATATACAGCAAGCTCATCAACATAAAGTGCAGAATCCGCTTCACCTAAAGAGCTTTTGACAATAAGCGTTGTCGGAACCGAAATATCTGCTGTATAAAGGTGGTTGCTTGCCGCAAGACGACCGTTAACAATCACATCGTAACGCTTTATGAGAGCGTTGAACTTAACGGTGATTTCGGTATATCTTCCCACATTCACTCCGCCGACAAGCTTTCCGTTATGTAAAACTATGTTTCCTTTCGAATCTATCGTAAACGGAGTAAATTCCTGTTTTCCCTTGTCATTAAACGTAAATCTCAGAGGGATTTTTCCGCCTTCAAACTTAAGTTTGAAGCTCATTACAAACAACTCTTCAAGTCCGTCAAGAGGAAATGTTAGTGTGTTTATCGTGTTATCACCCGGAACATAAAGAGCTTTGTTGTTTTTTCCGTCTTCCATTACTCTGAGGTTCGGGTCACCCTTGTAGGTAAAATTAAACTCCTGACTGTTTGTTGCCTGACTGTCAAAGCCTTCGCAGACAATCATAGTTTCTTCAGCAGTCACGCTTACCGCAGGAAGCATCATTATACAAAGTAATAAAGCCAGTAATCTTTTCATTTTTCAGACCTCCTTTCTTCAGTTTTCAAATTTGTAGATAACCAGTAATCTGCCCTCAAACGCATTTTGTCTGAGAACAGCGTAATCGGCATCTTTACCTTTTTCAAGATATGATTCAACTTCGCTTAAATCTGCAATGCTTACTTCTCTGTCCCTCTCTGTAAATATACCGTCTTTTTCTTCACCGTATATCTTTACCTTTACAATGTTGCCTTTAGGAATAGAGAAATTATTGAGATTATTCCATTCAAAGCTGAACACACGCTTGTTTATCGGTGTGGGAGCAGAGCTTTTTACCTCGCTGTCAAGGTCAATGTATGCTATCTTGTCATTGATGGAATATATCCTTCCCGCCTGATAGTGATATTTCTGATTTCCCGCATTAAAACGGTCATCAGGAATATCCGAAGTTTTTGCCATAACATCAATTGAAGAGTCAAAGTCTACCTTTATGGCAATCAAGGTGTCATTTTCGGCTTTGAAGCGGATGATATCGCCTACACAAAGTGCTTTTCCGCCTTTCAGGACTGATTCATCAATTTCTTTTCCGATGAAATAGGACTCATATTTTCCGTTAATAAGCAATCTCAGGCATTTTGCAAAATCGCCTTCGCTATTGCGCTCATAACGGATTCTCTCTATTACAGCACTGGTTGAATCCTCTACCGATGTTTTCGTAACATCGCCTTTGTAAAGCATCAATCCGCAGTTTCCGAACTTATCTACGTCAAACAGCTCTACCTCTGTTGATGCAAAAGTGAAATCATTTGTGAAAATATCACATCCTGTAACTTTGTACTTGGTTTCATCGTCGAGATCCTCGTCAATTACAGGAACGGAGAACACCTTTGCCCCTGCAAGGTTAACCTTAGGCTGAAGTGATTTGGGAGAAGCCTTATAAGTGTAGCTTCCTGTATAGTCAGCAAAATACATAATGAGACTGTTTTCATTCTGAAGAGAATCGTCTGTAAGAGTCCCTATTGCCTCTTCGCCTATACGGTCATCTCTCAAAGCTGTGTCAATAAGCTTCAGGTTTCCGTCATCGTCAGTTCTGAATTTTATAAGTTTTGAAGCAAGGCTGTTTTCAATTATGCTGTATGCTTCCTTGGCAGTTTTTCTTTCAGTATCAACTATCGGATTTTTTGCCAGTTCAAAAACATTAATCTGTCCGTTTTCACAAAGCATTTTAATCTGATAGCCACCCATTGGACCCGTTTTTCCTATGTCTATAATATAGCCGTACTGCAATTTCCCTGAGCTTTTCTTATAAGCGACCACTTTTCCGTTTGTTCCTATATAGAAAATACCCTTTGTTCCTGCAGTCAGATTTCTGAACACTGTGGCAAATTCTTTTGTCATTTTGTATTCAATACCGTCAATTTCCAGAATCTGATTTTCAAAGTCTGTTGCAGTTATGCTTCCTGACAGCATTTTGTCAGACTGTCTGACCATTGCGTAAAGTCCGTCCGAAGAAACAGCCGCTTCAAGAAGCATATCAGTTTCTACATTATATATATTGATTTCATTTCCGTCCTTGTCAATTAAAGTGTATTGACCTTTATCCTTTGATAAATCAATATTTGCTCCCACTTCGCTGTGGGTGTATATTATTTTTTCAACGTAGTTTACTTTTTCCACAAGAGTATAGGATATGTCTGTCAGTGATATTACATCACACTGATTATCCATATCATTATCTATGAAAGAAATATACTCACAATCTGACAGAAAATCGGCATTTATTGTCCCTGTATATGCTTTTGCGTTATAAAGAACGTCGTAATCATTTTCAAGACTAATGCTTTTCTTCTTATCATTTTCACCGCGGTATGTCACCTTTCCCTGCCCAAAGCCCGAAACTACATCGCCGTCAATTGCGGTAACATTGTTTCTTTCAGAGAAAGCTGCAATCGCTTCTTCCGTTTCATCAGATATAAAAGCAACTACATTATGTCCCAGCAAATCTTCGTATCGCTTATTGCAATAATAGCGAACAGAGTCAATTTCAATAAAGCTTTTTGTTCCGCTGCCGGGTGCATACAGAGACGATCTGCTGTTTTCCGTCACAATGCCCTCAATCCTACGGACACCGTAATACGAACCAAGAAGAGACTGGTCTTCTTTCACAAGATTCACACTTAAAATACCTTCAGACTGACTTACGGCAACCACGTCCACAAGCTTTACATTCATCAGATTGTAAAACAGTGTCATCGCATCGTTATAGGTCAGTGGGGCATTTTGTAAAAGACTGATTCCTCTGTCAAGCTTCTGTCTGTAACCTACACGCATAACCCCTGAAGGGTATCCGCCTGAAGCAGCACATTCATACTCATAACCGGTTGCCACGAGACACATCTTCATTGCTTCGCTGTAGGTTATGGCATCGTCGGGTCTGAATGTTTCACCTTTTGAAACCACTCTTAACTCCGTGGCAAAATCCAGCATCCCTGAAAAATCACCCTTTACATCGCTGAACTGTGATTTTCCCCCGGGAGTCATTTCACCGATATTCATTAATGACATCAGTGTTGCCACAAACTGTATTCTGGTGACAGATTCGTTTTCTTCGGAGATATAATTGTTAATTCCAAGGGAATCAAATATTTCAGCAGCACGGTCTGAATACACAGTTTCGCCGGTTTGTTCCCAGGCTGATACACCTGCAGAAAAACTCAGAGCCTGTATAAAAACAAGCATTGCTGTTAAAACTGCAATATATTTGTTTTTCAAAATATCTCCTCCTTACATTTGTATCATTCGCACAATCATTGCTGCAGCTTCTGCTCTGGTAATATTTTTAAGGGGTTGGAATTCATTATTCATACCCTTGATAATTCCCATTGCTGCAAGTCTTTTTACGGAAGAAAGTGCATATTCCGAGATTTCAGCTTCATCACTGAAACTGTCTTTATACATATCCTTTGTGCTGTCTGTAAGTCTTCCGAGAATTACAGCCGCATCCTGTCTTGAAATTTTGTCGTTGGGGTTAAATTTTCCGTCAAACCCTACGATAATTCCGTTGGATACCGCATCGGATACATAAGGATAGAACCAGTCATTTTCCTTCACATCACCAAAGGCAGTATTTGCGTCCTTTTTGGGAATGTTGAAGGCTGTTGTTACAAACTTAACAAATTCCGCACGGGTTACATAGCCATCAGGTTTAAAACCACCGTCGGGATAGCCGTTTGCAATTTTTTTGTCTATCATATACTTGATATATTCTTTTGCCCAGTGATTTTTTACATCGGGGAAGATGCTTTCTGCAAGAATATCTGACTGCACTGCAGCAATCCCCGCTTCTGTTATGCTGATATCTGCGCTGCTGTCGGGGCGACTTGCAGAGCCGGATGAGCTGCCGCCTCCTCCGCCACCACCGCCTCCGCCGCCTCCGCTTGACCTTTCAGAGTCACGGGCAGTTTTTGCGGCTGCTTCAAACACGGTTTTTATGTCAGCATAATCGTTAATGAGGTGCTTGTTATTATACAGGTGTTTAAAAACATTTTCCTTGTTTTTCACCTTGCTGTAATCGCCCAGATCATATGCACCTGAAGCAATTTCACCATCAATGATTCCCTCAACATAGGTGTAACGTTCAACGCACTGAATTCTCGCAACAAGAAGATTTTCCTTCATTGCGCGATCTATTGAAACTTCATTATAGTTTTCCGTTTTCAATCTTTCTCTGAAGATTGAAACCACTTGTTCTCCGTGGGCTTTTACATCATTGGTATAATCAAGAGCAATTGCCTCACTGTGCTTCTGGAAAATACTTTCAAGGGAGTCTTCACTGTTTTTCAGATCATAAACACACAACGCATTGTTATACTCACGCAGAAAGCTCTGTGTATCATATCCGTCTTCAGGCTTTCTGTTAAATATTATCTCGTTAATACAATCTGCTTTTAAGACATATTCTTCCTCATCAATACCAAGCTGGTAGCAGTTATCTCCAAGAAGCTGTGCTACTGCATCTTTTGTAGGAGCATTGTTGATGTTTTCAATTATGCTTGCCGATTCATCCGGATTTACATACAAAAAGCTTGTGCTTGCCGAAGAAAAATCTGCACAATGGACTTCTACAGTATAGCTTCCGCTTGAAAAGAAGGTTCCGAAGTTAATGGAATCGGAAAAAGCTCCGCCATCAGCTGTATAAACAAGTTTTACAAGGCCTTCTCTATCTTTGAGAGTCTGGGCAGAAAAACTACCGTTTTCAGTCTTGTAAATTTTCAAAGTAACGGCAGTATAGGCCTTGCTTCCTGCAGTTCCTTCGATTTTCCAGCTATTACTGCTTTGCTGATATGTTACGGCAACACTCAAATTCTCTGCCATAACAATCGTACTTCCAAGTACAGCAGTTGATACGCACAGTATTATCAGCAATGTGAAAATATTTCTCACTATACGTTTCAATTCTTTGTACCTCCTAAAATTTTTTATCCCTTAACCGCGCCTATCATAACACCCTTTACAAAGTACTTCTGCAGGAAGGGATAAATAATAAGAATCGGCAGTGTTGAAACCATTACCGTAGCATATTTTATGGATTCGCTCACGGCAAGTGCATCCTGTCCTGTGGCTGCACCTGTTGTCATAGAATCAGTACTTGAATTTATAAGTACCTCTCTCAGGTACAGCTGAAGCGGATATTTGCTACGTTCTCTGAGGTATATGGAAGCCTGGAACCAGTCGTTCCACTTTGCAACCGCATAAAACAGCAGTACAACTGCCATTGTAGCCTTTGACAGCGGAATTACAAGCTTAAACAGAACCTGAAAATCGTTTGCTCCGTCAATTTTTGCAGCTTCCTCAAGGCTTTCAGGGAACGCATAAAATGCTGTTCTGAGCACGATAAGATTATATGTACTGAGTAGTGTCGGAAGTATAATCGCCATACGGCTTCCGTAGAGACCAAGTGCCTTAACCTGCAGGAATGTAGGAATAAGTCCGCCTGAAAAGAACATCGTTATAACGATAATCACATTGATGTACTTTTTTATCCAGAGGCGCTTTCTTGACAGCGCAAATGCTGCCAGTGTCGTAACAACCATACTGAGAAAGCTTCCGAAAACAACATAGTACAAAGTATTTCCAAACCCGGATATTACCATGGGATTTTTCAGTACCTCTTTATATGCTGCAAGTTGTAAGCCTATTGGCTTTATCAGTAGACCACTATGTGCAAGCAATCTGTTGGAGTCAGATAAAGATGCAAACAACACATATAAAATCGGATACAATGTTACGACTATCATCACAATCATAAACAATGTGTTAATGATGTCAAATATAATTTCACTAACTGTTTTTTTCATCTTTACCCCTCCTTACCACAAACTTGTTTCGCTTACACGACTGCTTATAGTGTTAGTTATCCAAAGCACGACAAAATTCAGAATGCTGTTAAACAGACCTACTGCTGTAGAATAACTGTAGTCACTCTCCAAAAGACCTCTGCGGTAAACAAATGACGATATAACGTCTGCAGATTCGTAAGTCATATCATTGTAGAGAAGAATAATCTTTTCGTAACTGATGCTGAATATACCGCCCATTCTTAGAATGAACAAAGTTACGATAGTCGGCACAATACCGGGAAGTGTAACGTGCAGCATCTGTTTGAAGCGGCCCGCACCGTCTATACGTGCCGCTTCATATATTTCCTGATCAATCGAGGTCATTGCCGAAAGATATATAATACTTCCCCATCCAAGCTGTTGCCATATATCAGATATGATAAATATAGGCTTGAAAGCTTTGGGGTTTGCAAGAAGATTTGACCTTTCTCCGCCGAAAAATACGATTATATCATTGATAAATCCGTCTCTTCCCAAAAACGTATACAGCAGACCGCATACAACCATTACAGAGATAAAGTGCGGGATATATGTAACTGTCTGTATGGTTCTCTTGAAGCCGGTATTTCTGACTTCGTTGAGAAGAATTGCAAATATAATCGGTGCCGGAAAAGAAAATACTATAAGTCCCAAAGACAGTGTAAGTGTATTCGTAAAGGTTCTGCCAAAGAACGGACCTTTGACGAAATCGATAAAATGTCCGAAGCCACACATATCTGTCCACGGGCTCGCCATTATACCTTTACCTATTGTGAAATCCTTGAACGCAATTATTGCTCCATACATAGGCACATAGCAAAATAAGATGTAGAATACCACTGCCGGAATGAGCATTAAATAGAGCAAAGGATTTTTCACAATGTCATTTATAAACGGATTTTTATGTTTTACAGGAAGCTTAATTGCCCCCTTTTTTTCCGTTAATGCCATGTTATTTCGCTCCTTAGATTAGTTTCTGCTGTTGTAACGGTCTACTGCTGTCTGCATAATTGCCATAACATCGTTAAGACCGAGTTTTTCAAGGTCCTTACGGAAATCGCCAAGCTTTGAAATAGGCTCTGCTCCTGTAATAAACTTGATTTCCATTTCTGCAAGGTAACTTTCAATTTCGTTAAGCTTTGATGCAACCTTACCTGCTTCTTCAATAGTATATGTAACGTTGGGCATACGCCATGAAGCATCTCCGTCAAGCTTCCATGCTGTTGCTGTAGCTTTCTGGTTTTCATTTACCATATACTGTTCAAAATAGCGCTTATCCTGAATCATGGGACCCATAACAGCAGCTCTTGTGAACTCTGTCATAGCAAACTGAACAGTGATACCCTCTTTCTTGGGATGAATGATGTCATCTGTATATGTGGGGTAACCGTCAACCATATTGTATGATGTTCCCTCAACACCAAAGTTGTAGAACATATGACCTTCTTCGCCGTAAGCATAGTCAAAAAGCTTAAATACAGAATCAAGATTCTTGCAAGCTGTTGTAACACTTACACTCTGTGCAGGAATGTAGTCAAAATCCTTGAAACCGATTTTGGGAGCATCACCCTTCTTAAGAACGGGAGGCTTAACTGCAACAAGCTTTGCATCGGGATTCTGAGCTGCTGTTGCAGCGATGAATTTACCCATATCTCCGCCTGCTGAGCCAACATATGCACCGGCTTTTCCTGAAGCTACCTTTGCGTCAAATGTCTTAGCATCATGTGTTGCAAAGTCGGGATCAAGAAGACCTTCCTTCATCCATTTAGCCATAAGAGTAATATATTCTTCATATTCATCTGTCATAGGACCAAACTTAACCTTGCCACCGTCAACAAAGAATTTCTTGGTAATTCCGTATGCACCTACAAATGCGTGTGCATTTTCTGCATTGCTCTTAAGAGTAAGAGGAGTTTCAATTCCAAGCTCTGTCTTGAATGCACGGAGCATAGCTTCCCACTCTTCAATAGTTTCGGGAGCTTCCATACCTACTTTTTCAAGATAGTCCTGACGAACCTGAGGTCCCTGCCAGTAATCAAGGAATTCGTCACCGCGGATTGCAGGGAAACAGTAGTACTTACCTGAGTCAGTCTTTACCTGCTTATCCCAAGCGGGATGATCCGCAAGCTGCTTTGAGAGATTAGGAGCTTTTTCTTTGATTAAATCTGTAATATCCATGATTACGTTATCATCGATTGCCTTTTCAGGACCACCCTTGTAGCTGAGGAAGCTGAACTCGATAACATCGGGAAGCTCACCTGAAGCTACCATAAGGTTAAAGTTAGCTGATTCTTCACCTACAGGAGGATGAATGAATTCAATTTCAACACCTGTGCGTGCCTGAAGTTCCTTAAAGAAGGGAGCATCGCCCATGCTTGTTCCAAGCTGTGAATAATGGGGGTAGAATGGTGCCCAATAAGTAATTTTTCCTGAATCCTCAGAAGTTTCCTTCTTGTTTGTGCATCCTACCAGTGCGCTTACTGAAATAGCTATAACTATAAGTAAGCATAATAATTTTTTTGTCTTTTTCATTTTTTTCTACCTTTCTTTTTTTATTTTGTTGATTAAATTAATTAATTTACTGAATAGAGTTTTGCGCGAACCTTGCGCTTGGACCTGTATTTACCGCAGATTTTTCCGATTCACCACCTTAAAATAAATTTTTCTGTTTATTACCATTCAAAATTAATTTCTTCGCCTTTTTTCATTTCCCGCTGCATAATAGTTTCACCGTTTTCGGTTCTGAATTCTACCCCCGAAAAATCCTTCTGCATACCTTTTAGTGAGCAGTATATTTTCAAAGTTCCTCCAACGGAAGACTTTATCTTTGCCTGTTTTATCCTGCCTTCAACCATACTTGCCGAAACTTCAAATCCACCCTGTGCAAGAAATCCCGTGAATTTTCCCGTAAAGTTTTCCGGAACTCCCGGAAACAGCCTTATAACAGAGTCGTAACTCTGAAGCAGAGTTTCCGCCGCACACAGTAAAAATATTGAATTTCCTTCAAGAACCGGTGATGCAAGTTTTTTGGCATCTTCATTAGGTGTTGCACATCTTCCCAGGTCATACCAGGAAAGCCCTCGTCCCGGGTCTGCTGACGGGCCGGGTGTTTTCATTGCGTTCACATAATTTGCTTCTGTTTCACTGCAGTCACATATTATTATGGAATCGTGAGAAAATAGTCCGTTTGGCTTTGCAAAATAGCCAAGACCTCTCTCAAGCTCCGGGAAAAAATTCTTTTGTTCTGTCCTGACCTCTGCCATTGATGTAAGAAGCCAGCTCCAGTCGTGCAGATAATGAAATCCCCCGTCCGTGTCGGCAAATGACCTCTCAAGTGCATTCTGCCGTATGTATTCAAGAGTTTTTTTTGTAGCTTCCCTGTCTTTAGGACTGACACAAGCCTCTGACGGGAAAAACGGATACAACAAATGTCCGCCGAAGCAAAAATGATTTTCGTCTATGTCGGGGCCAGACCACCAGCTACCGTCTTTTCGTCTGGCAATATCGGGGTAATTCTCAAGAATATGCTTCCACTTCATAACCCCGGGATTTTCATCACCAATTGCTTCGCTTATTTCGATAGCTGCTATAATACAGGTTTTCAGCATCGAAAGAGTTGCCGAATCATCCTTCGTCATTGTGAAAATTTCAGGCGGAACAGATAAATCAAGATGATATTTTCCGTCATCACCCATCGTCAGTAAATTCTCCGCATAAAATCCGATAAACTCGCACAAAAGCGGATATATCTTCGGTTTCACAAGCTCAATATCCTTTGTGAATTTCCATATGAGGCTGAGAACAAGCCCCGTATATGCGCTTCCGCAGAAGGTGTAGCGATATGATCCACTGGGGTTTTCTTCACCCTTTTGTGTCATAGTAAGGGGCAGGAACAAGCCTTCTCCGCTTATATTTCCGAAAAGCTCCTTCGTATGCGCCTTTATCTTATCCTGCAGATTGTAATATGTATCCACCAGAGCATCCATAAGCTCCACATGATTCAGCACAAGCAGTGGCATTGAAGTCATCTGCGCATTCTGGTCATGTGTGTAAAACGGGCTGTTAACTCCGGGAGTCACGTTTGATACCGGACCGCAGCAAAGGCCGTTCAAGGCAGGCATCGGTGCTTTTTCAAAAGAGCAAGCAATTTCATACATTGAGAAATTCCAGTATTTCTGAATATTTTTATCATTCCCGAAATCAGCGCAACTTTTATTCCAGTAGTTATTCCACCATTTTTTATTTGTTTTCTCAAAATATTCAAAGCCTTTTTCTGCGGCATATTGCAACTCTTCTTTTACCGATGAAAGCGGATCTCTACAGCTGTAGGAAGATGCTACCGAGACAAAGACATCCACATCTCCTGCGCAGGCTATATTTGTGTTATATCGTGACACCCTCGCTGCATCTACCGAAGCTTCTCTCTTTTCGTAATCAAAAGCTTCGGGAAGTTTGTAGCTTATGCGAGCTATATCCTTTTCCCGCTTTATAACCTTAACCCCAACCGCATAGATGTTTTCACCGTCGGGCAGCTTCTGGGTAAAGAAAATTTCTCCATTCTCCCCTGTTTCCCATACGGGAAGCTCCATATCCTCGTGGTAAGGTCGCAAAACCTCCACTGTGTGATACCAATCAAACACCGCGCTTCCTGAAAGCCGCATTGCAAAAAGGTTCGCACCTCTTGGAGTTATACATTTTGTCCGGGAATGAACAAAATGTCCGTCTATTGTCTGGCACAGTTCTCCGTCATAAAGCTCTATGTGCTGACTTACCTTCGGAAATGCCTGGGCACACCACCCAAGCTCCCCATCGCCGAGATGTAGCTTCAGAATCAATGGACTTACGGAAAAAATTGACCTATTCTGCTCCGGCATCTCCAATTCATCCAGAAAAAAAGAATCTTTAATGCCATTCTCTGACATATAACGCATTACTTCATCGTGGGGGGTCATCCCTTTTGTTACTCTTACACGACCGTCAAACACGTCAAGCTTGTTTATTA
Organism: Clostridia bacterium; assembly: GCA_045604905.1. Taxonomy (GTDB): domain Bacteria; phylum Bacillota; class Clostridia; order UMGS1883; family UMGS1883; genus UMGS1883. The sequence continues at coordinate 34,299 of JAZUOX010000065.1, forward strand.
TCCATTCCATAGAATTGGGCGCATATGCTACGGCTCCAATATTTCCGTTTCCAATTAAAAGTCCGTCTGCCCAACAATAGCCTGCCCGGCAGTGCCCGAAACCGTTTTCTTTGATTGTTTTTTCTATTTCCGTTTTTGGAAAGAAATCCATATTAATTCAACCTTTCATGCATTTCTTCACTCGTTGTATTTGTCAAGACTTTCCTGCTTGCTTGAAATTATTTCCTCCACTCCGAGTAATTTCAGATCATTTACGAAACTGTCGTACTCAGCCATTGGAATCTCGCCCGTTATAAATTTCGTCAGCATATCACTGCAGTAAGCTTTTATCTGACTGTCTTTACTTTCAAGCTCCGGTGAAAATATTACATTCTGCGGCAATTTATGATCCCCTGTTTCTTTACTCCACAGCTCCACGGCATATTTCTGTTCAGGATATCTGAGATACTGTTCATACTCCCTCTTATCCTGAATAAACGGTCCGCCGTAAGCCGATGCCATATATTTACTCATTGCGTGCTGCATGGAGAGCCCGTCGGAATTGTTTGTTATTTCTGGAAGGTATCTGGGATAGCCGTCAACCATTTCGTAAGAAACACCCTCTATACCAAAATTGTACAAAAGATGTCCCTCTTCGCTATAGCCGTAGTCAAGCAATCTTGCAGCTGCTTCTATGTTTTCACAGTCACGACTAATGGAAACACTGGTGCTGGGTTGATAGAAGCTGTCACGTTGACTCTGAAAAACAGCATCTCCTTGGTTCATCACAGGAGTGGGTGCAGCCACAATTCCTGCACCTTTTTTCTTTAATTCAGGCAAGCAGTTACCCAGATTTCCGCCAAGAGTTCCCATATAAGCTCCTACCTGCCCACTCATAAGCTTACTTTCAAAAAGCTCATCACTCTGAGTTAAGGCATCAGGGTCAAGAATTCCGTCCCTGTACCACGAGTGTAATAATTCGATATATTTTTTATATCCTTCTTCAAATGGTGAAAATTTAACAACCCCGTCAACTTCATAGTATCCGCTTAACGTATTATAAGCGCTGACAAACGGGTCCGAAACACCGAAAGACCATCTGTATGTAAGGGGATACTTTATTCCCATTTCTTTAAATTTCCGAAGTGTCACATCCCACTGTGCTATTGTTTCAGGCACGGGAAGTCCCGCCTGCTCCAGAAGATCTGTTCTGATCTGCAAACCCTTCCAATACAGAAGACTTTCATCACCTCTTATCCACGCATAGGTGTAGTGAGAACCGTTTTCTGTAGTCACTTCACTGTCCCATGAGGGATTCTCTTTGAGAACTTTTGCGTAATTTGGAGAATACTTTTCAAGGAAAGAGTCAAGACCTATAATAAAATTTTGATCAAGGGCTGCCTGAGGTCCTCCCTTGAAACTGAAAAAGCTATACTCTATTATGTCCGGCAAGTCATTGGACATCAGAAGCACCTCAAAGGTTTCCCCACCTCTGGGATGTATAAATTCGATGTTTGTGCCTGTGCGCTCCATAAGCTCCTTATACATGTCGTTTTCTGCAAAATTTGAGCTTGTTTTTTCAACATGCTGAAGCATCGGAACCCACCATGACAAAGTCACAACATCTTTTTGTTCAGTTTTCTCTTCGCAGCCAACTGCTGTAAATAAAATCATCACGATGCATAATAATGCGCACACTTTTTTCACAATGCTCCATCCTTTCGTACTTTCGTGGTTTTGCACAGCTTAATTATATCCCCTGCAACTTTACCTTGTAAACACACAAAATAATGGAAAACATTCAGTTTGAAACCATTTTTGCAAAAACATAACATTTTCAGCACTTGCCCAGTAAATACCATCTTTCAAAAAACATACATTTTGAACACAAAAAGTTGTTTCATTTTGTATGTTGTTTTTGCTTTCCCCCGCTTGACAAGGCTATTTTATTGCTTTAAACTAGGATTACGAGGTTTTAGGACACACAAACATTTTGTACACATAGCAAGGGGCTGATTCTTTGAAATCAAACATAAAAATTTCCACTTTTAAATTCTTTATCTTAACATATCTTGTCATTATGCTTATTCCAATTATTACCTGTGGAATTCTGTATTTAAATCTGCTTCAGACTCTCAACAGAAATAATGAAGATAAATATTACAGTGCTCTTTCTCAGTCGCAACAAATTGTTAACCAGTATCTTGAGGGCATCAGTAATATTCCCGCACAGATTCTTTCAAACAGAGAGTCCGCATCATTCCTGACATCTGATATCTTTAATAAAGGAAGCAACACCTATCAGCCCTCAGTACAGCTTAGTATAATTTCTCATCTTAATTCATACACATCCTCAAACCCGCTTCTTGATGATATTTACCTTTTTTCACATTCGGGAGATTATTTCCTTTCAACTACAACGGCGATTCCCGCATCAAGCTATGGCGACTTTCTGAAAATTGGTGATATGGATTACCACACATTAAAAGCAACCGTTCTTTCCTATTACGGATATAACAGACTGTACTATCAGACAGACTTTATTTCCAAAGGAGCGCATAAAAACTGCTTCTACTTCATTACAACGGTTCCCGTTCAGGAAGCCGAAAATATTACAGGCGCAATTCTTATAAGTGTTGATTCAGAAAAGCTGTTTAAAGCAATAGAGAACGATCTTCCCGCAAATAGCTGCTTTTACTTTTTTGACAGCTCCAAAAGTCCTATTGCTCAGAGTTACAATTCTCCGGACATAAGCCTCGGAAACAAAAAACGAACAACCACGACAATTGAAGGAATTGAATACACAGTTTATCAGACAACAGAATCAAACTCCTACAACTATGCTCTGGCAATTCCCTCAAGTATAGTTTCTTCTGATATGAATATGGTTCGTTTCATTATCATATTTGCTCTTTTTATCAGCTTTATTGTGTGCGGATTTCTCGCTCTGTACTTCACAAAAAAGAATACCCGCCCCATAGAACGGATACTTAATACTCTCCGCCCATATGCAGAAACTTCAAACGATAAAAATAATGAGCTTAACATTATTTCTGAATCGGTTGATAATCTTATAATAACCAGCCAGCACTCAACAAAAATACTGGAGGAAAGTATGCCCATATTGCGCTCTAATTTCCTGCATTCGATTCTTTCTGGTGACCTTATGGACAGAGATGAAATAATGCAGAATATGAGTCAGTTCAATCTTTCCCTTGACTCCAGCCATTACATTATATGTGTTATTTCCATTCTGATGTCTTCGCGCAATAAGGACGGCTCGCCTTCAAAAGTCACTTCATTGAAAGCGACACTCTCTGAAAAGTTGTCATCACAGTATTCATGTATCCATACCTACATAAACGACGAACAAACAGTATTCCTTTTAGGTGTTGACGACAAAGATAATGCTGTACTTATTCTCGAAGAGACACTCAATAAGCTGGCGGAGGAATCCAATAAGGAATTTGATGTTAAACTCAAATTTGCCATAAGCGAGCCGTTTACATCGTTCTTTGACACATTTTACAAATACTGCGACGTCAAAAACGTTATGGAATACGGCATTCAGACCTCATACAACAATGCTATCTGGTGCACAAAAGGGCTTTCCGGCAATACCGGTTATTACTACCCCACGGATGTGGAAAAGCGAATTATCTATTCTTTCCAGCATAAAAATATTGACATAGTTTACGAAACTCTTGATACAGTTCTCAAAGAAAATCATGAGAAAAGGGTTTTGTCCGCCCAGGCAATCAAGCATCTTTACTCAAACATAAGATGTACAGTTTTTAAGATTCTGTATAACCTGAATCTTCCTCCGGAAATTATTACCGAAACAGAAGCTGCTTTTTCAGATGGTTTAGACCTGACTTTGCCCGGATTTTTTGACCTTGTAAAATCCCAGCTTACAAAAATACACAGCTTTTCAAATGACAGTTCTTCGGAAAACATGGCGGTCATTATGATGCAGTATATAGATGCTCATTACAACGACCCTATGCTTTCCCGTCAGACATTCTCAAGTCACTTCCATATTTCGGAGGCATACACATCGCGTTTCTTTAAGGAATATACAGGCTATCAGTTCAGCGAATATGTCACCAAAGTGCGTATGGAAGCCGCCTGCAACCTTTTGTCAGAAACAAATATTACCATTGAGAAAATATCTCAGCAAGTGGGCTATAACAGTGACGTCTCCTTCAGGCGCGCATTCAAGACCCATATGGGAATGACACCAAAAGAATATAAGGTTTCTCTTTCAAACCAAAATAATTAAAAAAGGAGTTAGTATTATGGAAAACAAAAAACTGGTACTTCGTGACAAATTCTGGCTTTGGGGACATCCCGAAGGAAGATATAACTTTCTTTGCGGAAACGATAAATCCTCCCGTATGACACCTATGGAGGGGTGTGCATATCTCGGAGTAAAAAACACCTTCATGGTTCCTGCTGAAGTAGGGGTAGAAAGGCGCAAATACAACAAAAGCTTCCGTTCACTGAGAGAAGTTGCATGGGAATGTTATTGGGCAGCTTTTAACCCGCAACAAATCGAACAAAACATTACAGAAGCAAAGGATTTTCCCAATATTACAGGTGTAGTTTTCGATGACTTTATAAGAGAAGGAAAGTATAAACAGATTCCTATTGAAAACTTGTGGAATATACGTGAAAGACTTCACAATAACGAAGTTCGCCCTCTCGATATGTGGATGGTGCTCTACACACGCGAATTCGGGCTTGACAGTAAAGTCGATGCCGATTTCGCCCGTTACATAGAGCCTTTTGACGGTGTTACCATGTGGACCTGGGAAGAAAAAGACGTTCCCCTTATCCCCGAAAAGTTTGAAATTTTCAAAAAACTTACTCCCACACAAAGACGTTTGTGCGGATGCTATTTGTGGAATTTCGGAGAAGGAAAACAAGCAACCGGCAAAGCCGTAAAATGGCAGCTTGACTGGTACAAAGAAAAAATTTACGCAGGAGAGCTTGAAGGTGTTATTCTGCACACAAACACAATGGGAGACCTTGATTATGAGGCATACGACGTAGCCTGCGAATGGATGGATCTCCACGGAGACGAACCCTACCCTGTATAAAGCAAAAAGAAAAGGGCTATCTCACCGGATTATAAACAATTCATCGGTTGAGATATGCCCTTTTTCGGAAAAAAATAATTTTTCCAAAAATAATACTTGCTTTTTTACCAATTGTGTGTTATCATATAACTTGCGTTTGAAATGTGCTTGTAGCTCAGTTGGATAGAGTATTTGGCTACGAACCAAAGGGTCGGGGGTTCGAATCCCTCCAAGCACGCCATAAAGTAAAAGCATCCACTTTAGTGGGTGCTTTTGCTTTTGTGCATAAAATAAAAGGGATTCGAACCCTGCGAGGGCAACGTGCGTTAAGAAAACGATTAATAATCGTTTTTAGCACGGTGGTGCGACGTCCGGTACCGAAATGCGACAGCATTTGGGTGGACTAGCAGGGACGATGCGCAGCAACGTCGTCCCTCCAAGCATGCCATAAAAAACCGCTTAACCAATAGGGTTATGCGGTTTTTCTTATATCTTGAATTTTTCTCAAAAAATGAGCTTTCTAACACTTTTCTAACAAATTTCCCAGCATAGCTGTTTATGCGTGCTTTTAAGGGAAATTTCACAAGCTAAATTACATTTTTTATTATTTTTTAGTGGATTTATAGGAGCTACTGTGATATAATTACTTAGCTGATGTTTTAAAATAGTGAAAGGTTGTTTCAGATGAAGAAAAAATCACTGCTGTTTATAGTTCTGGCAGGTGTTCTGTGGGGAACTTCGGGAATATTTGTCAATGTTTGGAGCAAGATGGGGCTTCCTCCTCTTCAGATAACGGCAATCAGAACAATGTTGTCTTTTCCGTGTTTTCTTATTTACACGCTTTGCTTTAATAGAGGTGCACTCTCCTTAAGGTTAAGAGATATTCCCCTTTACATAGGTAGCGGAATAACGCTTTTTGCAACTGCAGCGTGCTACTATTCCGCTATGAAACAGACATCTATTGCAACTGCAGTTATTCTTATGTATATGGCTCCTGTGCTGGTTCTCGGATGGTCAGTGGCATTTTTCGGAGAAAAGCTTACACTGAAAAAAGGAATCAGCGTCATTTGTGTACTCATCGGATGTGCTCTCGTATCAGGCATTGTCGGTGGGATGAAGTTTAATACCATGGGCATTATAATGGGACTTTTGTCAGGTGTATCTTACGGAATTTATAATATTTTGACAAAAGTTGAAATGCGTCGAGGATGCAATCCAATCACTGCAACGCTGTACAGTTTTCTTTTTGCAGCAGTGATATCCCTGATAGCCTGTGATTTTCCGCAGATTCAATCACTTCTTGCCGATAACGCAGTAAAAGCAGTGCCTCTTGCGATATCTCACGCAGTTGTAACCTTTGTTCTTCCTTACTTCCTTTACACAATTTCACTAAAAAATCTTCCTGCAGGCGTAGCCTCTGCAATGGGAATTATTGAGCCTTTGTCGGCAACAGTTTTCAGTATCATTATTTTTGGTGAAGAGCTCTCGGTATTTTCCGCAATCGGAATAATCCTGATTTTAGGCTCTGTACTTGTTCTGAGCAAATCGGACGAATAATAATTTATTACCCCATTTTCTATGAAGTTATTATTTTTGTCCTTTGTTTGTCAATACGCATTTTTATCCGGAAACTACAAAAGGGGATGTAAAAAAAGTCCAGACCGCATTTTTTCCTATCCCCAATGACAGGGGGTGTAAAGAAATCGAATTTCTTTACACCCCCTTTTTATTCGTTGTCAGTCGACTCTATATTTATTTTATGCCGAGGCTCCCTTTAATATCTTCGAGCATTTTTCTCGCGTGGATAATATCCTGTACCTGCTCGTCACCTGTGATTTCTCTTTCGATTGTAAGGGGACCTGTGTAGCCAAGCTCATAAAGGCCTTTCACGACGCCGTAGAAATCAACCTTACCGTCGCCCATTCTTGTTTCCTTACCAAGCTCAGTGCCGGTTGTGGGATATAAGCCGTCTTTACAGTGTGTATCGCGGACATATTTGCCAATAACGTCGAGTGCGTCAACGGGATTTGCCTTTCCGTAAAGGATAAGGTTTGCAGTGTCAAGATTAATTCCGAGGTTATCCATACCGATAGCCTCAATCGTACGAAGAAGAGTTACAGGTGTTTCCTGCCCTGTTTCAAAAAGGAAATACTGCCCTCTCTCTTTCATAACACGGCAAAGATCACGAAGTGCGCCTACAACACCTGCAAAGTTAGGATCTGACATATTTTCAGGAATAAATCCAACATGTGTTATCATATTCTCGACGCCAATAAGCTGAGTAAAACGGCTTGCCTTTTTCAGAAAAGCAAGTCGCTGACCTCTGTAAGCAGGAGGAACAAGTCCGAGAGTGTCAGGACCGAATCGGAAGTTCCACTCTGCTGACGGACCACTTCCCCAGCCTGCCCATACGCTGGAAATTTTAATTCCCGTTTTGTCGATACAGTCTTTTACATACGCTGCTTTTTCATCTGTAATATGTTCCTCGTCCCATACAGAAAGCTGACATATTGTAAGTCCCATACCAAGAACTTTATTAAATGCCTCCACGAGATCTTCATATTCTCCGCCGAATGTTACTCTTACGCCTATTTCCATCATAATTTTTCCCTCCGTCTGCTCATGTATATTTACTTTTGTATTTTCAACCATTTCGTCAAACAGACTCCTGCTCTGTACATATTCTTGAAATATGAGTATAAATACCCTCAAAAACATTCCCTGACATTACAGTCTGCCATTTCCTGATTATAAATTATTAGAAAATTTCTTTATTTCTTCCTTTGTTCTGCTTTCTCTGATTAGAGGAAGAGTTTTTTCAATATATGCTTTCAAAAGTGCTTTATTCATCACCTTAGGAGTTTCACCCGTACGGCGCTTGAAGTTTTTATAAAGAACTTTCTCAAGATCGTCTCGTGAAAGGTCTACTCCCACAAGCTTATTGCCCCACTTTGTAGTAAAACGGTCGGGAGTTCTTAAATATCTGTCAAGCATTGCAAGCTGTACTTCCTTATAACGGGTGTGGAACGCGTTTTTATCGTCCGTTCCCATCATTATGCGGTCAGCATACTTTTTGAAGAAAGCCTTTGTTTCTTCAGGAGTTTCTGAAAGATAGTGAAGCTCTTTTTCTGCAGGGGTTGTGTCAATACATACGTTGGGGTATTTATCAAGAATTGCAGAAAGGCGCGGAAGCTCTTCTCCCATAAAAAAGAAATGTGCAAGAGTGATTTTAAGCTTGGGATTCTTGTCAAGTCGGCAGAGGACATCCTCGTAAATTTCCTCGCAGATTTTATACATATTTTCAAGATTTTCTCTGCCTGCTCTTAATTCTGCACGGTGCGATACCTGGTCAGTTGCATGGCAGATAATATGTATCTGTTCTTCTTCAAGATAGTTAAAGAAATCATCATATGTTTCGCCTGAAATTTTTGTGCCGATTTTCTTGTAAGCATTGGGCTTTGTTTCAATAAGCTTGATTCCGTCAAAGCCCATATCTATAAGTGTTTTCGCCTGGTTCTTGAAGCCGTAATCCTTTGCGACGGGATATTCGGGGTAGTAAAGACCGCCAAAGGCGTATACTCTGTCATCCCCCATTTTCGCCACTGCACCGAGGATATTCTGGGATTCGTCACGGGCACCGAAAAGGTCAACCATATTAGGCATACAAAGAATATTCACGCCCTGAAGATTGCAAAGCTCCATATAATCTTTTGCCGATTCTACAACATCACCCGTATCGCCACATTCGGGAAGGTAATCGGGCGGATACATACTCATATCGTCGGTATGCCACTGCATCTGATGATAGTGACAGTCTATCCCTTGTACGTCTGCATTCTGAAAATGTCTGAAACCGAAAGTGTCGTATAATTTGCCACCGCTTAAGATATGCTCTTTCAATTTTGCCTGAAAAGAATTCTTCGGTTCAAAATCTTTGAGATTATCTCTTGTGACATTTTTGCCGAATGCAAATTTGATAGCGCTGTAATCTTCCTTTTTCATATAAGGAGTGAAAAGGTCACGGAATTTAATTATATTTGACTCGGGTTTAAGGAAGTTATCAAGTGTTCTGTCAAGAAGCCACGAGCCGCACATAAATCCTTTTATATCCTTTTCGGGGAAATGCTTTTTAAAGAATCTTTCCGCCTCTAAAAGAGAACGGTAGGCGTCTGTTTCATCAAGCTTTCCGCCACCGGGAATATGTACTGCGATTATGGTATCCCCTATTTTTACAACGTCACCATCATCGCACCAGGACTCAAAAAGGGTTTCTAATCCGAAGTTGAGTCTGCCGATACGGAATAGATACGTTCCTTTCATAACGGCATTTGTCCAGCCAACCTCATATACACCGATTTTTCCGAAGGTTTCCTTACAGCTTTTTGCTTCACCCACAAGACCTTCTGCATTTGCACGAAAATACTTTTCATCTATACCGCGTGAGTCCATTGCCTGCTTTGTATTGTCAAGCTGTGAAAGGAAATAGATAAGGTTAAGACCGTAGTCATTCTTCTCGGTAAGGACTTTCACACAGTTTTCGGGATTAAGGCCCGATATATCCTTGCTTTCTGCAAGGGCGTAGAATTCCTCGTCAAATTCAGAGGGGAATTCAAGATATTTGTACCATTTAATAGCTGTTTCGTTCATAGTAAATCGCCTCTTTTTAAAGTTCGAAATGTGAAATTCGAAGTTCAAAGTTATTGATGGTTTTCTCTTTCGCGAAAACCTTTTTTCTATCAAGGATTTTCGTTTAACGAAAATCAACCATCATTTCGAACTTCGCATTTCGCATTTAAGTGTTGCCGTTTTGCGTTTTGGAGCTTTTTAACATCCCGTCAAAGTTTCCCAATCTTTTAGCCATTTAAGCCATCCATCAACGTCAAAAATCTCACTTTCCCACAAAATTCTTCGGTCTGCACTACGAAGATGTGCAAGGCAGGTATCAACAAAAATTTTACTGTCAAAAGAGGTAAATGTAGCATCACCGCAGGTGCTTGTTGTTGGGGTATAGCCTTCTTCTTTAAGAACTTCTGTCATTGCTACATTGTAAACGTGAGGCCATACACCACGGTGTGACATTTGCCAGAGACGGTCTTTCATTTCGTCATACTTGGGATTTCCCTCAATTGCTTTAAGAAGCTCTTCCATATAAACATACTCCGCATAGTGACGGAATGTGATTGAGCCTGGCTTTACGCCGAGAAGAACAACCTTTGCATTAAGGTTATACATCTTCTCCCAAGGAGAATCTGCAGAGAAAGGTGTGTCGCCCATAGTTCCGAAACGTTTATGAGTATGTCCGTGAGTTTTGGTAAGTTCTTCTGCAAGCTTTCCGCAAGCCGCAACAGAGTGTGTTGCCTGGTCGGAGCGGATGCTTCCCTCACGCAGTCTGAAATAGTTTGTAAGGTAGCCTGTGTCTGAAGGCTTATCTATATGCCATGTTTCGTAAGCATTTGCAAAATCCTTCTGTGTAAAACAGGGGAATACAAGTGTACCCTCTTCCCCGATTGCATCGAGGAAACCACTGATTACATCCTCTGCGCCGTTTTCTACGGGGCCAAGGCTTTTGAAGGATGAGTGCACAAGCACAACATCACCCTTTTTTATTCCAAGGTCTTTTACTGCTTTTTCTACGTCCTGTCTTGTTACCATAGTTAATTGCCTCCCTTATAAGAGAAGCCCACACCCATTCGGGCGTGGGCTTATAGTTAGAAAATTTTATTATTTGTGTTTTAACATCCTGTAAAGGGATAGGAAAAAATGTTCAGAACGGACAAACTGAACCCGTAGGGGGTACCCGAAGGCGTACAAAACCCGGGCCCCGTTCAGAGTGGTAGCGTAAGCGTGCTCTGAATGGGAGAGGAGCAACCAAGCGGCAGCGTCGATATTTGTAAAGCAAATACGACTAAAGCGTTAGTTGCGACGACCGAGAGGTGAAGTTTGTTCGTAGCAAAAGGCATAAATTCCGAAATTCGCCAAACGAATTTCTACCATAAGCAATAAAAGGAACTTTGTTTTATAAGTTGTCAATTAAAAAACATATAGCTTTATTGCCTTTTGCGGTCCGGGCATTTTTAACATCCCTTTTTTATAGTTATCTGATTTCGATTGTCATATCCTTACTTACAGGAACAATATCGCTTTCGCTGCTAACAACGAAAATCTTGTATCTGCTTCCGCTTTCAAGAGAAGCTTCAAGTTCTTTGTTAAGGACTGCATTTGCACCGATTGTTACATTCTTAACTGCCTTAACATCAACGAGCTTGTTTCCGTCATAAGATGCAACCATAACATTAACAGTCTTTGAGCTGTCTGAATAGTTAACAAATCTTGCGTAGATTGCTTCGTCCTTAATATATGCACTTTCAACATCAAGCTGACGTGTTGCCTTAAGAACAAGGTAGCCTCTGTCTTCGCTTGTAACAACTATTTTATCGCCAATCTGCTTGTATGTAATGTTACCTATAGATTCAACCTTTGTAAGGTCATATATACAGCCTGATTTCTCAAGATCAAGTGTCTGTGTACCTGCTTCGATAAAGTCAACGTAGTAATATGTCATATTCTCGTGATTGATTGTATAATACTGCGTGTTATTCTTTTCAAAGCCTGTAAGGTCAACATATTTTCTGTAAGATACACCGTGGATTCTGCTACCCTCTGCAGTAAGAACTGTCTTATCCGCAATACCACTTGAGCTTACAAAGATGGGATATGCTTTCGCCTTCTCGTCGTACATATAGATGTTTGAATTGGTCTTTGTCTTTCTTACAGAAGGCTCACCGTCGTAAATGGGAAGGAATCCTGTCATATAACCCATAACGTTCTTCCCGTCCTCATCACGGATGAAATCAAGAATACGGCTGGGAACAACATCGGAATCAATCCAGTCTGCTTTTTTCAGAGTTCTTGATTTCGGAACAGGAAGATTTGTAGCGGCAGTTCCGGGCACATTAGTGTATTCGTAGGGTGTTGTAATATCCCAATTCACGCCCTTGCCGTCTGTAAATTCCTTTGTTCCGGGAACCTGACGCCATGCACCGCCACCATAGGGGTTAGCTCTCTGATAGAACTGATAACCGTAGGTTTCGTAACTGTTAAGGTCAGTAAGAACTTCGTGGTCGATTTCTGTAAAGATTGTGCCGTCAGCCTTTACTGTAAGAGTCTGCTTGTAGTGGAAAATCGGCTCACCAACTGCGATTGATGGTGCTTCCACATAACCGCCGTCAGGCTTATTCTGACGGAGTGCGGGTGCAATTGATGCGGGGTTGATGATGTCATACTCTTCAACAACTACAACCTCGTCAGCCTTATAGCTTACGCCTGAAACGCGGTTGTCGAATTCTATCATTTCACCGTCACGCACAAGGTAGAAAGTGTGTTCTACATTTGCGATTGAGGGGAATGTCTGTGTTGCAGAAGATGAATTAACTGTGATTGAACCCGTATTAACGCCATCACTTACATATGTAAGAGGACCTGCTATATTACCGCTGAATCCAAAGTTTGTAGTTGCAAGGTTGTAGTTTTTCTGCTGAAGGAAGAAGAGCTTATTTGCATCTTCAACACGTATAAGGTCCCACTTTATGCCGTTTGCATCTGTCCATACAGAGCCTACATCCGCCTGTGTTTTTCCGTGATTGTTGCTTGTAACTCTTGCACCCATTGCACCGTGGTTTGAACCGATGTAAAGACCGTTTATAAGTTGGGGATTTGTTTCGTCTGATGAATAATAACCGTTAAGGCTGGTTTTCTTGCCTGTGTTCTTATCAACAAGCTCTGCAGTACCAAAGTCAATAATGGGGTTGTTTGTGAATGTTTCCAGCTTTTCAACAAGTCCCACACGGAGATACTGATTCTCGTCATAATCAGCTGTGATTCTTGTCTGGTAATATGAGTCGAATGCTGTAGAAACTGTAAGAGGACGTTCAGAATAAACCTCTTCATCAAGTGCACTTGCAAGGAATTCGGGGTTTTCAGCATAAACTGCAAGGTTATCTACACCGATTTTGAAGTTTGCACTTGCACGGTATGAACGGAAGTTAATGTAGCTGAGTGCTTCATAATCTCCTGCCGTTTTCCATGCAATACCACCCTTTACAAGAGCTCCGTTAAAGTAATAGTCAAAAGTTTCGTTTTCAAAATCGAAGTCAAATCTTAATCTATAGATTCCGCCTTCCTTGATTGTCTTTTCGTAACCTGCTGCACCGTTTACACGCAAAGAAGATGTTGTTATTCTGAAATTGAAAAGGTCCTTTGTAGTGTCACTTATAGAAAGACCGCCTTCCTTTACGCCAAGGAAATGAACGTCGTGAGTAACCCCTGAAGGAATGGAATCCATTGAAAGATCGAATTCAACTGTAAATTTCTTTGTCTTTCTGATGCCTGCAAAGCTGAAGGTTTCTGCATCGTAACCGCCTGCAGACTTCACTCTTGCAGTTTCAAGATAGTAACCGCGGTTGTCCTTTTTAACATCTGCATAAGTAGCACCTGAGTAATTATTTTCAATCACCCATCTGGGATGCGCACCGATGCTCTCCCCTACAAGTTCGGGATAGCCGAAGTTTTCAGATTCGTAAACATAAGTACCTTCGGGAAGAACTGTCATTACAAACTCCTTTGCAAAGGTTCTGCCGTCCTTTGTAACTGTTGCTGTAAGGGTAACATCTTTCTTTTCTGTACCCTGTGTGATGCATCCTGTTTCTCCGTCAATTCTGAGAACTTCTTCATCACTTGAAGTAAAGGAAACCTCTGCACCCTCTGCTACGTCAAGTGCGTAAAAATCGTCAATTGAAAGGTCAAGGTCGCCTGTTACTGCATTTATTGCATCGTCCGAAATCATTTCAAAAATAATTTCATTAGCCACCTGCTTTGCAGGGTTAAATGCCTCTTCAACAGTAAATTCGATAGTTTTACCGAATTTGCTGTCTCCCTTTGAAAATACAACCTCAAGCCTTACGGTTGCATCGTCAAAAGGTCTTGTTATAACGCCTGTGTCACCGTCAATAGCAAGGATTTCTTCGTTGCTTGAATTGTAAGAAACAATTACACCGGGGTTTTCTGTTTCAATTTTATTCTTGAAAGTTCCAAGGTCAAGATTTGCAGTTACACTGGAATCGTCCTCTGATGAAAAATCAGCAAACTTTACATTTTCTGCAAGCTGACCGAGAAGTATTCTGTCATTATAAATCTGTGTTTCGTCTGCAGTTCTGTATACTGCAAAGTTGTCAAATTCTATATATCCTGCAGGACTTGTGGAGCCGGCACGGCAGAAGTTCATTGTTGTGATTTTTCCGTTTTTCGCAGTTGCATCGCCAAGCTTTATACCTGCTGCAGGAACCATATTGCCCTTTGCATCCATAAACTTCATCTTAAGGTTAATGGGGTCTATGTACATACGCATTGTAGTCTTTGTTTCCTGAGTAGATGCAAAGTTTGTTCCGCCGTAACTTGAGGGGAGCTTACTTGAAAGGTAGTAAGTGCTTGCACCGTTCCATCTGTAAGCCATCTGAAGAGTAGATGCACCGCCCTCGGGAGTGAAATTGAAACGGAAGTCAATACCCGGAGCAGTTGACTGTGCTATCACGTCAAACTGAACATAGAAGGGGGAATCCATAGTTTCAGGGAAAGTGAATGTGGGCGAATTCGCTCTTGTATTAAGGTCAAGAAGTATACCGCCTGTTTCACCGACAGTTGTCCCGAAGGGTGCTGTATTCTGTGCTGTACTCATAGTCCAGTTAGCAATCTGTGACTTTGCCACAGTTGCACCGATTAATTCCTTTGATGTGTCAAAGGCTGTACCGTTAAGCTGTTTGCCGAAGTTATTCTGATAAATAACCATAGTTGTAAGAGGTGCAACAGTAAGGTTAATTTCCTTTGTCACATCGCCAACAGTTGCAGTAAGAGTAACTGCCTTTTCTTCTGTAGCGTGACGTGTTACAACACCGGTGTTTGTAACAGCATCGCTGTTTGATGACCATGTTACACTCTGCCCGTCAATTTCCGTGGGGAGAGCAAGATTTTTTGTGATAAGATTTGCAGTTTCAGTAGTGATAGTATCAACACTGATTGAATCTGCAACAGTCTGTGCGTCCGCTGCACTTACGCTGAAGCTTAATGTAGAAAGCACCATAATAAGGCACAAAAGCACGCTTAAGAGTTTTATCATTTTTCTTCCTCCTTTTATTAAATAATTACAACTTATTTTACTACAATTATTATCTAAGGTCAACTGAAAAATCAGTTTCTTATGTCGGAATATTCTCTTTTTCCGAGCTTTAGATTTTCCCTGTAGGTTGCAATTTCTTTCTTAATGACAAAGTCGGTATGATTTATTTTCCATTCAAGATGCCACTTATCTGTCATATATTCCATACTGGGCTCCCACCCAAGGCGACTGTCACGCTCTACATACTGAATTGTATCAACTGCATTCTGTCTTTCAAAGGTGAGAAGTGCTTCCATTTCGTCAAGAATATCAGAAACCTTTTCCTCATCAGTTTCCGAATCGAATTTAACAATAAGAGTGTGCCACTTCTTGGCATTAATACCGGTCTGGATGTAATGCGACATAAAGTGCCCCATATTTATAAGGCGTTCAAGCTCTTCGTTCGGATTTTCAATCTTTTCAAGAATTCCAATGCCTTTATCAACATACTCTTTTGCCTCAGTAAGACTTTCGATTTCTCCCCATATGCGTTTTGAAATAACAGTTGAACGAGCCTGGATATCCGCACAGTACTCACACACAAGAATAGAATTGCCGAAATGAGCGTAAGGTGAAGACGGAAGCTTTATAAGTCTTTCAAAGTTAAAGGGATAGCTTGGTCCTACTCTGAATGCTCCGTACTGATCTTCACCAGTAGGAGTTATGTAGCGGATAGCCTGACTCCACATCTGAAGAGCCGCATCGGTAGCTTCATCATTTTCTTCTCCGAAGAACGCACTGAGCACCATACCTACAGTTTCTTGCATGGTATCGTCAGAAAGCTCAAAGCACATTTTGGAAAGCTTTGATATAAATGACGGATATATTCCGAAGTGGTGACTTTCCATAAGACCGCAAAGTCCGTAATTTTCATAAGCATAGAAAAGATTTTTATACATACGCATCCACTGATACGGGAACGGTTCATAAGGAAGTGTGCCGAAATCCCAAGTCATACCTGCAGTATTTGCCATAACATAAAGACGAATGCCCTTTTTTGCTGCCGCTTCCATTTCTTCAACCACTGACTCTGCAGGATCTTCGCTTACAAGGGAGTAGTCGGCAACACCGATAACATTTCCCTTAAGCTTATATTTGCCTGATTTTGTAAAGGTTGTCTGAAGTGTAATATCCTTAGGAAGTGCATTTATAAGAGCAATTCTTTCTTCCTTGGGGCTTGCATTAAAGTTATATGTCCAGAAAATTATATCTGCATCGGGATTGTGCTTACGGCAACTGTCACGGATAATCGTAACAAGTTTTGCATAAGCAATATCAGGCGAATAGAATGAACTTTCCTTAATAGCAGGTATTCCGTCAGATGCATACTTTTTTGGTTCTGTTGAGGGGAAACATACGGATTCGCCTACAAGCACCACACCCTTAAAGCCGGGGCAGTTTTCAAAAAGTTTGCCGTATGTCCCTTCATAAAAAGCTTCTGCACCCTCTGCCTCGGGATGAACCTGACTCTTAAGATAACTATATGCATACACGTCTATACCGTAACGCTTTGCACGGTAGATAAGTGCATTAAAATCGAGAAATCCGAAAGTTGTGAGATTTACACCTTTAACAAAAACAAGAATGGCATCTCTTCCCTCGTGAGCAATATGGGCAAGATGCTCGTCAGGGTAATCGTCACAGCCGTAGCCCGAGTGTACCATCTGAGGTGCAAATCGCGGTTTACGGCTTGTGCTGCCTTTTTTAATAAAAGGAGCTTTTCTTAACTCCATCATAAATTCAAGATAGTAAAGTGCCTGTGCCATACCGCGGTAGTCGTTTGCATAGACTTTAATGCCGTTATCGTCGGTATCAATTCTGTAACCGCGGTAGCCTTTATATTCTCCAAGGTCGATTCCCTGCTCTTCAGCTATAAAAAGCTCAATTTTATTTTCTGCACCTGAAGTACCCTTTTTAACCATTGCGGAAATCCCCATTGATTTTAAAAGGAAATCACAAAAATCCTGTGCAGCAACAACTGCAACTTCTTCTGCATCATTGGAAACGCAGATTACGGTCATATCCTTAATTTCATACTCGTCATTACGGGCAGTAAGCGAAAAATCCCTTACGTCCTTTTTATGCACTTCAAGCATTCTTTTACGGAATTCGTAATTAACTTCTTTTTTAAGCATTTTTATCACCCTTAATCACGTACAACTGTATATTTGCCGTTACCCAGTTCAAGATTTTTTCTGTAACCGGCAATCTCCCTGCCGATTACATAGTCCACAAGACGTATCTTCCACTCAAGATGCCATTTGCTTGTAAGATAATCCATATTTGGCTCCCAACCAAGGCGAGAATCACGTTCCACATACTGTATGGCGTCTTCTGCATTTTTTCTTTCAAGTGTAAGAAGCTCTACCATATCGTCAAGGATTGCAGAAACCTTTCCTTCGTCCGGCTCATGGTCAAATTTCACCTTGAGAGTATGCCACTTCTTTGCGTTAATTCCAGTAACAATATATTTTTCAATGAATTTACCCATATTTATCAGGCGCTCAAGCTCCTCATTCGGGTTTTTTATAGTTTCGAGAATTTTTGTACCCTCCTGCATATAAATGAGAGCTTTTTCAAGAGTTTCGATTTCTTTCCATACTCTTTTTGAAATAATTGTTGCCCTTGAGTAAAGGTCCTGACAGTATTCAGGCACAACAAACGCACTGCCTGCATTTGCATAAGGCATCCCGGGAAGACGGATAAGCCTTTCAAAGCAGAAGGGATAGCTTGGTCCGCATCTGAATGAGCCGTACTGGTCCTCACCCGTAGGCGTAATATGACGGACGGAGTCACTCCATTTATCAAGAGCAAGAGTGATTTTCTCCACATTTTCTTCTCCGAAAAACGCGGAAAGTACCATAGACAAAGTTTCTTCCATAGTATCTGTTGATTTTTCAAAGCACATTTTGGAAAGCTTTGATATAAACGACGGATATATTCCGTAGTGGTGACTTTCCATTATACCACTGAGTCCCCAGTTTTCCTGGGCCTCAATCATTTTCTTATATCTTCTCATCCACTGCTGCGCCATTGGCTCGTAAGGAATTGTACCGAAATCCCAAGTCTGTCCTGCAGTATTAACCATTGAGTAAAGGCGGATTCCTCTTTTTGCCGCAGCCTCCGCCTCGGTTGCAAAATAGTAGCCGGGGCCTTCAATTGCAAGTGAGTAGTCACTTACACACTGAACAATGCCGTTCTGCACATACTTTTCAAACATTTCAAAGGTTGCCTGAAGCGATATATCCGTCGGAAGTGCATTTATGAGACGTAGTCTGTCCTCTACAGGCTGTTCACCGAAGTTATATGTCCAAAAAATTATATCTGCATCGGGATTGTGCTTACGGCAACAGTCACGGACTGTTTCAATAAAGTCAACATAGTCAAGTGCAGGGTATGAGTAAGAGCTGTCCTTTATTGCAGGAATACCGTCACAGGACTTCTCCACAGCCGCATTGGGGTCCTTTGATGGGAAGTGAATTGATTCACCTACAAGCACTACTCCCTTTAAGCCGGGACAGTATTCAAAAAGCGAGCCGTAAAGACTGTCGTAAAACTCATATCCGCCGGGGTCCTTTGGATGCATTTTACTTTTCATATCGCTATATGCGTATACGTCAATACCGTATTTATTCGCATTATAAATAAGGGCATTAAAATCCAGAAATCCATAGCTGGTTTTATTTATACCTTCTGTATAAACGAGGATTGCATCTCTTCCCTCGTGAGCTATCTGATTAAGATGTAAAGAAGGAAATTCGTCAAGTGCATAGCCTGAATGTACCATCTGCGGTGCAAAACGGGGTTTTCTGCTTGTACTTCCTTTCTTTATAAAGGGAGCACGTCTCAATTCCATCATGAATTCAAGATAATAAAGCGCCTGTGCCATACCGCGGCAATCGTTTGCATAGATTTTTATGCCGTTTTCATCAGTGTCAATGCGGTATCCGCGATAGCCCTTGTATTCCCCAAGGTCAACGCCTTTATCCTCTGCGAGAAAGAGCTCGATTTTTCTTTGCATATCTGCTTCGCCTTTTTTAACAGCAGCTGCTACATTCATTGATTTAAGCAGGAAATCACAAAAATCCTGTGCCGCTACAAATGCAACCTCTTGTGCGTTTTCAGGCACGGTTATCACTATGGCGTCCTTGATTTCAAACTCTTCCGCAGATGCAGTAAGAGAAAAATCCCTTATATCCTTTTTATGTACTTCAAGCATCCTTTTTCTGAATTCGTAATTTACTTCTTTTTTAAGCACTTGCATCAACCCCCTAAAAGTAATAATACTACATGCTTTTTGAATTTTCAATAAACAATATTGGCTTTTGGCTCTAATCATTATACTATATTGACCTTTTTATTTTTTAAAAAAGTCTTTACTTTTCCATTATGCCATATTATAATTATAGCAAATCGAAAACATATATCAATATGTTTTCAGACATTTTTTATATGTTTTCGGACATTTCTGTGAGGTGATAAAATTGCTGTTCAAACCTTTCGAAGTTCACGACATTTTCAAAATAACAAAGCTTTATACTCTGTTTGAGGATTCTTTTCCCGGAGGCTACCGTTTTAATGGTGAGGCTCATGATTTCTGGGAGTGTGTATATGTAAAAGAAGGCACTGCCACAATCTGTGCAAGTGATAAAATATACAACCTTGAAAAAGGTGACATTATTTTCCACAAACCTCTGGAATTCCACAAATACACAATTGACGAATATTCCTTTGCAGACCTTTTTATATTTTCATTTTCTCTTGACGGAGAAGGCACTTCCTTTTTCCACGACAAGGTTTTCAAGCTGAATAAAAAACAACAGAGCATAGTACTGCAGTTCCTTTCATTTCTGTACGAAAAATGCGGTGCTGATACTGTTACCGCTGCACATGTTCCTAAAAATTTCGGCATAAGAACACTCCACACCATCCTCAGGAAAGAGAATAGCGATGTTCTTACTGCAATTATAATAAATTATATTTATGCATTGCTTCTTTCAATATGTGATAATGCTACAACAATTGACGAAACACATCTTGCACACACTGACCTGTACAAAAAAGCAGTGAATTATATGCACGCACACATTGGGGAAAAGCTCTCCATTAACGATATTGCAAAATACTGTATGACGAGCACAACTTCACTAAAAAATGCTTTTATCTCCTTTGCGGGGTTGGGTGTACACAACTATTTTCTGAAGATGAAAATAAGTCGCGCGATAAATCTTTTGTCTGAGGGAGTAAGCGTAAGCGACATTGCGCAAATGCTGGGGTTTTCAAGTCAGGCTTATTTTTCAGCCGCTTTCAAGCGCGAAACGGGAGAATCTCCTACAAGATATAAGAAGAGCAGAAATTAAACGCAACAGTCCACTGCACTCTGAGGTTGCATAAATATAATTTTCATCAAATCCCTACATAGAGAAAAGCGTTGTGAAAAATCGAATTTTCACAACGCTTTTTGTTTTACCTGTTTTCGTTTAGTTTATCAAGTTTCTTGTTTCTGAAATAAAGTCCCAGGTCGATGCCGACCATAACCATATTAAGCACATAGAAGAAAAGAACGTACCACTTTGCCGCAAAATCAAAATGGGGATTAACAAACTTCGATGCAATACCTGCTATGTAACCAATGATTATAAGGCACAGGAAAGTGGGGCTCTTTCCCTTTGCAGTTCTTGCCTTGTAGGATTTAACCGCATTGAAAGGCCATGAACAACCAAAACAAATAAGCATAACTATTTCAAGAAATTCCGCCATAAAAGCACCTCCTAAATTCTTTTCATTTTAACATATGGAACACTTTAAGTCAATTAAAATTTACCACTTTACAAAATTTATATATTAAGTTATACTTTGTATGAGGTGACAAATTATGAGAAAAAATATTATCTCAAGCACATTTATTGCAACAATTCTTGTTATATCGCTGGGACTCCTTTCGGGATGTTCCGGACTTTTCAAGCGCAATTATCTGGCAGAATCCGGTGGCTCAATAATTATTTATGAGCCTGATGTTGAGGACATTTCTGAAATTACACCCGAAGATATGGATGCTGCAGAAAGCATTATCCGCACCCGTCTTGACGCAAAAGGTATGACTGAGGCGGCAATCTACCGTGAGGAAGGCACAACTATCCGTGTTGAAATACCCAACATCGAGGACCCTCAGGAAGCTATCGCGCTTATCGGTGCAACTGCAAAGCTTGAATTCCTTGACGCAGACGGCAATGTTATTATGGACGGCTCGAAAAAATATATAAAAGGCGCAGAAGCAAGGTACGGTACATTAAGTGAATTTGGTGGCGACCAGTACTATATAGAGCTTTCTTTCACTAAAGAAGGTCAGGCTAAGTTCAAGGAAGCAACTGCTGCTGCAATGTCAGCAGGCGGCGACAAACAGTTCATCAGCACCGCTCTTGACGGTACAGTTCAGATGTCTCCCCGTGTTAACGAAGTGATTGACAGTGAAAGCTGCGTTATCTCAGGCGACTACACCAAAGAAACTGCCGCTGATATAGCAAACCTTATAAATTCAGGTCAGCTCCCTTTCACGCTTAAAGAAGTGGAAGTCAGACAAGTTGAGGCAAAGCAGAAAAGCAAATCTTTGTTCAAATAAATTTTTATTGACTAAATCCACCTTTTTATATATAATAGTAATGTTATAAATATTACCATGGGAGGATGTGGCAAAATGATGCTGAGGCGCGCAGGCTCTATATGTATTGCTCTGCTTTTAATATTTTCGTCAATGGCACTTCCGGCCCTTTCTTCCGGAGACAAAGCTGAGACTGTGGGATGTGCAGACCTTCCGCTTTCACTCTCTACCCCCCTCGGTGGCGACAATATGTATTTTCTGCCGGCAAAGGATTCTGCTATAGCTGCAAACCCGCTAAAGCAACCGGCACTGATTATATTAAAGGCTTCGTTTGAAAGTCCTTCCGCAGAGCAGATTTTCACGAGGGTATCTGCTCAGGAGTCTGGTTTGTCGGACTTATACATCAAAGACAGCATCAGCCCCAGGGCTCCGTAAATCCAAATTAAATTATTTTTAAATACATTTTAAATTTTAAAGGAGGAAATTCCAAATGAAAGCAAAAAACGTAATTGCATTTTTGCTTGTTTTCGTACTTATCATCGCATTTGCATATGTTGCAGCATTCGATGTTAAAATCGGAAACATCCACATTCCCAGTACCTTTGGCAGCAAAGGCATCAAACAGGGCCTTGACCTTGTAGGCGGTTCAACAATTCTCTTTGAGCCCGATGTTGAGGACCTTTCAAAAGTAACTCCTGAAGAGATTGATATTGCAGAAAGCATTATCCGTACCCGTCTTGACGCAAAGGGTTATTCAGAAGCAACAATCTCCCGTCAGGGCGACACAGGTCTCCGTGTTGAAATACCCAACATCGAGGATCCTCAGGAAGCTATCAAGCTTATCGGTGCAACTGCAAAGCTTGAATTCATCGATGCAAACGGCAGCGTTATCATGGATGGTTCAAGAGATTTCGTATCAGGCGCAGTATCAAGATACGGTGCAGTAAGTGAATTTGGCGGCGACCAGTACTATGTAGAGCTTTCTTTCACTAAAGAAGGTCAGGCTAAGTTCAAGGAAGCAACTGCTGCTGCAATGTCAGCAGGCAGCGACAAGCAGTTCATCAGCATCGCTCTTGACGGTGCAGTTCAGATGTCTCCCCGTGTTAACGAAGTAATCGACAGCGAAAGCTGCGTTATCACAGGTGAATACACTGCAGAAACAGCTCAGGACGTTGCAGACCTTATTTCATCCGGTCAGCTTCCTTTCTCACTTAAGGATGCAGAGCTCAGAAGCGTTGGACCTACTCTTGGTTCACAGGCTCTTAAGACTTCTCTTACAGCAGCTCTTATCGGTATCCTTCTCGTTATGCTCTTTATACTTGTTATTTACAGACTTCCCGGTCTGGTAGCAAACATTTCACTTGTTGCTTATGTTTCACTTGTTACACTTATAATGGCAGGCTTCTTCTTCACAGATTTCCGAGTAACTCTTACTCTCCCCGGTATTGCCGGTGTAATTCTTTCAATAGGTATGGCTGTTGACGCAGACGTAGTTATATTCGAAAGAATTAAGGACGAGCTCCGCGCAGGTAAGAGCGTTGGCGCTTCTGTAAACGCAGGTTTCAACAGAGCTCTTACAGCAGTTATCGACTCAAACGTTACAACAGTAATTGCTTCTCTTGTACTTTACTTCTTCGGTACAGGTACAGTTAAGAGCTTTGCAATCACTCTTTTCATCGGTGTTGTTGTAAGTATGCTCACAGCTATCACACTGACAAAGTTCCTTCTCAAGAGACTTGTTGGTATGGGTGTTAAGAACCCCTGGCTCTATGGATTATCCAGAAACAAGAAAGGAGCTGATGCAGAATGATTAAAACACCTACAGCTTACAAAAAATTCTTTTTCTCATTTTCTGCTATTCTTATTGTAATCAGCATCGTATTCCTCTTCATAAACGGTCTTAACCTCGGTATAGACTTCACAGGCGGTACAATTATTGAGTTTGAACTTGGCGAAACAAAATACTCAAAAGATGTTGAAAAGCAGATAAGCGATATCGTTAAAAAGCACTCTGACAACGCTGAAACTATTATTCAGAAAACAGGCGATAAGGCAGTTTCAATAAAAACTATTGCACTTGAAAACGAGCCGTGTGAAGCTATCGTTGATGAAATCGCAAAGACTTTCAGCGGTTCTAAAATGATTAAGAACGACATAGTTCACGGTACAGTAAGTGCTCGTCTTATCGGTGATTCATTAAAGGCTATTGCTCTTGCAATTGTTCTTATGCTTATCTATATCACCTTCCGTTTTGACTTTCAGTCAGGTACAAGTGCAGTTCTTGCGCTTGCACACGATGTTATCATTATGCTTGGCTACTACGCAATATTCGGTGCAACAGTAAACACAAGCTTCATTGCAGCTATCCTTACAATCGTAGGTTATTCAATCAACGCTACGATCATTATATTTGACCGTGTTCGTGAAAACAACCGCACAATGAAGAAGGCTAGTGCTGATGAAATTGCTGATAATGCAATTAATGCTTCCTATTTCCGTGCAATCAACTCATCTCTTACAACACTTTTTACAATCGGTATTCTCTATGTAATGGGCGTTGATTCAATAAAGGAATTTGCTCTTCCCATCATTATCGGTATCATTGCAGGTACCTATTCTTCACTTTTCATTGCAGGTCCTTTCTGGGCTTGGTGGAAAGGCGGCAGCAAGGTTGCTTCTCAGAAGAAAAGCAAATAATAATGCATAAAGCTCTTACGCTTTAAATAAAATATGACTGCAGGGTTATCTGTAGTCATATTTTATTATCCGGAGTAAATAATGAAAAAATCTGTTATTTTAATTTTTATCTGTACTCTTCTCACTTCCTGCCAAGGGGTATCTCCCACTTTTTCTGAAAAAGCTACCGGCTGGGGCTTCCGCCGTACGGAAAAAGGGCCTGAATTTACGCAGAACCAAATAACCGAAATGTCAGAATACAAGTGTATTTATAAAGAAACAACCTCCGAAAAATCTATCTATCTGACTTTTGACGAAGGGTACGAAAACGGATATACTCCCCTGATACTTGACACTCTTCGTGAAAAAGGCGTATGTGCGACATTTTTTGTTACTGCACCTTATGTAAAGGAAAATCCCGACATTATAAAAAGGATGATAAAAGAGGGGCATATTGTTGGAAATCATACAAAAAATCATCCGTCACTTCCGGAGGTTTCCGATGAAGATTTTGAAAAAGAGCTTTTTGAGCTTGACCGCCTTATATGGGGCATCACAAAAACCTCTACAAAGTATCTCAGGCCGCCTAAAGGCGAATATTCAGCTCGTACACTTTCACTCAGCCACAGTCTTGGATACACAAATGTTTTCTGGTCTGATGCTTTTGTAGACTGGAACAATAATTTTTCTGCACAGGAGGCTCACCGTAACATAACAAAAAATCTCCACCCCGGAGAAGTTCTTCTTCTCCATGCTGTTTCAAAAGGCAACGCCGATGCACTGTCCGATATAATTGACACAGCCCGCAAAGAAGGCTATTCTTTCAAATCACTTGATGAATACAAATTCGAATGATTTTCGCATATCAGATAATTTTTGTGGCATCCTAACTTTGTTTGGGAGGATTATTATGCGATTTTCTAAAAAACTTTTACAAATTCTGTTTTCACTGTTGGTGTCCCTTACTATTCTTTACGCTGATCTTATATATTCTTTCCCCTCTGAAATAAACATGTACAAAAACGAGCTTCATAATCTTTCCTTGGGAGCAGGTGTTTTTATAGGCAATATCCCCGATGGCGTATGTGTACAAAGCACTGTGAACGGAGCTGTTCCTCTTGAATGCGGAGATTATCATGCTACGCTGAAAATAGCAAACACAATCCCTTTCAGGAAAATACGTCTCAGGGTATCAGACCCGGAAAGTGTATGTGTTTCAGGAGAACTTGTAGGTTTGCGCCTTTATAACAAAGGCCTTATAGTCACCGATACCGCAGGCATAAAAAGCAATGGCAGAAAACTTTTTCCGGCAAGAGATGCCGACCTTCTCCCCGGTGATGTTATTTTAGAAATAAACGGTAAAGAAGTTCTTTCAGGCCGTGACGCCTCTTCACTTCTCACAGAAAATACTTCCGTTACAATTCTTCGGGGAAGCACTCTTAAAAAGCTCACCGTACACCCCGTACGCGACGACGAAGACGGGGTTTTCAAACTTGGCATATGGATTCGTGACAGTACCGCCGGAGTGGGCACTCTCACATTTTTTGACGAAGAAAGCGGTACTTTCGGAGCTCTTGGGCATTCCATCAGTGATTATGATACAAAGGTTGTTTTTAACGTCAAGAGAGGTAGTATTGAAAAAAGCAGCGTAGCATCAGTTATAAAAGGTTCATCCGGTACCCCCGGGGAAATATCGGGGAGGTTTTCAAGCGATAACCCGAAAATTGGTACTGTTGAAAAAAACTGCGAGGCTGGCATTTTCGGAAAAATTGTCGCTACATCCGGAGTCCGCGGGACAAGCTATCCTATTGGGGTTATGAGTCAGGTAGAAGAGGGAAATGCATCCATTCTTTCCACAGTTGATGACAGTGTGAAAGAATATGATATAAAAATCCTCCGTGCAATGCCTTTTGGCGCTGCCACAAAAGGAATGATGATTGAAATCACCGATAAGAATCTTCTTGAAAAAACCGGTGGAATTATTCAGGGCATGTCGGGTTCACCAATACTTCAGAATGGGAAAATAATTGGTGCTGTGACGCATGTACTTGTAAATGACCCGACAAGAGGATATGGGATATTTATTGAAAACATGCTGACGGAGGCAGAGAAAATTTCAGATTAAAGATTGCCGACATTACAGTCAAAAAACAGGATGCTCACTTATATTTAATATAGGTGAGCATTTTGCATATTATGAATTGTAACCGAAGTTATAATCCGTCTATCGTGCATCTTTTTTAAAAAGATGCACGATAACTATTGACAAACAAAAAGTATTGTGGTAATATATGGTTAGAAGGAGGGAAATGCTATGGCGCTTAAATACATATACGATAGATTACAGGACTATAATATAAACTTTTTTGTCAATGAACTTGTGGAGGCATCAAAGAATCTTGGTATATTACAAGCTAAAATTGATGCTTACAAATTTAATAGCATACTAATTCCTATGTTTCATAGGAAAGAAGTTATGTCGTCTATGGATATAGAGGGAACACAAAGGACAACCTTATCTGATATTTGCGAACGGGAGGTTGATCCTAAGCTTCAAAATGAGAAGGAATCTGTTGAAATCAGAAATCACACAAAAGCACTTATTTTTGGAGCTGAACATTTAAGAAATAATAAATTTACCCACTCATTCATTCAAGAAGTACATAAAATTATGTTAACAGATGTAGAAGAACCAAATCCCGACAAGCCTATTGGGAAATATAAGATAAATAATAACCAAATCAAAAATGGTGCGGGAACTGTAGTATTTACTCCACCTACAGTGTCAGAAACAAAAAAATATATGAATGAATTGATTGATTTTATAAATAGCGACTCAAACATCCACCCGCTTATGAAAGCTGCTATTATACACTCGCAATTTGAGTCCATACATCCATTTGCAGACGGAAACGGAAGAGTTGGAAGGATACTTGTCAGCTTATATCTTTACAAGGCTAATGTTATAAATTTTCCGTTTTTTTATATAAGTGAAGCTATAAATCAAGATAAACGCGTGTATTACAATATGCTTACAAATTCAAGAAATAGCACTTATGACGAATGGATAAAATATTTTCTAAATAAAATTATTATTCAGACAGAGAAGCACACAGAATACATTGACTCACTCAATAATTTATACAGCAAAACCAAAAGTACAGTACAGAAAATAATCAACAGCCCTAAATTTGATGATGTTATAGAGTGTTTATTTACAAATCCTGTTCTTAGCGCAAATTATATTGAGGATAAATTAAACATATCACATGGTCAAGCAGTAAGATATTTGAATGCACTTGAAAAATCCGGAGTATTGTTCGGAGATGACAAGCAAAGAGGCAGACGGTTTTATTTCCTGGAATTGCTGAATCTTGCGCAATAAATTAAAATTATTAGAAAGGCAGATGATGTATATTGATTGTTTTTGTGCAAAAGAAAAAACACACCGATAAGTTATTGCAGTAACAAATCGATGTGTTTAACTGGATATGCTAAAACATACCCTCAACCATGGTTGAATTTTAGCATATCCTTTCCGATTTGTCAATTAGGCAAGGTGAAAAATTAAAATTTTTAGCCACAAAATGTGGCAGAAAGGATTGAATATGCCAAGAAATAAGATTGATGACGGGTTTAATCCCGAACTTGTGTGCGGTGCTTTCTTTGATGGACTTTTAGAAATTCCTCACATTAAAAAACCGGACAAGATAATTATACCATCCGAGTTAATTCCTTTTTCGCAAAGGAATCGTAGCAACAACCACAATGAGTTTGTTCATTTCTATGAACACGATAAAAATTTTGCAACAGTATTAACTGCTGCAAAAGAACATTTTGATTGCTTAAAGAAGTTTCAAGGAGTTATTTCCCCTGATTGCTCGCTTTACAGAGATATGCCACTCGTATTGCAGATTGCAAATACATATATGAATCGTGCAATCGGGCATTATCTCCAATCAAAAGGACTTTATGTTGTCCCTAACATCCGTTGGGGCGATGAAAGAAGTTACACAACCATAGAACTCCCTGAAAAATTTGCTTTTTTAGGTGTTCCAAAACACAGCATTGTTTCAATCGGTACTTACGGATGTATAAAGAGTAAAGAAAACAAAATATATTTTACCGAAGGTTTGGAAGCGATGCTTGATGAACTTGAACCCGAAGTTGTACTTGTTTATGGTGGTATGCCTGACAGTATTTTTTCAAAGTTCAACAATAAGGCGAGATTTGTTCACTACCCTGATTGGACTTCTCTTCAAAAAAGGAGGTCTGCTTAATGGGTGCTGGAATTTCAGGCAATTACACAAACACAAAAGGAAGTAATCCTCCTGTTTCAAAAGTTGGTGATGTAAGATATAGCCAAAAGAAAACGCAAGGATATTTGCTAAATTCAGACCATCCACAAGGTGGACCGAAAGCAAAGTTTATGAAAGATGTATTGGGATATAGCACCGGCGATTCAAAACTTTTTCACAAAAATGTTGTTGAGTCTATAAGAGGTAAAACTCCAACTAAGACAACAACTACTCCTTATGGAACAAAACACACATATAACACGGAACTTGTAGGTAAAAATGGTGGAAAGGTTAAAGCAAATGTAGTAGTTGTTATTCAAAAAGATAATGGACG
Organism: Clostridia bacterium; assembly: GCA_045604905.1. GTDB lineage: Bacteria > Bacillota > Clostridia > UMGS1883 > UMGS1883 > UMGS1883. The sequence continues at coordinate 63,472 of JAZUOX010000065.1, forward strand.
TGTTACCTATAAAATTGTAACGGTTTATCCGAGAAAGAAGGATTGATTATATGAAAGAATTAGATGTTGTAAGATTGAAAAGCGAATTTTGTGATTTGCCAACTGGCACGACCGGAACAATTGTTTTGGAATATGACGGTAAATGCTTTGAGGTTGAATTCTTTGATGAAAAAGGAGATACCATTGATGTTGTTACAACACCAATTGAGTTATTAGAGTTGGTACAGTCATACTAAGTTGCTAAACCAATTAAGGCAGGATAAAAATCCTGTCTTTTTTTGTAACAAAAATCACATGATTTTTATTACAAAAGTGTGGCTCTCCAATTGTATAAATGCGGAAGTCCCATTTTATAAAAGTGATATTAATTTTTATTTTCATCGATGATTAACCTCACATTAACCTCATTAGTATCACGATTAACCTCATAATTCGCTTCATTTCCGTCAAGATTTCCTTCATTTCCCTCATTATTACCTTCAAAACAACACTTATTTCCTTCAAAATTTCAAAAATAAAGAAAAATGTTGTCCCATATTGACATCACTCGTGTCGGGTTCACCAATACTTCAGAATGGGAAAATAATTGGTGCTGTGACGCATGTACTTGTAAATGACCCGACAAGAGGATATGGGATATTTATAGAAAACATGCTGACGGAGGCAGAAAAAATCAAATAACATAAATGCTCACTTATACTGGATATAGGTGAGCATTTTTATATAAAAGGTATGATATGAAGAGGCTATAAATTAGCCACTATAAAAATGAAGAAGTAGATATTTTATCAAATATAAAACATTTATTTTATAACTCACTTATCAGTTTTTTTGAACAATAATAATAGAAATTATATATTAGACACAAAACTATTAGAGGTGTATAATATAAAAAAGAGTATTTTATGAGGTGAAATTCAACATGACTATTCAGCAATGTAAATATGTATTAACTGTTGCAAAAACAGGGTCTTTTAACGAAGCGGCTAAGCAGCTTTTTATAGCCCAATCATCGCTTTCGATTAGTATAAAATCTTTGGAACAGGAGTTAGATATAAAAATTTTCGAACGTTCAGGAAATGGTGTATATTTGACTGACGAGGGTGCTGAATTTGTGAAATATGCAGCACAAATATGTGAAAATAGTGATTTTGTTACAGAAAGATACAAGAAAGAAATATCAAAAAAATTATATATCGCAACACAACATTATGATTTTATTGCAGATATTTTCGGCAATTTTTTGAATTCTATCAAAAGCACAAACTACCGTTTCTCCATAAGAGAAATTGAAACCTATAATGTTATCCGTGATGTTGAAACAGCTAACAGCGATATAGGCATCATTGCTATTAAGGATGGCGATTTTGATGTAATGAAGCGTTATTTAAGTAAGAAGAATTTACGTTTTACCCCTATTTTAGAAGTAAAGCCGCATGTGTTTTTTCGAAAACAACATCCGCTTTCAAACAGCGAAAAACTTTCAACTTCAGACCTTAAAGAATATCCTTATGTATCATATGAACAAGGTGAACACGGCAGTTCGTTTTTCACAGAAGAACTAGCTGATATTTCATACATTGATAAGCATATTGAGATAAGCGACAGAGCTACACTTATGAATCTCTTAATGCTTACGGATGCCTATACTATAGGCACAGGAATTATGCCTTCAGCACTTAATAAGGATGATATTATAAGTGTTCCTTTTGAAAGCGACGAATTTTATATTATTGGATATTTGCTTAATGAAGAACGCAAAGTCTCCGCTATTACTAATGAATTTATTCAACTAATAGAAAAAACATTAAAAAACCTATAATCATATGAAGGGAAGATAATTATGAAAGCTCTTGTTAAAAAATACCCACAAAAAGGTTTATGGTTTGAGGATGTACCTGAACCGACTGTTGGTGTTAATGATGTAAAAATTAAAATACATAAGACCGCTATATGCGGAACCGACCTTCATATATACAATTGGGATGAATGGTCACAAAAAACGATAGAAACTCCTCGTGTTATAGGACATGAATATGTTGGTGAAATTGTCGAACTTGGAAGCAATGTAAAGAATTGGGAAATTGGTGATATTGTTTCGGGTGAAGGTCATATTGTTTGTGGAAAATGTCGAAACTGTCTTGCAGGAAATGGTCATTTGTGTAAAGAAACTGTTGGTGTTGGTGTAAATCGTGACGGTGCGTTTGCACAGTATCTGGTTATTCCTCAGGAAAATGTCCGCAAGTGCGAAAAAGATATTCCCGAAGAATTGTATTCAATTTTTGATCCCTTTGGCAATGCTGTACATACAGCACTTTCGTTTGAACTTACCGGTGAGGATGTTCTTATCACAGGTGCCGGACCCATAGGAATTATGGCGGCGGCAGTGTGCAAACATGTTGGCGCACGCCGTGTTGTTATTACAGATATCAATGATGAAAGGCTTGAACTTGCCAAAAAGCTTGGTATACAGTATACCGTAAATACAGCTAAGGAAGATCTTTCAGATATTATGGGTCGATTGTCTATAAAAGAGGGGTTTGATGTAGGTCTTGAAATGTCCGGTAGTGAAATCGCACTTAATACAATGATAGACCATATGATACACGGAGGCAAAATAGCCCTTCTCGGACTTTTGAAAAGCGACAGTAAAGTCGATTGGTCAAAAATTATATTTAATGGTCTGATTATTAAAGGCATATACGGCAGAGAAATGCACGAAACCTGGTATAAAATGTCTGCAATGCTTCAGGGCGGACTTGATATATCAAACATAATAACTCATCGTATGGATATTACCGAATATGAAAAAGGGTTTGAAGCGATGAACAGTGGTAAAAGTGGCAAGGTTATTCTTGACTGGACATCACTTAAATAGGAGGATTTAATATGAAAACAGCATTAAGGTATTTTAAAGAAGTATGCGAAACCATCGAAAAGGAAGGACTTGCAAAAAATGAAAAGGTAATCACTTCTCCACAGGGCAGCAAGGTTCATCTTAACGACGGTAGAGAAGTTATCAATATGTGTGCAAACAATTATCTTGGATTGGCAAACAATTCTGAGGTTATTGAGGTTGCGAAAAACAGCTATGATGAATATGGTTACGGCTTATCGTCAGTTCGCTTTATCTGTGGCACGCAGAAGCTTCATAAAGATTTAGAAGAAAAACTTAGTAAATTTCTTGGCACTGAAGATACAATTTTATACTCTTCATGCTTTGATGCAAACGGTGGTCTTTTTGAAACCCTGCTTGGCCCTGAAGATGCTATCATCAGCGATGAATTAAACCATGCAAGTATTATAGATGGAATCAGACTTTGTAAAGCACAAAGATTTCGTTATAAAAATAATGACATGGACGATTTGCGTTCAAAGCTTGAAGAGGCAAAAGAGTGTCGTATAAAACTTATAGCAACAGATGGTGTATTCTCTATGGATGGTATCGTAGCAAATCTTAAAGCTATCTGTGAGCTTGCAGAAGAATTCGATGCACTTGTTATGGTAGATGATAGTCATGCAGCGGGATTTATGGGGGATACCGGCAGAGGAACACCTGAATATTGTGGTGTAAGCGGTAAAGTAGATATTATAACCGGAACCTTTGGAAAAGCACTGGGAGGAGCATCTGGTGGCTTTACCTCGGGAAGAAAAGAAATAATTGATTTACTTCGCCAACGCTCCAGACCTTACCTTTTCTCAAATACATTGGCACCGGCAGTTACAGCGGGTTCGTTAAAAGTTCTTGAAATCATTGAAAACGATTTTTCACTGAGAGAAAAGCTTTTCAATAATACTAAACTTTTTGCTGAAAAGATTAAAGAAATCGGGCTTGATGTTATGGATGGTGGAACACCAATTATTCCGGTTATGCTTTACGATGAACATAAGGCTGTTGAAATGGCAAAACGTATGATGGAAAAGGGTGTTTATGTAGTTGCTTTTTCATACCCTGTGGTTCCAAAAGGTAAAGCAAGAATAAGAACTCAGCTTTCTGCAGCACTTAGTGAAGAAGATATTTTATATATTGTAGATTGTTTTAAACAAGTAAAAGAAGAAATGAAACTATAAAAGTAAAAGAAAATGGCAATTTAATTTAGAATTGTCATTTTCTTTTTATGAAATATAGGTTTTGATTGGAGTTTTATTGGAAATGACAGAATTTATAACAGTACTGGAAATAATAGGAACAATTGCATTTTCGGTATCAGGGGCTTTGATTGCGTGCGGTGCAGGTCTTGATATATTCGGAGTGGTTTTTGTAGGATGCATTACAGCATTTGGCGGCGGAATGGTTAGGGATATTCTTTTAGGAATTCATCCGCCAATGATTTTTTTGAATCATATAATCTTTGTAATCGCTGTGATGTCAGCTATTGTTGTATTTATTGCTGCGTATATAAATAAAGAAAAATTCAAGATTTTTAAGTCAAAAATTGATTGTGTAAACAATTATTTTGATGCAGTTGGGTTGGCAGCATTTTCTGTAACAGGAGCAGAAGTTGGTTTCATACAGGGGTATTCAGATAATGCGCTTGTTATAGTAATTGCTGGTATGATTACCGGCGTCGGCGGAGGAATTATGCGCGACATATTGATTGATACAACACCTTATGTTTTTAAAAAGCATATTTACGCTTTAGCTTCGGTTTTTGGCAGCTTGTTATATTATTTTTTAAGGCAATTTCTTGATAATATTTCCCTTGCATCTGCACTTGCTATGCTTTCTGTAATCATTATAAGGATTCTGGCAACAAAATACTGTTGGAGTTTACCTAAAGTATCAATATCAATGAGTAATGAATTAAACAATAAAAATATCAATTTCAACAAGCAACAGGACGATGAGGCTCTCCTATAGTACACGTCGAGCTCCGGTAATACCAAAGCGAATTTTATTGACAAATTTACTCATTTCATCGTCAATATAGGTAATTTTGTCAACAGAACAGATAAAATACGAAATTTTTTCAATAAAAATTTGTTGTCCCCTATTGACAACAGTCGTGTCAGGTTCGCCGATAATTCAGAATGGCCGAATTGTGGGAGCTGTGACACACGTATTTGTGAATGACCCGACAAGAGGATATGGGATATTTATTGAAAACATGCAGACGGAGGCAGAAAAAATCAAATAATAGTCAAAAACGCCTGTTGTAATTTTGCAATAGGCGTTCTTGTTTTATAAAAATGCAGTTTTATCTGTAAAAAAAATACAGAACTCCCGCTTTTGAGGTGCACTTTGCGAACGTTGCTTTGGTTAGCTGTATTTTTTTTACAGATAACTATTGACAAATATAATTGGATTTGGTATAATAATCCAAGAAAGGAGTTGGGGACATGCTTAAAAAATTTGAAGTATCTAATTATAGAGGTTTTAAAGACACACTTGTTTGGAATTTAGCTGATACACGCGATTACGGATATAAGAAATCTTTAGTTGATAATAAAATTGCAAAAAAAACTGTTGTATTTGGTGGAAATGGCTCTGGTAAATCAAGTTTATGCACCGCTGTTGTTGATATTACAGCCCATTTGCTTGATGCAGAAAAAGATGATGTTCAGCCTCATTTATATACTTATGTTGGTAATGAGCAACCATATGCTGCATTTGCTTATACTTTCCAATTTGATAATGATGTTGTTACATATACTTATGCCAAAACAAATCTTAATGAATTATTAATTGAGACAATATTTTTTAATGGCAAAAAGGTTCTGTTTCATAATTTCCTGGATGAAAAAGATAATTTCATAAAAATTTCCGGTGCTGAAAATTTGAGGACACAAGGACTCCCCAAGAAACTATCTGTGGTTAAATATATTTATAACAACACAATACAGGATGAAAGCTCAATTATTACAAAGATAATGAATTTTGTAAGCGGGATGTTGTATTTTAGAAGTTTAAAAGACGCTAATAAATATATCGGTTTTAAACTTGGTGGCGAAAAACTAAATGACATTATTTTAAATAATGGTAGGCTTGAAGATTTTAATCAATTCATTAATGATATGGGTCTTGATTACACATTAGTTCCTTTAAAACTAATGAGTGGTGCTACAACTATTGGTGCGAAATTTGAAAATGATAAAGTTGTGCAATTTGAAACAATTGCATCATCAGGGACTTTGACCCTTATGTTGTTTTATTGTTGGTTTATTGAGTTTGGAAAACTTACATTTCTTGTAATTGACGAATTCGATGCATATTATCATCATGACCTGTCAGAAAAAATACTCAATATAATTCATAGTTTTGAGAACATGCAGTCAATGGTAACCACTCATACCATCACACTTTTAAAAACCGATTGTACAAGACCGGATTGTTCGTTTATTATAGATAAATCAGGAATTAAAAATTTAAGTTCTCGAACCGAAAGAGAATTAAGAGAGGCACACAACATTGAAAAATTATATCGAGCCAAAGAATTTTTAAGTCCAAATGAATAAACAAAATTTATCGTAAAGGATGTGATGCTTTTGATTGTATT
>JAZUOX010000066.1:0-9534 GCA_045604905.1 Clostridia bacterium
TTCCTCGAATAAATAATTCCATCTGAATCTTTTGAAGACTATTTCCATTTATGGCCATATCATATATCATTCTAACTACATTGGCCTCGTCTTCTTTGATGTATACAAAACCGCTTTCGTCTCTGCCAAACCCGTAGCATATTCTGCCGAATAGTTTAGAGGTGTATAGATCCAATTTAAACATTTTATTTTCCTCCTTAATTTCAAATTTTTTTCTATTATTAGTTGCGTTTTTTAACTTTATAAAATTACTCCTTACTTCTTTTTAATATAAAAAAGCACATCTTGATTTCACTCAAAATGTGCTTGCAAATCCTTTCGTTATATTTTCAAACATTATAATAATGATGTTATATTTGTTTAATTTTGTTCATCTCCTTAAATTCCCCCAAGCAATTCTGCCAATTCATCTTCTCCTTTTATGTTAATTTTGCATATAAAAAGAGACAAACATCATTATAACTATGTTATAAAAAGTGTTTGTCTCTTTTGGTGAGCCATCGGAGATTCGAACCCCGGACAACTTGATTAAAAGTCAAGTGCTCTGCCGACTGAGCTAATGGCCCGTATTGGCTGGGCTGGCAGGACTTGAACCTGCGGATGCCAGAGTCAAAGTCTGGTGCCTTACCCGACTTGGCTACAGCCCAACATTATAGCAAGGTGTAACTCAAGTTGGAAAAAAGTGGGGTGGATACAGGGATTCGAACCCTGGGCCTCTAGAGCCACAATCTAGCGCTCTAACCAACTGAGCTATACCCACCATATGTGGCGTGCCTGCGGGGATTCGAACCCAGGACCTACTGCTTAGAAGGCAGTTGCTCTATCCAACTGAGCTACAGGCACATATTTTGCCGAAGTGGCAAAAAAAGTGGAGCGGGTGATGGGAATCGAACCCACCTATCCAGCTTGGAAGGCTGGTGTTCTACCAATGAACTACACCCGCACTTGCGACTTTAAGATTATAGCAAATAAATCCTCTTTTGTCAATAACATTTTTTGAAATTTTTGCTTTTTTATTCAAACTTCTTTAATTTAGCTGAGGGCAACGCAAAATATTGCACTGCCACAGCTAAATTCATTAGTTTTTATTGCTGAAATAATCAAACTTACCACCGCGTGTAACCGGCAGAGCATCGACATAAGTGATTTTTACAGGTTTTACATGGTATGAGATTTTTTTATCAAGAAATGCCTCGAAAGCTTTCTTCGCACCTTCTATGTCGTCTGTTTCTTTCAATACAACCAAAACTGCCGGACACATTCCATGTTCATGCTCCGTATCATCAATTGCATAAACCATACAGTGTGCTACAACCGGACAACGGTATATCTGTTGTTCTATTGCATATGGCGAAACCTTTGTGCCGTCAAATCTTACAAAAATACGCTTGAGTCTTTCACAAAAGTAAAGAAATCCATTTTCATCAAGGTACCCTACATCTTGGCTGTGCATCCATACTTTCCCGTCAGAATGTTTTCTGAGTAGTGTATCTGTAGCCTCCTTGTCATCAAGATATCCCTGACAAACATTAGGTCCGCAAACGCAGATTTCTCCCTTTTCTCCTATCGGTACGGGGATATCTGTTCCGGGCTCAAATATACCTATTGTAGACCAACACATATTTGTACCAACGCTGCCTACCGGTGTTGTTGAAGGCTGACAGGTAACTGCTGTGCTGGCTTCTGTAAGTCCGTAACCACGCATAACCTTGCCACTGCTGTTACAACTTTTAAGGATTGAATTTATCTTTTCTTCCGCAACAGTACTCAGCTTGTCACCACCGATAATAGCTCCCTTAAAAAAGGAAAGATCAACATTTTTAAAATCATCCTTTATAAAATGCTCCCAGTGCGCGGGCACCGTTGTTATATAACCGGGCTGTTCGGAAAGGAGCAGTTTCTTCATATTTTTTCCGTAAAAAAGAGGAATCATCCTTACCTGCTTTCCAAGCACGAGAGGAAGATGCGTTCCAAGAGTTATTCCGTAACAGGTGAAAAGCGGCATAATAGTGCAGAAACGGTCTGTGTCTTCTATTCCCTGCTGTGAATATGCATACTGCAACACTGAAGAATTGATATTTTCATTTGTAAGTACTGCACACTTTCTGCCATAAGTTGTTCCGCTGGTATAGAAGTACGCACAAACTTCATCGCCGGAAAAAGGTGCAGTTTCTGCGCATACACCCTTTCCACCGGCAATAAATTTCTGATAAGTGCTGAAATTGTTTTTCTTTGCAATAAGAAAGGCTCTTCCTGTAAAAAGCTCAACAAACAAAGATGCAAATGCGGATACTGCACTGATAGTTTTCATAAAGCTTATGCAGATAATCGGGACATTGTCAATATCTTTAAACTCTTTCAGATGAAAGTCTGATACAAAACAAGCTTTGGGTTTGATCTGTTTTATTGTGGCGTCAATTTCGTCCTTTTTACTTCTGCAGTCCATCCCGCAGAAAACAGCTCCCAATTTATTTACGGCATAAAAAAGTTCTACCGCTTCAGGAACTGAAGGTAGTGATACAACGACACTATCACCTTTTTTTACGCCTATCGCATTAAGAGCTGCTGCTGCACGGTCAATGTTTTTCATCAGCTCACCGAAAGATATTTTCTTATCAAAATAGCTGAGTGCAGGTTCTTCCGTCTTATCTGCACAATTTCCGGAAAAAACAGCATAAAGACTTTTTCCGATGGGTTTATATTCTCCTATGGAATACTTGTCAAAAGTAGCTTCACTCATATCTTAACCTCCAAGAGTACTCAATTTCGCATTTTACCATAATAACAACACTTTGTCAAATTATATTGCTTTTTTCTCCAGGCTGTGTTAGAATGAATTTAATTAAATCCCCGAAAGGAATTTTTTTATGAAAACTGCAACAATTATCGAAAAATGGTACAAAGCCCTTTCTTTCCCGAAAGAGTACGACGAGAGTTTCTATAAATCTCTTGATGAAATAGAGATATTGCCCGACACAACAATAAGCTCTTACGACACAGGATGTACTGACGGCAGGCGTAATCTCCTTGCCTGTCTTTATATGTGCGAAGCACAGGCGGAAAGATGCCGCGTAAAAGGTATTTCCGAAAAAGTTATTATTGACACACTCCGTGACTTTGTAACCTGGACAAACACCTGGACTAAACTTAAAGGGGAGCTTTATCTTGGTGAACTCGTGTGGCTTAACCGTCACGTGGATATGAAGCTTTTCCGTCTTGGCAGACTGCAGTTCTGTATGTCAACTGCGGAGCACGATGTACCATCACATAATTTAAAAGAGGGCGACAAAGTTATTGAAGTTCATATTCCCGAGGGCGAGCCCCTTACAAAAGAGGCATGTGCGGAATCTTTTAAAATGGCGAAAGAATTCCTCTCAAAGTTTTTCCCCGAATTTGACTACAAGTGCTTTCTCACTCACACTTGGCTTCTTGATAAGACTGTAAATCAATTCCTTAAGCCTGAAAGCAATATAATAAAATTCCAGGAATTCTTTGAAGAGGTTTACAAAAATGAATCTCCTGCCGTATTAAGATACACTCTGGGTTGGGATACAACCCCCGAAAATCTTGCAGAGAAAACACCGTCAAACAGCTTCGGTCAGAAAATTAAGGAATACTTCCTTTCAGGCGGGAAGTTTTATGAAGTATTGGGTATATTAAAGTAATTTCTTTCCTATACAAGTTCAACAGTCATACATTTAAGAATTTGAAAGAGATGTTTTACATGGATAGCAAAGCATTTATTAAATACATATCAGCATTATTGCTGTTTGGTCTTAACGGAATAGTAGCAAGTCATATTCCGCTGAGCAGTTATAAAATCGTATTTTTACGAACACTCATCGGCAGTACCCTCTTGGTTGTTTTATTTTTGCTTAGCAAAGGTAAGTTTCATATTAAGACATACAAGAAAGATACCGTTTTCATCGTTCTTTCGGGTATTGCAATGGGAACAAGTTGGATGTTCCTATACGAAGCTTACCATCAAATAGGTGTAAGTTTATCTTCGCTGCTTTATTATTGCGGTCCTGTTATTGTGATGATATTATCACCAATTATCTTTCGTGAAAAGCTGACTGTGCCTAAATTAGCAGGTTTTATAACGGTACTTATTGGTATTTACCTTGTAAACGGCAATGCAGTTGAAAGTAGCAATCCCTGGGGATTATTCTGCGGAGCAATGTCTGCTGTAATGTATTTCTTTATGGTAACACTCAACAAGCAGTCAAAGAACATCATTGGTATGGAAAACTCTGTAATACAACTCGTGGTCAGTTTCTTGACCGTCGCAGTATTTACAGGAATTAAGCAAGATTTTATTATCAGTGTTCCTGCAACTGCCTGGTTATGGATTGTGATACTCGGCATTTTGAACACAGGTATTGGTTGTTATCTCTACTTTTCTCCACTTGCAAAACTCCCGGTGCAAACAGTAGCAGTATGCGGTTATCTGGAACCGTTGTCCGCAGTTATTTTTGCTGCTCTTTTGCTTGGTGAAAAAATGTCCATAATACAAATTATTGGTGCCGTATGTATTATTGGCGGTGCAATGACAGGCGAACTGATAAAACCTAAACGTGTGCAAAATTCTAACTTGTTACGCTAAACAGATATACGGCAAATTTAAAATACTCTTTACTCTTTTTTAATATTTTGATGGGGATATTCCCACAATTTTTTTAAATACTCTTGAAAAATCGTAAATATTCTGATAGCCAAGGGACTCGGCGATGTCGGAAATACTTCCGTAGTCGCTTTTGAGCATTTCCTTGGCTTTTTTTATTCTGAGCTCATGAACATACGCAATTGGTGATGTGCCGAAATGCTCGGTAAACAGTTTTCTGAAATACACTGCGGAAAGTCCAGCAAGGCTTGCAAGCTTTTCGTTTGTTATGTTTGTGTTATAGTATTTCGCAATATATTCCACAGCCGGACTGATTTTTTCGAACTTCTCCGACGGCTGATATTTGCTTTTTATTGATTGAGTCAGTATAAGCAGTACGGAATATGCATCGCGGATATTCTCAAGCTTGTAGTGTGCAGTCTTTGCAGTATACATATACTCCATCTTTTTAAAAAGATTTAAAATCTTTTCGCTGTTTTTAACCGTAATGGTAGAAATGCCGTCATACTCCGTTTCACTTTCAAACTCAATCACCTTGAAATGCCCGGAATCGGTACACTGCCACTCGTAAGAGCAACCTTTGGGCAAAACGGCAATATTATTTATGTTGGAAATATAACACACACCTTTTGATGTGTACACCGTCTCCCCCTCATACTTGATGATAATTCCCCATCTTTCACGGTTTATTCGCTTACCCTTTATTCCCTTTTCCGTATATATATCCATTACTGAATAAATTTTCGTTATAATCAAATCAGATAAAAATTCCATTTTCGTTCACCTCTTTAATTTCCTTAATTTTAGCTGATTGAAGAAGTTATGTCAATATTTAAGTATCAGATTTGATAAAAATAACATATATGACATTGCCTTTACACTTTGCCAGTATTAAAATTATGCTATGAGGTGATTTTATGAAAAAATTGTCAGAATTAACTGCACCGGCTCTTGCAGGTGTTATCCGTGAATACAAAACAAATTCCGCAATAGCAGAAATGAAGAACTGTATGTATGACGGTGCGGATATGATTGACTTACATATGTCCTGCCTTGAGGACACGTCGGAGGACTATCTGAGGACGATTATCGGGTCGGTAAATCTTCCTGTCCTTGCACTTAACTACAATAGCCGCTGTGACTGGTCACCTGCGGGTTTTTCTGAGGAAGACAGAACGGAGAGCTTCATCCGTGCAGTAAGGGCAGGTGCAGCTGGTGTTGATATGCAAGGGTATACATTCCATCTCCCCTCAAAGGACGGTTTTTGCGGTGGAGACAAATATTCCTTTACGAAAAACAACCCCAAGGAAATCGTTACCGATGAGGCAGTCATTTCAAAGCAGTGCGAATTTATTGAAAAAATTCATTCTATGGATGCAGAAGTGCTTCTCTCCTGCCATCCCGGTATTGTAATGAATGCCGAAACGGTGGTTGACCTTGCCCTGTTCCTTGAAAAACGCAATCCCGATATTATAAAAATTGTAACCCCTGCAACAAACGAGGATGAGCTTGTTGAAAGCATTAAAGCAATGTCACTACTAAAAAAAGAGGTTAAGACTCCTGTCAGCTATCATGCAAACGGAAAGGCCGGCAGTCTTTCAAGAATAATTAACCCCATCCTGGGTGGTCAGATAATTTTCTGTGTTGACCGCTATAATGAAAGCAGTACTATGGAGCAGCTTGACCTTAAAACTGTCAGAGCTGTGGTTGATAATATGAAAAAGTTGGGATGATATTATAATGCAGAAAATAAAAGTCGGACAAATTGGGCTCGGTCACAATCACGGCGAAGGAAAAATGCGTGCAATACGTAAATTCCCCGAACTTTTCGAAGTTATCGGCTATGCCGAAGAAAACGAAGATTGGTTACAAAAGCGCAGCACTCTTCCCGCTTATGAAAACTTACCTAGATTAAGCACAGAAGAAATAATTGAAAAATCGGATGTTGTTTTAGTTGAATGCGACGTGTGGAATCTTACAAAAACTGCACAGTACTGCATAGACAAAGGCAAGCACGTACATATAGACAAGCCTGCAAGCGGTACTTTAAAGGAATTTGAAACACTTCTTAAAACTGCAGAAGAAAAGAAGCTGACCGTTCAGCTTGGGTATATGTACCGCTACAATTTTGCAATTCAAAAGTTGATGGATATGATAAAGTTAGGCGAAATCGGTGAAATTTATCAGATAGATGCGGAAATGAGTACATACCACAGTGATGAATACAGAGCGTGGCTTCACCGATTCAATGGCGGTTCGATGTACATTTTCGGAAGTCATCTTGTGGATCTGGTTGTAAGTATATTGGGTGAGCCGAAAAACGTAGCTCCATTTATCAAGCAGACGGGATTTAACGGAGTTTTTTCCGACGACAACTGTTTTGCAGTCCTTGAATATGACAAAGCCGTTGCTAAAATCACCAACCTTTCCGTTGAGCCTAACGGCTGGGGTATGCGACGTTTTGCCGTTATGGGAAGCAAGTGCACAGTTGAGATAAAACCCATTGAGCTTGACGTCAGTATGACAAAATCCTCGGGTGAATATGACAAAAAAGCTTACTCCAACGAATTTGAAGTTATAGAGGTAAAAGACGTGCCCGAGCCTTGCCGTTATGATGAAATGGTAAAGGATTTGTACCTTTCCGTAATAGGAGAAAAGGAAAACCCCTTCTCTTACGAGCATGAGCTTAAGGTACAAAGAACTCTTTACAGAATTACAGGAGAAAACTGATATGAGAATATTACTTATTAAAAACGGCACTATATGGGACGGTGAAAAATTCTTCCGCGGTGACATCTGCGTTTCCGACGGAAAGATTTCGGAAATCGCGGAGCATATAGAAAATGAAAACGCTTACTTCACATACGATGCTATGGGGAAAATCGTTTCCCCCGGTCTTGTAGATATTCACACACATATGCTGGGTTATTACGGAATAAATGCAGATTTAAGCACAATTCCCTTCGGAGTAACGGCGGCGGCAGATGCCTCGGCAGAGCCGGAGTGTCTTTCTAAATATGAAAACTATCTTGTGAAGAACAAGGTTTTTGTGACTGCTGAAATCCATGATAACAAAGCGGTATTTTCGTATGTTGAAAAAATGCTCGAACACTACGGAGATAAAGCTATCGGCTTAAAGGTGTATTTTGACACAACAGTTTCAGAAGTAAGGGACATTACTCCCCTTAAAGAAATCTGTGAATATGCAAAAGAGCATAATCTTACCGTTATGGTACACTCATCAATTTCCCCCACTCCAATGGCGGAAATAGTCGATACACTTAATAAGGGTGACATTTTAACCCATTCGTACCACGGCGGTATTCACAATGCTTCCGAAGATGGTTTTGAGTGTCTGAAAAAAGCAAAAGAAAAAGGCATAATCGTAGATGCAGGCTTTGCAGGTGATGTGCACACCGATTTTGAAATATTTGAAAATGCAATAAAAAGCGGTGCATCCCCTGATACAATAAGCACCGATATAACAAGATTCAGTGCATATAACCGCGGCGGCAGATATGGTCTTCCTATGTGTATGGGAATTGCCAAAGTTTCGGGAATGAGTGAGGAAGATATTTTCAGAAGTGTTACGTCAACCCCTGCAAAAGCACTGGGCAAGGAAAATGAATGGGGGTATTTAAAGGTTGGCAGAAATGCTGATATTGCCGTATTTGACTGCGGTGAAGAATTTTCAATTACGGACAAAAGAGGAAAAAATGTGAAATACGATAATTCTTATCAATGTATTCTCACCATTGTTGACGGAGAAATATTATTCAGAATATAAGGAGAATCAATATGAAAAACAAAGTAGCATTTATTACAGGTGCAGGCGGATATATCGGCAGTGAAGTTGCAGCTACACTTGCACGCCAGGGAGTTAAAATAGCCGTTTGCGACATTAACGAAACCACCATTTCAAACACGGTAAAAAGGATTGAAGATGAGGGAGGAACCGCCAAAGGTTATGTTTTTGACGTTACGGACTCAAAAAGCGTTGACGAAACGGTAGAAAAAATCGTTTCCGATTTTGGTCGGCTTGATATTATGGTACACGTTGCAGGCGGTAGTGCACGAATTGCGGAAGGTGGCAGATACGTCCCCCTTGCTGAGCAGGAGGATCACGTTATTGACACAGTTCTTAAGGTTAATCTTTACGGTGCTTTCTGGGCATCGAGAGCTGCAGCGAGGGTTATGATAAAACAGGGTGAAGGCGGAAAAATAATAAACTTCTCATCTGCAGTAGGTCTTAACGGACTTGCAACCTGCTGTGATTATGCAGCATCAAAGGGCGGCGTAATTGCTCTTACCAAAGCGCTTGCGAAAGAGCTTGGTCCATATAAGATAAATGTAAACTCGGTTGCTCCGGGAGTGGTTATGCGCCCGGAGGAAAAGGGCGGCGACGACAGAGCGATGAAAACGAACTTGCTTGGCGAAAAATGCATGGCGGAGGATATTGCAAATCTTGTAGAGTTTTTAGTTTCGGATAAAGCAAGATTTATAACAGGACAGACATATGTCTGCGACGGCGGAAGAACATTGTCTATGAAAGGAACTGATTGATATGAAAGCAATGCTAGTAAAAGATGGAAAATTGTTATTTACAGATGTTGAAATGCCCTCTGTAAAAGATGATGAAATACGCATAAAAATCAAAGCAATTGGTATAAATCGTGCTGACCTGTTGCAAAAGAAAGGCACATATCCATCACCAAAAGGTTGGCCAGAGTGGCCTGGTCTTGAAGTGTCGGGCACTGTTGATGCTATGGGAGAGGTTGCAAAACAAAAAGGAAGATTTAAAATTGGTGATTCTGTGTGTGCACTTTTAGGTGGAGGCGGTTATGCACAGTATGTTTGTGTTCCGGAAGGAATGGTTATGCCAATGCCGAAAAACTTAAGCTTTGAGCAAG
>JAZUOX010000067.1:0-49753 GCA_045604905.1 Clostridia bacterium
GTGGTGATGGTCGTGGTCGTGACAGTGGCACTCTTCATCGTGATGATGGTCGTGGTCGTGACAGTGGCACTCTTCATCGTGATGATGGTCGTGGTCGTGACAGTGGCACTCTTCATCGTGATGATGGTCGTGGTCGTGACAGTGACACTCTTCATCGTGGTGATGGTCGTGATGAACGCCACAGTGCGGACATACCTCCTCGTCCTCGAGATGACGGAGCTCTTTTTCAAGAGTGCTGTTTTTTTCCATTACTTCGAGAATTGATTTTCCGTCAAGCTCATCCCACGGAGTAGTAATAATTTCTGCTTCGTCGTTATGCTCTCTGAGAAGTTTAACACATTCAGCAAGCTTGTCCTCAGACAGAGAATCTGTATGACTGAGAACTACAGTAGAAGCATTCTCAATTTGGTCGTTGAAAAATTCACCAAAATTTTTCATATACATTTTACATTTTTTTGCATCTGCAACAGCACAATAACTGTTAAGAATCACATCTTCACCGGTAACACCTTTAACAGCATTTATTACATCACTGAGTTTTCCAACTCCTGAGGGCTCGATAAGTATTCTGTCGGGATTGTATTCTGACAGAACTTTTCCGAGGGCTTCTGCAAAGTCACCTACAAGGCTACAACATATGCAACCGGAATTCATTTCTGTAACCTCAATTCCGGCATCTTTCATAAAGCCTCCGTCAATGCCGATTTCTCCGAATTCGTTTTCAATAAGTACAAGTTTTTCCCCGGAATAAGCTTCTTTTATGAGTTTCTTTATAAGAGTCGTTTTGCCTGCTCCGAGGAAACCTGAAAATATGTCAATTTTAGTCATTCAAAAGACTTCCTTTCAAAAAAAATACCTATAATATTATAATTCTTTTCTTTATCTTAGTCAATATTCTTGACAAAATAAGATGGAAATAGTAAAATAATTTCTGTGAATATGAGAATGATTATCAAATTGGAGAATGTATATGAAAAAGTTTTTGTCTGTAATTCTTATGACAGTTTTTATTGTTTCCTTTTCAGGATGCAATGAAGTTAATAATAAATCAAACAGTAAAATACAGATTGTGGCGACAATTTATCCTTTATATGATTTTGCTCGCTCCATTGCAGGTGACAGGGCAGATATCACGTTGTTGCTTCCGTGCGGAGCAGATGCTCATTCATACGAGCCGACTGTTCAGGATGTTGTAGCAGTACAGGAAAGCTCACTCTTTATAATGCTTGGTAAAGATGCTGAGCCGTGGGCAGAAGGGGTTGCGGAGAATCTTGCGGAAAACAAGGTTGTTTCTGCAATGGATTGTGTAAATCTTAATGAACATCATTATGAAGGGCACAGTTTCTTTGAATACGACCAGCATATCTGGACATCTTTGAGAAACTCAGAAAAAATAGTAACGGCTGTGGCTGAATCCTTGGCAGAGATTGATAATGTAAATGAGGAATATTACAAAAAAAATGCTGAAGAATACATAAAGAAACTTGAATATCTCGACAAAAAATTCACAGAGCTCACAAAAAATGCTGAAAAGAAATTGGTTTTTGCGGACAGATTTCCGTTTGAATATTTTACAGAGGATTATTCGTTGCAATATTACGCGGCTTTTCCCGGATGTTCCGAGGAAAGCGAGCCGAGTGCGGCATCGGTAACAGAGCTTATTAATATAATAAAAAAAGAAAACATAGATGTTGTATTCTATACAGAAACGTCAAACGGAAAGCTTCCTGATATGATTTGTAATGACACCGGTGCAGAAAAGGCGTTGCTTCATTCCTGTCACACCGTAACAAGGGAAGAGCTTGATTCCGGAAAAACCTATATAGAGCTTATGGAAGAAAATTATAATACACTTGAATATTATTTAAAAAAGCAGCTGCAAAAAAACTGAGTTTTTGCAGCTGCTTTACTTCTGTTAGAAATTTGAGTAAAATCAAAATGTATAAAACTATGGTTACGCAAGCACGGAGTACTACATGAGAACAGGTCATATCTTATGTTTTTTATTATAGAAGTGATATACAACTACGGATAACAGTGCGGTAAGCACCGTGATTAAAGTCGCAGTTATAAAATCAGGCGACAGAGGGTCGGTTATGCTTTTTCCCATAAAAGTTGCAGGAACAAGTCCGGGGAAATTACCGAGCATACTTGCAATCAGATATTTAAAAAAATTGAATTTTGAAGCACCAAGGTACATACTGACAAGGTCTCCCGGCAGGCAGCTTATTGCTCTCAGAAAAAATGTAAGAAAGAATTCGTGCTTGTGCTGTTTTTCAAAAAGCTTGGCAATACGCGGGCTTTTTTTAATTTTTTCTTCTGCCTTTTCCGCTCCGAGAAATTTTCCCAGAAAATATGGAATGGCATAAACCACTGCAGAGCCAACAATGTTTATTATTATTGCCAGGAACGGGTTAAACAGAAAGCCGCTCAGAATCTGCAGGACTATAATCGGAAAAAACACCGAAACGCTTTTGAGCGTGTACAATCCTAATACAAAAAGTATTGCAAGGAGCGTATTTTGCGGAGAATACTCAAGCAGTTCATCAATTGTAATATCCTTTGCATATACAAATGCAAGAACCATAAGTACGGCATATATAATCAGTGTCAGAATTTTAAGAATTTTTTTCAATGAATTATCCCTCTTTTATCAATCTGTATACAAGTGCGGACGCCTCTGCTCTTGTTATATTGCTTTTAGGCAAAAAACAGTTTTTGTCGTTGCCTTTAACAATGTCAAGCTCACAAGCGAACTGAATGTGAGGTTTGGCATAATCGGATATATCACCGTTGTCATTGAAGAAAATATCGGATGTTTGCGGCTTTTCAAAGAATCTTTCGTATATTCTCATTACAATTACAACTGCATCTTCACGGGTAATGTTGCTGTGTGGCGCAAAAGAGTCTGCTGAGATGCCGTTTATAATACCGTTTTGATTGAGTGCACACACATCGTTATAAAACCAGTCTGACTTTGAAATATCGTTGAACTGCGAAAAGTCTGTGATGCTTCTTATTGAAAATGCGCTGGCAATGAGCTTTGCAAACTCAGCTCTGGTCATATATTCATTTGGACAGAACTCAGTTTCCGTTCTTCCGTTGATAATTTTGTTGTGCTTAAGCTCGTTTATGCAATCTTCCGCCCAGTGATCGTTTATGTCTTCAAACAGATTTTCACCGGAATATTGGGTAAGAGTTGGGAAGGTATCAGAATTTCCTCCCGGTTCTTCTGAAAGCTCTTCTGAAGTGATACGATAAACCTCAGACCTTACGGAATAACCCGAAAAGCCTGTAACCGGACACACCGGAATGACCTCAAAATACACATATTTATTAAGGAAAGATGTGTCAAAATATATGTTTCTGTCAAAGTTTTCAAGCATTGCAAAATTCTCATTGGGCTCAGAAGAAACATACCAGTTTACAATAGAAGAAGATGCATCGCTGTCCTGAGTAACACTGTTGTAAAAAGAGAAGTGTGCTTCAGCTGTGCCGCTTACATGGAAAGTGCCTGTTGCATGCAGATTGGATGCGAGTACGGTAGCTTTTTTCAGAGAAAGATTATCACAGTATATTGAAAACGAATCAGAATAATCAGACTGAATATAAAGGAAAATTCGTCCTACTACATTTTCTTCAGCAAGAAACAACTCGGGACTGAGCTTTTCTCCAAGAGTTGTGCCTGCGGCAACATAGAACTGTGCAAGAGGATGAACAATTGCTTCAAGATCCTCTACAAAGAGCGTTACAGTACAGTCGGTTGCAGAAGAGAACTCACTGCTGAATACATACGGAGTGTCTTTTAAAAGATGAACATAGGAATTGTTGAGCAGTATAAAATACGGTCCGTCAGAGTTCACAAGAGCTCTCCGTGAGTAGCCGTCGTTACGGAG
Source organism: Clostridia bacterium (assembly GCA_045604905.1). Classification (GTDB taxonomy): domain Bacteria; phylum Bacillota; class Clostridia; order UMGS1883; family UMGS1883; genus UMGS1883. Next base: position 3,897 of record JAZUOX010000067.1, read on the forward strand.
ATAAAATGAAAATTCAAATGGAGATGCAATGGTCCACCATTCATTGGGAGCTGTTTTTTCAAAGGTGCCGTCTCCTATATAATCAAAACTAACCGTAAATGGAAGTTCTGCATAAATTTCCGGATTATCAGCAAATTCCGCACGCAGAATATATTCTCCCTGCAGAGTATCGGGAAATACAGTGAGGTACCCCCCCGAGGGGTCAAACTGCAGTGACGTATTGTCGGAAATAAGTGAAATATTGACTCTGCCTTCAATAACATTACCAAGCTGGTCGCGTAGAAGCGCTGAAACCGGGTAAGCGGTTATAACATCAGGAACAGCTATGTTACCCGGAGCGTGAAGAGTAATATGCTCCGGTTTCAGGGATTCTGCCGACAACGAAATATCATCCACAAAAACTGTTGAATCGTAGGCAGAACACAGATTAACGTTTATATCATAAACACCGCTTGCTTCGGGAATAAAAGCTGCAAAGACTTCTTTCCATTCAGTTCCGGAAACATCTTTGATTTCAAAATACAGACTTGAATCGTTGAGTGTGGCAGTGTTTTTTGCATAGATTTCTCTTTCGGATGTACCAATATCAGATTTAACCTTTGCCCGCAGAACATAAAGTTCTCCGCCTATAAGAAGTTGGGATTCGTTGTAGGTAAGTGTTGAAAAATAACCGTACTTGCCGTAATCGTTTGTAGGCAGACTGATATAGCTTTCCGCATCCGTTTTTATTGCTTCTATGTTTGAGGAACTCGTCCAGTTCAGACCCTCACCATCAAAGGTTGAATCATTAATCATATTGTCGGTAAGAGTCACATTCAGTGATGTTGGAGCAAGGTCAGCATAATTTTTAAGAGTAAAGTCCACCGTAAGAACTGTATCGGGGACGGCTTCTCTTGATACTGAGAGAGTAAAATTGGTATTGTCATACTCTGTTCCCGAAGAAGCTGTGCACGACGATACTACACTGCTGTCAGAAAGTATAACTATTTCCTTCTGTTCTGACGAAATGAGATAGGGGATAAATCTGGTTTGAGACACGGTGTTTATAGGAATCATAATTTCTTCCGTGCCCCGTACTCCAAGCTTAGAGAGAGTATAATGGTCTTCTCTCAACATGATTTCGTCGATAAAAAAACCAAAATCTTCATTTCCGTCAGTGAAATGAACGGAAAGATTAAAATCTCCTGACTGACCGGAATAGAAAGTTACTGAAAAGGGTTGCCAGTCTGTGTTGGAACCTGATACAGTAACAATAACAGTGTTTGCACCATTCTCCAGGCGTGCATCAGAATAGGTCTGATGATTACCCTCGTTAAGTGGATTTAAAACAAGACCACTGAGTGTGTAAAATTTTCCGGCTTCAAGATGTATTTTATCAGAGAAGTCAATGACATGACTAACGCTGCCGCCCTTTACTTCACCGAAGGGGCTATTTATAAATGCAGAATACCCTTTGCCAGAGGGAAGAGAACGGTCAAAATAAATCCCGGACCAGGCTGATTCTTCCTCCTGAGAAAGGAATGAATACTCGAATATTTTGCCCTCAGCACAGACTTTAACGGATAAGAGGCATAACAATATTAAAATGAATGAAAAGATAAATTTTTTCATCTTCATTCTCCTTGTTTACATATAATTCATCAATATATTTCATTATACTACACGAAAAAGATTTTGTCCACTATAAATGAGGAAAGTTTAAAAAGTTAAATGACCAAAAACGCATAATTTTTGTCTGAAATTATATTGAAATGAATTACATTGTGCTGTATAATCATACAAAAGGAGGGGGTTAGATGCTTAATCTTGACAAACACCCGTATTTTACCGAATTTACAGACCCTGAAAGTGGGGTTAAAAGCTATATACTTACTAAAAAGGTGGCAAGAGTACACCAGCACTTTTATTTTTCCGAATGTTCTCTTACCGATGACGGAAAATATCTGTGGATAAGATGCCTTAACCCGCCTGCAAATTTTGTGCATCTTGCGGTTATATCAATGGATCCCGAAAATCCTTTTGTAAGAAGTTTCCCCGGTGCAGGCACTTCAAGAGGAAGTCAGTATGCAATTTTCCCGGGCAGTCACGATGCAATTTTTGCGGAGGATTCTTCTGTGTACAGAATCACGGTAGAGGGTAAAATAACAAAAATATTATCCCTTGAACCTGAATTTGTAAATAACAGATATGTAGAGAGAATGTTTACTCACGCAAGCGTTTCCTGCGATAAGAAAAAGATTGTTCTTGATATGCAGATTGCCGAAACGTGGTATGTAGGTTACGGAGATTTGGAAACAGGGAAAGTAACAATTCTTGATACATCGGGAAGGTGTTATAACCACGCCCAGTTTTCTCCAAAAGACCCGAATCTTTTCCTTATTGACCAGGACTGGTGGCGTGACGGAAAAAGCGGCGAATATATTGGCATAAAAAACAGAATGTGGCTTGTTGATACATGGGGAACGCGGTTCGAGGCACTTTACCCTGATGCATGGTATTACTACAGCGGTTTTGCACCGACTCACGATTTCTGGGCAAAGGACGGTACACTCTGCTGGTCAGATTATGCATTCGGTTCATATGAATGTGATCCAAAAACAAGAAAGGCTATACATGTATGGAAAAGACCGATTTGCCATAGCCACACAACCTATGACAGAAAGTATTGGTGCGGAGACCACACTCCTTACTATTGGAAAGATACTCCTTGTAAAATCCTTTTCTATGACAGAGAGGAAAACAAGGAAATTGATATATTCTCCGGACTTAAGTACCCTATTGTTGACAGAGGCGGATGTTATCATCTTGACCCGCATCCATCATTTACAAATGATGATAAGTACATAATTGCAACAGTTACAACAGACGACGGCGAGGTAACACTTGCAATCACTCCTGTCCAGCCTCTTAAAGAGCTTTGCAAAAAGAACGGTAAAGTACCTTCCGGAAAAGAATACAAATTCCTTGAAGAAAAAGATCCTCAGAAAATAAAGAAAATAATTGAAGAGCGCGAATTTTAATAAGGTGAAAATATGAATACTTACAGAAGTAAAGCGTTAGAATACTCTCTCAAAATTGTTGACGAAGGACTTAAAACCCTTTCTCATACATATCCTGATGCAGCAAGTATCAATAACATTTACCCCGGAACACCTAATAACGGATGGACAAATGGATTCTGGACAGGTATGCTGTGGCTTGCGTACGAATTTACAGGGGAAGAAAAATATAAGGCAGAGGCACTTTGGCAGGTAGACGATTTTCTTGACCGCATAATAAGAAAAATCGAAGTTGACCATCATGATATGGGCTTTCTGTACTCTCCCTCATGTGTTGCAGCGTATAAGATTCTCAGAAATGAAACTGCAAAAAAAGCTGCACTTATGGCAGCGGACCGGTTGTGTGGAAGATTTCAGGAGAAAGGACAGTTTATTCAGGCATGGGGAGAACTTGGCGCAAAAGAGAGCTACCGCCTGATTATTGACTGTATGCTCAACATTCCGCTTCTATTCTGGGCGTATGAAGTAACGGGAGATGATAATTACCGCCACATAGCAATGGCTCATCTAAAAACAACTATGGATGTGATTCTGAGGGAAGATTTTTCAACTCATCATACATATTATTTTGATCCGGAAACAGGAGCTCCACTTTACGGAGTCACTCACCAGGGATTTTCGGATGACTCTATTTGGGCGCGTGGACAGGCGTGGGGTGTGTACGGACTTGCCATTGCATACAAATATACGAAGGACGAAAGCCTGATTGATAAATTTTGCAAGGTAACAAAAGTTTTTCTGGACAGACTCCCGGATGATGATATTCCTGCTTGGGATTTGATTTTTACCGACACAGAAACTCAAAAGGATACCTCCAGTGCACCGATTGTGGTTTGCGGTATTCTTGAAATGGCAAGAAACGCAGTTATTCCCGGGGAATTTGTTAAAAAAGCGGAAGATATGCTTAATGCTTTGACGGAAAAATGTCTTACAGAAGATATAGCAAACTCAAACGGAATTCTTAAACACGCAGTTTATTCAATGCCGCATAGTAACGGAGTTGATGAATGTAATATCTGGGGCGACTATTACTTTATGGAGGCTCTTATGCGCCTTTCAAATCCCGACTGGAATTCTTACTGGGGATGATTGACAGGAAAAAGTTTTTGTGATAGACTTAGCAAAATAAATAAATTCACACAGTGTGTCCTTTATACTGCAAAAGATTTAATCAAGGTATTAAGGGTGAAAAGAGAACCGGGTGAGAATCCCGGACGGAACTGCCGCTGTATGTACCTTGTATGCTTCGTTGACGAAAGTCAGTCACTGAGAAATTGGGAAGGCAGAAGTATATTTAAACGGTACGAGTCAGAAGACCTGCACTGGGGGTGTCGCTTTCTCTGCAATTTTCAGACGGAAAGCGGTTTTATTTGCGTGCAAATAAAAAAATAACACAGAAAATCAGCTGTGGCGTAAGCCGCGGCTTTTTTTGTTTCCTGCGGCATGGAGGTGAAGTTCAAGAAACAAAATATACAACAAACGAAAGGAATAATTTGAAATGAATCTTAAAAAGGTATTAAGTTTTTTGGTAGTAATTGTTATGACGGTCTTCGCTGTGCCGTCAGCAGTATTTGCGGATAAAGTTACAAAAGAAAAAGATTATTATGAAATCATAAGTGCAGGCATCGGAGCATCGGAAAGTTATATCCGCAGTCAGCTTGAAGCGGCACATAATGGAAGTGGTGTGACATACGGATTTGAGTGGTATATTATCGCAATGCTTCGTGCAGGAAAGTCTGTTGATGAAAATATCCTCAATGAATATTTTATTTCAGTAGCAGAAGAAGTAAAAAAGTGGAATACAGATGTTAAACCAACTGACGCAGAGCGCACTGCTTTGGCGCTTACAGTAATGGACAGGGACATAACAGATGTAGAGGGCATAAACTTAGCGGAGCTTATTTATAATAACTCAAGACTTAATGAAGGCTCTAATGAACTGGCATACGCACTTATTGCGCTGGATGCTGCAAATGTGAAAATCCCCGAAGATTCAGTATGGAACAGGGAAAGTATAATAGACGGAATTTTATCCTTTCAGGCAGAAGACGGAGGCTTCGGATTGGGAGATAATGTAAGCTCTGATGTTGATATGACTGCAATTTGTCTACAGGCGCTTGCACCGTATCAGTCTGAAGAAAATGTCAAAGAAGTAACAGATAATGCTTTTAGTTTCCTGAAAGAGAACATTTCTGAAGATGATAATTACTTTGGCAATGTAAATTCTGCCGCCCAGGTATTGCTTGCAGCAGCTTCTTTTAAAATTGATGTGACAAATCAGGGTAATAATCTTTTTGAATCTATAGAAAAGTTTCGTGATACAGACGGAAACGGGTATATATACGAAGATACGGTAAGTTCAATGTCAACCGTACAGGTAATGCAATCGTACGACGCGTACAGAAAAGCGCACAAAGAGGATATTTTATATTGGGATTTCAGCACTGTCGGTGCCGCATATGAAGATGATGCTGATAACGAGTCTTCTGAAGAGGAAAACGAAAGTGCCGAACCTGCAACTGTGTATGTGACAATTGCATCAGATGGAAATATAGTAAAAGACAAAAATGATGAATATGTAGCGCAGGTACCCATAACAGTTATAGACCGTGACCATAGCGGAGCACTTACTGTGGACGAGGCACTTTATGCCGTTCACGAAGAATATTATGACGGCGGAGCAGAGAAAGGTTATAACACCTTTATGGGAACATACGGATTATCTCTTGGAGTCCTCTGGGGTAAAGGAACTCCGGGAACCTCAGCTGCGGCAGGATATTGGCTCAACAACGCAAGCTGTTGGAGCCTTAATGATGAAGTGTCAGAGGGAGATTATCTTACTGCATTCAACTATTGCGACACAGTATACTGGAGTGACAGTTACTCTTTCTTTGATAAAAACGAAGTAACCGCTAAAAGTGGCGCTTCTGCAAAAATAACTCTTAACAAGTCAGGTTACGATACTGAGTGGAATCCTGTTGTATTGCCTTGTGAGGGGGCAAAAATTATATTCCTCGGAAGCGAAATTCCACAAGATATGACGACAGATGAAAAAGGTCAGATAAAAATAAGCCTGAAGAATGTGCCGCAAGGAGAGTATTATGTGATGGCATATAGTGATGCTGAGATATTGGTGCCTGCCGTATGCAAAATAAATGTTACCAAAAAAAGTACATCTTCATCATCAGGCGGGGGAGGTAGCTATAATAAAACAGAAGAAAAAGCACCGGAGGATAAACCAGAAATAAAAGAAGATAAAAACACTGAAGAAATTCCTGTCACACAGATGCCCAAGCCCCATGTGTTTGCTGAAAACACATTCTCCGATGTGAAACAGGGCGACTGGTATTATGATTCAGTAAAATATGTGTATGAAAACAATCTTATGCAGGGTACAGAAAATGTATTTGAGCCTGATGGAAGAATGACAAGAGCCATGCTTGTAACAATCCTTTACAGAATGTCAAAACCAGAGGAAGATTCATCAAATAACATTTTTACTGATGTAACTTCAGATAAGTGGTATTCAGAAGCAGTCATGTGGGCAGCCGCAAATGGTATAGTGAATGGTATCACAGAAACGGAATTTGCACCAGATGCGGAAGTGTCCCGCGAACAGGTGGCAACCATTCTTTACAGATACGCAAAATTGAATGATTACGATGTTTCAGTTAAAAAAGATATCTCTTACTTTGAAGATTCAGCCAAAATCAGCAATTGGGCTATGGATGCACTTGAATGGGCAAATAGTAAAGAGCTTATAACAGGAATAAGCGAAACTGTGCTTTCTCCTGAAAAGTCGTCTACCCGCGGGCAGATAGCAACAATAATTATGCGATTTTGTGAAAATGTAGTAAAATAAACTGCAATCATTGCAGAAAATATTACTGTCCTGATATCTGAAAGAGGAATAAAGTATGAAGTATTTAAAAAAACACAAAGGCAAAATAATTTCTGTGCTGATAATAATTATTGTTTTTGCAATTATGTATTTTTCAGACAGAAATGTAAGCAAAGAAAGTGAAAAAAGCTTCAGCAATGAAGCTTTTCCGTCTGTAACTATTTCTGAAGAAATAGTTACAGTAAACGAAGATGTTTCTGAAAAAGTAAATGATACAACCAAAGAAAATCAAAACACAAAAGTTCTTCCTGCAGAAAAGCCTGAATCCGATTCTGATGAAATTGAAGAGAAAATTGATGAAAAATTGATATGTACATTATCAGTCAGATGTGATACAATAAATCAGAATATTGGGCTACTTGATGAAAGTAAGAGAGTTTTGATACCATCTGACGGAATAATTTTTAATTCAAATAAAGTGGAGTTTTCAGAGGGAGATAGCGTGTTTGATGTGCTTCTACGGGAAATGAAAAATAACGGGATCCATTTTGAATATGTCAGCATGCCGGTGTATGACAGTGCGTATATCGAGGGAATAAATAATATCTATGAGTTTGATTGCGGTTCAAGGTCAGGGTGGTTATATCGTGTTAATGGCGAATTCCCCAAATACGGATGTTCGCAGTATAAGCTTAAAAACGGAGATATTGTCGAACTGGTATTTTCGTGTGATATGGGAAAAGATGTAGGAAAAATCTGATAAAAAAGAGAGGAGACGTAGAAATGAGGGAATTTAAAACATACAATCCAATAGTGATTTTTGCCTATTTTCTGCTGGCAATAGGTTTTTCAATGTTTATAATGCATCCCGTATTATTGCTGATCTCTCTTATGTGTTCTCTTTTATGCGGATTTATGGAAGCAGGTGCAAAGAAAATACTCAGGTCACTTACAGCAATGATTCCTTTCGTGTTTCTGACAGCTGTAATAAATCCTCTTTTTAACCACAAAGGGGCAACGATTCTTGCGTATTTTCCAAGCGGAAATCCTTTAACAGCGGAGTCCATATTTTTTGGAGTCTGCTCAGCGGTTATGTTCCTTACGATTATGCTTTTCTTTTTATCGTATAACCGCATTGTGACGAGCGATAAGTTTCTTTACATATTCGGGAAATTTTCTCCGGCAATTTCACTTGTAACATCAATGACACTTCGTTTTATTCCAAAAATGTCAGCCGAAGCAAGAGAAATTGTCAACGGGCAAAAATCACTTGGAAGGGACCCCGCGAAGGGAAATATCATAATAAGGTGTAAGCGATGGGTGAAAATTCTGTCAATACTGATTACAAAATCCCTTGAAAATTCTATAGAAACATCAGACTCAATGCGGAGCCGTGGATATGGAGTTGGAAAAAGAACAACATTTCAGATATTTGGTTTTGAGTCAAGAGATGCAGTAGCGCTTATCTGGATGCTGTTATGCGGTACGGTTGTTATTGTAGGAATTGTTGGGGAATATACAAGTTATAGTTATTTTCCGGTAATCACGGTAACCTCATCGTCGTTTTCTTACGGATTTTATGCTTTTTATTCTTTGTTGATGCTGACGCCTGTACTTATAGAAGGGAGGGAGAAATTGAGATGGATTGCTTTAAAATAGAAAATCTTAAATTTTGTTATCCCGGGGAAGATGCACCTGCCATTGATGGTATAAGCCTTGATGTCAGACAGGGTGAATTTCTGACTGTCTGCGGCACATCTGGTTGCGGTAAGACGACCTTATTAAGACTTCTTAAACCGTCAATTTCTCCCGAAGGAAAATTTAGCGGAACAGCGCTTTACAATGGTGAAAATCTATATAGTATTGACCGATTGACAGAAGTGAAAAATATAGGATTTGTAATGCAGAATCCTGAAAATCAGATTGTAACGGACAAGGTTTGGCACGAAATTGCCTTTGGTGCTGAAAGCCTGGGTATGAACAATGTGGAAATACGCATAAGAGTTGCAGAAATGGCATCTTTTTTTGGTATTGAAAACTGGTTTTATAAAAATGTAACAGAACTATCCGGCGGACAGAAGCAAATATTGAATCTTGCTTCAGTTATGGTAACTTCACCGTCGGTGCTTATTCTTGACGAACCAACAAGTCAGCTTGACCCTATAGCAGCCCAGGAGTTTTTATCGGCACTTTCAAAGATAAACAGAGAAATAGGTACAACAGTGATTCTTTCAGAGCACCGACTGGAGGAAGCTCTTCCCATAAGCGACAGAGTTCTTGTTATGGAAAAGGGGAAACCCGTGTATCTGGGAAAGCCCTGCAATATGGCTGAAAAACTGAAGGATACTTCATTGCATAGCTTTTTTCCGACGGCAATGCGTGTGCATATGGCAGTGGAATCGTCAGCATCTTCCCCTGTGACAGTTAAAGAGGGAAGAGATTGGCTGTCCGGATATGTAAATGAAAATGGCTTTACACCGATAAAAGCAGAAAATGAAGCAATAGGCGATCACGAAACACTAATCAAGCTTGAAAATGTATATTTCCGCTATGATAAAAACTCTTCAGATGTTATAAAAAAACTTAATGCGGAAATAAAAAAAAGCGAAATATTTGCTGTTCTGGGCGGAAACGGCAGCGGTAAAACAACTATGCTTTCGCTGATAAGTAATATTAATAAACCATACAGAGGTAAAATAGATTTTTTTGGCGAGAATCTCAAAGTAGCTATGCTACCTCAGAATCCGGAGACTTTGTTTGTTGAAAAAACGGTTAAAGGCGAACTGTATGAAGTTCTTTCGGACTCTGAGCTGAGTTCTGTTGAGAAAAACAAAGCTGTGACAGAGATGGTTGAACTTTGCAGCCTCGAAAATCTTTCTGACCGTCACCCGTACGATTTATCGGGAGGAGAAGCGGAGAGAGTAGCACTTTCAAAAGTGCTTCTTACGAATCCTGATATTATACTGCTTGACGAACCTACAAAAGGTATTGATGCAAATTTCAGAAAAAAACTTTCAGAGATACTTGTAAATCTCAAAAGTGCCGGAAAAACAATAATCCTGGTTTCTCACGATGTAGAATTCTGTGCAGAATATGCAGACAGATGTGCTATGTTCTTTGATGGCTCAATAATCAGCCTGGACAAGCCGGGAGAGTTTTTTTCCGGGAAAAGCTTTTACACTACTACGGCAAATAGGATGAGTCGCGGAATAATTGATAACGCGGTTCTGACAGAAGATATAATATGTGCTCTTACGGGAAAAAAAGCTGAGAAGAAAACAGTGTGTAAAGAAAACAACCTTTACATAAAACCTCTGCATACGGAAGAAACTGAAAAAAAAGAAACAAAAAAAGAAAAAAGAGGCATTTCAAAAAGCACTATTCTAAGTATATTTATGCTGCTTATTGCAATTCCGGCAACCATATTTGTCGGAAAGGTCCTTTTTGACGACAGACAGTACTATTTCATAAGTCTTGCGATAATTACAGAAATTATGCTTCCGTTTTTCTTCTCTTTTGAAAAACGAAGGCCTGCCGCCAGAGAAATAGTACTTATCTGTGCTCTTTCGGCACTTACTGCAGCGGGAAGAGTTGTACTTTTTTCTTTTCCGTCTTTTACGCCTATGGCAGCACTTGTTATAATTACAGGTGTGTGTATTAGTGCAGAATCAGGATTTTTGGTGGGGGCACTCTCTGTCTTTGTGTCAAACTTCTTTCTTTCGCACGGTGCATGGACCCCGTGGCAGATGTTCGGATTCGGAATGATAGGATTTCTTTCAGGTTTAGTTTTTAAAATCAGGTTAATAAGAAAGAACAGAATCACACTGTCTTTGTTTGGCTTTTTATCAGTATTTTTCTTGTACGGATTTACTGTTAATTTCGGAAATGTTATAATGATGTACTCTTACCCTACATGGGAACTTTTAAAAACCTCTGTAATTCTCGGAATACCTTTTGACCTTATGCATGCAGCATCAACGGTGTTTTTCCTCTTTGTGGCTTTTCGTCCTGTTTCTGAAAAACTTGAAAGAATAAAGACTAAATACGGACTTATGCAATCTCAAGAAATATATTGACTTTTACCTGAATTTTACAGTATAATATAAGTGTGGTACCGTATATATTTTGAAAGAGGTGTTTCCAATGAGACGGATACTGACAGTGTTTCTTATTTTAACGTTGGCTTTTTCCTGCAACGCAGGTGCAATTTATTTCTTCGAACCCGAGGCTATTGAAGAAAGTGGAGAGGGAATTATCGGTCTTCCCGATTCTGAAGATGTGATGATGCCTTCTTCAAGCGGAAAAACATTTGATGAGGTTGTTCTTGAAGGTTGGGCGTCATTTTCAGAAAAAATAGATGTCAAAGAGTTTGATATAAGTGGTGAAAGTTCGGATGAGTTGGAAATGAAGCTATCTAAGCTATATAGCAATGTTTTTTACAATCATCCTTTGTATTACTATGTAGGCAGAGAATATAACTATTATTATGCTTTGTATGACGATGACGAAACAATGTATATTACAAGCATTTGTCCATCATATACAACAACAGACCGGGATGAAATTGCTGCTATGCACAAGGCAATAGACAAAGAAACTGACAATATTCTTCTTTACATCGAAAATGACATGACCGATTTTGAAAAGGTTATGGAAGTGCACGACTACATGGTGCTTCACTATGATTATGACTGGACATTACAAAATCATGACATAACTATTATGGTTACTAAAACGGGCGTCTGTGAAAGCTATGCACTGGCATTTAACTACATAATGAAAATTGTGGGTGTAGAAAGCGTTATGGTTACATCCGAGGAGATGGTTCATGCATGGAATCTTGTTAAGGTTGACGGCAAATGGTACCATGTAGACGTAACGTGGGACGATCCTAAAGGACTTCCACCGGATCAGATAAGTCATGAGTTTGAACTTCTTAGCGATGAAAGAATTCAGTCAATGGAAAACCCTCATTTCGGATATGACACAGGCGGAAGAGTGGCTGATTCTGACAAGTATGACTATGCAGATTGGCACGAAAATCATTCTCAGATCGTATCCATAAACAACGTAGACTACTGGGTAAGCGGCGACGATCTTGTTGACGGTGACGGCAATGTTATTTACGAAGACCTTGACGGTGGGGACGGTGAGTGGAGCATTGGGGGAAATTATATATACACCGGTGTTATCTATGCAGGCCTGGCAGAATTTTCGGGGCTTTTATATTTCAATACAGACAAAGCGATATATTCCTACAATCCAAAAACAGGTGAAACGAAACTTATTGAAGAAATAGACGGCATTTGTGGAATGTATATAGACAATAATGTAATCCGATACTGTAAATACAATTTTGAAACTTCGAAATTACATGAAGCCGGGAATATGGTGCTTAACGGAATACGTTATGCAATACCTTATGTAAAAGACGGTAAGATTATAGCGGAAGTTTACAACGGAAGCACAGGTACTGCAAAGCTTGTTGCATTTGGCAAAGACGGATGTTCGACATTTGACATTGAAGAGGGCATCAATACTTTTGAAATTCCGGTAGGCAATGACAAATATATGTATATATGGGATAGTAACCTTCGTCCTCTCAGGGATAAAGCAAAGCTTCCACGGTAAGTTGATTAAAGTGGGGTGATATGAAATTCATATCACCCTTAAATTTTTTCTTAAAAAACTATTCACTTTTTACCTTTTTTATGATACAATGATATCCAAATGGAAAACTCGTAGAATTGAAGGGAGCAGCCATGCAGGAAAACATCAGAAATTTTTGTATAATTGCACATATAGACCACGGTAAAAGTACCCTTGCTGACAGACTTCTGGAATTAACAGGTACTGTTGAAAGCCGTGAAATGTCCGAACAGCTTCTTGATAATATGGACCTTGAAAAAGAAAGAGGTATCACTATCAAGGCGCGTGCCGTAAGACTTAATTATAAAGCAAAAGACGGGCAGGACTATGTCCTTAACCTCATAGATACCCCCGGTCACGTTGACTTTAATTACGAGGTGTCACGTTCTCTTGCAGCATGTGAGGGTGCACTCCTTGTTGTTGATGCGTCCCAGGGTATAGAAGCACAGACTCTTGCAAATACCTATCTTGCACTTGAACATGACCTTGAAATACTTCCGGTAATAAATAAAATCGACCTTCCCAGTGCACGTCCGGAGGAAATTGTCAAGGAAATCGAGGATGTTATCGGTATCCCTGCAGAAGAAGCACCGAGAATCAGTGCAAAAAACGGAATAAATATCGAAGAAATTCCCGAATATATTGTAAATAATATCCCTGCACCTACAGGTGATGTAGCAGCACCGCCACGTGCGCTCATATTTGACTCTTACTATGATTCTTACAAAGGCGTTATCGTTTATGTAAGAATGATGGAGGGCGAAATTAGGCCCGGTATGCGTATCCGCTTTATGGCAACAGGCGGTGAGTTTGATGTTGTGGAAACAGGCTATCTTCATCCCAATCAGATGACACCTGCAAAATCTATAAAGGCAGGTGAGGTTGGCTACATTGCGGCAAGCATTAAGACAGTTCGCGATACTCAGGTCGGTGATACTGTTACAGATGCAAATAATCCCGCTGCAGAGCCCCTTGAAGGCTACAGAAGTGTTAATCCTATGGTTTACTGCGGTATTTATCCTGCTGACGGTTCAAAGTATGGCGATCTTCGTGACGCTTTGGAAAAGCTTCAGCTTAACGATGCTGCACTTGCTTTCGAGGCAGAAACCAGTGTGGCGCTTGGTTTTGGTTTCAGATGCGGATTCCTGGGACTTTTGCATATGGAAATTATCCAGGAAAGGCTTGAGAGAGAATTCAATCTTGACCTTGTTACAACAGCGCCAAGCGTTGTATATAATGTACACAAAACAACAGGGGAGGAAGTTTTGGTGTCAAATCCCACCAATCTTCCGTCACCTGCAGAAATTGACTATATGGAAGAGCCTATCGTCAAAGCGAACATTTTTGTGCCAAAGGAATATGTTGGTGCAATTATGGAGCTTTGCGAGGAAAGGCGTGGAACGTATCTCGGTATGACTTATATTGATTCTGAGAGAACTAATCTGCATTATGAACTCCCCCTGAACGAAATTATTTATGACTTTTTTGATGCCATAAAAAGCCGTAGCCGCGGTTATGCGTCTTTTGACTATGAAATGGCAGGCTATCAGAAGAGCGACCTTGTAAAGCTGGATATTCTTCTTAACGGTGACATGGTGGATGCGCTGAGTTTCATTGTTCACTCCACAAAGAGCTATGCCCGAGGGCGTCGTATAGCAGAAAAACTTAAGGAGACTATTCCGCGTCAGCTTTTTGAGGTGCCGATTCAGGCAGCAATCGGTGGAAAAGTCATAGCTCGTGAAACTGTAAAGGCTATGCGTAAAGACGTGCTTGCCAAGTGTTACGGTGGTGATATTACCCGTAAGAAAAAGCTTCTTGAAAAACAGAAGGAAGGTAAGAAGAGAATGCGTCAGGTGGGTAGCGTGGAGCTTCCTCAGGAGGCATTTATGTCAGTTCTTAAACTTGATTGATATGATTTACATTCACATACCGTTCTGCATCAAAAAATGTCTTTACTGCGATTTTTATTCAGTTACGGACAAGTCTTTTATAAAAACTTATGCTGATGCACTGATAGAAGAAATAAAATCATATAAAGGCGAAAAGACAGAAACTGTCTACATCGGTGGCGGAACTCCCACATCGATAGGGGACGAGCTTCTCCGTGTTATAGATGCAGTAAATGAAAACTTTATACTCGCAGAAAATTACGAATTTACCGTTGAAGCAAATCCCGGCACGGTGAATGATACGCTTTTTCGTGAGCTTCGCAGTAGGGGAGTAAACAGAATAAGCCTGGGAATTCAGTCCTTTAATGATGATGAATTGAAAGCGCTTGGAAGAATTCACACCTCAGAGGAAGCACTGGTCGCAGTTGAAATGATAAAAAACGCAGGTTTTAAAAACTACAGTGTGGATTTAATGTTTGGCATCCCCAACCAGACTGTAAAAAGCCTCAGATATTCTCTTGAATGTATAAAAAAGATAAATCCCCCCCATGTATCGGTATACTCTCTTATTCTGGAAGAGGGGACACCTTTTTACGATATGGAGCTTCAGCTGCCGGATGAAGATACTGAAAGGAAAATGTATTATCTTATAACTGACGAGCTGAAGAAGTCCGGTCTTAACCGATACGAGATTTCAAACTATGCAAAGCAAGACTTTGAAAGTCGTCATAATACTGGCTATTGGCAGGATAAAGAGTATATAGGACTTGGGGCTGGTGCTCATTCGTATAAAAATAATCAGCGCTATGAAAATGCTTCTGATGTATGCCTTTATATAAATGGGAATGGCAGAAAAATAAATGTAATTGACATTGACGAAAAAGAGCGCAAACTTGAACTTTTTATGCTCGGACTCAGAATGACAGAGGGGGTTACCTATAACGGTGAATTTCCTGAAAGGGTAAATCCTCTTATAGAAAAAGGTCTGCTAAAAAAAGAAAATGGCAGTTTAATGCTGACAGACCGTGGAACAGACCTTGCAAATCTTGTATTTATGGAGTTTTTGGATGATTAAACCTAGAGATTATGCGTTAAGACTTATTGAAATAAAAGACAGAACTGAAAAGGAAATCCGCACCAAGCTCAAGGAAAAAAACTTTGAAGAGGATGAAATAGAAAAAGAGATTGAATTTCTGAAATCCTATGGATATATAAACGACAGGAGATATGCCGAGCATTACACAAGCGACGCCATAAATCTGAAAAAATGGGGTAAAACCCGTATCCGCACAGAGCTTGTTCACCGTGGGGTGGGTCGTGACATCGCTGATGAAATTATCGAAGAAGCCTTTATGGAAGTGGATGGAGACAGACTCTTTTGTCAGATGGAAAGCCGTTTTAAAAATGCAGACTTCAGTAATATGAAAGAACGGACAAGAATATTTAATTTTTATCTCAGACGGGGATTTTGCCCTGAAGAAATAAAAGGTGCGATGAATAGAATGTCATCGTTTCGCGATATAGAAGATTAGAGGTGTTAGTGTGGCTGTTAAAGTAGGCTTTGTATCTCTCGGATGCAACAAGAACCTGTGTGATACAGAAAATATGATGGGAATTCTTGCAGAAAGCGGATACGAGATAACTCCCTCCCCACAGGAAGCGGATGTTATCGTTGTCAATACCTGCGGATTTATAGATGATGCAAAACAGGAATCTATTGATGCGATACTTGAAATGGCAGAGTATAAGTCTGAAAACTGCAAGCTTCTCGTAGTAGCGGGTTGCCTTGCACAGCGATACTGCGAAGATATACGAAAAGAACTGCCTGAAGTTGATGTTATCATTGGCACAACAGCATTTTCAAATATTGCAGATGCCATTGAAGCAGGTCTTAATGGCAAAAAAAATTCTTACATAGAAGACATTGATAAGCCCGAATGTGAAAATATGCCAAGAATTCGGACAACACCTGAATATACTGCATATCTTAAAATAGCTGAAGGCTGTGATAACAGATGCACCTATTGTGCAATTCCGTACATACGGGGAAAGTACCGTAGTCGCAGTATTGAAAGCATTGTTGAGGAAGCAAAAGCACTGGTAAATGACGGCGTCAGGGAAATAATTGTTGTTGCCCAGGATACCACCCGCTACGGCATTGACCTCTACGGAGAAAAGAGGATATCAGAGCTTCTTGCAAAACTTTGCAAAATAGAAAAACTTCAGTGGGTGAGGATACACTATTGCTACCCCGAGGAGCTTGACGATAAGCTCATAGAAACTATTAAAAATGAAGATAAAATCGTAAAATACCTGGATATTCCCGTTCAGCACGGATGCGACAGTGTGCTTAAAAGAATGGGAAGAAAGACTGACAGAAAAAGTATTGAGGCTTTAGTTTCAAAGCTTCGCAGAGAAATTCCTGAAATAACGCTTCGAACGAGTATTATTGCAGGATTTCCCGGAGAAACAGAGGAGGAGTTTTCGGAACTTTGTGAATTTCTGGAGAAAGTCAGATTTGACAGAACGGGCGTTTTTGCATTTTCCTGCGAAGAGGGGACGCCTGCGGCAAAGCTTAAAGGACAGCTTGATGAAGAAACGAAAGAAGCAAGGCGTGATGCCGTTATGGAACTTTGTCAACGCATAAGTCTTGAAAGAAACGAAAAGATGATTGGAAAAACTCTTCTTGTTATGACAGAAGGCTTTGAGGATAATCTCTACTACGGAAGAAGCGGGGGAGAAAGCATCGAGATAGACCCGAAAATCTATTTTGGTGCACATAGAGAACTTGCTCCCGGAGAATTAGTGGAAGTTGAAATAAAGTCTGCAGATGTGTATGACCTTTGCGGAGAAGAAAGGACGGAAGAATAATGAATTTACCAAATCAGCTCACAATGGCAAGAATTATACTGGTGCCTGTGGTTATGGCTCTTATGCTTACGGGACATAATATCCTTGCGCTTATAGTATTTGCAATTGCATCAATTACAGATTTTCTTGACGGATACCTTGCAAGAAAGAACAACCTTGTATCATCTTTCGGAAAAATTATGGACCCACTTGCAGATAAACTTCTTTCCTTCGGAGCACTTGTTGCTTTTATACAGATGGATGTAGTTAGTGTGTGGGCTCCTATTATCATCATAGCAAGAGAATTCTTTGTTACAAGTATGAGAGTTGTTGCTGTGTCAAAGGGCAAGGTTATTGCGGCATCATGGTGGGGCAAGGTAAAAACAAATGTGCAGATGTTTGCAATTATGTTTGCGATGCTTCTTTGCGGTCTTGGTAACCCTGCATTTACTGTTGCTGGATGTGAAATTACCGTTTCGGGACTGCTCATTTGGATTGCAGCTATATTTACTGTAGCCAGCTGGATTGCATATATTATTGAAAATCTGTCTGTTTTCAAGGATGAAAAATAATTTTCTAAGAGGTCTTATAAATGCAGAATAAAAGAGTTTGCGCCCTTATTCATTCGGACGCAATTATGCATAATTTCAAAGAAATA
The DNA here is from genome assembly GCA_045604905.1 of Clostridia bacterium. Lineage (GTDB taxonomy): Bacteria > Bacillota > Clostridia > UMGS1883 > UMGS1883 > UMGS1883. The sequence goes on from JAZUOX010000067.1 coordinate 21,843, forward strand.
GAAAAACAGTTTCCGCAAAGTACCGCTATTATGCCGGTAATAAAAGCTGATGCTTACGGTCATGGTGCATTAACCTTTGCAAATCTTCTTAAAGATAAAGCAGACTATTTTGCAGTGGCAACCGTAGATGAAGCGACTAATCTGCGTAAAAACGGAATTACAAATCCTATTCTGGTGTTAGGCCACACCTTTACGGAAGAACAGGAAGATGCTATAAAAAACGATATAATTCTGACAGTGACATCTTACGAGGATGCTGTAAGCATTTCAACCATTGCGCAATCTGTTAAAAAAGAAGCAACAGTGCATATTAAAGTTGATACAGGAATGGGCAGAATAGGCTTTAAACCCGATGGAAAAAGCGCAGCAATTATAAAAAAAATTGCATCTCTTAATAATCTTACAATAGATGGAGTTTTTACTCATTTTGCAACTGCAGATGAAGCAGACAAAAGCTTTACAAAAGTGCAGAAAGAAAGGTTTTCCGATTTTATCAAAGAGTTAGATGGTAAATATAAGTGTCACTGCGGTAACAGTGCGGCAATTATGCAGCATAAATCAGCTTCTTTTGATATGATGCGTCCCGGTATAATTCTTTACGGTTTGTATCCTTCTGACGAAGTGGACAAATCAGTGCTTGACCTTAAGCCTGTTATGGAGCTTGTGTCGCATGTTTCGTTTGTTAAAAACATAGAAAAAGGTGACGCGGTGAGCTATGGCAGGACTTTTGTAGCAGATAAAGAAATGCGCATTGCAACAATTCCTGTGGGTTATGCAGATGGATATCCAAGACTTCTTTCAAATAGGGGAAGAGTAATAATTAACGGAAAATATGCATCTGTTGTGGGCAGAATATGTATGGACCAGTTCATGGTTGATGTGACAGATATAGAAAATGTACAGGTAGGGACAAAAGCTATTCTTATGGGTAGCGAGGGGGACTTGAGTGTTACTGCTGATGAAATAGCCTCCCTTGTTGGCACTATAAATTACGAAGTGGTGTGCGGTATAAGTAAACGCGTACCCAGGGAAGTGGTAAAATGAAAACAAAAACGGTATTTGTTTGCACAGAATGTGGTAACGAATATTCAAAATGGATGGGGCGGTGTACCGCCTGTGGAGCGTGGAACAGTGTTGTAGAAGAGGTTGTGCAGAAAACATCTTCTTCTGTCAGTGTGAAAAAGACGGTAGCCCCTGTATCAATTAAAGATATAACAACAGAAGAAGGCGAGAGAAGGAGTGCCGGAAGTGCTGAGCTTGACAGAGTGCTTGGTGGAGGTATTGTGAAGGGCTCGCTTGTACTTTGCGGCGGAGAGCCCGGCATAGGTAAATCTACGTTGCTTTTACAGCTTGCGCACTTTACTTCAAAAGATGATAAGGTTCTTTATGTGTCAGGAGAAGAGTCTGATAAACAGATAAAACTTCGTGCAGAACGTCTCAGTGCAATTAACGACAACCTTTTTGTGCTTAATGAAACTGACCTTGGTGCAGTAATTTCTGCTATCGAATTGCTTAAACCAAGCCTTGTTATAGCCGATTCGATACAGACTTTGTATTCAGACACTCTTACATCAGCTCCCGGAAGTGTGGGACAGGTGAGAGAATGTACTCTTAAATTTATGGAAGTTGCAAAGAGTCTGGGAGTAACTGTTTTTATTGTCGGACATGTTACCAAAGAAGGCTCTATCGCAGGTCCGAGGGTGCTCGAGCATATGGTGGACTGTGTGCTTTATTTTGAGGGAGAGAGGCATCAGAGCTACAGAATAATCCGTGCAGTAAAAAATCGTTTCGGGTCAACTAACGAAATCGGTGTTTTCGAAATGACTGATAAAGGACTTGTTGATGTTCCAAATCCATCTTCAATGCTTCTTTCAGGCCGCCCTGTTGATGCACCGGGATCTGCTATTGTGTGCTCAGTTGAGGGCACAAGACCTATCCTTGCTGAAATTCAGGCTCTTGTATCAAACAGCAGTTTTGCAAATCCCAAACGTATGGCGTCAGGGGTTGATTATAACAGAGTTTCTCTTATAATGACTGTTCTTGAAAAAAGAATGGGACTTAATTTGGGTACTCAGGATGCTTATGTAAATGTTACCGGAGGAATCCGTCTTGATGAAGCTGCTACGGACCTTGCAATAGCGTGCGCTATTGCGTCAAGCTTCAGAAACACTCCTCTTCCGGAAGATATGGCATTTTTCGGAGAAATCGGTCTTACGGGTGAAGTGCGTACAGTTACGCAAGCCTCCCGCAGAATAGCTGAAATAGAAAAAATGGGATTTAAACGGTGTATGCTTCCGTTTGATTGTCTCGGCTCAATCGATAAATGTGACGGAATAAAGCTTGTTGCAGTCAAAACTCTCAGCGATGCACTTGAATACATAAAAGAATGAGGAATATATATGACTAAAACCGTATTTGTGACAGGTGGTGCAAGAGGTATAGGAAAAGCCATTTCAGAGCTTTTTTATGAAAACGGCTACAATGTTGCAGTGAACTACAATAATAGCATAAGGGAAGCTGAAGAACTTCAGAAAAAGCTTCCGGGAATACTGATTTTAAAAGGTGATGTATCAAACGAAGATGATGTCAGGGGTATGATTGATGATACTATCAGGCATTTTGGGAAAATTGATGTACTTATAAATAATGCAGGATTATGTATATCTTCACTTGTAACAGACATTACAGGTGAACAGTGGGATGAACTTTTTAATATAAATGTCAAGGGAACATTTCTCTGCACAAAGTATGCTGCAAAAAATATGATACATAACCACAGCGGAGCTATAATCAATATAAGCTCTATCTGGGGCGTAAGCGGAGCATCCTGTGAAAGCTGTTACAGTGCTTCAAAAGGTGCTGTAATTGCATTTACAAAAGCTCTTGCGAAAGAGTTGGGACCTTCAGAAATAAGGGTTAACTGTATAGCTCCGGGGTATATTGATACAGATATGAATAAAGCTATCTCGGAGGATGACAGGAAGGCATTTGCCGAAGAAACTCCTTTGGGAAGAATAGGAACTCCTGTTGAAGTGGCTAAAACAGCGCTTTTCCTTGCATCAGACGACTCTTCTTTTATTACAGGGCAAATTCTCGGTTGCGATGGCGGAGTGATAGTGTGAGGTGTTGTAATGGCTGATATAATTAATATAATTGCAATTATTCTGTTTGCAGTATGTTGGATTCTCATTATATGGAAGCTGATTTTGAGAAAAGTTTCTCCTGTTAAAACCGTCAAAGCGGAAGTTATTGATAAGTATAAGTCCGGCACAGTTTCCAATTATCCGGGAACCTTTAAAAGTGAGCATTACATAGTTGTTTTTAAGACAGAAAGAGAAAAGCTTTCCTTTATTGTTTCAGAAAATACGTATAGTAATTATAAAGTTAATACTAAAGGCAAATTGAAATACAAGGGAACTAAAATTTTAGATTTCAAATAATGATTCAGACAGTAAAATAATAAGTAACTTACTTAATATTCACACAAATAAAACCTCCTTCATACAATGTAGTAGGCACAAAGCCGCCTATATTGTATAAAGGAGGATTTTTTTATGGAAGAAAAGCTTACCGGTTCCTTTGGTTGCAAGGAAAAGGTTTGTATACAGACTGATAAAATCTACGATTCCTGCCGCAGTAAGGAATGTATAGAATGTATGCGAGTGTACTTAACGGAAACAGGACAGGAAATCCTTGACCGTGCAGTAGATGTGAAGTGCAGAAAATCAGAAGTAATATGGGTGTTCAGCGATGTTGAAAAAATGCCCTTTAACAGAGGTTATTATACTGTTGACCTTAATTTCTTCTTCAGGATTTCTCTTGATGTGTACACGGGAGTATCACGCCCTGTTACTGTTGAAGGTGTTGCAACTTATAACAAAAAGGTTGTTCTTTTCGGCAGTGAAGGCAGTGCGAAAATATTTACATCAAAATACAAGCAGGATAGCTTTGACCCTCAACTCTGGCAGAAGACAAATATGCCCAAAGCAGTGGTGGAAATTCTTGATCCCATATGTCTTGGCGCAAAGATGACAGAGCCGGGAGAGAGATGCTGCAAGTATGCAGATGATGATATCGACGTGTGCAATATTCCCGATTGCGTTTGCAGAGTGTTTGAAGACAGATTTGTAAACTGCCGTGACAATCAGCGTAAGGTTTACGTCTCAATCGGTCTTTTCACAATTATTAAGCTTGAAAGAAACGTGCAGCTTCTTATTCCTGCATACGATTTCTGTATTCCCGAAAAGGAATGCGTAACAAGCTCGCCCGATGACCCCTGTGAAATTTTTGCAAACATTAATTTCCCCGTGGACGAATTTTTCCCTCCCGTAGAAGATTGCCTTAATAACGAGCCTTGTGACAGCCATTGCTGTCCTGAGGACGACGAATAGAAAAAAAGACCTTGGCACTGCCAAGGTCTTTCTTGTTTTGTTTATTTATGCATCTCACCCGAAAATAACGAAAAACTATTATAATACAGTTAAATAATGCTGTTTTTTGTTTCGAAAAATTAACCTTTTTGCCTGAAAATGAGGTGTGATAGAAAAAATCTGTATGATATAATACGATTACAGAAAGAAAACTGTTAAAAAGGGAGATAAGACTATGATTAATTCAATAAAAGAAAGAATTTCAGAAAATGTAAATCTTTACTCCAATCCGTCTGAACTTAAAATAACAGACATAAGAGTTGCAAACATTAACGGTGCACCAAAGCATTGCCCGTTAATAAAAGTGTATACCAATCAAGGCTTGGTTGGCTATGGTGAAGTGAGAGATGCTTCAAGTGCTACATATGCACTTATGCTTAAATCACGACTTATCGGTGAAAATCCCTGTAATGTTGATAAAATTTTCAGGAGAATTAAGCAGTTTGGCGGTCATTCACGACAGGGTGGAGGCGTGTCAGGATTAGAGATTGCTGTGTGGGATTTGGCAGGTAAAGCATGGGGAGTACCTCTGTGGCAGATGCTCGGTGGAAAATTTCGTGATAAAGTAAGAATGTACTGCGATACAGATGTTGACGGAAAACATACAGGAACAGATATGGGGCATGCCCTTAAAAAGAGAATGGAACAAGGATTTACATTCTTAAAGATGGATTTGGGCATTGAACATCTTCTTGACGAACCGGGTTGTCTTAACGCTCCGCTTGGCTTTTTGGAGGATATAAAAAAATATTCGATGAAAGCAATTATTCATCAGGGCGGTTCAATCGATATGGATATGATGCTTGGCAAAAACTATGAAACCTTCACTATTCCGCATCACGCAACGGGGATTCACTTAACACAAAAAGGTATGGATGTACTTGAAAATTATGTTAAAGAGGTTCGTGATGTAATCGGCTATGAGGTTCCTCTTGCAATTGACCATTTCGGACATATTGCAATAGAAGATTGCATTATGTTTGCAAAACGTCTTGAAAAATACAATATAGCGTGGATTGAAGATATTGCACCGTGGCATTATGCAAAGCACTATGAAAAAATTGCGCACTCTTGCAATGTACCCATCTGTACAGGTGAAGACATTTACCTTGCCGAAAACTTTGAGCCTCTTATGGAATGTGGCGGCGTGTCGGTTATTCATCCGGATATGCTTACAGTCGGCGGTGCACTGGAAATGAAGAAGCTTGGTAATATGTGCGATAAATACGGTGTTGCAATGGCAATCCATATGGCAGAAAGTCCGATTGCATGTATGGCAGCTATTCATGCGGCGGCAGCTGTTCAGAATTGTCTTGCGGTTGAATTCCATTCGGTTGATATTCCTTGGTGGAATGATTTGGCAATAGGTATTGACAATCCTCTCTTTAAAGATGGTTTTGTAAATGTTCCGGACAAGCCGGGATTGGGTATTGATGAGCTTAATGAAGAACTTATTGCAGAGCATATTCACGAGAAATATCCCGGTATATGGGAGCCTACAACAGCGTGGGATAATGAATGGGCAAACGACAGGGAGTGGAGCTGATGCTTAAAATACGTTGGATAGGTCAAAGCGGTTATATTTTAAATGATGGAAAAACAGAAATATGTATTGACCCATACCTTTCAAATGTTGTTGATAGAATTGCGAAACGTGGCAGAATGGTTAAAGCACCTTTTATGCCTGAAGAACTAGAAAGTGATGTTATAATTTGCACTCACAACCATCTTGACCATGTAGATATTGATGCGATTCCGCTTATAAAAAAAGAAAATATGCTTTTTCTGGCACCTTCAGATGCTAAAAAACAACTGGTTGAATGTGGTGTAACAAAATTTAAAGAATTTGATGAAGGTGCAACAGAAAAAATAGGTGATTTTGAATTTACAGCAGTATTTGCAGACCATACAGTTCCTGCTATCGGTGTAATTGTAAAGCACTCCGGAATTACTATGTATTTTTCGGGAGATACGGAATATAACAAAAAGCTTGAAGAATTAGTAAAATACAAAATAGATATTATGTTTATTTGTATTAACGGAAAGCTTGGAAATATGAATGTAGATGAATCTGTGAAGCTTACAAAGATAATCAATCCAAAAGTTGGCATACCTACACATTACGGGATGTTTGAAAGCAACACGGAAAATCCTGAAAACTATACTTCCAAGCTTGATTGTGGGTTTGAAATGAAACATAATACAGAATATGATGTTTTGGAGGTGCTGAAAAATGTTTGACCTGACAGGAAAAACTGCACTTGTAACAGGCTCAACACAAGGAATTGGTTTTGGAATTGCAAGTCTTCTGGCAAAGCAGGGAGCAAAGGTTTTTGTGTCCGGCGCCGAAAGCATTGAAAAATGTATTGCTGCCTGCAATAAAATTCCCAATTCTGTACCTGTGAGAGCCAATTTGCTCAAAACTGATGAGATTGACAGGTTGTATCAAGAGACCGGTGATGTAGATATTCTTGTTTTGAATGCGTCGATTCAATATAAAAGGAAATGGGACGAGTTTACTTTGGAAGAATATGATGATCAGATAGATTGCAATGTTAAAAGCAGTTATTTGCTTATAAAGAAGTATGCCAAAGGTATGAAAAATAAAGGCTGGGGACGAATTGTAACCATCGGAAGTGTAAATCAATACAATCAACATCCTGAATTATCTCTTTATGGAGTGTCAAAGGCGGCACAATTTAAAATGGTTCAGAATATTGCTCCACAGCTTGCCCCGTTTGGTGTAACAATAAATAATATTGCACCGGGGGCTATCAGTACTCCACGAAACGCAGAAGCATTTCGTGATAAAGCTTTCAAGCAAAAAGTAGAAAGCAGTATCCCTTGCGGGTATATAGGTAAGCCTGAAGATATAAGTCCTGCAGTGCTCCTTTTGTGTTCTGATGAAGGAAGATATATAACAGGCTCGGAAATTAAAATAGATGGAGGAATGAGTTTATAAAAGAAAGGAAGATATGTATGAATTTTAATGACAGAGAAGAAATAATTGCATTAACCCCTCAGTGGAAAGGTGAAAGACTTCCTGATGGAAGACCAAAGGTAGATGAAAAATATCTTAAATCACTTAAAACACTTACACTCGAAGAAGTATGGAAACCAATATTTGTCAAAGGTTATGAAAGTCAGTTTGAAGGCAGACTTCATACTCTGCACGATGACGGAAGAAAGCTTATAGGACGTGCTGTGACAGCTACATATTGTCCTTTCCGTCCTGATTTGGATGAGGTTGTAAAGGATATCGGAAGAAGCGAGCAGAGAACAGGTACATACAATCAATGGGTTATCGACAATCTGATGGAATACGATGTTCCTGTAATTGATATGTATGACAAGATTTATAAAGGAACATTTTTGGGTGGAAACCTTACAACAGCACTTAAAAATAAAACCAAAAACGAAAACGGTGGTGCGGTAATCTGGGGCGGCATAAGAGATACCGAGCAGATGAAAAAGGTCGAGGACACACAAGTTTATTACAGAGGTATTGACCCAACACCAATCCGTGATTTTATTATTACAGCATACAACACCCCCACAAGAATCGGAAATGCAATCTGCCTTCCCGGTGATGTCGTGTTTGGTGCAGGTGGTGGAGTGCTCTTTATTCCTGCTCACCTTGTAGAAGAAGTTGTAGGTGGGGCTGCAAAAACTCAGGTAAAGGACATGTTTGGTTTTGAAATGATAAGTCTTAATAAATTTACCACTGCACAAATTGATAAAAACACCTGGACAAAGGAAATGCTTGATCTTCTTATGGAGTTTATTGAAACCGATGACAGAGCAGCAGCCTATAGAGGTCTTGATTGGTCAGAAGAATATGATTTGGCAATAAATGGCGACCCTAATGATACACAATCCGCCTTATAAAAAAAGTGGCTGTAAAGAAACTATGCTTCTTTACAGCCTGTTTTTGCTTGATCGTATTTATATTTTGACGGGGATGTTCCCACAATCTTTTTGAATTCTACAGAAAAGTGCTTGTAGTCGTTATAACCGCACAGAGAAGAAATTTCGCTTAATGTATGATAACCTGCGATTATAAGGGAAGAAGCATATTTGATTCTTCTGTTTATAACATATTGCTTCGGGGAAATTCCGAATTCTTTTTTGAAAAGTTTTCTGAAATAAGTGTCACTTATATAGGATTTTTCCGCAGCTTCAATGAGCGAAAAATTCTTACAGAGATAGTTTTTTTCGATATATTCAACAGAGGCATCTATTTTAGAATTAAGATTATAGATTTTTTTATTGTCCTTGTAAAGTTCTGCAAATATCATATTCAGAATAGCTGATACTTCGTGCTTATATGATGTGCCTTTATTTTCCCATAGGTTAAAGATTTTCTCAAAAAGTTCGGCATATTTTTGTGGATCAGCAGGAACGAAACTCTGAATATCCTTTGAAGCGTAATTGTATGTTTTGAAATGCACAACAATCATTTTATCTCTGTTTGAAATTCTCTGATAATCAACATCTGACGGGAAGAAACCGATGGAATTGTCGATGAATTCAAGCTGTTTACCGTTGAATTCAATTACTGTATCTCCCTCATATCTGAAAGAGAGGGCATCAAAATTCCGCTTAAAATTATATGTTTTTGAATAGTTAGATTCCAGAAATAAAACATCCAGAATTTTAAAACTAATCGACTCTTGCTCAAAAAACACGAATAACACCTCCGATGTTAGCGATATTATAACATTTTTGTTTCGAAAAATCAACCTCTTTGCTCGAAATACAGGTGTAACGGATAGCACAATTGTGCTATAATACAATAAAAGGAGTGAAATTTATGGCTACATATAAAGACCTTGATAAAAGCTATTGTGAGATAGAAAAATTCTGCCTCGGTAAATTTCAGGCAAATGAAGACCTTTTTAAAACAACCATAAAGGACAATATTGAAAAATACAGAAAAGGTAAAGTTACCGTGACTTTAAAAGATAAGGATGGAAATCCGCTTTCAGGGGTTAAGGTAAGGGCAGTTCTTAAAAATCACGAATTCAAACATGGTGCGCATATTTTTATGCTTGACCAGTTTGAAGATGAGGAAAAAAATAAGGAATACCGTAAACTTTTCCCTGAATACTTTAACCTTGCAACAGTTCCTTTTTATTGGAAGGAGCTTGAGCCGAAGGAGAGAAAACCAAGATACAATGCTGACAGCGAAAATATATACCGCAGACCAAGCCCCGATTTGTGTGTTGATTTCTGCCGTGAAAATGGAATAGCTCCTAAGCTTCACTGCTTGTTTTACGATAAATTCATTCCCGACTGGGCACCTAAAAATGATGCAGAAAAGATGAAATCACTTTATGAAAAACGTTTTTCTGAAATTGCCGAAAGATACGGAAATGGTGTGATGTACGATGTCGAGGTTATAAATGAGCTTCTGCAGACATATTGGTGGACAACCCATAGTGTGATAAGTGACACAAAGGATTCTCTCGAATGGTCTTTCAGCCTTGCTGAAAAATATTTCCCAAGCGATGTCCTTGTAATAAATGACGGTAACTATATTCCCGAAATAGGAAAAATGACCTACAGACACCCTTACTATATGCTTATTGAATCTGCACTTCTGAAGGGTGCAAGAATTGATAAAATCGGCATTCAGAATCATATTTATATGCGACTTGCAGAAGATGATAACAAATATTTTGAACCGTACTTTGACCCGATTGCAAACATTAAAGGACTTGATGTGTTGTCAGAGCTTGGCAAACCTCTTGAAATTACGGAAATATCAATTCCCACCCTCGGTGATGACGGCCACGAGGCGGAAGATGTACAGGCAGAGGTATTAAGATATCTTTATACATTGTGGTTTTCTTCAAAAAATGTTGAGTCAACAATCTACTGGAATACTGTATGCAATTCGGCTTATGTATCACCGCAATTTGATGAAAACAGAGCAAGGGCAGGTATATTTAACCGTGACCTTACGCCTAAAAAAGCAGCACTTATGTTTAAAAAGCTCTTTAAAGAAGAATGGCATACGGATGTAGAGCTTGTTAGTGACGAAGGCGGAAAGATTGAGCTTGAAGGCTTCTACGGAGATTATGAAATTCTTGTTAAAAATGAGAACGAATCTGTGTATAGTATTAATCTTTCCAGAACAACTGCTGACAGTGAAATTTGTGTAATGTAATTAAAGCTTATCCGCATTGAAACCGTAATCTTTTTCTTTTCCAGGGGCGTGACTGAAAAATTTCACATAGCTTTTGTAGAATGCGGAGTATTCGGTATAGCCTGCAGAAAAATAAATATCAGTTGGTTTTGCACCTAGCAGGATGCTTTTTCTTGCAAGGTGCAATTTTTTTGAAGTTATATATTTTTTCGGGGTTGTTTTAAGCTGTTCCTTGAAAATTTTAAAGAGATAGCTTTCTGCGATAAAAAGAGCATTCGACACATCCGACACAGAATTTATTTCGTACAGATTTTCGTTTATGTAATTAATCGCCCGTGAAAGAATCGGGCTTATAACACTTGGCACATAACCCTGATTGCCGTCATATACGGAAAGGTTGTAGAAAATTTCCTTAATTAACAGGTCAAGCATATTCTGGAAATCATTTTCGGGAAGGATTTTGTGGTAGTAGTCCGCTTTTTTGAAAATGTCAGAAATCATACTGTGCTTGTCACAGTTGATAACGGTTATGTTTTCATATATTTTCTCAATGTCGATATCTCCGAGGACGGACGTGTCAAACACTATGCAGTATCTTTCATAGGGCATGGAAGCATCAAACTCCATTCGATGTGAAACGGCAGGCGGTGTAAGTATCAGGTCACCGCTTTTTAACGTGTACTTCTTATCCTCAGTAATATGTGAACCGCTGACTTCTGTAATGTACAGTAGCTCAGGGAATTCGTGCGTATGAGTCAGGATTTTATAATTTTCTGTATTGGAATATCTTAAGTGACTGAAATGAAGATGGTTATTTTCCGTATAAAATAGGCTTTGCATCATTTTCACATCCTTCAGAATAAGCATATCACAAAAGTATAGTTTTTGCAATGTAATATAGTAATTTAGAATGTTTATTTTTCAAAAATATAGTGATATGATATAAAAAACGGAGGTGTTTTTATGAAAAAACTTAATTTAGCAATTATCGGTCAGGGAAGAAGTGGTCGTGACATTCACGGCAGATTCCTTAAAACGGAGAATAACAAATGGTTTAATGTAAAGTATATTGTTGAGGCAGACGATGTAAGACGCGCTAAGGCAGAGAAAGAGTACGACTGTAAGACCTTTTTTTCAATTGAAGGGCTTAAGGGAATAGAAGATATTGACCTTGTTGTGAACTCTACATATTCCGATGAGCACTACAGAACTACTAAAGAGCTTCTCAGATACGGGTTTAATGTTCTTTGTGAAAAGCCTTTTACAAGAACCCGCTTTGAATGTGATGACCTTATCAAAACAGCAAAGGATAACAATGTTCTTCTGACTGTTTTCCACCAGACCCTGATTGCACCTTATGTACTGAAAGCACGTGAAGTTCTCGCAAGCGGCAAACTCGGCAGACCGCAACTTATCACTATTAAATACAACAACTTTGCACGGCGTTGGGATTGGCAGACTCTCCAGAAAAGAGCGGCAGGTAACCTCTACAATACAGGCCCCCATCCCGTAGGAATAGCTATGTCCTTCCTCGGTTTCGGTGAAGATATTGAGGCGAAATTCACATATCTTGACCGTTCTCTTGTTCTTGGAGATGCGGAGGACGTAGTTAAACTTATTATCACAGCACCCGGAAAGCCTGTTGTTGATATTGAAATCAATTCAAATGATGCATTCCCCGATTACGTTTGCAAAATGCAGTGTGAAAAGGGTACGTTTGTGTCAACTCATACAGATTACAAAATGAGGTATATAGTTGACGGTGAAAACGAAGACAGAGAAGTTTCCGATACATTTATTTATACGGGTGAGGATAAAGCACCCACATTCTGTGCGGAAGAGCTTATTTCTCATTACGAAGAAGGAGCTCTGGACGGAGATGTTTTTGCAGAGTCTGTAGGCGGTATTTATGAAAATATTTATAACGCCCTTACAAAAGGTGAAGAGCTTATAGTTAAGCCTGAAGAAATTGCAAGACTTATAGGAATTATGGAAAAGGCTCATGTAGAGAATCCCTTTCCTGTAAAATTTTAAACTTTTATCATTAGGAAAATAAAAGTCTATCATTCTGAGCAAAGTCGAAGAATCTCAAAACTAATAGAGAACCTTCGCATACTCAGAATGACAGACCGTTTTATATGGGATTTTTACACTTTCTTCTTCAATGTTCTGCTAAAAACTTCTTTATACGCCCGACACAGATGTGCAGAATCGTAAAACCCCAGCCTTTCTGCAATTTCTGCAGTAGTAAGGGGAGAGGCGGACAGTTCTTCTGCAAGCATCAGACGGATATTATTTCTGTATTTAATAGGTGGAATACCGCCTGAATAAGCTTTGAATTTTCGCAGAAACGACGCCTCGCTCATAAAACATAAATCGGCAAGTTCTTTGGTGGAAATATTTTTTTCTGGATGCTTTTCAATAAGCCTGATTGCTTCTTCAATGGAAATAAAATTATTCTGAATGTTATCATGTTTACGGCTTTCTGAAAAAATATTATCTGTTATAAAGTAAAGAGCACTTTTAAGAGAAAGAATATTGCGTGAAGGATTTATAACGGCAAAAAGCACTTTTTCAAAGTATTTATAGTAAAAATTATCTTTGTCGTTTGTAAGAACTGCTAAATCTTCATCAAACAGTATTTCTTCCCCTCCGGGTGTTGTAAGATAAAACGAAATACCAACGCCTGAAGAAAGATTACCCTTATCTTCGCTGTAAGATGTATACTTTGTTCCGTGAGGGATAAATACAATATCACCTCTGTCTAAAGTAAATAAATGCTTATTGTTTCTGTCATAGCACCGCCTGTTTTTATATTGGTAGAATAAAAGATGCTTTGTTCTGGCGACAGTTTCACAATTATAGTAATCTTCAAGTTCCGGCTTTAATCTGTACGCAGAAATATCTTTGAAAACGAAATCCGTAGAGTTTAAGTTGCTGTATTTTATTATCATAATAAATCCCACCTTTTATGCGTGAAGGTATTTTACAATAAATTGAAAGTTTTGTCAATTGTTTTACTCATACAATCAGTTAAAATAAGGGTAAAAGGAGTGAATTTTATGGATAAAGTAAGAATTGGTATAGTTGGTGTAGGAAATATCGCAATTAACTGGGCTCATTATCCCCAGTATAAAAAAGTTGAAAACTGTGAAATTACTGCTATTTGCGATATTGATGAAGCAAAGCTGAAAAAAGTGGGGGATGATCTTAATATTCCCGAAAAGAACAGATTTACAGACTACAATGATCTGATAAAATGCGCAGATGTTGATGCGGTTGATATCTGTACGTGGAACAGTGTTCACTGTGAAATTGCTACTGCAGCTGCCAAAGCAGGAAAAAACTTCAGCATAGAAAAGCCTGTCGGAATGAATTACAGAGAGGTTAAAAAACTTTCCGAAGTTGTTAAGGAAACGGGTGTTAAGACTTTTGTTTGCCTCAGCTGGAGATACCGTACATATGTAAGATATATGAAGCACCTTGTTGACTCAGGAAAAATCGGCAAGCTCTACCACGTTTATGTTCGCTGTATAAAGGACAGCGGTTTGTGGGAAGGAAGAAAGAGGGAGTGGAGATTTGATAGAATCCGTGCAGGATCGGGCGTACTTGGTGATCTTGGCTCACATATGATTGATACAGTGCATTTCCTTGGCGAAAAATTCAGCGAAGTATATGCAAACTGGGGTATTTTCATCAAAGAAAGACCCAGTGAAGAAACAGGCGAAATTCTTCCCGTTGATACAGACGACTGGTGTAACTTCAATGCAAAGCTTGAAAGCGATGCAAGCTGTACAATTCAGGTGTCAAGATGTGCTGCAACCGTGTCTGACCTTATCGTATTCGAGCTTTACGGCGAAAAGGGTAAACTCGTTTACACTTGTACAACAGACGGACAGAAGCTTGAATATGCAGATGCAAAGACAAAGGAAAATGAATTTCTTACACCGCCTGCCGAATTTGAGGCAATTCAGTCAGGCTCATTCGTAAATTATATGCTCGGTATTGAGGATGAGTATACAGCAAAGCTTGAGCACGGTCTTGAGTGTCAGGCAGTAATTGATGCAGCAATTATTTCTTGTGAAGAAAATCGCCCCGTCAAAATTTCTGAAATAAAGGAAGGTTAATTATGAAACATAACGCAGGTATTATAGGCTACGGCAATATGGGCTCGTGGCATGTTGAAAATGTTGGCAAGCGTATAGCGGATGTTAGTTATACGGTTTGCTTTGATGTTGATGAAGAAAGAAAAGCTCTCGCCCGCCAGGCAGGTCTTAAAGTTTGCGACACTATAGAGGAATTTTTTGCAGAGGATATCGATCTTGTACTTGTGGCAACTCCTAACAATTTCCACGCTCCCTACTCAATTCAGGCTATGGAGGCAGGTAAGAACGTTATCTGTGAAAAGCCTGCCTGCCTTAACTCCGAAGAGCTTGAGAAAGTTATCGCAGTAAGCGAAAAAACAGGTAAGCTTTTTATCGTACATCAGAACAGACGTTTTGACACAGACTATGCAATTATGAAGGAAATTATCGACACACAGATGCTCGGTAAGCCTTTTTTCCTCGATTCAAGGCTTTACAGTAACCGTGGCAGTTCAGGAAGATGGAGAAGCACTTATGAAGCCGGAGGAGGTACGCTTTACGATTGGGGCATACATATGATTGACCAGGTATGTATGCTTGCAAACAGCGAGCCTGAATATGTTTTTGCACAGCTTCAGAGTGTTCGTTTTCCGAAGGTTGACGATGTTTGCAGAGTTATAATTGGATTTAAAAGCGGACTTCGTGCACAAATTGTTGCAGACCTATGGTGTTATATTAACGAACCAAGATGGCATCTTTCGGGTGACGATGGTACGGCAACTATTTACGAATGGTTCGGTACAGAGGGTAAGGTTGTAAAGGCAAATATCAAAGAGGTTGACTGGGAGCAAGGTTGTGTTTATACACCCAACGGTCTTTCAAAGACAATGTGGCCACGTCCCAAGCAGGAGATAGAGGAGCTTCCGCTTCCTGCACCGAAGATTTCCACCCGTTGGGAAGATTTCTACGAAAACGTTGTAGATGTTATCGAGGGTAAGGCTACTCCCATCGTTACACACGCAGAAATCAGGCGGTCAATGAAGGTAATGATGGCAGCGTTTGAATCGGCAAAAAATAAAACAACAGTTATTCTGTGAGGTGACTTAGTTTGAAATTAGGAACACTTGTCAGAATAGGGAATTTAAGCGATACAGAGGCTAAATTTTCTGAGCTTAAAAAGTATGGTTTTACTTCTTGCCAACTTGTGTATAAACCGGAAAAGTATTTCCCAGAAGATGCAGAAATAATAAAAAATGCCGCAGAAAAATACGGCATTGAGATTTCAGCACAGTTCTGCGGATATTACGACAATGATACCGTGTGGGATAATTATGAAGGATTTAAGACATCCGGACTTGGAATAGAGCCTTACCGTGAAAGCCGTCTTAAATACGTAAAAAATGCGGCATCTTTTACTAAACTTCTTGGCGTAACAGATATTGTCGTGCACGGCGGATTTATTCCAAACAATCCTTTTTCGGAGGAATATGAAACCGTTTTGTCCGCAGTAACTGAGCTTTGTAATTATGCGGAAAAACTCGGTATGAATGTTCTGCTTGAAACAGGCGGTGAATCTGCGGTTGCACTTTTAAGACTTATAGTGGATTCAGGGAAGAGTAACCTTTTTGTTAATCTTGACCCTGCAAATATGCTTATGTACGGCTATGCAAATCCCGTGGATGCACTTTATACAATAGGTAAATATGTTCGCAATATCCACGGAAAAGACGGTATGCCTCCCACGGACCCAGTAATTCTCGGTGAGGAAAAGAATATCGGTGAAGGCCGTGTAGATTTCTATGCTATGTTCAGAGAACTTAAAAACCTCGGCTATGACAGATTCATTACCATAGAAAGAGAAATCAAGGATGGCGCACAGGCGGAAGAAATCATTAAAGCAAAAGCATATTTTGAAAAAATGCTTGAAGAATTAAACTACTAAAGGAGAAATATTATGAAAATAGGTTTTATTGATAAATATCTTGACGAATGGCATGCAAATCACCTTCCTGAGTGGCTTCGTGAGGCTACAGATGTGGAGACAATATATGCTTATGAGCAGATGCCAAGTCCTCACGAGGGTGGTATTTCAGGCAAGAAATGGGCAGAAGAGCACGATGCAATTCTCTGCGATTCTATCGAAGAAGTTGTCGAAAAGAGTGATTTCTTAATCGTTCTTGCACCTAACTATCCCGAAAGCCACGAGGAGCTTTGCGACTTACCTTTAAGAAGCGGCAAGCCTACTTATGTAGATAAAACCTTTGCTCCCGATAAGGAAATGGCAAAGAAGCTTATTGACCTTGCAAAAGCACATAACACACCACTTTTCACAACAAGTGCGGTGAGATATTCTGACGAGCTTATTGATGTTGATACCGAAAATATCAAGACGATAAGTATGCGCGGCCCCGGTCCTCTTGAAATGTACTCAATTCACTATATTGAGTCAATCGTTCGTCTTTTCGGACCCGAGGCTGAAAGCGTAATGTTCATCGGTGATAAGGAGAATCCCGCTTATGTAATGCGTTTCTCCGGTAATCGTTTTGCAACAGCGCATCAGTTTGACTGGGATTGTCCCTTCAATATCTCTCTTAAATATTCTGATGAAAAAGCACCCCTTTACATTGCAAAGTGTAATAACTTCTTCCAGGGATTTGTTAAAAAACTTGTAGAATTTTTTGAAACTGCAAAAAATCCCGTTGATTATGAAGAAACAATTGCAGTTATTGCAATCCGTGCAGGCATTCTTAATGCTGTAAAAACACCGGGAGAGTGGGTGAACATTTAATGGGTTATCTGTTTCTTGCCTGTGCACTTATGGCAGGTCTTACTAAAGGCTTTTGCGGGAAGAAAACAAGCTCTTTCGTGTCGGAATACAGAGATGCAGTTTTTTCGAATATGATACGGATGTTTATCTGTATCATTATAGGCTTTGGCTTTGTAATTATACAAAGCAGTATTAAAAGTCTTGCTGTTGACTCAAAAACGCTTTTAATATCATTAATGTCCGGTGTGTTTACATCCTTGTTTGTTGTTACATGGCTCCTGATTGTAAAAAAAGGGGCATATATGACGGTTGACGTGTTTTTAACAATCGGCATTATAATTCCTCTTGTGTTGTGCAATGTGTTTTACGGCGAAAAAGTTTCTCTGATGCAGATTGCCGGTATAGGAATCCTAATTGTTGCAGTTTGTATAATGTGCTCTTACAATAATTCTGTAAAAGAAAAAATGAGTGCTTCAACGCTGGGACTTCTTCTGTTATGCGGTGCAGCTAACGGACTTACGGATTTTTCCCAGAAGCTATATGTTAAAGAAACTGTAGTGCCTGATATAAGTGTATTTAATTTTTATACATATGTAGTTTCTTTCGTTGTTTTACTGATAGTGTATATGTTTGCTAAAAACAAACAAGGCGCATCTGAAGAAAAAACAGGGAAGAGTTTATTTAAGAATATATGGGGTTACATATTTGTTATGTCTCTTTGTCTGTTCCTGAATTCTTATTTTAAAACACAGGCGGCAGTTTATCTTGATTCAGCACAGCTTTATCCGCTTAATCAGGGTGCGGCACTAATTCTGTCGTCGGTTATGGCGGCAATTTTCTTTAAAGAGCGTATAAATGTTAAAAGCATTGTTGGAATGACACTGACATTCGCAGCGTTAATAATGATAGTATAAGAAGCGTACTGCTTCAGCCACATCAAGCACATTCAAAATAAAAAAGAACTGCGAATTTCGCAGTTCTTTTTTTATGTAGTTTAGTCGCAGTTAATATTAAGAAGATTCTCAAGGAATGCCTTCTTGTCATGCTCATTAAGAGCTTCATAACTATACTCAAGCGCCTTAAGCTGGATTTCCTTTGCACTCTTAACACCGAGGTTTCTTACATCACGAAGATTGCCTGAGTTAAGAAGGTCAACAAGCTTGCCAAGGTCTTTTACACCATGTGCCATAAGACCATTGTAAGATCTTACTGAAAGGTCCATATCTTTAATAGACATTGCACAAGTCTGAGAAGTGAGTGCTATATTAACCTTAACTGTTGAGAATAATTGTGCAAGAACGGGAAGAAGTCCGTAGTTCTCAACACATTTGTAAAAAAGTTCAATATCTACTGTTTCCATTATCATACCACCATTTATAAATTTCTTATATAATATACCACAAATTTTTATATTTAGCAATGTACATAATGACAAAGAAATAGGGTGCAAAATTGTTGAAAATATAGAAATTGTACAAAATATATTATATTTTGAAAAAACTACCACAAAAATACCGGAAGATGAAGTTTTTTAGTTGTTTCCCTTTTGAGAACCTGTGGGGTTGACAATACTGTAACCGACATTAACCAGATGGTCTGCAACTCTCTCAAGACCTGCTACAACTGATGAATAGTAAGGGCTTACATCCACACTGCAGTTACCCTCGGCAAGTCTTGCAAAATGGCTTGCAATAAGGTCTTTTTTCATTTTGTCAACCTTTTCTTCGAGCGCTGTAAGCTCTGAAAGTCTTTCTCTGTGCAAAGTTTCAAAAGAATCTTTTGAAATCTCAAACATCTGAATAACATAGCTTCTCATTGTTTTGATGTCATCCAGTGCTTGCTCTGAAAAAGCTATATTTTTATTGATCATTTCCATGCCGATTTCATTGAAGTTTTCGGCATGGTCACCGATACGCTCAAGGTCATTCAAAACATGGAAATATGAACCGATAACCTTTTCTTCGCTACCTTCAACAACTGAAGAAAGCTTAATGAGAAATTCAGTCAATGCACTGTTTGTGAAGTCAATTACAGCTTCGTTCTTACAAATGAGTTCGTTATTTGCTTTTGAACCTGTATCCATAGCGGTAAAGCAAAGACGGGTATTTTCTTCAACAAGAGAAATCATATAATCCATCTCTTTTTTAACCTGCATAAGAGCAATTGGGGGAGTGGTAAGAAGTCTCTCATCGACATATTTAAGAGTGATATTATCCTCATCGTCTTTCTTTTCTTTGATAACAGAGCAAGAATAATTAACAAGCTGTTTTACAAACGGAATCAGCAGTACAGTGGTAGTCACATTGAATATGACATGGAAAAGCGAAACTCTCATCTGAAGAGACATCTGATCTTCTCCGGGGAATGCTGATACCAGAAGATTTATAATGGGATCTCTAAATATCCACATAATAGCCGTGAACAGGATTGTTCCCACTACATTGAAAGTGAAATGAATAAGAGCAACTCTCTTTGAATTGGCATTTGCACCAAATGATGCAAGAAGTGCCGTTACACATGTACCGATATTTGAACCAAGAACGATGAACAGTGCAAGGTCAAGAGGAAGAACTTTAGCACCAACCATTGTAATAACAACACCGGTAGAAGCGGAAGAACTCTGGATAAGAGCAGTGAATATTATACCTACAAGTATAAGAAGAAGCGGATGGTTAATCACTTCAAAAATATTCGTAAACATCTGTTCAACAAGAGCGTTTCCGAATGCCTGCTCGCTGCTCATAACATTTAGTCCGACGAATATCAGACCAAGACCTGAGCATAAGCTGCCGGCAATTTTGATCTTTTCTTTTTTGGCGAAACCCATCATAACACCTGCAAAAGCAAGTATATACATTAACATATTAAAATAGTCGTTTTTTAAAGCAACGAGAACACCGGTAATTGTTGTACCGATATTTGCACCCATAATAATCGGGGTTGCCTGCATAAGCGTCATAACACCTGCATTTACAAGACCGATAACCATTACAGAGGTAGCAGAGGATGACTGAATCATAGCCGTCACACCCGCACCGATGCCAACACCGGAAAATCTGTTGTTGCTGATTTTTTCAAGCAAATTCTTCATTCCCGAGCCTGCGCTTCTTTCAAGAGCATCACCCATGAAATTCATGCCGACAATGAATACACCTACGCCTGCAAGAAGCCAGATAAGGCTCTGCACCAACTCCATAATATTTTGTGCTGTTAACATAAATAATCTCCTTTCAAAATCCTTTTTTTATGTTAATCAAAAACTTCGCCGTATACATTATATTGCTAAAAAAATAAAAAGTCAACATAAAAAAATTTTGTCTGTTGACTTTTTGCCATAAGTAGTTTGTGTGAAATTAAAACGTATGAAATCAGACTTGGTCAGTGTGTGACAGGGGAGTAGCGATGCGTTGCTTTTTAAGATTCCTGTAATAATCTGTAAGCATACCGAGGCTTTGCTCAAACTTGAGTCCGTACCAGTACTTGTCGTGTTCATCCAGTGTGTTAATAATACAACTGTTAACAAATTCCGATGCGTTCTTTACTGATTCATCAAAGGAAGCGCCGTTTATATACATCCCGATAAATGCACTTGAAAAAAGGTCTCCCGAGCCGTAGAATACACCGTCGCGGATAGGCTTGTCTGCAATGCACAGCTCTTTTGTAAAGCCATCGTAACCGATTGTCTGTATCGAAGTCTTGTTATGTACTCCTGTTATAATTACATTATCCGATAGCTCAGAAAGAATCTCGGCAATTTCGCGGACATCAGATATCTTTTTATAATCCTCAGGATTTCTGCCCGAAAGAATCATAGCTTCTGTCATATTTGGGGAGATAATGTCAGCCCGTTTGCAAAGCTCACGGAGTTTTTTTGCATAGCTTTCATCAAGACCGGAGTAGTATTTGCCGTTATCTGCCATTGCGGGGTCAAGGAAAATAACGGCATTTCCGGAAAACTTGTCTAGAAATCCGTTAACGGAGTCGATAAGCTCCTCAGAGCCGATGTAACCTATGTATATTGCATCAAATTCAATTCCAAGCTCCTCCCAGTGGGATGTGATTTTGTCAAACTCACTGTAAAGGGGGTGAAAAGTGTAATTTTTAAACTCTCCTGTATGGGTTGAAAGAACAGCAGTCGGAAGTACGACTGCTTCTGCTCCGAGAGCAGATATAACGGGAAGTGCCGCCGTTATGGAGCACTTCCCAAAACATGATAAGTCTTGTATTGTAATCAATCTTTTCTGATTCATAGAGCATCCTCTTAAAAAAGTTATACGTTTAATAAAATAATAATTTAGCTGTCATTAATTAAAGAGAGTAACGTTGCTTATACATATCGTAGTACTCAAAGAATTCATTTGCTCCTGTTTCTTTTACATTGCTGAGATATTCATGAGTGTCAAATGAGTTATGTTCAATCTCGATAAGACATACTGCAATATTTGAACAGTGGTCGGAAACTCTCTCAAAGTTATTCAGAAGGTCAGAGAGTACAAATCCGAGCTCTATTGTGCAGCTACCCTGACGAAGTCTCTGTACATGATTATTCTTGATTTTATATTTGAGTTTATCAATAATTTGCTCAAGTGGTTCAACTTTCTTGGCAAGATTTATGTCCTCGCGAACAAGAGATTCAACAGAAAGAGAAAGGATTTCTCTTACAGCATTTTCAATTACAGAAATTTCGTGCTGGGCCTCCTGTGAAAAGTTGATTCCCTTATCTCTGATTTCCTGAGCTGCTTCGAGAATGTTTACAGAGTGGTCGGAGATTCTCTCTATATCACCTATAACATGAAGAAGTTGCGATACTTCACGGCTGTCTTTCTGAGAAAGGGTGCGTTCAGAAACTTTGAGAAGATATGAACATATTTTATCCTCATACTGGTCGATTTCAGATTCGCTCTCAAGAATTTGTTTTGCTATAGCCTCGTCATAATTATCGAGAAGCTGTATTGAATCAAGCAATGACTTTTTCGTGCGGGTTGCCATATCGTTTACAAGCTGACGACAGGTTTCAACAGCGAAAGCAGGCATTGAAAGGAATCTTTCGTCAAGAGAACTGAAGGCATCCTGTGTTTCGTCTTTCTTGCCCTTGATGCTAAGCACTACAAGTTTTTCTATAAGCTTACAGAAGGGAAGAAGTATTACTGTTGAAAGCACATTGAATGTTGTATGGATAACTGCTATGTTGAGGGCATTTGCCATATAATCTTCTTTCATAAAAGCAAAGCCGATGAAGTATTCAAGGATATAGAAAATAACTGCAATTATAACAACACCAATCATCTTTATATAAAGGCAGGCAAGAGCAACTCTCTTTGAGTCTGTGTTACCGTTTATGGATGAAAGTATAGGCGTTATAGTTGTACCGATGTTCTGTCCAAGGATAATAGGGAGTGCCGTTGAAACAGGAATAACACCCGTTGCAGCAAGTGCCTGCAAAATACCGACAGAAGCAGAGGAAGACTGAATAATTGCCGTAAGAATTGTACCTGCAAGGATACCGAGAACGGGGTTTTTGAACATTACCATAATGCTCTGGAAAGATTCGTTATCTTTAAGTCCTTCCATAGCAGTGCTCATGGTGTCCATACCGAACATAAGGATAGCAAAACCGATAAGAATAGAACCAAGGTTTTTATTTTTATCCTTTTTACACATCATCATCATGAGAACACCGATGCCTGCAAGAAGAGGTGTAAAGGAAGTCGGTTTAAACAGCTTTAATACGAAAGTTGCTTCATCACTGATTTCTGTAAGACTGAGAAGCCATGCAGTAACGGTAGTACCGATATTGGCGCCTATAATTATTCCAAGAGTCTGCCCCAGCTTCATAATGCCTGCGTTAACAAAACCTACAAGCATAACGGTTGTAGCGGAAGATGACTGGATTATAGCCGTAACACCAAAACCGAGAAGAAACGCTCTTGTTCTTGTTGAAGTAAGCGATGCGAGAATGCTTTCAAGCTTACCGCCTGAAAGTTTTTTGAGTCCGTCGCCCATTAAATCCATTCCGTAAAGGAAGAGGGCAAGACCGCCTATAAGTGTAAGTATTGAAAAAATATCCATAGTAATTCTCCTTATGAAAGCTTATCTATAATATTAAGAAGCTCTGACGGATGGGAAATTATCGCATCTGCTCCGTTATCTTCAAGCTCATCTCTTTTCCGAAATCCCCACAAGACGCCCACCGTATAAAGTCCGGCACTTTTTCCCGTTAACATATCGGTAGATGTATCTCCGATATAAATACATTCCTCTTTTTTCAGTCCAAGCTCATCAATAATATTAAAAACGCCGGCCGGATCGGGCTTGAGCGCAATTTTGTCACGGGCTCCGTAGCATATATCAATCAACTCTTCGCTAAAAAGGGCATCACTGACTTTGACAGCAGTTACATGGGGCTTATTCGAAAGAATGGTTGTTATAATACCTTTAGCTTTTATTGCCTTAAGCATATCGATAATACCTTCATATGGTTCAGTAAAATAAAGAAAGTCGTTGTTGTAGTCTTTGCTGTATTTTTCAAACACCTTTTCGAAAAAATCTTCATCAGCACCAATTGTTTTTATCATTCTTTTGATAAGGGTTTTTGCTCCGTTTCCAACAAGATACTTATATTCTTCCGTATCTATTGTCGGTA
Source organism: Clostridia bacterium (assembly GCA_045604905.1). GTDB lineage: Bacteria > Bacillota > Clostridia > UMGS1883 > UMGS1883 > UMGS1883. The sequence continues at coordinate 45,919 of JAZUOX010000067.1, forward strand.
AACCTGCTTCCTTTAAGGCGTTGTTGGCAAAGTATGCAATGGTGTTCAATGAGTTGACAACTGTGCCATCCATATCAAAAATGCAAGCTTTTATCATATTTTTCTCCTATCTCAAAATTTTAATTACTCTGCTTGAAAATCTTGTAGATTTAAAATGCAGTTTATCAACCAAAAAGAACACTACGAGCACTATTATCAACGATAATACCGCGCTTATATCCGCAATAACGGAATTTCCGGTCAAGCGCTCTGTAATAAAATATGCCGCAATGCATATAAGAATAGGGAGTATGTAACCGGTAAACGCAAGCAGAAGAAAACTGCCCGAATTCATCTCAAGCTTTACGGTATCTCCGACCTTTGCAGATATTCCATTGATTGCCTCCACCATAGTAGCAGTCGGCTTACATTCGCCACTGCAGTGCGAACAGTTTTCACCGCAACTTGAAGCGCGGTATATTCTTATGAGAGCCCGTTTGCCTCTGAGCTCAACAACTTCTCCTATCTGATCCAAAAAGGTTTCCTCCTTTTCCTGTGTCCATCCTGTTATTTGAATGGATTTGAACTGTTATTTTGTTTTGCTTCGGAATGAAGAGAAAGCATCTGTTCTGCATTCTGAAGCGAAATACTGCTTATATTATCTCCGCTTATGATTCTGGCGATTTCATTTTTCCTTTCTTCGTAATTAAGCACTCGGATTTGGGTTCTGACACCGTCTGCATCATAAAGCTTTTCAAGGAGCAGATGATGGTCGGCGCACGACGCTATAACCGGCAGATGTGTAACGGATATAATCTGATAGCTTTTTGAAAGTGACTTCATTTTAAACCCTATCTTTTCTGCCGCCCGACCTGATACTCCTGTGTCAATTTCGTCAAAAAGAAGTGTGGGTATCTTGTCAAAATCGGAAAAAACCGATTTAATAGCAAGCATCACACGGCTGATTTCTCCGCCTGATGCTATTTTAGCAAGGCTTTTTGGAGAATCTGCATTTGTAGAAATAAGAAGCTCAATGTTCTCGCTTCCGTTTTCAGAGAGAGGTGAAGGAGTGAACGAAAACTCAATCACGCATTTTGGCATATCAAGGTTTTCTAGCTCTTTTATGAGCCTGTCAGAGAGAAGCACAGCGCTTTCTTTCCTTGTTGCAGTAAGCTTTTCGGAAAGCTTTACGGCGCTCTCTTCAAGCTGAGTGCAGCGCAGCTTGAGTTCATCTTTGTTTTCATCAAAAGATTTTAGAAAAACAAGCCTTTCTGAGGCTGATTCATAAAAATCAAGTATAGCTTGAACGTCCCCGTTATATTTTCGTTTAAGAGAATTTATTAAAGCAAGTCTGTCATTTATTTCACTAAGCTCCGACGGGCTGAATTCAATTGCGGACATATACGAATATATATCGCGGGCAAGTTCCTCTGTTTCATAGAAAAGGTCATTTGCTTTTTCACTTTTTTCAAGAATTTCACTGTCTATGTCGGCAAGCTTTTCCAGTGCGCGCTTCGCATCGTAAAGACATGATTTAGCCCCAGAATCTCCGCCAAGAAGTATATATACCTTCTGTGCGAAGTCTGCGATCTGCTCTGAATTTTCAAGTATGGTTTTCCTTGCAATAAGCTCGTCCTCTTCCTCCGGGGAGAGGTCTGCTTTTTCTATTTCTTCTGTCTGATATGTAAGATAGTCAATTTCATTTTGCCTTGCAGTAGCGTCTGCGTCTAATTCTTCAAGCATCTTTTTTGCAGATTTAAAATCCTTGTAAACTTCTTTATATTCAGAAAGAAGTTTGCTGTTTTTTGCAAAAGAATCAAGAAAATGAATATGGGTGGAGGTATCCATCAGCGCACTGTTGTCGTGCTGACCGTGGATGACTACAAGCTTTTCTCCGATTGTACGAAGCAGAGATACATTCACCGCACATCCGTTTATATGACAAACATTTCTTCCATCACGGAAGAGCTTTCTGGAAATAACGATGTTTCCGTCATCGGGGGTTATACCCACCTCTTCAAGAAGAGAATCTGTCTCCTTTGAGAAGAAAACGGCACTTACTCTTGCAGCATCGGCACCCTCGCGGATAATATCACGGGTGCTTCGACTGCCAAGTACCATATTAAGTGAATTTATAAGAAGCGATTTTCCGGCGCCTGTTTCACCTGTTATTACATTAAGCCCTGTATCAAATTCTATCGATGCCTTTTCTATTACGGCAACATTTTCAATGTCAAGCTGAATAAGCATAAACTATTCCTCAATCAATCATGTTTTTAAGCTTTTTGCAAAGCTTATGCGCTCCATCCTCGCTACGAGTAACGACAAATATTGTATCGTCACCGGCTATTGTACCGAGACACTCTGAAAAATGCATAGCATCAAGTACGCTTGCTGCACCCTGTGCCATCCCGGCAAGGGTTTTAATAACAACAGTGTTAAGTGCATAGTCGACTCCGGTTATGCTTTTTGCAAGGATTATTGACATTTCGTCAGTAACTCCGGAAACTTCACCCTCAGCACCGGCAGCATAGACATATCTGCCATCTTTATTGAGCTTTTTTATAAGGCGGAGCTCTTTGATATCCCTTGAAACAGTTGCTTGAGTAACTTCAAAACCAACTGAGGAAAGGTGTGCGGTAAGCTCCTGCTGAGTTTCTATATTGTTTTCGTTTATAAGACTGATGATTGCATCGTGTCTTTTATTTCTCATATAATTTCAATCCTTTAAAGCTTTTTTTGTAAAATATCGTAAAAACTGGTGTCCTTACTGCGGACAAGTCTTGCCGAATAGGGGGATTTTTCAACTGTTATATAATCGTCCTTGTGAAGAGACGAAAAAATCTGCCCATCAATAGAGACCGTGGAAAGCGCTTCAGACTTTAATGTAAGAAGCTTTGGCGGAAGGACAATGCATCTTGCCCTCAGCATATGGGGACATATTGGCGTAAGGAGCATTGCATCAGCATCCGGGGACACTACCGGGCCGCCCGCAGAAAGGGAATATGCGGTAGAGCCTGTAGGAGTTGCAACAATAATGCCGTCGGCTCTGTAATGGCATACGGTTTCACCGCTGCTGTATGCTGTTATATCCATAAGCTTTGAAGCATCGGTACGGCTGAGAACAACCTCGTTAAGTGCATGGTACGTTGCAGTGAGATTATCTTTTGAGTAAATCTTCACACAAAGCATGTAGCGATTATCATAGGAGATATCATCGCTTGTAAGAATATCTGCAGCAGTTGAAAGGTTTGTGCTTTCAATAGTTGAAAGATAACCTAAGTTGCCGATATTTATTCCGACAAGTATACTTTTATACTCTGCGCATTTCTTGGCAGCTTCAATAATTGTACCGTCACCACCAAGTACAGCAACAACCGGGCAGAGGGTGAAAAGTTCCTTTTCTTCTTTTGGAATTACTCCCTCAAGTCTGGACGCATCCTCCGGTGAAGAATAAACCTCAGCTTTTGTGGATAAAAGTTTTATTAAACTGTTGGCAACTGTCTGTGCGTTTGGTTTATCAAAATTAACTATGAGTGCAATTTTCTTCAAGCATATCAACCTCCTTGCCGAAAATACACATATATGTATAATTATACATCACTGTGGAAAAAAGGTCAATATATTAAGAATGGAATTTAAATAAAAAAAGGGGGTGTAAAGAAATTCGATTTCTTTACACCCCCTGTCATTGGGGATAGGAAAAAATGATTCAGAACGGACAAACGGAACTTCAAATCCCTTTATGAAGGGATTTGAAGGTTACCCGAAGGCGTACGAGGGTACGTCGAGAGGTGACGTTTGTTCGTAGCAAAAAGGCTCAAAAACGAAGAAAAATCGAATAAAATGAGATTTT
>JAZUOX010000068.1:0-5204 GCA_045604905.1 Clostridia bacterium
GATTGCTCTTCATGTTACAAGGGGAGTAAGATGGGACAGTGACCATGTAGTTTTGTTTGATGATGAAACAAAGGAAATTGCAAAGGAAATCGTACATCACGATGCCCTTGACCGCGTGTTTATCGCAACAGACTACTTTGACGCATCAATCAACCGTATCTCTGCTTGGGTAACAGGGATGAGAAGTGTGCAGAAAGCACTGCTTAATGCACTTTTACAACCGAAAGATACTCTCAAGTCACTTCAGAATGAGGGAAGACTTACAGAACTTATGGTTCTTCAGGAAGAACTTAAGACAGCACCCTTTGGTGATGTGTGGGCAGAGTACCTTAACCGCGAAAATGTAAATGCAAATTACATAGATGAAGTGTTAAAGTACGAGAAAGAAGTTCTTTCAAAAAGATAATATAAAGTAGCGTATCACTCAGTTATGTTGTGCTCTTGGAGAGCACAACAAAGCTCTATGTGTCCTGATTTTACCAAATTCCTATACAGTAAAAAAAGACATTGCAGACAATTCTGCAATGTCTTTTTTATAGTTCAAGTATTTTTTTAGCTTTATTTAACTCTTCAGCAGTAGGTGTTTTTACTCCTTCAAGCTGATACTTCATACCAAGCTTTTCCCACTTAAAAAGTCCTAACGTGTGGTAGGGAAGAACTTCAACCTTTTCTACCGTTTTAAGTGTATCTATAAATGATTTAAGGTCTTTAAGATGCTTTTCACCGCTAGTTATTCCCGGGACAAGGACATGCCTTATCCACATTGGGATATTTTTATCCGACAGATACTTTGCCATTTTTAAAATGTTACTGTTGTCAAAGCCTGTAAGATCTTTGTGACAACCGGAATCAAAATGTTTTAAATCAAGAAGAATAAGGTCGGTATACTTTAGCAGTTCGTCAAATTTATCAAGAAACTCTCTGCTTTCACTGAACGGTTGCCCTGAAGTATCAATAGCTGTGTGAATTCCCTTGGCTTTCAGTAGTTTCAGAAATTCTGTGATAAATTCAATTTGCAGAAGCGGCTCTCCACCACTGACGGTAACGCCACCCTTTTTCATATCCTTGCCCCAGTAGGTGCGGTATTTCCACGCCTTTCTGAAAAGTTCATCCGGGGTGTAGGGAGTACCTTCTTTTTTCCAGGTTTCGGGGTTGTGGCAGTATTTGCATCGCATATTGCATCCCTGCATAAACACCACAAATCTTACTCCCGGCCCGTCCACCGAGCCAAAAGACTCCAGTGAATGAATAATTCCTTTAGAGCTGTCCATGGCAGGTACGCGCAATTACGTCACGCTGTTGCTCTTCAGTAAGGTCAATAAATTTAACCGCATAGCCCGATACACGGATAGTAAAGTTAGCATATTCTTCTTTTTCAGGATGCTCCATAGCATCTATAAGCTTTTCGACGCCAAACACATTTACATTCAGGTGGTGAGCACCCTGGTCGAAATATCCGTCCATTATCTGAACAAGATTATCAGACTGCTCATCCTCGTTGTGTCCAAGAGCATCAGGATTAATTGTCTGAGTATTTGAAATGCCATCAAGCGCCCAGTGATAGGGAAGCTTTGCAACAGAGTTAAGTGATGCAAGAAGGCCGTTCTTTTCTGCACCGTAGCTGGGGTTAGCTCCGGGAGAAAGAGGCGCTCCTGCGCGTCTGCCGTCAGGCATATTACCGGTAGCCTTGCCATATACAACATTTGATGTGATTGTAAGAATAGATGTTGTAGGTTCAGACTTGCGGTATGTGTGATAACGCTTAACTGACTCAAGGAAATTCTTGAGAAGCCATACTGCAATATCATCTGCACGGTCATCGTCATTACCGTATCTTGGGAAATCACCCACTGTTTCAAAATCTACAACAATGCCGTCTTCATCGCGGATTGTTTTAACTTTAGCATACTTTATTGCACTTAAAGAGTCAACGACATGAGAGAAGCCTGCAATACCTGTTGCAAAAGTGCGGCGCACATGAGTGTCTATAAGTGCCATCTGCGAAGCCTCATAGAAATACTTATCATGCATATATTGAATAACATTGAGTGTATTGACATAAAGCCCGGCAAGCCAGTCCATCATAACAAGGTATTTTTCGATTACTTCATCATAATCAAGATATTCGCTTGTGATGGGGCGGTAGGGAGGAGAAACCTGGTCTCTGGTTTTAATATCTACGCCACCGTTGATTGCGTAAATAAGACATTTTGCAAGGTTAGCTCTTGCTCCGAAAAACTGCATTTCCTTACCTGTCTGTGTAGCAGATACACAGCAACAAATAGAGTAGTCATCTCCCCATACAGGTCGCATAACATCGTCGTTTTCATATTGAACAGAGCTTGTGCGGATTGAAATTTCGCTGGCATACTTCTTGAAATTTTCAGGAAGAGCGCTTGAATAAAGGACTGTAAGATTCGGCTCAGGAGCAGGCCCCATATTTTCAAGAGTGTGAAGAATACGGTAGTCTGTTTCTGTAACCATGGATCTTCCGTCACAGCCAATACCGGCAACTTCAAGGGTAGCCCATACGGGATCACCGCTGAAAAGCTGATTGTATGAAGGCACACGGGCAAACTTGACCATTCTGAATTTCATAATCATATGATCAATCAATTCCTGTGCTTCACATTCTGTAAGAATACCTTTTTCCATGTCACGCTTAATATAAATATCAAGGAAAGTAGAAATTCGGCCAACACTCATAGCTGCACCGTTCTGCGTTTTAATAGCTGCAAGGTAACCGAAATAAAGCCACTGGATAGCCTCTTTCGCATTCTCCGCAGGAAGAGAAATATCATAGCCGTATATTTTTGCCATTTCCTTCATATCATTAAGTGCACGGATTTGTTTTGACACTTCCTCGCGAAGCCGTATTTTCTCATCAGTCATATCACCGCTTGCCATATTAGCCATATCTTCATTCTTGGCCTCTATAAGAGCGTCTATTCCGTAGAGAGCTACTCGGCGGTAGTCACCGACGATTCTTCCTCTGCCGTAAGCATCGGGAAGTCCCGTGATGATTTTATTGTGACGAGCCAACTTCATTTCAGGAGTATATGCGTCAAACACACCTTCGTTATGGGTACGGCAGTATTCTGTGAAAATCTTTTTGATGCTTTCATCAGGAGTATATCCATTGGTTTCACAAGCCTTAACAGCCATTTTAATTCCGCCATAAGGCATAAATGCACGCTTAAGGGGTTTGTCCGTCTGCAGTCCGACTATTTTTTCAAGCTTTTCGGTACCTTCTCCGATATAACCGGGTCCATAAGCAGTTATTGAAGAAACAACTTTTGTTTCCATATCAAGTACGCCACCGTTGGCGCGTTCTTTTTTCTGTAAGTCCTGAAGTATACCCCAGAGCTTGTTTGTAGCCTCAGTAGGACCTGCGAGGAAAGTTGCGTCACCTTCGTAGGAAGTATAGTTTTTCTGTATGAAATCTCTCACATTGATTTCTTCTTTCCAGATGCGACCTTCAAAACCGTCCCATTGTTTAAATTCCAGCATGTTGTTCATCTCACTTTCTGCCCACAAAATATATAGGTTCCGGATGTGGGATTAGGGAACCTTTCGTCAAAGTTTAGTATGTTCCAATCGGTTAAAATAAATCAACAACAGAATATATTATTAAAGGAAAATAACCACTTTGACAGTTTGCCTTTTTATTCTAGCACATTATATAGTTGATGTCAAGTAAAAAATGGCATATATTGTGGAGTAAATTGAGTAAATAACACCATATAATGTATTTTGTACTTTTTTCCAAAAAAATAAAAAAAATATGGACATTTATATGCAAATGTGCTAAAATAGCTTTGACCCAAGGGTCAGACTACATAAAGAAATATATAGGCACAGGGTGCCGGAAGGAGTAAAATATGATAATAGATACACTTAAAGACATTATTGTTGATGCAATGGGTGCAAGACTTAAGATGGATGCTTCCGAGATTACAGAAAGCACAAGTTTCATTGCAGATATTCATGCAGACAGCGTTGATATTGCAACTATTATTTGTGACATTGAAGATGCTTTTGATATAGAAATCGAAGATGAGCAGCTTGAAGGTATTGAGACTGTTGGCGATGTTGCTGAGAGAATAGAAGATATAATCAAATAATAAGTATTGCTTTTCAGAGGTGTATATTAGGTGAATTTGGCAGATTTTCAGCGTAAAATAGGCTATTGTTTTAAAAATGCGCAACTACTGGAACAAGCTTTTACACATACATCTTATGCTAATGAGCAAAGGAAAGAGAGTTATGAGAGGCTTGAATTTTTAGGTGATGCAATTGTTGATATGATAGTTGCAGAGTATTTGTTCCTTAACCACTCTGACCTTGATGAGGGTGTTATGAGTAGGGTAAGGGCATCTTTGGTATGCGAAAAAGCGCTAAGTAATCTGGCTAAAAAAATTGAAATTGACAAGTATATGCTTCTCGGGCACGGTGCAGAAATGTCCGGGTACAGAAATAATGCTTCCATACTTTCAGATATTTTTGAGGCTCTTGTTGCTGCAATTTATCTTGATGCAGGTTTTCAGAATGCTCGTGACTATGTGCTTTCGGTTTACGGTCAGCAGATTGATGAATCTGTAAAAAAAGGCGATTTTATTGATTATAAAACAAAACTGCAGGAAAAACTGCAGCAGAATGGTTCTTGTGACATAGTGTATGAGGAGGTCTCTGCAGAAGGACCTGTTCATCACTGCCTGTTTGAGATACAGGTTGTTGCAGACGGGAAAATCCTTGGAAAAGGAAAAGCTTACAGCAAAAAGGAAGCTCAGCAGGTGGCGGCAAAGGAAGCTTTGCAGAATATTGGATAAAATTAAAAAATATTTTGAGAAATGTCTTGACATTTAAATTGCCGTTTGGTATACTATCATAGTCGGATTTGATTGGAGAGGTATCGAAGTGGTCATAACGAGGCGGTCTTGAAAACCGTTTGTCCGAAAGGGCGCGTGGGTTCGAATCCCACCCTCTCCGCCACAGTAGTTAAGCAGTGTCGTTTATGACACTGCTTAACGAATAATAACACGCAAAGGATATTCCTTTGAAGGTAGCTTTACTGCATTTGGAGAAGTACTCAAGCAGGTCGAAGAGGCGCCCCTGCTAAGGGCGTAGGTCGGGAAACCGGTGCGAGGGTTCGAATCCCTCCTTCTCCGCCAGCCGTATGCACAATCATACGGAACAAAAGCACA
>JAZUOX010000069.1:0-39439 GCA_045604905.1 Clostridia bacterium
GCGAAAATATTTCGCTTCGAGATAGGGACCTTCACTCGCGTGGCGCTCACCGCGCCGGCCCCGTCAAGGTGTTAAAAACGAGGTACACGCCCCCGTTTTTAACGATTTTTACATCAAGGGGACACCCCTTGATAAACCCCGTTCACTCAAATTTACAACGACGAAGGAGTTGTATCCCCCATGGCTGAGCTTACACCTATGATGAAGCAATATATGCAAATAAAGAAAGACTGTCCCGACTGTATTCTGATGTTTCGTCTGGGTGACTTTTATGAGATGTTTTTCGAGGATGCGCTCGTTGCATCAAAAGACCTTGAAATCACTCTCACCGGTCGTGACTGCGGACAGAAAGAAAGAGCACCTATGTGCGGTGTTCCTTTCCATGCTGCAGACAGCTATATTGCACGCCTTGTTGCAAAAGGGCACAAGGTTGCAATCTGCGAGCAGACAGAGGACCCCAAAAGCGCCAAAGGTATCGTAAAGCGTGACATTATCCGGGTTGTCACCCCCGGAACTATTCTTGACGACGGTCTTCTTGATTCACGCACAACAAACTATATGGCATCAATATTCCGCGAGGGGAATGATGCAGGTATTGTTTTTGTCGATGTTTCAACGGGTGAATTGATGGGCACAACAATTTTTGACGATGCTCAGCTTGACAAAGTTATAAATGAATTTGCCCGGTTCTCCCCTGTTGAGATTGCTCTTGGCGGAAACGCTCCTCAGAACAAAAGAATAACCGAGTATCTCCGCAGCCGTACAAATGCCCTTTCATTTACATTTGACGGTGAAGAAATAGAAAAGAATATGACAGAGCTTATTGCTTGTCAGCTTTCAAACGGAAGCGATATTACGGACAGGCTGCTGCGTATTGCTACGGCAGCACTTATCAGCTATCTTCTTGAAACACAGAAAGCAAAGCTGCCTCATATTCACACAATTAACATCTACACATCACAGGAGTATGTTGATATTGATGCATCAAGCGTAAGAAACCTTGAGCTTACTGAAACAATGCGCGACAAATCAAAGCGGGGCTCGCTTTTCTGGGTGCTTGACCACACAAAGACATCTATGGGTTCAAGAATGCTCAAGCACTGGATTCTCCGTCCGCTTCTTAATGCGGCATCGGTTACAAACAGACTTTCCGGTGTTGAAGAGCTTGTTAACTCAATGGCCCTTCGCGAAGACCTTGGCGAAGCACTTGGCGGTATGAATGATATTGAAAGGCTTATGAGCCGTGTGTCAATGGGCACTGCAAATGCAAGGGATCTTCTCTCCCTTTCAAACTCATTTGCAAAGCTCCCCCAACTGTCAAAGGTATTATGCGGTGCAAGAAGCACCATACTTTCTGTGCAGGCGGCTAATCTTGATACGCTTGACGATTTGTCAGACCTTCTCACAAGGGCTATTCATCCCAAATGTCCCATTTCGCTCAGAGAGGGTACGCTTATTGCAGAAGGCTTTAACGAGGAAGTTGACAAGCTCCGTTCAATCAAAGAGGACGGCGGTAAAATCATCCTTGAAATGGAAGCCAGAGAAAAGGAAAGAACCGGCATCAAAAACCTCAGAATCCGCTTTAACAAGGTGTTTGGATATTATATTGAGGTTTCCTCATCACACCTTGGTATGGTGCCTGATGATTATATAAGAAAACAAACTCTGACTAACGGGGAAAGATTTATCACCGCAGAGCTTAAAGACCTTGAAAGTACAATCCTTGGTGCATCTGACAGGCTTGTTCAGCTTGAATATGATGAATTTATAAAGGTCAGAAACCGCGTTGCAGACGAAATGATCCGCATTGAAAAGACAGCACACGCAATTGCAGTGTCCGATACAATCTATTCTCTTTCAGAAGCGGCTGTACGCAACAATTACACAAAGCCCGAGGTTAATCTTTCGGACAAACTCAGTATAACAGGCGGCAGACATCCCGTTGTGGAAAAAGTGCTTTCGGACAGTCTTTTTGTTCCAAACGATACACTTCTTGATTGCACAGACAACAAAACTGCCGTTATTACAGGACCAAATATGGCAGGTAAATCCACCTATATGCGTCAGACAGCTCTGATTGCACTAATGGCACAAATCGGTTCATTTGTACCTGCAACAAGCTGCGAGTGCGGTATTGTAGATAAAATTTTTACAAGAATAGGTGCATCCGACGACCTTGCATCCGGACAGAGCACATTTATGCTTGAAATGAACGAGGTCAGCTATATTCTTAAAAACGCAACAAAGAAATCCCTATGCATACTTGACGAAATCGGCAGAGGTACAAGCACCTTTGACGGTCTTTCCATTGCGTGGGCGGTTGTGGAATATATTACAAAGAAAATCGGTGCAAAAACACTTTTTGCAACACATTATCATGAGCTTACTGCTCTTGAGGGAACTATACAGGGGGTTGTAAACTACAATACCGCCTGCAAAAAAAGAGGCGACGACATCACATTCCTCAGAAGAATTGTCCGTGGCGGTACAGACGACAGCTACGGTATTGAGGTCGCAAAGCTTGCAGGTGTTCCCGAAAGCGTTATAAAAAGAGCAAAGGAAGTTCTCAAAACCGTTGAAAGCGGCGAAAAAGCTTCCGAAAAAGGTGCAGTTATTGCAAACGCCGAAACAGAGGAGTCTTCTATGCAGATTGACTTTATGTCTATGGGCTCACAGAAGGTTGTTGACGCACTAAAGGAAATTGATGTGACGACTCTGACACCTATTGAAGCCATGAATAAACTATTTGAATTACAGAAGATGTTATAATAACGGGATGTTAAAATTGCCCGGATCATTCGTTGGCGACTTTTCTGATATATATTTGTGCAAATATACAGGATTTGTTTTAGGTTGAAATCCGTATAACGGATTTCTAAATTGATGCCAACGAATTACGAACAAATGTCACCACTCGACGTACCATCGTACGCCGTCGGGTAACCCCCTTCGGGGTGACCTTTGTCCGTTCTGAACAATTTTCCCTATCCCTCCTTCAAAACGCGGATGTTAAAAACGCCCGGACTTATATTCATTCCGTATTCCGCATTCCTAATTTTTCATTCAGAAAGGACGGTGACAGCATGGGCCAAATAAATGTACTTGACAAATTTACTGCAGAAAAAATTGCTGCAGGTGAAGTTGTGCAGAGACCTGCAAGCGTGATTAAAGAGCTTGTGGAAAACTCCATTGACGCAGGTGCAACAACTGTTACCGTGGAGATTAAAAACGGTGGCACAACATATATGCGTGTTACCGACAACGGTATCGGTATGGATAAGGACGATGCGCAGAAAGCCTTTTTGCGCCACGCTACAAGTAAAATTAAAACAGACACCGACCTTGAAAGAATAGCAACCCTCGGTTTCCGGGGAGAGGCACTCTGCTCTGTGGCGGCAGTCAGCCGTACGGAGATGCTCACGAAGCAGCGCACTGCATCTGACGGCACACATATTATTATCGAGGGCGGCGAAGAACTCTCCTGCACAAACGCAGGCACTCCCGACGGCACAACAATCGTTGTAAAAAATCTCTTTTTCAACACCCCTGCCCGTATGAAGTTTATGAAAAAAGACTCTACGGAAGCGGCGGCAATTACAGATGTGCTCAATAAACAAGCTCTCAGCCATCCCGATGTTTCAATAAGACTTATCCGTGACGGTAAAGAGGTGCTTTTTACTCCCGGTAACAACAATCTTGAAGATTCTGTCCGCAGTGTTTTCGGAAAGGATATTTCAAATGCTACCACAAAAGTTCTTTATGAGAAAAACGGTATTAAGGTAGAGGGGCTTACCGGCAAAAACAACCTCTCACGACCTAACCGCCTGATGCAGATATTTTTCGTTAACAGACGCTATGTCATTAACAAAACTCTTCTTGTCGCACTTTCCGAAGCTTATAAGAATGAACTTATGGTGGGCAGATTCCCCGTGGCGTTTTTAAATATTACCATTGATCCGTCACTGGTAGATGCAAATGTTCACCCTGAAAAAACAGAGGTCAAGTTTGCAAACGAAAATGATATTTATGAAGCGGTTTACTGGGCAATCAGAAACGCTCTCACGCAGTCTGCCACTCCCAGAGAAGCCGTATCTCCAAAGAACGGCGCTTCTTTTAAGCTTCCCATAAATCAGACTTCGCCAAAACAGATAACCATTGCGGAATTCAAGGGGGAAAAAAAGCCCTCAGGGTTTAAGCCCTTTACCCCTCCCGTTGAGGTAAAGCCTTCGGTTCCTACTAAAAACGAAATCCGCGAGGAGGTGCTTCCTTTTGGCGGCAAGCTCCCGGTCAGAGGCATAGAAGGGGCAGATAAATTAACTTCTTCCTTTAAAAAATTCGAAATTCCCGAAAAAGAATCCCAACAGGCGCCTCCGCCTGAAAAAATAGCGGAGAAAACAGTACCTTTACAGGAAAAAAAGCCTGAGCCTGCTTCCGAAAAAGAGTCGGAAACATCCTTTGTTGATGCAAGGGTTATCGGTCAGCTTTTCGGAACATACATTCTTGCCGAGGGTGATGGTGAGTTTTTCCTCATGGATCAGCATGCCGCCCATGAAAGAATCCGTTATGAAGAAATCCGCAAAAACGGATATAAGACGGATACGCAGCTTCTTCTGATGCCAATTGGAGTCAATCTTACTCCCGCTGAAAAAGATGTAGCTCTTGAGAAAGCAGAATTTTTACTTGAAATGGGCTTTGAGACAGAGGATTTCGGTGCAAATTCAATCTCACTGCGCACGCTCCCGGCAGATTGTCTTTACGAAGAGGGCGAAGACCTTTTTATAGAACTTTTGGGAATTCTGATGGGTAACGAAAGCGGAGAGATTACAGCTATCCGCGATAAAGCCATCTACACGGTTGCCTGCCACAGTGCAATCAGGGCAAACCAGAGTTTAACTCTTCCGGAACTTGAAAAACTGTACTGTGAGGCGGCAAAACTCGAGGGCATAACAACCTGCCCCCACGGAAGACCCATTACAGTAAAGCTTACCAAGTATCAGATAGAAAAAATGTTTGGCAGGATTGTATAAGGGGGAGATTTTATGGATAAGAAAATACCCCTTGTAATTGTTGCAGGTGCTACCGCATCCGGGAAAACTTCCCTCGGTATAGAGCTTGCAAAAAAATTCAACGGTGAAGTTATTTCCTGCGATTCCATGCAGATTTACAAAAATCTTGATATAGGCACAGCAAAACCTACCAAAGAGGAAATGGGCACAATTCCCCACCATATGATTGATATCGTCGACCCCACAGAGAGCTTCAGTGTTCAGCAATACTGTACTATGGCAAAAGACATTATCGAGGATATCTATTCAAGGGGAAAGCTCCCCATTATGGTAGGCGGAACAGGGCTTTATGCAGACAACACCGTTTACGCCACGCAGTTTTCCGCACCAAAAAGAGATGAGGCGCTTTCCGAAGAGCTCAGGCTTTACGCCGAAGAAAACGGAAACGACGCTTTGTTTGAAATTTTACGAAAGGAGGATCCCGAAGAAGCAAAGAAGCTTCATCCCAACGATGTAAAGAGAGTTATCCGCGCGATTGAAACGGTACGCACTACAGGAAAGTCCCGTAGTGAAATTGACCGGCAAAGCCGCCCGGAAATCTCCCCCTACAATTACCTTTATATAGCAATTGATATGGAGAGAGACCTGCTCTACAACCGCATCGGAAAAAGGGTGGACATAATGCTCCGGTACGGACTTCTGGAGGAAGTAAAAAAGCATATCCTCCCCGATCTCGGCAATATTTCCACAGCTCTTACCGCCATTGGCTATCGTGAGGCAGTGTGGTATTTTAAAGGGCTTTGTACATACAGCGAAATGGTATCCCTTTTAAAGCGTAACACACGCCGTTATGCAAAACGGCAGCTAACATGGCTGAGAAGTAACAGCAAAGTAAATTGGCTCGACTGTAAGGACACCCTGAGTCAGGCTCAACAGCTGATTGAAGAAAGGATTTTGACAGATGAAAACTCAAATTAATTTACAAGACGTTTTTTTAAACCAGGTACGAAAAGAAAAAACTTACATCACCGTGTTTCTCTTAAGCGGTTTTCAGATTAAAGGGCTCGTAACGGGCTTTGACAGCTACACTGTTGTTCTCGATTGCGAAGGTAAGCAGGAGCTTATATATAAACACGCAATTTCAACCATTATTCCCCAGACACCCGTGAATTTTATAGAAGCTGAAAAAGAACAGGAAATCTGACTTTTTATTTAAATTTTTTAAGGAGGTGCACTGTGAAAAAAGCATTTAAAATATTTTTACTGGTTCTTATCATACTGACAGTTATAAGTACGGCAAGCTATTGCAGTGCGCCTTATGATACAGAACCGGCACACATTATAAGTGTACGCAAAACAATTGACGGCGGAGGCTACGTCCTCCGCAATGAATCTGTTGCGGACACTCCGAAAACAGGTCTTTTTGAACCGTCGGTAAAGGACGGCGACAGAGTGGCTAAAGGGTCGCTGCTGGGCGTTTTTACAGGCGGCGAAATTGATGAAAAGCTTGCAAATGAGCTTGCCGATGTAACACGCAGAATTAACGAGATAAAAAATTCCGAGGGGATTGCCTCTCTCTACGCTTCTGACGAAGCAAGAATTTATTCTGTAATGAAATCCACCACAGCCGCAATCCGCAAGGATTGTCAGGACAAAAACTATCTCAGTGCGGCGGAAAACACCCGTCAGCTGGGTATGCTTGTGGAAAAGAAATATTCCGTGGAAAATGCCACTGCCCAGGATAAACTGCTTATTGACCTGGAACAGGAAAAGCTTTCCCTTGAGGGAAGACTGGGCGGCATAAGAGAAAATGTAATTGCTCCCGCTTCGGGATATTTCCGTTCAACGCTTGACGGTCTTGAAGGCATCTACAAAGAAGAGGAGCTTTCGCTTCTCACCACAGAGGGTATAAAAAGCTATGAAACTGCACTTTCCGGATACAAAGGCGGTGCCTCTGCAGGAAAAGTTGCCGATTCATATGTCTGGTACCTTGCCGCAACAGTTCCAAAAGAAGATTCACTTCTTCTTGACACAGGCAAAAGTGTCACAGTATCAATTGACGGCTCTGCTTTTGTAAAAGCGAGCGTCATTGCGGTGAACCCTGACGAAAACGGCTCTGTTGCCATTGTGCTTAAATCAACCCGTAACATTCCGGGTATATACGAAAAACGCACCGTGCAATTTGAAATCTGCACTCGTGAAAGTACCGGTCTCTATGTTCCGGCGGCGGCAATCAGAGTGGTTGACGATGTAACGGGTGTTTATGTTATGGGAGTAAATAATACCGTCAGCTTCAAATGTGTAAATATTCTTCTTGAAGAAGATGACTACTATATCGTTTCCAAGGACTTTACTCCGCCGGAGGACTGTAAATATCCGGCACTTAATAACTATGACAATGTTCTTGTTAATCCGGAGGTGTCAAGACTTGACAAAAAACTTGAAAAGGAATCTTGATGAAATACATCAGAGAATCGAAAACGCAGCAAAAAAAGCAGGGCGTGACAGTAGTGAGATAACGCTTATCTGCGTATCAAAAACCATCGATGCAGACACTATAAATGAAGCTAAGATGCTTGGTGAGGATGTCTTTGGCGAAAACCGACCGCAGGAGCTGAGGGATAAACTCCCCCTTGTACCCGGTGCTACATGGCATCTTATAGGACATCTTCAGTCAAACAAGGTTAAATATGTTGTCGGAAAAGCAGCCTTGATTCACTCGGTGGATTCTCTTGCAATAGCGGAAGCTATCGCAAAAGAGGCTGAAAAGCAAGGAATTATACAGGATATTCTTCTGGAGGTTAACATTTCCGGTGAAGAAAGCAAATATGGTTTGACATTGGAAGAAATCCCGTCTATAATTAAAAATATAGAAGCTTTGGAAAGCATACGCTTCAAAGGCTTTATGACTATGGCACCCCTTGGTGCGCCTGAGGAGGAAATACGCAGTATTTTCAGAAAAGCGAAAGAGCTTTTTGACAGTTACTCCTCTCTTGGTGCAGCGGTACTCTCTATGGGTATGTCCGGGGATTTTGAAATAGCTGTTGAAGAAGGTGCTACCGCCGTAAGGGTAGGCAGTGCCATATTCAAAAGATAAATAAAATAAAAAGGCACAAAACAGTGCTTAATTCAGGAGGTAAATGTTATGAAATTTTTATCAAAACTCAACGACCTTGTTTTCGGACCGGAAGACGACGATGAAGTGGATTTTGCTGCAAACACAGAGCCCAGCTTTGAGTTTGACCAGCCCGTTACACCGGCCCCCACATCCAAAAAGCCCAAGGTTGTAAACATTGCAGCTACAACACAGCTTAAGGTTGTTGTTGTTTCTATCGAAGAATTTGACGAAGCAAGAGAAGTTGCCGACCATCTTCGCAGCAAAAAGCCCGTTGTTGTTAACCTTGAAAAGCTTGAGAAAGAAGTCGGCAGAAGAGTTGTTGACTTTATCAGTGGTGCAGTTTATGCTCTTGGCGGTTCTATTCAGAAGGTTTCCGGCGGCATATTCCTTATCGCTCCTTACAATGTTGATATTATGTCTGATGTTCGTGAAGAACTTTCGAATACAGGCATATTTCCGTGGGAATAATTGACAAGGATAAGTTCGCTTCAGCTACAGACTCCCGTCATGAAATTATGCTGAGGCATATTTTCGATATGGCGCTTCTTTGCGAAAAACGCTATGAAAGTGTGTACGGGGATTTTTTGTCTGAAAATACCATCAGTATGCTTCTTTCCAGAAAGCACCTGCTTCCTCTTGAACCGGTGCTTTTTGGCGGTTATTCCGATGCCCAGAGGCAGATGGTTGCTTTTATATCGGAGTACGATGAGGCGGACTTTCCTGTAAGTGCGGTAAAAATAACCTCTCCGCGCATATCCTCTCTTTCCCACCGGGATTTTCTCGGAAGTATTCTGGGATTAGGGATTAAAAGGGAAAAGTGCGGAGATATCATTATTCTCGAAGATGAGTGTTATGTGATTTTGCACAGAGATATTGCATCCTTTGTGGCAACTAATCTTGAAAAAGTCGGCAGAGAAGGTGTTCGCTCAATAGAGTGCAGCATTTCCGACATCCGTCTTCCCGAAAAAAGTTTTGAACCTATAAAAGGCACTGTTGCATCCCTGAGGCTTGACAGTGTTGTTTCGCTTTTTTCAGGAAAAGGCAGAAGCCGTGCGACGGAGCTTATTTCGGCAGGCTATGTGTTTGTCAACGGTATTTCCGCCATTAAAAATGATATGCACCTTAACGATGGGGATGTTATCTCCGTACGCGGATGCGGAAAAGCAATTCTTGAAACGGGCGGCAAATCGAAAAAAGACCGTTTGTTTATAACACTTAATAAATATTCCTGAGAGGGTTTTTTTATGGCTTTATACATTGCGATATTTCTTTTAATTATCGCACTTGACCAGATTTCAAAAAGTCTTATAACATCACATTTCAGCCTTGGCGAGGGAACAACCATCATAAAAGGGATTTTTGACTTTACTTATGTCCGTAATGAGGGTGCCGCTTTCGGCATACTCCAAGGGGCAAGAGTTTTTTTCATAATTCTTACAGTTGTTATATGCGTTGCGCTTATTGTCTATCTTATAAAAGCAAAACCGACTTCACTTCTTGAAAAAACGGCACTTGCCTTTATTGCAGGGGGAGCAATCGGTAATTTTATCGATAGAGTGTGGCTCGGATATGTGCGGGACTTCATAAATCTGACTTTTATAGATTTCCCCGTTTTTAATGTTGCGGATTGCTTTGTGTGCATTGGCGCAGGACTTTATATTCTCTATACTTTTCTTGATTTAAAAAAGAAAAACAAGGATGAGAAATCTATATGAATACCGATATCATAAAATTAACAGCGTGCGAAGTGGCGCGCTGTGACATCTATATAGCAAAAAATTCGCCACACCTTACAAGAAGTTTTCTGAAAAAGCTTTTTGACGGGGGCGATATTCTGGTAAACGGCAAAACGGCAAAGCCGTCCCTTAAACTCAAAGAGAATGATGAGATTGAAATGCATCTTCCTCCCGTTAAAACCCTTGAGGCAAAAGCGGAGGATATTCCTCTTGATATTGTATACGAGGACAGCGATGTTCTCGTTATAAACAAACCCCGCGGAATGGTTGTGCATCCCGCTGCAGGGAATGAGGACGGTACCCTTGTAAACGCCGTTATGCATCACTGTGGAGACAATCTCTCCGCCATAAACGGGGTTCTCCGCCCCGGTATTGTTCACAGAATTGACAAGGATACCACGGGGCTTCTGGTTGTTGCAAAAAACAACAACGCCCACCTTTCTCTTACAGACCAGCTTTCTGACCATACCTTAGGAAGAACCTACTATGCCATTGTTCACGGAAACATTAAAGAGGATAATCTTACCGTTGATGCCCCTATCGCCCGTAGCGAGCAGGACAGAAAGAAAATGGCGATTGCAAAAAAGGACGGCAGAGATGCAAGAACACATATAACAGTGCTTGAACGCTTCGGAAAATATACATATATAAAATGCAACCTTGAAACGGGGCGCACTCACCAGATACGCGTTCATACAAAGCATATCGGACACCCTATTTTAGGGGATAAAACCTACGGACTTAAAAAAGAAGAATTCAGTCTTACAGGTCAGCTTCTCCACGCAGGAGAAATTGCCTTTATTCATCCGTCAAAAGGTGAAAGAGTCAGTTTTTCCGCCCCTTTGCCTGAAGACTTTGAGAATACATTAGAAAAGATAAGAAACAAATATTATGGGGAATGTTAAAAACGTCCAGAGCGCAAAAAGGCGAGTGAAATATATATTAAGTTATTTCTTAAATCCAACGACTTTTCGTTTTGGTTGAAAAATCTCATTCTATTCGATTTTTCTTTATTTATTGCCTTTTTGCTACGAACAAACTTCACCTCTAGACGTACCCTCGTACGCCTTCGGGTAACCCAATCTGCGATTGGTTCAGTTTGTCCGTTCTGAACATTTTTTCCTATTCCCTGCTTAAAAACAAATATATATAATGCGGAGTTCGGAATGCGAAATGCGAAATGGTGGTAGATTTTTGCCGTTGCAAAAATCTTTGAAATCTTTTGGCATTAATTCTGTTAAAAGATTTTCACTATGGTGAAAATCAACCATAACTTCGAACTTCGAATTTCACATTTCGAATTTATAAGAAAGAAGGAATACAAATGGCAGACAAATTCTACATCACCACCCCCATATACTACCCCAGCGACAAGTTGCACATCGGGCACTCCTACTGTACAGTTGCCGCTGATACCATTGCTCGTTATAAGCGTGCACAGGGCTATGATGTAATGTTCCTTACAGGTACTGACGAACACGGTCAGAAAATCCAGAGAATCGCAGAGGAGCGCGGAGTTACCCCTCAGGAGTATGTTGATAACATCGTAGCAGGCATTAAGGACCTCTGGAAAACTCTTGATATTTCAAACGACAAATTTATCCGTACCACAGATAAACAGCACACAGATGCAGTACAAAAGATTTTTAACATTCTGTACGAAAAAGGAGATATTTATAAGAGTGAGTACGAGGGATGGTACTGCACCCCTTGTGAATCTTTCTGGACAGAGCATCAGCTTAAGGACGGCAAATGCCCCGACTGCGGAAGAGCCGTTGAAAAAACAAAGGAAGAAAGCTACTTCTTTAAGCTGTCTAAATATCAGGACAGACTTATTGACCTTATAAAGAATAATCCAGAATTTCTCCAGCCCTCTATCCGTCAGAATGAGATGCTCAATAACTTCCTCATTCCCGGTCTTGAAGACCTTTGTGTTTCAAGAACAAGCTTTGACTGGGGTATCCCCGTAGAGTTTGACCCCAAGCATGTTGTATATGTATGGCTTGACGCTCTTACAAACTACATCACAGCGCTTGGTGCATTCAGCGATGACGATAGTGACTTTAAGAAATACTGGCCTGCAGATGTTCACCTTGTAGGTAAGGAAATTGTACGTTTCCACTCTATTATCTGGCCGGCAATGCTTATGGCACTTGACCTTCCTCTTCCCAAGCAGGTTTACGGTCACGGTTGGCTCCTTCTTGACGGTGGTAAAATGAGTAAGTCAAAGGGCAACGTTGTTGACCCCGTTGTTCTTATCAATAAATACGGCGTAGACGCAATCCGTTATTTCCTTATGAGAGAGATGCCCTTCGGTGCTGACGGTGTATTCAATAACGAGGCACTTATTAACCGCATTAACTCTGACCTGGCAAACGACCTTGGTAACCTTGTAAGCAGAAGCGTAAGTATGGCTGAAAAGTATTTTGGCGGTACTGTTACAAATAAGGGCGTAAGTGAAGATGTTGATAATGAGCTTATAACTCTTGCAAAGGAAACTCCCGAAAAGGTTGAAAAGCTCATGGATGCATTCCAGTTTTCACAGGCACTTACAGAAATCTGGAAGCTTATCAGCAGAACTAATAAATACATTGACGAAACAATGCCTTGGGCACTTAGTAAGGATGAAGCAAAAAAAGACAGACTGGAAACAGTTATGTATAACCTTCTTGAGGCAATCCGCGTAGCGTCAGAGCTTATTGCTCCCGTTATGGTACACACCACTCCCCTTATCAAGGCGCAGATTGGTGCAAAGGTGTCAGGTTGGGATACTGCAAAGACATGGGGCGCTCAGGACAGCTTCACCGTTACAAAGGGAGACGCTCTTTTCCCCAGAATTGATGTTGAGGCAGAGCTTAAGGCAATCGAAGAGGAAGCTGCAAAGAACAAAGCTCCTGAAATAGAAAAGCCCGAGCCTAAGGAAGAAATCACAATTGATGACTTTATGAAGACAGAGCTAAGAGTTGCAAAGGTTATCGAATGTGAAAGAATCAAAAAGGCGAAAAAGCTCCTTAAACTTCAGCTTGACCTCGGTTATGAAAAACGTCAGGTAGTAAGCGGCATTGCACAGTACTATGAGCCTGAAGATTTAATCGGCAAAAAGGTTGTCATCGTGGCAAATCTTAAACCTGTTAAGCTTTGCGGAGAGGACAGCTTCGGTATGATTCTCTGTGCGGCTAATGATAATCAGCTTTCAATAGTTTCACCCTCTGACGATATGGAATTGGGAAGTGAAGTTCGCTGATGCTGTTTGACACACACGCACATTACTATGACAGACGTTTTGATGGTGACCGTGACGAAATTCTTTCTTCTATGAAAGAAAACGGTGTCGGCTGCATCATAAACGCAGGTTGCGACATTGAAACTACAAAAGAGTGCATTGCGCTCTCTGAAAAATACGATTTTTGTTATGCTACGGCAGGCTTTCACCCCGGAAATATCCGGGGTGAAGTTACGGATAGCGACCTTTTGGAAATCCGGAGCCTTGCCTCTCACCCGTCGGTTAAGGCAATAGGCGAAATCGGTCTTGACTACCACTATGAGGGTTTTGATAAGGCTCAGCAGAAAGACATTTTTGCCCGCCAGATTGTTATGGCGGAAAAACTTGATATGCCAATAGTCATCCATTCCCGAGACGCCTGCGCAGATACCCTTGACGTACTTAAAAGCGAATACAAGGGTACAGGCGGTATATGGCACTGTTTTGGAGAAAGCGTTGAAACGGCAAAGCTTGCCCTCCGGTTAGGGCTTAGCTTTTCAATAGGCGGCACTGTTACCTTTGCAAATAACAGACGTGCAGTTGAGGCGGTAGAATACATTCCCCTGGAGAATATTCTCCTTGAAACGGATGCCCCCTACCTTGCCCCTACACCACACAGAGGAAAACGCAACTCAAGCCTCTACATCCATTATGTAGCAGAAAAAATCGCAGAAATAAAAGGCATTTCTCCGGAAGAAGTAGAAAATATAACAACAGAAAACGCAAAAAAACTGTTCGGAATATGCGGAGTGTTCTAAAAGACACTCCGCAGTTTTATTTACCTTTCGGCAAGTGGTATTTGCTCTGCAAGTTATATCGCTTTGCAGTGGTATTGCCTTCGGCAGTTTATTGGTGAATCAAATACCACTAAAACCATAGGTTTTAATAACACTTTTGATTTATCAAAAATACAACTGTGTACGAAGTACAGAATATCACTAATAAAATTAGATTTTGTGCACTTTTTGTCCTATTTATTAGATTCTGTCTCTTGCAATATTACGCCGCTGATGATAAAATCATCTTATAAACTATCGAAATGAGTTGATAAAAATGAAAACAGTTCTTTTTATGGGTGATTCTATAACAGACGGCGGACGTAATCGCAATGTTACTGATCCCAATATTGCTTTAGGTAGCGGCTATGCAAATATCGCAGCAGCAGACATTACTTTCCGCAATCCCGGAAAATACGCTTTTTACAACCGTGGTGTAGGCGGTCAGGGCATAAAGGATATGTATGCCAGAATCCGCGAGGATGTTATTGCAATAAAGCCCGATTATATGAGCATTCTTGCAAGCGTCAACGATGCCTGGTTTGACCTTGGCGGAAAGGGACTCCCTGTAATCGACAACAAAAAAGCTATGGAACGTTTTGAAAGAACATATTCAATGCTTATTGAGGAAACTCTCGACTCACTTCCCGACATAAAGATAATGATTCTTGAGCCGTTCACCCTTGATGCACACAAAACCCCTTACGGTGATGAAGGCGCATGGGCAGAAACCTATGATATTTTCCGCAAAGGCGTAGAGGAAAAGGCTTTTGTTTCAAGAAAAATTGCAGTAAAATATGGTTTTCCTTTTATAGAGCTTCAGGCAAAATTTGATGCAGTATATGACCCCGAAAATCCAAGGATATGGTTATGGGATGGCGTACACCCTACTTGCAATGGGGCACATCTGATTGCACAGGAGTGGATAAAAGGCTTTGAATCAATGGTGCATTGATTCAAAATGCAGAATTAAAAACGGGGGTGTAGCAAAGCAACTTTGCTACACCCCCGTTTTTAAATGGCGTATATTTTTTAAATTACTTTATCTCTGTATTGCGTAGGAGTATATCCCGTTTCTTTTTTAAATGCCCTTGCAAAATAGTTTGCATCCGAAAAACCGCTGGATATAGCAATTTCTGTCATATTCATATCTGTTGTCGCAAGAAGCGTCGATGCTTTATTTATACGAATAGACAAAATGTATTTTGTCAGCGATATTCCAAACACTTCCTTAAAAGTTGCGGAAAAATAAGAATATGTATAATGCGACATCTCAGCAAGAGTTTCCGCCCTTATTTCAGTTGCGTAGTGAGACTGCAGATACTTTGCAATATTGTTCATTTTCTGAAGCTTTTCTCCGTTTTGCTGCGATGCACCCGGGGGAAGCATCTTTGCAGAATAATTACGGCAAAGAAAACCTATCAGCTGAAAAATATACCCCTTGACGGTATATATAGAGGCATCATCCTTATTCTTATAAAGTTCTATTATTTTAAACATCAGACTTTTAACAGTCTCATCATTGACAAGATTGTTGAAAATATAGTGGTTGTTATCAAAAAAAGACGGACGAAGTTTGAATTTAAAGCATTTGCATCCGTTCACATCAACACTTTTATGCAATTCGTTGGAATTAATAATCAGACAATCATTCTTTTTTACTTCAACAATCTGTCCGCCGCATTGGATTTTTGCATTTCCGCAAAGAACAAAATGAAATTCAATATGCTCGTGCCAGTGAAGCGGAAAATCATCGGGAATGTTTTCCCCAATAAAAGTAATTCCGGAAGATGTATGCTGACTTTTTTCATACAATTCAAATTTATTCATTACTATCACCGTAAAATTGTGCTATAAAATCTTAAAAATTTCATAGCGGTCTTTCTACGGATATTGTATAATATAATCAGATGATTGTCAAGACAGGAGGAATTATTATGAAGCAACCTACACACTACACTCCCACCGACAGCGGTTTTGCTATAAGTGGCAGTAATGAAATTTTTAACAGAACCCTTTACGGTTCACATCAGAATGATGAAAATAATGACCGCTTTTTCACTTTTGCAGGTGACGCACCCCAATTTATGGGTGCTATAACAGACTGGACAAAGAGTGGCCTTACATATTACGAAAAATGCGGTGTGTTAAACAGCGGTCTTGCCATAACCCCCGGACGCAGACACAGATTTTATTATACAGAAGATATTGACCAGACGTCAGGATGGTTTCATAATTCAGAAGATATATATGCTGAATATAAAAACGGTTGGATGGAATATGACCTTTCACAGTTTTCTGCATGGTTTCCCGATGTAAGGGTAAAGATGGAGGTATATCCGCTTCTTCCTGATGATGGTTATCTTGTGCACTACCGCATTACAACAAATCAGAGGGTTTTCTTTGCGGCAGGCTTTGGTGGATTGACAGGAGAGAATTGCCGTGCAAGGTATGAGTACAGAGGAGAGCCGAGGCGTCAGTTTACTGCGGATAATGCCAAGGATAATACAGTTGAAATCGGAGTGAATCGTGCAACAGTAAAGAGTGCAGACGGTAAAACAATGAAGATTGCAACAAGTTTTCCTGCTGAATTTTCAATTGGTTCGGCAGCGGCAATGGCTACCCCTTATGCAAGTACCTTTTTAGGCAGTTCCCCTGAAAATGAAGATGATCAGGTTGTTAAAATTTCCGCACCGATTGAACCCGGGCAGGTGCTTGACGGATTTATTATAGCACTCTATAATTCGGATGAGAAAACTCTTGACAAATGGCTTTCAATGAAAAATCCCGTCAGCTATCTTAAGAGTCAGATTTATGCAAAGTTTGCTTGTATTGATGTTAAAACACCGCAGAATTTCATTGACCTTACAGTAAATCCTACAGTAATTGCTCTTGATGCGGCATTTCATAAGGATACTTTCTATCACGGTGCATTTGCATATCACAACCCATTTCTTGGATGGAGAAACTGGTATGCACCGACAGCTCTTGCGTGGAATGAAAGAGTGCAAAAGACCATAGACAAGTGGCTTGGCTATATAAAACGCGGTGATGTAGAAAAAGAACGTGTATGGTATGATTACAGCGTAATACCTGAAGGTAAAAATAAGTTTGACAGGAGATTTCACTATCAGGAAAATGCTGTCGGACGGCTCCCTGCAAGTCTGGGTGAAAATAATACACCCCATTACGGTCCTTATAATATGCAGGAATGTGCCCTTGATATGATGCTTTATTATATCGAATGGTCAGGTGACCTTGCCATTGCAGAAAAGCATTATGACGATTTTTGTGCTATGGCAGACTGGGAAACAAGAACCTTTGACCCGGATGGCACAGGTCTATATCAGAGTTTGCTTAACACTTGGATTTCAGACGGACATAACTACAACGGTGCAGGCTGTGCACAATCCAGTGCATACAACTACCGTGCAAACCTTGTAATATCAAAAATAGCAGAAAAAATCGGAAGAGACGGCAGTAAATATGCCCTGCGTGCCGAAAAAATCAAGAAAGCCCTTAACGAAAAACTGTGGCTTGCAAATGACGGTGTTATTGCAGAATATCTCGATACAGTGGGTAATTGCCTTATCCATCCTGCTGTTGAGCTCGCGTCTGTATACCATGTGCTTGACTCCGATATGGTTGATGATTTCAAGGCATACAAAATGCTCCGTTATACAGAACGCCATATTAAGAGTGTCTCTACACCGGGAATCGGCGGAAGACTCAGCTATTCATCAAACTGGCTTCCCAGACAGTATTCAAACTGCGGTATTTTCCCTGCGGAAAATGCACACCTTGCGCTTGTATACTTCAAGCATGGTCTGAAGGAAGAGGGTAAAAAACTTCTTGACGGTATCGCTGATTGCTACTTTACCGGGAAAAACCCCGGTATGGCGCCTCACGTTCAGTCTGAAAGAGGTACATGCGACCTTGGCGACCTTGATTTTACTGATGTATCAAGTACATATCTTCGACTTATGGTGGAAGGTCTGTTCGGTATAAGAATTGACTGTCTCAGCGGATATCTCCATATACAGCCGGGATTCCCGGATGATTGGGACCACGCAAGTCTTTCACTTCGTGACATAGAACTGAACTACAAGAGAAAAGGCAATCAGGAAATTTTCGATATCAGTTCTGACAGAAAAGAGAAAAAACGCATCAGAATTCCTATGCGTGCTGCAGATATAGAAGCAGTTATGATTGACGGCGAAACAGCAGATTACAAGATTATCGCAAGCGCAAATAACAGCTTTATTATGGTTGAAACAGATAAGACAGGAAGATTCTGTCTTCGTGTAATGCACGGAAATAAGGCAATCCCGACAGTTTCCTGCCCCAAGGCTGTTCTTTCGGGAAATAAGTTTGTAACTGACGTCAAAGACGGAGTAATTGTCGATACCTTTGACGTTTCCGAAACACTTGAGAATATTAAAGTTGTCGGCAATAAGGTTTACGCAACGGCAAAGGAAATCGAAGGCGACCATACGTTGTTCGTCCATGTAAAGACTGACCAATATGATGCATGGCTTGCCACAGATTACGATATCGAAATTGAAAAGGATACGGTAGCTCCACTTGACCAAAAGCCTTTCAGAACGGTAGATATGTCCTCATTCTTTAACTGCAGTATGGATAAAATGCACGACCAGGCATATATTGAGCCCCGTCCCAAGGGATTTTCAATGGGTGCATTCCAGAACGGACGTTATTCACACAACTGGAACCAGTACGGAAGAAATGTTGTGTATGTTGACGATTCTATGCTCCGTAATTCAGGGGGCACAGTGACAACTCCGTCAGGAATTACATTTGCTACTCCAAAAAATGACGATAACATTTCTATTGTCACAATGTTTGAGGCGTTCCCCACAAGTATCACAGTTCCTCTTGACGGAAAAGGTCAGGAAATTGCAGTTATGTATGTTGCAAGTTCAAACTGTATGCTGTCTTATGTTGAAAATGCTCGTATAACAGTTAAATATAAAGACGGTACAACCACTGAAAAGAGTCTTGTTTATCCTCTTAACGTGGATGATTGGCTTACATCAGCACTTACAACCGAGGCAGAATGTTTCTACTTCAGCAATTTCAACCACGCTACAGTGCAGAGGGTGAGACTTGACTCAGACAAAGAGCTTGAAAGCATTAAAATAGAAGCTGTTGCAAATGATGTAATACTCGGCATTGCCGGTATAAGCATATCCGGCTGAATTCCGTATACGCAAAAAATTGATATATAAAAATTCTCATTAAAGAAAATGATATGCACCGCAATCGTTTCGATTGCGGTGCATATCTGCAAATAGCGTATTTCTTTATCAAGTACCATTAAGTTATCCCTTAATCCCTTAAAAGTCCTGCATCAATATTAAACTGACGACATGCTTCCTCTCCGTCAATAAGTACAATATCAGGCTTTGTTGCCCAACCTGCATGCTGAAGGTGAAGCATTTCAACAAGCTTACGGAAATAGCCGAGTGTCACATCATTTCTTGTCCAATCGTTACGCTTGAGCTCTCCGTCAATCAGTGCACGAAGATAAAGCAACTGCCATTTCTTTGATTCTTTTACATCCTCTGCAAGACTTTCGTGTGCCTCTGTAAATGCTTTTTCGATGCTTTCCACCTTGTAGGGGTTCTTAATGGGGTAACAATGAGGCTTCTGTCCCTCGGGCACTTTAAACTCATAAACACCGGTTTCGCTTCTCGGATATGGCGGACGGTAAGTTCTCGGAAGTGTTTCTTCCATATCCCATATAGCCTTTGCCGTCTTTTCAAGTATTTCGCCCCGTAAACCGAATTCATAGGAAAGATATTCGCGGATTGTATCTTCTGCCCTCTGGTTGTCACGGTAGAATCGCATACAGATTACCTTGTTTATATCCTCGTACAAACCTTCGGAATAGGGCATACCGCCCTCAAGCTTGTCACCGTTTTTATCCCACAATTCCTGCTGCATTTTCGGCACAGGATTTGCACCAAAACCTCCCCACGGAATAGCACCGGGCATACTGATTTCGGGGAAGTTTATAATCGGACGGGGCATACCCTCACGGAAAGGATATTCTACATACTGGGGTTCCGATACAAGGTAATCAACCTCAGGAAGTCGCCCTCGGAGAAGCTCTTTCTTAAGACCTTCAAACTCCTCTTCATTACATCTGTATGTACCGAACTGCCACATACTGAGGATAATCTGTGCCTTGGGGTAATATTCCTTAATTACGAGAATAAGCGCCTCCATATTACGGACCAAACCGTTACTTCCCCAGGGAGCGCAAGCTTTACAGCTGCATCCCCCCTGGTCGTAGGGCAGCACATAGATGTAGTCAAGCTCTGTATCCTTGAAATACTCCATCATTTCACGGCGTTCCTTGATAATCTCATCAATACCGCCGGGAAGTGACGGACAGATTTCTCTGTGATAATGGCTTGAAAGTGGGTACACATAGCCGTCGTGACCGCCTGTCCAGTCTGCACGAAGCTCTGCAGGGCTTGAATCCCATGCCTCGTTAGGAAGATATGTCATCGAAGTTTTAAGACCGATACTCTTACCGAAGCGGATTAATGCTTTCAGTCTGTCGGCATCATTTTTGCCCTCTTCCATATTTGTGTAGTGGTGCATATCAAACCACAGATTAAAGGTATTCATACCCCACAGTGCAAGGTCTGTGAAATATTCGTACAATTCCTCAAGCGGTGCAGCATCAAGATAATTCTTGAAATGGGTTGTGATATACTGCCCCGATATTTTTTTGTGAGAGGTGAATTCCCCTCTTACCTCTTTGTTACGGAGAAATCTTCCGCAGGTATTAAGAAGCTCCGCGTGTGAGCCGGCAGAAATTACACCGTCTTCGATTTTCCCTGTGAATTCTCCCATTGCTTCGTCTATTACAAGCATTATGTCAGTTTTTTCTTTTAACCGCTTTTCTAAAATTGCGGCAATATTGCTTAAAACCTTGTCATTTGAATCAAATGTAATCATAATAACCCCTACCTTTACGGATTTTTTATAATTTCAGTATATACAAACAGTTTGCCGTATGCTATAATGAGTTTGACATACATTAGCACAAATTTGACTTTTTGAAGGTGACACAGATGCAACAAATACCTTTTCACGAGCAGATATCCTTTTCTCATAACAAGTTTTCTGTCAAGGTTGCTTTTTACGATGCAACCGGACCGTTGAGCCCCCAGTGGCATGAACATATTGAGCTTTTGTACTTTTTAGACGGAGAAGGCACTGTTACCTGCTACGAAAACACCTACCCTGTAAGTAAAGGCGACCTTATAGTTGTTAACCCGTCCCAGATTCATACATACACCCCAAAAACCACCCTTTCCTTTTGCTGTATACTGCTTTATCCGTGGTTTTTCTCTGATATACAGTATGACGGAAAGATTATGATTGAAAACTGCATCCGTGACGACAAATTTATAAAAGAGTGTATGGATGCAATAATTAAGGAAAAGAATTCTTCTGAATCCTTTTCCGATATGATTATAAAAAGCCATGCTTATACACTGACGGCATATCTTTTCCGAAATTACACTGTTCACGAAATGACAGAGAAAGACACACTGCACCAAAAAGCAAACTTAAAAAGGGCAGAAACAGTCCTTTACTATATTCAGAATCACTATCACGAAAAAATAACCTCAAAAACTCTTTCCGATTTATGTTATATGAATGAGAGTCACTTCTGCCGTTTTTTCAAGAAAAATTTCGGCAAAACACCCCTTTCCTATATTAATGAATACCGTATAGAAAAAGCCTGCGATATACTCTTATCCACCACAAAAAGTATAACGGAAATTGCTCTCTCCACAGGATTTGAAGATATAAATTACTTTTCACGGACATTCAAAAAACTAAAGGGTATTTCGCCAACACAATTCCGCACAAATTAAAAAGGAGGAGTAAAGAAACTTAATTTCTTTACTCCTCTTTTTCTTACATTTCGCCTTTTACGATGTGGGCGTTTTTAACATTTCCGGGAAAATAGGAAAAAGCGTTCAGAACACGCAAATGGAACCGAAGGGCACCCGAAGGTGTATGTGGATACACCGAGAGGTGACATTTGCGCGTAGCAAAGGACTTAATCCGAAATTCGCCAAGCGAATTTCTACCTTAATCAAGGAAAGAAACGTTGTTGCACTTCTTATTAAAAGTGCAAGATTAAACTCATGGTGTCCTTTGCGATCTGGGCGTTTTTAACATTTCCCAACATCAGCCACCCCAGTTAGGATGGTACCTATCCATTCTGTGAGCGCCCAATTTTATTATATTGTGGTTTCTGTACCACTTGCCGTCCCTTATGCCGAAGTTTCTTACCTCATCCTTATGACCGAGCCTTGAAAGCAGAGTACGGTTTCTGCCGATTTTCATACGGCTTTCCGTATCCCAGAGGGCAATCCCCTCCACGCCCCAGTCGTAAAGGGCGGTTACTCTGTCACGAAGAAGCCCTACTTCCATATCACGGCGCATCAGGTCAATATAAAGGTTTGCCTTCTTGCCCTTGAATATTTCAACAAGCTCGCGGATGTCCTCTTCCTTGTCTTCTTTGATGTCATAGTCACGTCCGTTGACGCCGTTGCAGGCATCGTAGAAGCCCCACTTGAAGTCCTCTTCGCCTTCGATTACGCCTTTAGCGTATTTTTCAATATCAACGATTGTCTTTTCTGCATCGCAAAACATATCATCGTGAAGCTTTTCATAATGCACAAGAGGATAGCAGATAATTTCGTCAACGATTTCCTTGTCAACCCACTCTTTTATATCAAGACCGACAAACTTGCTTCCCGCAACCGTTTTAAGCACGTGTGCGGCAAATTTGAGAGGTTTCTGCCCTCTTTCGGCACGTTCTTTGTTAAGACGCTCCTTAACTTCAATTATAAAATCCGTCATTATACGGCATTTTTCCTTGATAATACGGGGGTCGTTATTCGAAAGCTCACGGGCATCGACACCATACTTTTCACGCATTATTTCAAAGAACGGCTCTTCAAAAAGGATGTAGGGATAACCTCTGTGGAAAAGGAATTCCACGCCGTCGCAGTCGTATTTTGCCATTTCACTGAAAAGATCAGCCATATATTTCCTTGTTTCGGGATATGCATAGGAAAGCCTTGAAACCTCTATTCCATCACGGTCTTTCATACGAAGCTCGGGATGGTCTTCGTAAAACTCACAGATAAATTCCTCATCATAAGGAGGCTCAAACGCCCACATACCCATTCGCATTGAAAGAAACATCTGAAGACCGATTTCGTGACCTTTTTCAATCATTGCCTTGTGGGGGTCAAGACCTTTTTCCTTGAACAGACGGCAGGTCTTTGCCTTGTTGCGGATAGATTTTCTTCCCATAGAAACCTCACAACCTGACGTGTATTTAAGATTATGAAACTTTTCCATTGAAAGAATTTTCACGTCGGTGTTGCGGTACGACTCAACTCTTTTTATAAAACAGTCAAGGTTTTCCGGTCCGTGAAGCATCATATTGTCAACATCGTCTGACGCATAAAGAGTTTTTGTTTCTGTCTGCTCGCGGTCTTTCTTTATTTTCTCAACTTCTTCATCGGAAAGTGGCACAAATCTCACCATCGCAAGATAAGTGCTCTGCGGTTCCGGTTCATTCTCAGGATGAGAGAAAATAAGGCTTTCATCCGTCATATCAACATATTTCCAGAAAAATTCATCAATTGTCCAGAGAATAACCCCCTGTGCAGGAGTAAGGAAGGTGTCATACTCCCCACTCTGTGTTCTGACATTTATACTGTGTGGAGCACCATAAGAGGGATTCAGCCCGATATACACGGCATACCACCCCTTAAGATTGGGATTAAGAGTAAGTGACGGCACGGAGCTTTCCCCAATTGCCGCAACCATACTGCCTTTAAAATCCTTTGTTTCGTAGGCTATACCTCTCCATTTGTCGTAGTCAAACTTGTCAGCTATAGCACTTTTCGGCTCAAGCTGATTCTGAAGGTCACAAAAGAGCACTTCGCGTCTTTCATCCATTGTTATTTCCTCTCTTTCTTACAACTTTTTTATCGTAAATATAAAATACAAAGCCTATCAATACAGAAGCTATTCCCACGGAAGTCGTCCCCGCTGAAAGCACATTATTTTCACTGAAAAAACCAACAAGCATATTTCCCGTCGCCATACCGAAGGTTGTTATCAGCATACGAATGGTGGTATATCCGCCGATGATTTTTCCCGACACAAATTCCGATATAAAAACGGGGATTGAGTTGTCTATAAAATACACCCCTACAGCACCGATGAAATACACGGGATAGAACACCCACGCACTATTAGTAGTTGCCATAATTATAAGGGAGATTCCGCACACAATTCCACCGATTATTGTATAAACAGTCGATTGGATTTTCTTTATAAACACAAGGTAGAGTACGCCCGATAGCACCGTTCCTACGGAAAGTATTACCGCAAGGGGGGCGGTCAGTTTAACATTACCGCTTATATTTGAGATGAAAATTACCGTTGCCATTGCAAAGCATCCGTTTACGATTCCGCGAAGAAAGTGCATCGGCGCAAGGTGAATAACGGATTTTTCACGAAATACGTCGGATAGCTTCGGCTTTTCATTCTGTTCAAAAACGGTATTTATTATTTTAAAACGGCTTGCAGAAAATGCCGCCAGCAAAAGAAGCAGAATACTTACCCCAAAGCAGGTCAGCACAACAGCGTCATAATCAAAAGCTATAACAAGCACCGAAAAACCAAGGCATATCGCAACGCTCAACACCTGTCCGACAATACTTGTCATACTTGTCAGTTTGCCGTAGTTTTCCATATCTATTATGGCATAGGGCAGGCGGTAGTCAAGAATTGACTTCACCCCATAGCCGACATAATAAACACACGACGACAGCAAAAGTAATACAAACATCAGTCCTGTGCCGATATTTATAAATTGCATTCCTATCAGCAAAACAAAAAACATCGCCATTATGTAAAAGCATATCTTTATTGCACGCTTCATATTTTTTATTTTGTCTGCAAAAAAGAACAGTAACGCCATACAGACAACCTGCACAATGTTTGAAAACGACACATATGTGCTTATTTTTCCTGCAGAAAAACCGACACGGGCAAGATATCCCTGCATAATCTGCCCCACTGCAAAAATATGTGTAACGGCAAGAAAGCTGTTCATCAGAATATATTTTGTCATATTTTTCTTTTCCAAATCAATCACCTGCTTTTATTATACTATACCCTTTTGAAATTGCAATTTCAAAAGGCGACCTTTTTTTCTGTTGTATGTCTGTTTTTGCAGTTTTGTATTGACATCGTTAACACATACCGTTATAATTGGGTCGAGGTGATTTAAATGCGGATCAATATGCAGTTTGACGATATAAAAGTGACTTTCGATGCAGATAACTTCCCCGACAGTTGCGAAGAAACAATTTCCCACTTCCACATATATTACGAATTCCAGTTTATTTTGAGCGGTAGCTGTATCATCGGAAATGACACCTCGGCACATATTGCCAAAACGGGGGACCTTGTAATAATTCCGCCCCACGCAGTACATTATGTCCGTCCCCACGATTCTTTCTCAAGATATGTTATGGCGGTAAGAATTTCAAAATCAGGCGACGAAAAGAAAAACCGTTACGGAAAAATCGCATCACGCCTTGATACGCTTTCATCTATTATGGTAATAAACGCCGACTGCACCGATTTAATTAAAGAGGGGCTACGCCATATAGCTCCCGATGGCAGTTTAAACGAATTATATACGGGGCATTTTCTGATGATGCTTCTTTTAAAAGCAACGGATTTAATCGGCACTGCTCATTCGGAAACAGAGTCCGCAGACGGGTATTTTCCCGAAATTATTATCGACCGTTATATTTCAGATGCCGAGGGCAATCCAAACGCCAGCCTCTGTGAGCTTGCCGAAAAACTTAACCTCAGCACCAAGCAGACAGAAAGAATTGTTTATAATCTGACAGGCACAACGCTGAAAAAACTCATTCTCCGACAGAGAATGAATATTGCACTTGAACTTTTAAAAACCACATCACTGCCCGTTTCCGAAATTGCAATAAAAAGCGGATATAACTCCTACGACGTATTCTTTAAAGCCTTTTCAAAGTATTACGGAAAGAGCCCGAAAGAATTCCGAGGATAATACGGGAATGTTAAAATGTCCGGACCGCAAAAAGGGATTCATCCGCTTGGATGAATCCCTTCCTTAATTTCGAACTTCGCACTTCGAATTTCTACAATAAATAATCAAAGAAACGTTGTAACTAATTTAAATAAAAGAAACTTATTAACATGCCTCGCCCTTTGCGGTCTGGGCATTTTTAACATTTTCCGGGAAATAGGAAAAAGGTTTCAGAACAGACAAACTGAGCCGAGCGAAGCGAGGGTTTTCCGAAGGCGTATATAGATACGCCGAGAGGCGAAGTTTGTCTGTAACAAAAAGGCATAAAAAGCAAAGAGAAACCGCATTGGGCGGTTTCTCTACAACAAACAAAATATTTATGCTTTTAGCACTATTCAGAACTTAATATTATTTTGCCTTTTTGTGTTCTGGAAGCTTTTAACATTTCCCATTAATCAAGCGTTCCGCCTGCTGCAAGTATCTGGAACTCCTCAGGAGTAAGGTCTTTTGCATACTTATCCTCTGCAAGCACATCGGGGTGTATGCACCAGCCTGCTCTTTCAAGTGAATAAAGCTCAACCAGCTTTTTGAAATAGCCAAGCACTTTTTCGTTACGGGTAAAGTCGTTTCTGTAAAGCTCCCCGTCAATCACCGCACGAAGGTAAATAAGCTGCCACTTCAGACTGTTCTGCACATCTTCGGGAAGCGAATTATGCACCTCCACAATTGCCTTTTCAATTTCAGGCATCTTTTCGGGAATACCGACAACATCATATTCCTCGGGCACATAGCTGGGCTTTATAAGGGGATAGCGGTGTCCGTTTTCAAATTTACGGTAGAAGGTGTCCTCCATATCCATTACCGCCTTGTGTGCTTTATCAAGCATTTCGCCCTCTAAACCGAATTCGTATGCAAGATATTCCTTCACAGTATCGCTTGCATTTTTGTTTTCGCGGTACATACGAAGCATAATAACCTTGTTAATGTCCTCGAAAAATCCTTCCGAATAAGGAACTCCACCCTCAAGCTTGTCGCCGTTCTTATCCCAAAGAATCTGAAGAAGCTTCGGAATGGGGTTTCCGCCATATCCGCCCCACGGAAGTGTTCCGCACATACTGATTTCGGGGAAGCCGATAAGAGGCTTTGACATACCTTCACGGAAAGGATATTCCTGATACTGGGGTTCTGAATTTATGTAAGCAACATCATTGAAAACGGGGTCTTCCTGGATTGCTTTTTTAAGCATTTCATACTCAACCTCTGTTCCGATAAAAGTGCCGAACTGCCATGTTGAAAGCATAATCTTTGTATTGGGAAGGTATTCCTTTATAACGGGAATAACCGCCTTACAGCATTTTACATAGCCGTTACCGCCCCAGGGAGCACACTTACTGCAGCTGCAACCGCCCTGGTCGTAAGGCCCTATGCTTAAATAGTCAGGTTCAATATCCTTGAATTCTTCAAGGAATATTCTTCTGTTTTCAACAATTTTAGCAAGACCTTCGTCTGTTCCGGGGCAAATCTCAATGTGATAGTGGGCATTAAGGTTGTAAATATAACCGTCGTGACCGCCTGTCCAGTCAGCACGAAGATCAGGCGGACTATTCTTTATAAAAGCACCGTTGGCAGTAGTAACAAGCATTATTTTGATGCCGATTGACTTGCAGTATCTGAGAATACTTTTAACTCTGTCGATGTTTACTCTACCGTCCTCGATATCATCGTGTTCGCAGATGCTGAACCACATCATAACAAGGTTCATACCCCAGAGGGCAAGGTCTGCCATATAGTCATAAATTTCTTCAAGGGGTGCTTCAAGGTAATAGTTGTTATTGTGGGAAGCAAGATAAATTCCGCACGCCTCTTTATGTGAATGAAACTCCATATTGTCCATTTTGGGATTACGGAGGAATTTACCGCAAAGCTCCAGTATTGAATGATGACTGCCGCCTGTGATAACGCCATTCTCAAACTTTCCGTTGTATTCACCCAAAGATTCGTCAAGAACAAGAGTTAATTCAATTTCTCCTTTAGCTCTTTTTTCGACAATTCTTGCAATATTTGAAAGAACTTTGTCCTTTTCGTTGTATTTAATCATACGTATCACGCTCCTTGTTTTGATTTTAACCGATTTTACAATATAATGCAAGACCAATATTTTGCAAAAGGACCGATATATTGTCTTTTCAATAATATACTTTTTTCAGGCACAGTCCTCCTGCAGGCATTGTGCTTCCTGCTTTTTCACGGGATTTCGTTGCAAGGATTTCGTCAATTACACCCTCTTCCTTTTTGCCGATACCGATTTCATACAGAGTGCCGACGATTATCCGCACCATATTGTAAAGGAATCCGTTTCCGTTTACGGTTATTCTGATAATGCCGTCAGTTTCCGTAATATCAACACTGTTCACCGTTCTGACGGTGGACTTTTTTGTTTTCCCCACGGAGCTGAAGCCGTGAAAATCGTGTGTTCCGAGAAGCTTTTCTGCCGCAGTTTTCATTTTACGCATATCAGGTGCTTCATCGGGAAAAAATATATATTTGCGGATAAACACATCAGGCTTTTTTGTTGCGATAGAGTATTCGTAGGTTTTGCTTTTCGCATTAAGACGACTGTGAAACCTTTCATCTACTTCCTCTATATCCGTCACACGAACATCTTCAGGAAGATAGCAATTGAGGTACGTCAGTACATCATCGGATGTCATATTTACATCACACTTGAAGTTTGCAACCTGTCCCTTTGCGTGAACCCCTCTGTCAGTTCTTCCAGAGGCAAAAATCTCCGTCTTCTTTCCACACATAAGAGAAAGCACGTTTTCAAACTTTTCCTGCAACGTGTTTTTTGTGTTTCCCTGCCTTTGCCAGCCATTATATTTGGTTCCGTCATATTCTACGATAATTTTATAGTTCATTTCTCTTTATCCTTTGCAATAAGCATTTTTATAGCCTCTACCGCAGTTTTAATTGCACCTTCGGTATCATAGTGGATATTATCCTCATATCCCATTTCACGCCTTGTCTGATTGCCCATAACCATAAGCACTGCACCGACTCTTACACGCCTTACTGCACCCACTGTATAAAGTGCTGCCGTTTCCATTTCACTTGTGAGAGCACCGCACTTAAGCCAGGCGTTCCAGTCATACAACAGCTTTCCCTCGGTAGGCATAGATTCCGGACTGTGTTCACCGTAAAAGGAATCCTTACTCTGCACCACGCCTGCGTGCACACGATAGCCGAGGCTTTGTGCCGCATTATAAAGTGCATTCACACATTCAAAATCACCTGCCGCCGGGTATTCGATTGGAGCATATTCACGGCTTGTTCCCTCCTGTCTTATGGCGGCAGTTGCAACAACAAGGTCACCGCCAAGGACATCCTCCCTCATTCCGCCGGATGTTCCAACGCGGAGAAAGGTATCTGCACCTATATGCACAAGCTCTTCCAATGCTATTGCCGCTGACGGCCCACCAATTCCCGTAGAAACAACACTTACCTTTTCACCGCATAAGTATCCCGTATAGGATGTGTATTCCCGATTCTGTGCCACAAACTGTGCATTTTCAAGGTATGCGGCAATTTTCTCACATCTGCCCGGGTCCCCCGGAAGAATAACGTATTTCCCTACATCTCCTTCTTTAAGATGAATGTGATACTCTTTATCCTTTGAATAAACAAGCTTTGTCATAAAATACGCCTCCTTTTCTTTATTATATCATATTTGACGGAAAAGTAAAGCAGTGCAAAATTTCTTTTGCACTGCCTTAACTTACTGATAGAATTTTCTGTTTAACTTTCCGTTATAAGTTCTTTCTATATGATCTACACTTTCATATTTCATAGGAACCTTATAGCTTTCAAGTTTTGTTGATAAATATAATCTCAGCTCCCTTTGGTCAAGCTCTGTACCATCAGCCATAACCACAAGAAGTTTCAGGGATTTTCCTGCTATAGCATCCTCTACACCGATGCATATACAATCTTCAACACCTGCAAAACCAAGAGCTGCGGACTCAACCTCTGCAGGCGCAACTTTCATGCCACCTACGTTTATAACGTCGCCTTTTCGTCCAATTATGTAAACATACCCATTTTCATCAATATATCCAATGTCATTAGTATGCACAGCACCATCACGCAAAACCTTCGCTGTAGCTTCAGGGTCATTTACATACCCTTTCATATTAATGTCTCCCTTGCATGCAAGAAATCCCATATTATCTTTTGATGATTGGATTATATTTCCGTCCTCATCTACTATAATGACTTCGGCATTCGGCATACATTTTCCTATACAGTTCTGAAGACCCCTGTTTTTATTATAGTTATACATACACACAGATGCAGATTCACTGGAACCATAGTTATTGTAAAGCCTTGTATCCGGAAGCAAAGTACACAGACGTTCTTTGTCAGACTCAGGAAGAGGCGCTCCTGCCGATTCTATAAAATCAATCACGCCGGCATACTCTCCTATTTTTTCTTTTGTAGTTTGAAAAATAGTTCGTATTGCAGACGGAGGCAAGCAGCAGGCAATTGTTCCTTTCGGATAATCAAGAGCATCGAAAAAGCGCTTAACACTAGTCATTCCATTAAGAATGTAAATTGTACTGCCGTTAACAATTGTTGTGACGATTTTTCTTAATCCGCTGGCATGATTTAAAGGCCCCGGAACTATAACCACAGTATCTTTTTTATACTCACAACCAAAAGATGCATTTTCTGCTGTTGCAGTAAGAGCCTTGTGCTGTATCTCTACACCTTTGGATACCCCGGTAGTTCCCGTTGTAAAAAGAATATCTGCAGAATCTTCTTCGTGAGGAAATTCAAATTCCATTGTACTGACATCATATTCTTTTGCCTTTTCAAGAATATTATCTCTTTCAAGTACGGTAACCCCTTCTTGAATGTTTGTTTTTGCTATCAGGAATTTTACTCCGATTCTGTCTATGATTCCGCGTATGCTGTCGTCAGGAACACCTCTTTCAAGGGGGGCAATTATGCCACCTGACAAATGAATTGCAAGATACAAAACTACATAGTCAAGGCTCTGACTTGTAACAACTGCAACTATATCCCCTTTTTTTACCCCATTTTCTTTAAGATATACACAATAACCTTTTACCAGAGAATACAGTTCTTTATAGGTTGTTTCTTCGCCTTTTACTACTACAGCAACGCTGTCCGGTGATTTCAAAGCATGTTCAGACAAATATTCTACAACAGATTTTCTCATAATTAAAGTCCATATAACCTTTCTCTTATTTTTTTAGTTGATTTATTTTAAATACATTATGTACCACACTGACAGTTACCGTTGACACCAGTGCTACCAATACGGAAACGTATGTTTCCGAAAAATTCGGATGCAAGGGGTATGTTCCCGTCACTTTTTTATATGCAATCCATATAACTCCGGCAATACTTGTAAGCACCATTGCTGAAATGGCTCCTTCCGCAGATGTTTTTTTCCACAAAATGCCTAACAACAATATAATAAACAAAGCCGCACGTAAACTGTAGCCAAAGTATATCATATCAAGGATTGTAGATGATTTTCCAAGTATAAGCGACGCACCGATACAAATAAGGCCACCTATAAGAGTTGCCGTTCTGGACACTCTGAGCAACTTTTCATCTGAGCAAGTGTCTTTGTTATACCATTTTGTTTCCTGATATATATCTCTTGTAAAAAGAGTTCCTACCGACAGAAAAATCGGAGCTATTGTTGACAATATTGCCGCAAAAACCGATGCCATTATAAGGCCACCGGAAATAGAATCCATAGATAAAAGCAATGTTGTAAGCGCAAGCTTTGTATTCTCAAGTCCGGGGAATTTAATTCTTGCAATCATGCCAAGAATCGCAGTAAACACTCCAAAAGGAGCAACTAATGCAGCTATATAAAAGGAAGATTTTTTCGCAGTTGATTCATCCTTTGCCACAAGCACAGGTTGAAGACCTGCCTGTGCAGTACAGGCACCAAGAACAGAGGCCACTATCCACGAAGAAATTTTTGGCATACCTATACTGGAAAAAGAAAAATATGTTTCGGGTAGCGCTGTTTTCATTGCCTCAAATCCGCCAATTTCTTTTCCGCACAAAAGCACAGCCAGAATTGCTCCTGCATACATAACTACAAGGTGAAGTATGTTTGTGTAACCTACAGCCATCATACCACCAAACACCGTGTAGCATAAAACAATAAGCCCCATAACCAGAATTGATATATTCGGTTCAAACCCGAAAAGAGTTTCTCCCATTGTTCCAAGAGCCACTACAGGTGTCATTCCGATAACAATCATTATCAGAATAAGCAGTGCCGCTGATGCCATTTTTGCTTTTCTGCCGAGATAACTTCCTATTATGCCCGATACCGTAGGAGTATTAAGTCTGCGGAACATTTTGGCAAAAAATATCGCAAGAAAGCAAATTCCCAATCCGTTTGCTATCGTATACCAAGCACCTGAAACCCCGTAAAGGTAGCCATATTCCGCAATACCTGTGGTTGCTGTTCCTCCTAGCCATTCTCCTGCACCTGCAACCACACATAAAAGAAGTCCCAGTCCGGTTCCCTCGTACCCCTTTGCGGTTTTTGTTTTGTTTTTTCCGGCAGCACTAATCAGGACAGTTAACAGTATATATGCAAATACAATAATTATCTGTATCATAACATATCTCCTTTTTTCCTGTTTTATTTTGAAAGACGCTCTACCATATTTGCAATGCCGTCAATCGAATTAAAATTGTCTTCAACAATATCTTCAAACGGAATGGTAATGTCAAACTCCATAGAAAGTGTCGCAATGATTTCTGTAATTGTAAGTGAATCCAGAATTCCTTCGTCAACCATTTCATCTGACTCTAAAAAATCAATATGAG
This sequence comes from Clostridia bacterium, assembly GCA_045604905.1. GTDB lineage: Bacteria > Bacillota > Clostridia > UMGS1883 > UMGS1883 > UMGS1883. The sequence continues at coordinate 32,950 of JAZUOX010000069.1, forward strand.
GAAGAGCATCCTGTAATATCTGTAAAACTTTTTCTTTCATAATAAAATCCTTCTTTCTTAGAAATTAAAATATATAAACGGACTATAGCTTCCACCAATCGCATAAGCCATTGATAATATAAGCATGACGCACATTGCAATCGTCTGAATTGCACCCCAGATTGGTTGAATCCGTTTACCCTCGCAAAATTTTGTTATCTTTTCCAAAACCGGAAAACTTAATATAAATCCCGCTATAAGATAAAATTTATATTGCCCGATCCAATAAAGACCGTAGTTATCGCAAAACGCATTTGAGTTAAGACCAAACATTGACCCGTAGTACGCGATTGCCGCAGACATATTTTTTGCATTAAAAATAACTTTTGTTAACAGAACTATAAGATATGTGCTCACAAATCCTAAAACTGCACCGAGCTTTTTATTTTTGAGAGGTTTGCGGTGTTGTTCTATGAACAAGCACACAAATTGTATAAATCCCCATATCACAAAGGTCCAGTTCGCTCCGTGCCATATGCCCGTCGTCATCCATACAACGAATAAAACAAAGGTGTTTGCAACAAATGCCGCTGTTTTTTTGCTTGCTTTTTCAGATAAATATTTTCTGATTTTTATTGCAGGTCCCAGCGAAAGCGGATAATATACATAGTCTCTGAACCACTCTCCTAAGGAGATATGCCACCTTCTCCAGTATTCTGAAACGGATTTTGAAACATACGGGTAATTAAAGTTCTCACGAAATTCAAATCCGAACATTTTTCCCAAACCTATTGCCATATCGCTGTATCCCGAAAAGTCGAAATAAATCTGAAGCATGAACGCAAAAACGCCTGCCCATGCAAACACAACCGATAATTCTCCCGGAGATGAATTAAAGGCTTTTTCTGCCACTATTGCAAGCTGATTTGCAAGAATAGCTTTTTTTGAAAGTCCTAATATAAATCTCCATACACCGTCTGTAAACAAAGAAAAGCTGTGACTGCGATTATTTATCTGTTCCGCTATTGATCCGTATCTCACAATAGGTCCTGCCACCAGCTGTGGGAAAAAAGCTATGTACAATCCCACATTAAACAGGCTCTTCTGAGCTTCATCCTTTCCACGGTAAACATCTATAACATACGAAAGAGCCTGAAATGTATAAAACGAAATACCTATCGGTAACATTATTTTTGAAAAAACAGTTGTATTTCCGAAAATGCCTGAAATCCATCCCAAATATTTAAACACGAACAGCTGACCAAGGTTGTAAACGCAGGCTATCAGTACAATAAGTTTACCTTTTTTAGTTTTTTTATTACCGGCTTCCCAAAGTCCAAGAGCCCAATTCACAACAATGGAACATATCATCAGCAGAACATAAACCGGCTCTCCCCACGCGTAAAAGAAAAGCGAAGTTATAAGAAGCCAGAAATTTCTGAAACCCATATTTTTTACAAAAGGATTATAGTAAACTATTAAAGTGATTGGTAAAAACACAAACAGGAATATCGAATTTGAAAAAACCATTATAACTCCTCCTTTCTGTTATCTGAAATCATAAGATCCGTCAACAGCCACTTCACCTACACCGTAAACAGCTATAATAGTATCCGGTTTGGTTTCTTTAATATATGTCTGCAGACTTCCGTCAAAATATCTTAAATCTATTACATCAAGATTTTCAACACAAGCAGCCAGAGACGGAACCATAGAATCTGCAAAGGAACGCTTTACCATAAGAATTCTTCTTCCGTCATTGACCTTATTGTTATGTATAGAAATCAACGCCAGATTTCCGTATGAGTAAAAGTCATAATTTCTTCGTGTATAGATATCCGTCTGTTCCAATATTGACCAGTCGAGCAGAACATCCTCAATGCGTCCTGTTTCTGTAGTATTCTTTTTAGACAGAAATGCTGTTATATCAGAGTCATATTTTGGAGTAACCACAGGGAACGATTCGGGCTCACAATACACCTGAGTAACCTGCTTACCCTGGCTGCCAAGCCATTTTCCCGGATATGTCACATTGTAATTTTCTTCATTAAAAATATCGGTATCTATTGAAAATTCCATATTTTCATTAAGATAATCACACATTATTTTATTGCCCCACAAAGCGGTCTGGGGAAGCCAGTGATGGTCTGTTTTAAAAAACAACTCTTTTTTGGAAAGTCCCTGCTTTTCTATCTCTTCTGTGGCAGACACAACATGAAGACCCTCTTTCCTGAAAGCATCTATATACTTCTTTTCCCATTCCAGAGAGTAATTTTCATAAATTCCTGACTTAATATTATCATCCTCATCAATTTTGAACGGTGTGCAGAAAAGAAGAAAATTCATTCCATCTTCTTCCGTCTTTTTGCCAAACTCAATAAGGCTGTTTACATTTTCTTCTGAATAACTGTTTACTATATAAGACAGTCTGCCTTCTCCAAGATCTACAACCGGATTATCACCACTGACAGTGAATGAAGTTGTCATATCCATACCTGTAGCTTTGTCCCACATCTTTTTTGCGGTTACAAACTTCATTTCATAAGGATAACTAACCGTAGTAGTACTTTTTAATATCGACTTAACAGAATTAAACTTGCTAACCAGGAAATTCGTCTTTTCCTTTTCAGCAACTCCCTCTTCACCGGCATCTGAGTATGGGTACTGTTCGCGTCCGTAAAAAATATATTCCGGTTCAGCTGACTCAGTTTTTCCTTCAAATTTATTTATCACCCTCTGTGCCAACGGCCAGAACATTGTTACAGAAACAATTCCTATAACAACACAAAAGAAAATTGAACATACTTTTTTCTTCATTTTTATCCCTACTTTTTTAAGATTAAACTTCTGTAATGCAACAAAACACACTTTAACCTGAGATATAATTGTATATACTCAGGTTAAAGTGTGTTTTCACACAATATATAAAATTTTCGAAAAGACAGTATACTACTTGATTGATTGATTGATTGATTGATTGATTGATTGATTGATTGATTGATTGATTGAGCATATCGTATTCTCTCACTGTTGTCAAGTCCTTTCTGAAAATTTTTTACCTAAACTTCCTATTATATTATAGCATTTTGTCTCACAACTGTCAACAATTCAAAAAAAAGAAATTGTTCTCAGCCCCATATCATTCCGTGTTTAAATATATACAGTTTATTACCCTTGCTTCCAATAAGAAATGCCGTAACCCACCTGAAGAGTTACGGCATTTCTTAATTAAACACAGGCTCTTTTCCTGCAATTGTTGTAAAGGGTGAGTTTTCGGGAGAAGGCTCTGACATAGAAAAGTACATCTTTGCCGCCTTTGTTGTGCCGAAGTCACGGTTTGAGCCGGTATTCTGCACCTTGTTGAATGCTTCGCGGAACATTGCATTGTGTGCTTCTTCACGGTTTAAGAGAAAATCTATAGTTTCTCTTACCTTTTTGTCATTTATCTGTCTGTAAAGGTACTCATAAACTACCTTTGCACGCTGTTCAGACGCAATGTTTGAAAGCAAATCTGCACACAAATCCCCTGTAACCGTCACATAGTCCCCCGTCCAGGAATAACCCGATGCATTGATAAGTCCGGGGTTAAGTCCAAGAAGAACATGTGTCTGTATTTCTCCGTTCGGCACTGCGCAGGCATCAACATCGTGACCGTTAAGAAGATTTATCGTCTGGGAAATCATTTCAAGGTGACTAAGCTCCTCTGCCGCAATGTCCATAAATAAATCCTTGATTTCAGGGTCTTTAATGCGGAAGCTCTGAGACATATACTGCATAGCTGCCTTTAATTCGCCGTTTCCACCGCCAAGCTGCTCCTGCAAAAGCACCGCATATTGCGGATTGGGGCGTTCAATTTCAACAGGATGAAATAACATTTTTTCGTGTTTGAACATATAATACACCTCTCTTTTAAGATAAGTTTATTTTATCCGAAGAAAGGTGTTTTTATCAGAATATATTTATCTGTTTTTTATTTCCTGCAAAATTTCTTTTGAAATTTCCGGCAGATTTCCTGCGATTTTTGATGCTTCGACAATGTAGTTGTGAACTACACCGATCATTGCCTTAACAATATTAAAATCATATTCTGCGGTAAGTCTTCCACGTTCCGTCTTAAAATTAATGTGTTCAATGTAATTTCCGCATACACCATCACTTAAAAGATTTATTCTTTCCAGTAAAAAATTCAGTTCAGCCAATGAGTCGGTAAGAGTTATTGCTTTTTCTAAAATATTTTCGTCAGTATTCATAATTTTTCTCCTTTTTAATTCCGAAATAGAATTTTTATTACATTATAATTCCATTTTAGAATTATGTCAACTGTTTTTTGAAGTATAATTAATTAAAACTTCTAAAAAGGAATAATGATATATGAAAACAAGGAAACAAACTTACGGTGACAAGAATCTCGTTGGCAAGAATATTGAAAAACTTCGGAAAGAAAAAGGTATTAAACAAAAAGATTTTATTGCTCAAATCCAAATTATGGGTTGTGATATGAACGCAACAAGCTATTCAAAACTTGAAGGTCAAATAAGAAGTGCAACAGACAAAGAAATTTATGTTATATCTAAAATTTTAGGTGTTACAATGGAAGAACTTTTTGACTAATATAACATCATTTTGTGTACGTTTGTTTTTACCCAAAAATGTACGTCCCCAAATGGCTTGAAAAGGACTTTTATATGAAAATTTATGATTATAACGGAAAGAAAAACATCTGCGGAGAAAAAGTGCATGAAGCAAGATGTAAATTAAGAATGACACAAAGTGATTTAGCAGCAAAACTGCAGGTAGCAGGTATAAATATTGAAAGAGACAGTATTTCACGCATAGAAATAGGAACAAGATTTGTTTCTGACTACGAAATCAGAGAGCTTGCAAAAATTCTACAAGTAAGTGTTAATTGGTTATTGGATATTGAATAGGAGTTAATAAAAAAGAAGCGTGCCGCTTCACCCATGTCGCACACATACAAAGTGCCAACATAGTTTCACGCGCATTAATTTACGCAAATTCCTACATAGTAAAAAAGTGTGACTAGTCACACATCAACTCCCCGTACCCCTCATTCTTTGAGGGGTACTTTATTGTCCTTTTGTCGCAAAAGGACCAAAACGTGGGGAGTTGCGATTCTCCCCACGCCCCTCACCGCCCTCGCAGGGGCGTAGGCAGATACGTGCACTGTATCATTTTTACAAAGTTAGTCTTGTTGAATTATATTTTTTGCTTCTTTGCCGTCGTCCTTATTCCACACTCTTGTGTCAGACAGCGGACTAAAAACCGTCTGCCCGCAAAGGAAACTGATGCAGACGGTTTTTCCGCCATTCATCAAAAAATATAATCCAACCGTGAATTTGTGCGTGTGGCTAGTTACGCAACTAACTTTTTGTGCTAACCTTCAGTGTGAACAAAAACTTTATTTGTTTAAATACAACTTATAAGTAGTAATTCCTATAAGATAATAAAAGCAAGTCATACGACTTGCTTTTTTGCTTATAACATTTACTTTTATAATTTCAAAAATAAAATTACATCTGGTCTACGGGATAGAGAATTTTCAATTGATTAATCTTTGACTGGTAAGCTTTCTGCTGTTTTTCCTTCGTAACCATATCTCCAAGCTGACTCTTGATTTCTTCAAAAGCATAAGGCTTTTCTTCGTTTTTGGCGTTAAGTTTGATAAGGTGATAGCCAAACTGAGTTTTAACCGGCCCTGCAATTTCACCTACGCTCATACTAAACACTGCTTCGTCAAATTCCGGAACCATCTGCCCTCTTGTAAACTCACCAAGGTTACCGCCGTTTTCAGATGACGGACAGGAACTTTCCTTGCGCGCCGCATCTTCAAAGGATATTTCGCCACTATTTATTTTTTCAAGAAGCTTAGTTGCCTTTTCTTCTGAATCTACAAGAATATGACTTGCACTTACCGATTCACCGGCTACAAAGCGAGATTTGTTTTCCTCATAAAATGCCTTTATTTCGTCTTCTGTTGCAGGTTTTACACTTTCAAGAGCCTTTGACATTGCAAAATTCACAAGCATATCATTCTTAACTTTTTCCAACCGTGCTTTAAACTCTGCGTTATATTCATACATATTCTTCTTTGCATCAAGAAGGAACAGTTTATTTGCGATAAGCTGCTCAAGCACCATCGCTCTTCCCTGAGGATTATTAAGATTCTGTCCGCTTTGCATGAGCTGCGCAATCATTTCATTAACTTCTGATTCAGTTACTGCAAACTCGCCCACTCTGGCTAAAATTTTATTCTCCATTGTTATCAATTCCTTTCTTCACTTTTTCTATTATATCAACAAATAGAATAAAATGCAAGTTCAATTAATGCAGGCACTTCATTGAATAAAATAAGCAAGTCATTAGACTTGCTTGTTATTTGTTATCAGCATTCTGTTTTGCAGTTTTTATTGAAGCAATAAGGAGAATTCTTATTGTAGAGCAAATTTTATCAATTGATTTAAATTTAGCTTCGTCTATATAATTCGTTTTA
>JAZUOX010000070.1:0-64350 GCA_045604905.1 Clostridia bacterium
TCAAGTATGTTCTCGACAATGCTCCGGAAGAAATGGAGTTCTTTAATAAATTCATTGACAACACGCTCTTTGACAGACTTAATGTAGTTCTTAATTCTGATTTTGGAAGAGTTACTTATACAGAAGCTATTAAGTTACTTCTGGAAAGCGGAGAGAAGTTTGACTATCCCGTTGAATGGGGTATTGACCTTCAGACAGAGCATGAGCGCTATCTTACAGAAAAGATTTTCAAACGCCCTGTGTTCGTTATGGATTACCCCAAGGAAATCAAGGCTTTCTACATGCGTCTTAACGACGACGGGAAAACCGTTGCCGCTATGGACTGTCTCGTTCCCGGTGTTGGCGAAATCATCGGTGGTAGCCAGAGAGAAGAAAGACTTGAACTTCTGGAAGAAAGAATGGCAGAACTCGGTCTTGATCCTAAGGATTACTGGTGGTATCTTGATCTCCGTCGTTACGGTAGTGCAAAGCATGCAGGCTTCGGTCTTGGTTTTGAGAGAGCTCTTATGTATATTACCGGTATTCAGAACATCCGTGATGCCCTGAGCTTCCCCAGAACTACCGGCTCTGCAGAATTTTAATCAAAGGGGTATCCGCATGAAAACTTTGTTATATTCTCTTGCAATTGTTCTTGTATTATTCTTTGTTGCAACAAAATTCGGGCCTATCCCCTGTATTCTCCTTGCATTGGCACTGATAGGCTTTATTCTCTGGAATAAGCGAATAGTATTAAAGACTTATCTTGCATCACAGGCATACTTTATAAAAGGTGATAAAGAAAAAGCTTACCGCCTTTATCAGTCCGCATATAACTCAGGTATGATGTCTCAGGGTGGGAAGATATCTTTCGCCGGATTTTGCCTTTATACAGGCAAACTGGATAAGTGTGATATGCTTCTTAATTCTGTTATCAATTCTTCTCTTTCCACTGATACAGACCGTTCTAACGCCAGACACTATCTGGCAATTCTCACTTGGAAAAGCGGAGACCTCGACGGTGCAATAGAGCTAATGGAAGAGGTTCATAAGGAAACCCGTTCTACCGGCACATATGGGTCATTGGGAGCTTTTTACATTGAAAAATCCAAGCGTGACAGTTGTTACCACACATATCTTGACTTTATGCTTGAAGCATATGATTACAACGATACAGACAAGACAATCTCAGATAACCTTGGCGAACTTTATCTGCTTCTTGGCGAATATGTAAAAGCCGAAGAAATTTATACCAAGCTTTTCAAGATTGCTCAGACAAGCCCTGTTCCCCACTATCACTATGCATTAGTCCTTAAGAATCTCGGCAAAACAGATGAAGCCAAGGAGTATCTTGAAAAAGCTCTTACCTGTAATTTTGCCCGTACACTTACAGTTTCCCGTGATATAATTAAGGAAGAGCTTGAAAGTTTATAATATTAACACGCCAAAAGTCACATTCTTTTATGGAATGTGACTTTTTACTAATCAAAGAGCGTGACATCAGTACAGACACAGCCTGCTTTTTTGCTTGACTACTCACTTTTTTTATGCTATTATATACAAGGTGGTTATTTTGGATAACAAGTTTATGAAAATTGCCCTTGTAGAAGCGAATATTGCCGCACAACAGGGAGAAATGCCTGTGGGAGCCGTTGTTGTAAAAGACGGTGAGATTATCGGTGTCGGATATAATATCCGTAATAAGCAGTGCGACCCTACTCTCCATGCGGAAATTGTTGCAATCCGCCAGGCTTGTGAAAAGATTTCTGACTGGAGGCTTACGGATTGTGACCTTTATGTCACTCTTGAGCCTTGCGTAATGTGCAGCGGTGCAATTATAAACTCCCGTATGCGTAGCGTGTATTTTGGTGCCTATGACCCCGAATACGGTGGTGCCGGTGGCAGAATAGATTTGTTTTCCAAAGCATACTTTGGCAGTAATACCTCAGTTTATGGCGGTATTATGGAAGAAGAGTGCACTACCATGCTGAAAGATTTCTTTGCTGAGCTTCGCAAAGACAAGAAGAAGCAACTTAATATTCGGAGATGTACCCAAGTGGTTGAAGGGTCCGCACTCGAAATGCGGTAGGTCGGCACAAACCGGCGCCAGAGTTCAAATCTCTGCATCTCCGCCAAAAAACGACTACATACAAAGTGTGTAGTCGTTTTTTTGTTACATTGATTAAAAGAGATTCGAACTATTTTGGTTATATACACTTTTCCTTAAACACCAGGATTTTTTGTTACATTCGGGACATTTTAAACTTCTGGTACGCAGTGTGTGTGCACCCATAATATATGCTTTGAAAGTCGGTTTAAAAGTATGTCCGCATTTTCTACATTCATATATACCTGTTTCATAGTCTATTTTAGATGCGTAGAGAACTGCAATCAGAACTAATACAGAAGAAACTGCTATAAGTGCTATTGCAGTGGTAAGATTTATAATTTTCTCTTCTGCAAGAACGCTACTTGTTACAAGCAATGATATACTTAAAATTACACCAACCGCAGCCAATACTATTTTATTCTTCATTTCTCTACCTCGTAGGGCCAGTCGATAATTCCGCCAAATTCTTTTACATTGGTGTAACCAAGTTTTGCAAGGCTTTCTGCTGCGATTTTGCTCCGTCTGCCTGACCTGCAATATACAAGAATTAACTTGTCCTTATCGGGGATCAGCTCGATTGCCTTGTTTTCAATTTCTGTATATGGAATCAGGATTGCATTTGGAATGTGTCCCTCGTCAAACTCATCCTGTTCTCTTGTGTCTAAAATGATATGTTCTTCGCCTGAGTCCATTATTCTTTTCGCCTCTTGGGGCGTAATTTGTTCGTACATTGTTTTTTCTCCTTTTTCTGCGACGATTATTGATGTCGGTCCGTCTGCACCGCCTATAATTCCGATACTTGTAGCATCTCCGCAGGCGGTGAGAAGTATACAAAATAAAATTGATATGATACATAGTGCTTTCTTCATCACATTAACCCTCAATCTTTTCCATTACTTGACTGAATACTTCGCCGATATTTTCCCGTATAACCAAATCGGCATTACTGTCATAATCTGTTTCGGATTTATTTATCATAACGATATATTTCCCTCTGAAATATCTTACAAAAGATGCGGCAGGATACACTGCAAGAGAAGTTCCGCCAACTATCAGCATATCGGCACTTTCTATATAATGCACCGCAGATTCTGCAACTCCATCATAAAGGCTTTCACCATAAAGAACAACCTTCGGCTTCATAATGCCACTGCATTCGCACCTCGGCACATTCTTGTCTTTGATTTCCGACAAAACTTTATCTGTATCACCCTTTTTACCGCAGGAAACACAAGTAAACTTTTCCGCAGTTCCGTGGAGTTCAATAACGTTCTTGCTGCCTGCCCTTTGATGCAGATTGTCAATGTTTTGCGTTATCACCGCTTTAAGTTTGCCCATATTTTCAAGCTTTGCCAATGCTTGATGGGCACTATTCGGCTCTACCTCAATAATAAAATACTTTCTGTAAAAGTCATAAAAGGTTTCGGTATTCTGAAAAAAGAATTCGTGGCTGAGTATTACTTCCGGAGGAACTCCGTATTCCTTTACGGTGTTATAAAGTCCGTCTTGACTTCGATAGTCTTTTACACCGCTTTCGGTAGATACACCTGCACCGCCAAAGAAGACAATACTACTGCATTCTTTTATCATTTCTGCAAATTTATCTGTCATTGTTTTTCGCCTCGCTTTTTAATCAAATACTGTATTTTTCTAAATCTATTCTTCCGTCCGGTTCAAAAACAACGCCTTCGGCTTCAAGCAATCTTCTTTGAATTTTTTCTCCTCCGAATGCAAATCCCGGTGCAACTTTACCATCTCGGTTTACAACTCTGTGGCAAGGGACGGCTAAATTATCGGGGTTTACGTGCAGGGCGTATCCTACAACCCTTGCCCATCTTGGATTTCCTGCAAGCACCGCCACATGGCCGTAGGTTGCAACCTTTCCTTCAGGGATACTTTTAACAATCTCATATATTTTTTCAAATGTATTCATAGTCTCACCATATATCAGAAAAGCTGTCCCGGAAGCTTGAGCTTCTCCTTTGGTGGAAACTGCTTGTCAAACTCTTCTGCTTCCGCCTCGTCGACAAAGTATCCCTGTGGCGGTGCATACTCGCCTGTTATATTCTTTAAAAATCCGGGGATAAGTTCTTTACAAAGGAAAAAAGATGCATCTTCCCCTTCAGGCAGTCCGTGATAACGTATACCGAACTTGCTTGCATAGTCAAATCCGCTTTTCCCGTAAAAGTTAATATTTCCTTCAAAGCACAATGCTCCAAATCCAAGTTCGGTCGCTTTCTCGATTGAATAATCAAGCAGAATCTTGCCGTAACCCTTTCTTTTAAGCTCGTTTACGATGCATATTGGTCCCATGGTCAGAATCGGTATATCACGTCCGTCATCTGCCTTTATAACAGCTTTCATAAACATATTCTGTCCGATGATTTCTACGTCCTTTTCCATAACGAAATCAAGTTCGGGAATGAATGCATCGTCACTGCGAAGCTGGTTGATAACATAGTGCTCAAGGCACCCCGGACGGTATACATTCCAGAATGATTCTCTGATAAGATTCTCAACCGTTCTGTGATCTTCTTCTTTTTCTAAACGAATAATATAATCTTTTTCAACCATTATTTTTTCTCCTTATATTCAAATAATCCGTGGTTATTACAATAATAGTAAAGTTTACCGCCATACATTTTGGGGAATCTGGCAGACGCATCCTGTTCGGGATAGAGCTTTACAGTGAGCACTCTGTCAAATCTTACATAAGAAACAAAACCTATGTAATGTTCCTTGGTCATTTCGTGATTAAGTTCTATATAAAAATCGTCCTCAATGTCAGAAATTTTTATAAAATGCTCATCGTCAGGAACATTCACCTTTAAAGGATCAATTTGTTTACCGCAGCATACAACCTGACTGTTTCCTGTTCCTTGCATAAAACTCCCGCAATCGGGACATATATAAAATTTCGCTCGTTTCATATTACCTGCCTCCGCTTTATTTGTTTCTAAATCCCCTGACAAAATGGTTTTTTCACTAACGCCAAGAATTTCTGCCAATGCTGACAAAGTTGACACATCAGGGAAACCGCGCCCTGTTTCCCACTTTGAAACTGTTTTCGGCACAACACCAAGAATTTCTGCAACCTGTTTTTGTGTCATTCCCTTTGATTTTCTTAAATCATAAAGGAGCTTTCCGTTTTTGATTAAATCCATAACACATACCTCCGTGATTTAAGTATATAGCAGTAATATAAACTAAGCAATCCACTATCCGTACACATTCCATATCAACAAAACAAATTGGAAGTTGTTAGTTGAGAATACACCAAACGAATAACGGCACATAACAACTTGTCAAAACTAATCTTTGCCAAAGACCTCCATACTGCAAAACTGTATTTGAAAACTTTTCTTTCTCTCCCATAACAAAGAAACAAAAGAACACAAATGCCACAACAAAGTATAAAAGTGAGATTGCTCCTATAAAAAACTCCAAGATTTGCAACTGCAACAATGCTAAAAGCAATGGCACAACAAGTAAAGCCATAAAACCAATAGCAGAAGAACCGCCATGAATTTTTGTTATTATATCCTCTTCTTGCCTATTTTCATTAAGTGGGCATACACCTGATATGATTTCACACCCAATTCCATATATCGCAAGCAAAACCCATATTGCCATTGCTAAACCGCAATTATGCTCCAAATATAATGCATGCGGAGCAATGCAGAAAACAATACCTGATATGATGCACCAGATGTTGTATATCCACTTCACAGGACTCTGACGTGAGCCAAGGACAGAAAGTGCCATTTCTTTATGAATATAATTCGGATAGAAATGTGCAAGAACCAACGGCAGTAGATTATCTATTAAAAGTGTTATAGCCCATATAAAAATCAATGTTTTCATTTTAATTCTTCATTCCTACAAATTCTTATCTGTTTGGTGTGCAAACAATAAACTCTTATAAAAATTATGATTTTTTCCTAATTATCCAATAGGAAATCCAATAAATTACCACAAGCAGAAGCACAGCGTAAGCAATCCATTTTGCCGCTTCGTGCATATTAAAAAGCGACAGAATTATTACTGCTGTAGCTAAAAGCAGAGTATATATGGAAATTGTAGCGCTTTTTGCTTTGTTCTGTATAGCTATATTTCTTTCATCTGTTTCGATAATTTCCTGTTTTCTGATTGTATCTTCATTTTTGGTAATCATAAAATAATTTCTGACACGGACAATCCCCATTACAATTATTGCAAAACCAAAGCTTGAAATAAAATCATTATCTGCTTTAAATGCAAATGTTCCTGCAATCATTATTACCCCAAGTGCTATATAAATAGCAGCAATATATAATCTTGTTTTAAGTTTCTTTTTGTAATCCATACTCAAGCCTCCTCAAAAATAAAAACATCTTCAATATTCATATCAAAATATTTCGATATCCTGTGTGCAAGTTGAAGAGATGCGTTATATTTCCCGTTTTCCAAAGAAATGATTGTCTGACGGGTTACTCCCACTGCACCTGCCAAATCATCTTGTGTTACTTTATTCGTCTTTCTTAGTTCCCTTATTCTGTTATCCAAACAATCACCTCCAAATAGTAAAGCTTGCTTTACATTTTTATTTTACTATATATCTTTCAAAATGTCAAGTGTGTTTTACATTTTATAATTTTCAGCAAAAAAAGCGCGGACTGCACTGCAATCCGCGCCTCTTTATCAATACTTCTTTTCTCCCGAAAGAATCATCATTTTATCGAGATTTGTTTCAATCTGGGGTTTTACTACCTGTGATTCCCAATCCTCAGGCTTAAATTCTTCCATTGAAATGGAAATAGCTTCAGGTGGACATCCCCAGTATTTAACGAAAATTTCGTTGATTTCATCAACTACTTTTTTCTTGATTTCCTCATCCTTGGGATAAGCTTTAATTGCGATGTACGGCATAAAAACACTCCTTTAATTATTTATACTTACTTCAGACATAGCCTGAAGAGTTTCACCGGTTAATCTGTATATAGTCCAGTCACTAAGAGGCTTTGCACCTAAGGACAGATAAAAATCAATGCTTGGTTTGTTCCAGTCAAGGCAACACCATTCAAGCCTGCCACAGCCGCGCTCTACCGTTATACATGCAAGCTCCCTAAGCAGTGCTTTTCCATAGCCTTTTCCCCTGTATTCGGGAAGGACAAATAAATCCTCAAGATATATTCCTGCTCTGCCTAAAAATGTGGAAAAATTGTGAAAAAACAGTGCAAAACCGACCTCTTTCCCATCTTCTACCGCAAAAATGACCTCTGCCTTTTTCTTTTCAAAAATCCACTCCCGAAGAAGTTCTTCTGTCGCTACAACCTCGGAAGACAGGTTTTCATATTCTGCAAGACTTTTTATAAAAAACAGTATTTTCCCTGCATCTTCCTCATTTGCAAAACGTATAGAAAAATCACCCATTATTCTCACCAACTTTCTGACATATTCATTTTAACATATATCAAAAAAGATTTCAATCCATTATTCCTTTTATTGACACAGATTACCTGATATTATATAATATCTGAAAAGGCGGTGGTAAAATGAACTGCAGTTTCAGACAGATTTCATCTATGGAAAAGGCACGCAGCACCGATAAATCAAAATATAACGAGATAATGAAAAAAACTGTTATGCAAGGTGAGCGTGTAAGCTATCAGATTATTATTGATTACGACGATAAAACCTTTGTTAAGGTTGAAGCTGATTCACCTTTTAGCGAAAACCTTCGACTTTTCAGGATAAAAGAGGCGATAATGGACACGCCTGTCACGGTAAATGTTGACGGTGAGGATTATATTACTACTGAGCCCGGTATTATGCCGGAAATACTTATTCCCATGGAGGAAAGTAACTTTTGCATTATGTGCTGTAAAAACAGAGAGTCTGTCCGTGTGAGAATTGATGTGCCGGAAGACTTCTCTCCGGGAGTGTACAAGGTTAACCTTAACATCCACCACTTCCCCATTACTTCGGTACAGCCTGAATTTACTTATGTATGTACAAAAACAATGGAAATAGAGGTAGTTCCCCATAAAGTCCCTGAGCAAAAGCTTATTTACACAAGGTGGTTTTATACAGACTGCATTGCAGATGCACACAATGTAAAAATCTATTCCGAGGCGCATTGGGATATGATTGAAAAATATATGCTTGTGGCACGGGACAGCGGTATCAATATGATTCTTGTTCCTGTGCACACTCCACCACTGGATACGGGAATCGGCACACAAAGACCCTGTGTACAGCTTGTTGATATTGAAAAAAACGGAGATAACTATTCATTTGATTTTTCAAAGTTTCACCGTTTTATTACCCTTGCACAAAAATGCAAAATAGAATATTTTGAAATTGCACATTTGTTTTCACAGTGGGGAGCAAAATGCGCCCCTAACATTATGGTAACGGAAAACGGAAAAACAGGCTATATGTTCGGCTGGCACGTTCCGTCGGATTCTGAAATGTATATTTCATTTTTAAAGCAGTATGTAGGTGCAATTTCAAATGAGCTTAAGGCTATGGGAATTTCCGAAAAGACGTATTTTCACATTTCGGATGAGCCAAGCGAAAAAAATCTTGAAGCTTATGCATTTGCAAAGAATATAATAAAACCGCTGATTGGAAACAGCAAAACCTTTGACGCACTTTCCCACTTTGAGTTTTATGAAAAAGGACTTGTTGAATGTCCCGTAACTGCGGTTAATACCATTGACGATTTTCTCGGGCACAATATTGAAAACCAGTGGGTGTACTATTGTTGTGCACCGCAGGTGGGATTTCTTAATTCTCTTATGGCGATGCCACTTTACCGCATCAGGGTAATAGGTTTCCTTATGTACAAGTACAATATTAAGGGATTTTTGCACTGGGGATTTAATTTCTATAACTCCTGGCTTTCAATGTACCCAATAAATCCTTATATTACAACATCTGCTGACGGATGCTTCCCCTCCGGTGACGGAGCTATTGTGTATCCCGGAAAAAACACTGTCTACTCCTCAATTCGTGGCGAGGCCATGTTCGAGGCTATTCAGGATATGGACATCTGTTTTGCACTTGAGGAAAAAATCGGACGAAATGCCGTTATGAAGATGATTGACGATTCCGCAGGAATGGATATGCATTTTAACAGGTATCCTAAAGGCGGAGCTTTTCTTGAAAATTTAAGAGAAGAAATGATAAAAAAAATTAACGAAAGGTGATTTTATGGAATTCACAAAGCTTATCTGTGAAAGATATTCTGTGCGGAAATATGAAAACAAGCATCTTCCCAAGGATGTAATTGACAAAATCCTTGCGGCAGGACACATTGCACCAACGGGTTGTAATTTTCAACCACAGCGAATTCTTGTGCTGAACACCGATGAAAGTATAGCAAAACTTAAAAATTGTACAAGATGCCATTTTGATGCGCCCTGTGCAATGCTTATTTGCTACTCAAAGGATGAAACCTGGACACGCCCTTATGACGGTGCACTTTCAGCACCGGTGGATGCTGCCATTGTAACAACACATCTTATGCTTGCGGCACATAATGAAGACGTGGGAAGTTGCTGGGTAATGCATTTCAATCCCGAAAAAATGAAAGAAGCTTTCAATATTCCCGAAAATGTAGTGCCTTTGGCACTTTTAACAATGGGTTATCCTGCAGAGGATTCCGTTCCTCATAATTTCCATTCAACATTCAGACCGATTGAAGATGTAGTTTTCTACGACAGCTTCTGATGTAAAGAAGGCGCAACACAAAACTGTGTTACGCCTTCTTTTAATGATGATGGTGATGATGATGGTGTCCACAGGAATGATGCTGTTCAGGTTTACATTCTTTTTCGTGGCAGTGCTCATCAGTTCTTTCGAGTTCCAGAGTTGCGTGGCTTATGCCGTGCTCTTTAAGCTCTTCCCTTACAAGCTCTTTAATTTTATGACTGTCACCTTCTGCAACAACATGCATAGTTGCAAAATTACTCTGTCCATCCATACTCCAGATATGAATATGATGCACTTCGCATACACCGTCAATTTTTTCAATATGTTGCTTAATCTCCACGATATTTATTCCGCGGGGAGTTTTTTCAAGGAAAAGATCCAGTGCTTCTTTTAAATTTCTTACGGCATTTATCAGAATAAAGACTGCCACACCTATAGACATAACAGGGTCAATGATATAAAAATCCGTAAAATGCATCACTACTGCACCTACAAGAACAACAATCCAGCCGAGAGCATCTTCAAGCATATGAAGGTTAACGGCTTTCTGATTCATCGAGCCTGCTTCACGAGTAAAAAATGCGGCACATATGTTTACAACTACGCCGATAACGGCAAAAATAATCATACCACTGTAATTAATCTCAACAGGGTTAATAATTCTTTCGATTGCGTTATATATGACCGCTACAGAGCCGAACAGAAGAATTAAAGTAGTTATAACACTTCCCGTTACGGAATATCTCCCATAACCGTAGGTGTAGTTTTCATCGGGCTTATGCTTACTTTTCCTTTCAAGGAAGTATGAAACCCCGATGCTTGCGGCATCACCTATGTCGTGCACCGCATCGGAAAGTATTGCTACGCTTCCCGTGAAAATTCCTCCGATAAATTCAAATGCGGAAAATGCGATATTAAGTATAAATGCAATTAAAATATTTCTTTCTGTTTTCATAGTGCCTCCATTGACTTTTCTTTAATATAATAATATAATAAACATGCTGAACATTTTGTTCAATACCAGTATACTTGTTCAATTATTTGAATTCAACATATAATTTCACCTACATGTTCATTACCGAACATTTTTCAGTTTTTGTACGGAGGTTATTATGGACAGACGTCAGAAAAAAACACGCGATGCCATATTCAGTGCATTTATAACACTACTATCTAAAAAAGATTTCAATCACATTACTGTAGCAGAAATTATTGATGATGCCAATGTCGGTCGCGCTACCTTTTACGCCCATTTTGAAACTAAGGATTTTCTTTTAAAAGAATTGTGTGAAGAGCTTTTTGACCATATATTTGAGTCTGATTCGGGAACAGATATGCATAAGCATATTTTTGACTGCGATGCTCCTGACTCTGTATTTTTGCACCTGCTTCAGCACATCAAAAATAATGACAACAACATTGCAGAGCTTCTTTCCAGCAGGAACAACGAACTGTTTTTAGGCTATTTCAAAGATAATCTGAAAAAGCTTGTCGACAATCAGATTTCCTTATTTAAATTAAAAAAGCCTGCGGATTTACCACCTGATTTCTGGACAAATCACATCTCTTCCACTTTTGTTGAAACTGTAAGATGGTGGGGTAATCATAAAATGAAAGAATCCCCTGAAGTTATCAATGAATTTTTTCTCAAAGCTATATCATTATAACAGACAGGATGGGTAAAATGAGTTTTTACCCCTCCTGTCTGTTTACTTTCTTTTTTTGTAATCTCTGTCTATTTCATCTTTCCAGGATGCTCCGAGAGGAGCACAGGCACGCACTGCAAATACGGCATCGGAAACTGCATTATAAACGCAGGCTGTTCCCTGTTTATCTGCGTGGTAGTTTACTGCTCTGTCTTCTGATATCCCGAAGCCCTTTGCAGTTTCTACTGCATCAATATTTGCCGCTACGAAAATAAATTCCCAACCGTATTTTGCTTTCTGGCGTTCTATCAATGCCTTTACTTCATCGTTTGTAAATCTGTGGCTTGCATTTTCCATCCCATCTGTTGTAATGACAAACATTGTGTGATCGGGTACATCTTCAGGGCGTGCGTACTTATGAATGTTTCCAACATGCTTTATTGCACCGCCTATTGCATCAAGAAGTGCAGTACAGCCTCTTACATAGTAATCACTCTCTGTCATGGGACGGATATCTTCGAGCTTTACCCTGTCGTGGATAACCTCGCTTACATTGTCAAAAAGAACTGTTGACACATAGCACTTTCCGTCAAGCTTTTTCTGTTTTTCTATCATTGCGTTAAATCCGCCGATAGTGTCTTTTTCAAGTCCTGCCATTGAGCCGCTTCTGTCGAGAATAAATACGATTTCTGTTGTGTTGTTTTTCATAATATAAACCTCCAAAAAAATAATGTGATTGCTTGGTTTCTTTACCTTACAATCACATTATAATCGGTTTTTTAATTAAAATGGTCGCCTGACGGGAGACTTTTATCAGCATCCAAGAAGCACCTGATCAAATTCAAATAAAGCCTCGTTTATTTCAAATATATCGTAAATTCCTCGGCGGATGAAATAGCGGATAATCTTATCAAAAGTAAAGCTGCGTGACAGCGTTAACCCAGCTGTTGCAAGAAGCTCCTGAGTTTCATCAAGACTAAGCCGGAGTGCTATTGCAAATGCTACCGCTGTTTGTTTTGACGGTTTATATGTATCGGGATTACATTTGATTTTAGAAAAAGTCTTTTTATCTACATTTGCCTTTTTATAACATTCTACATCTGTCATTCCGCGCGCGTCAATCAGTTCGAAAAGTTTAAACGCGAAAGTTTTTTCCATTCTCTGCATATAATCTTGCAGCGATTCATCCTCGTAATCCTTGGATGAGTCTATGCTTGTCATCGTTTCGCACGGATTCATTCTTTTTGGCATTGACATCTTCAAACGAGGCACAGCATTCGCCTGAGGTGCTGTCGCGCAGGCAAAGGCAACATCTTCGCTGATAAAGTCGCTTATTTCACGAAAAAGCTCTCTGCTGAATTCATAAGAATTACGGTCATATACGCACAGATAAATTGTCATTTCATGATTTAATAGAAATTCTTTAATCACAGAAATAGCAAACTTAAGCACTTTATCCTTAGGATATCCGTATGCTCCGGAAGATATCAGAGGAAATGCTATTGAGTTAATATTATACTCTGACGCAAGCTTCAGCGATTCTGTGTAGCAGGATTTAAGTATTATACTTTCGCCATGCAATCCGCCTTGCCATACAGGGCCGTAGGTGTGTATAATATAACTTGCATACAGATTATATCCTTTTGTAATCTTTGCTGTACCAAGCCCCAGAGGAGCTATTTTTGCACACTCTGCCGAAAGCCCGGGGCCTGCAGCTTTATGCACTGCCAGGTCAACACCGCTGTATCCGATCATCTTTTCATTAGTTGTATTTACAATAGCGTCAACCTGCATTTTTGTTATGTCTTGCCTTACTATTTTAAGGGGCATAATTTTTCACCTCTGCATTTTTTTCTCTTACTGCATTTTCATACGTTGATGTCCCTATGCGTATTGCCGCAAATAAAACTAAAAGGCACAGTATAATTATAAGAAATTTTTTCATTTTTTCACCTCAAATTTATACTTTTGAGAGTTTTACGTCTGTTCTGCCAATCAGGACACACATGGGCAAGCTCTTCATAAAATTTTGCCGAATGGTTTGCCTCAATAAAATGTGTGAATTCGTGCAATACTACATACTCCACACATTCAAAAGGAGCATACATAAGATTTGTATTAAAAGTAAGTATCCCCTCGTTGCTTCGGCAATTTCCCCATTGGGAAATCATTTTACGGAACTTTATTACAGGATAATCTACGTTTTTATTTTCAAAATACGGATACACTTTTTTACAAAGCAAGTTTATAACTGTTTTTATCTCACTTTCTTTAAAATATTGTGTAAGAGGTTTTTTCTCCATATTTTCAAACTTTTCAATAGCCTTAAATATAAAATCGCTTTTACTTATTATGAAATTTTCTATCTTTTCTGCTTGTACAAATCTGTTTGCACTGATAAACACACTTCCGTCTGACTTTATGCGCAGATTAATGTTTTTTACTGACTTGCGAATAAGGGTATATTCAATTTCTTTTCCGGTAATTATAATTTTTTTAGTCATAGTTTTTTCTTTCAATTGCTTTTATTTATGTTTAGTAGTATAATAACCCATAGGTGGTGATATTATGTTTTCGCTTGAAATTGATTTTCTCCGTATGCTTGAGGGTATCCGGAGTGGATTTTTGGACAAAGTCTTTGAATTTATCACAATGCTCGGAGAAGAAACACTTCTCATCATACTGATGGCAATTATCTACTTTATGTATGACAAATCACTTGCCAAAAAGTTGTTTTTTATAACGGCAATGTCTCTGTCACTTAACTGCATAGTTAAAAATTCAGTTAAGCGTCCACGCCCGTTTACACGGGGGATTTCCTGTGTGAGAAAGGAAACTGCAACGGGGTATTCTTTCCCCAGCGGTCACACGCAAACTTTTTCCACTTGGTCAAATGCTCTGGCAGTTAACATTAAAAAGAAATGGTTTTTATGTCTTACGCTCTCTCTATCTTTCCTGGTAGGATTTTCAAGACTGTACCTTGGCGCTCACTATCCCAGTGATGTGATAGCAGGACTTGTCTTTGGTTTTCTGTTTGCATTTTTGGGAAATGCGCTTTATGACAAAGTAAAAAACAAGAGTGTTCTTTACATTTCAGCACTTCTTATTCTGACACCCTTTGTCGCCTTTTTCATAATAAAGCCCGATGCGCTTTATGAAGATTTTTTTAAGCTTTATGGAATGATAGCAGGCTTTGTTCTTGCAGTTATCTTTGAAGAAAAAGCTGTAAACCTTGAAAAAGCCTCAACCGCCAAAAATATTCTGAGGGTTGTAATATGCGTAGTGCTTGCAGTAATAATTAAAGAAATTCTCAAAGCATTATTTATTACAGATATTTTGAGGTTGTCACTTTTTCTTGATGCTGTGAGGTATTTTTTACTGGTATTTCTTATTATGGGTGTTTGCCCATGGGTTTTCAAAAAAATCAATATGTGAGGACAGCATTGCTGTCCTCTTTTTAATAGTTATATTTTTTACGCAATACCACCACAAACAATATTGATACTGCTGCTGACAGTGCTTCTGCAACGACAACAGAAATCCAAATACCATCTAACCCCCATATTACGGGGAAAGCAAGTACACATATAACCTGAAAAACAGTTGTACGCAAAAAGGCAATCACCGCAGATACGGGGCCATTATTAAGGGCTGTAAAAAATGAGGAGCCAAAAATGGCAAGTCCCGAAAACAGAAATGACAAAGCGTACTCCCGAAATCCGTGAAGTGTCATCTCATACAATTCTTTATCATAGCCTGCAAAAAGCTTTGCCAGAGGTACTGAAAGCACTTCTGATAAACATAACATGATAACCGATGTCACAATGTTGATTGCAATTATTTTTTTGCGCAGATTTTTCATTTCAGCATAGTTTTGCGCCCCGTAATGATATCCAACAACAGGCGCAGAGCCGTTTGCAAATCCGAAAAATATTCCGATAAATATAAAGCACACATACATCATTATACTGTATGCAGCAACACCGTCTTCCCCTGCATATTTAAGAAGCTGCGTATTATACAGAAGTCCTACCATTGAGCTTGTTACACCACTTACAAATTCAGAAGCACCGTTTGATGTGGCTTTAAGTGTAGCCTTAGTGTCAAACTGAGTTTTTCCAAGCCTTAGTTTGCTGGTATTTTTGCGGAAAAAGTAAAAAAGTGGAACTACACCGCCCACAATCTGGCTTGCTGCAGTTGCCCATGCCGCACCGGCTAAATCCCACTTGAATACCGCCACAAAAAGTGCGTCCAGTACCATATTAGTGCAACCTGCAAAAACGGTCACCCAAAGACCGAGCTTGGGTCTTTCCGCAGTTACGAAAAATATCTGAAAAAGAAACTGCAGATTCCACAGCGGCATCGATATAAGAAGTATATTTCAGTACATCACTGCCTGGTCAAGCAGTTTCCCATCAGCTCCGAGCATGGACATAAGTGGTCTCAGTAAAAAGAATCCCAGTATTGAAAAAAACACTCCTACAAAAAAGGAAATATATACGAAAAGCGAAAACAGGCTATTTGCTTTTTCAGTTCTCCCCTCTCCCATAGTTTTTGCAACAAGGGCGCTTCCTCCTGCACCGAAAAGGTATCCGAAAGTTGCTAAGATATTAAGTATCGGAAAAACAAAATTTATTGCCGCAAGGGCAGTTTTACCAACGTAATTACTTACAAAAAGTCCGTCTACAACTCCGTAAAGGGATGTAAATACCATCATTACCATAGCAGGAAAAGTAAATTTTAAAAGCCTTGCGTATGTAAAATGGTCTGACAACTGAATTTTCATTCTAATACTATATCCTCCATAATCCCGCCAAGAGCCGCTGCCATTGAATAAAAGCCGAAATCTGTGGGATGACAACCGTCAACCGTGCCCTCTCCGCCACAAAGGGAACAAAGCTCTCTTCCCGTCAACAGATACACATTTTCATCTCCGCTGTCCAGCGCATTCCGGTAAGTTGTGCTGATAATCTGAAGCCTTTCTTCCTCTTCGGGAGTAAGATTATATTTTGGTCTTGACATCATTATTATGGGAAGATTCGGATGCGCCTCACGAATAGCCTTGAACATTTTTTCGTGAGTATTTCTGAGATGCTCAACAGTAGGTGCATTGTGGTCGTAGTCATATACAAACATTGACATGTCAAGATTTTTAATGTAGTCAATCATTTCGTCCTCAGCTTTTGCATTGCCTGAAAATCCAAGGTTTATATAATCATAATTAAACCGTCTTGAAATGACATTCTGATATATTCTTCCGGGACGGGATGAGCATCCTCCCTGAGTGATTGAAGAGCCGTAGTACACAATCGGTTTCTTGTTTCTGTAAGGCTTCGGCTCCTCTACTGTAGAATCATCTGAAAGCCCGATATACAGATTATTAACATCATTATATGACGGGAAGTTAATTGTAATATCCCTCATTTTTCTGTCGGGGAAGGTAAGTATGCTTTCATAACCACCCTTATCCTCCATAGGTGGTCGGTAAGTACCGACATAATTATTTCCGTCATACAAATCAAATCCCGAGCTTCCTGTAAGTGCAAAATGTGCACCTTGGTACAGCTCGCCCATTTCCGCATGAATCGCTATAAACTCACTATCAGTTCTGAAACGCACTCTTCCGCCTGCGGTATGTGTGTGAAGTCCGTATATTGCCATATTCACAGATTTGGCAGTAGCTTCAGGCATACGGCGGTATTTGCCGTTTTCTTTGAAGACACCGTAAACTTTGAACGGCTCATCCTCAATATCATAAAACTTAACGTCATCACGGTCTATCTCTGTCTGTATAGCAAAGTTTTTATCAATTAACGAAATATCTCTCATAATAATTCTCCTTTATCTACTACTACCGCTACACCGTCGGGAATTGCCGTTATTGTTGCATCTTCTTTACCAAGAATCTCTTTTGCTTTAATAATTGCATCTTCTATTGAATGAGCAGGTATCATATGCATTTCCCTGACCGTTTCGTCAGGCATTTCTGATATGTAAATTACACTTGCGTGTATAAGAACACGGAGCATTATCTGTGTCTGCCACTGATCGGGAACAGTTTCAGTCCTGTCACGGGAAAGGAAAATGCTCATAGTTTTATTAATATCCGCTTCATCAGCAAGCTGATGGTAGAAATGGTCACCGCCTATGCCGTCCCCGGATGCAGAAAGCATTATAACAACACCGCCTTTTTTAACGGTTGCTTCTGCGGCAGTCATACCCTTAACCGCCTGATACATATTCTGGTCAAGAGGGTAGCCGCCATTGGTGGAAATAACAATATCTGCAAGCACCGCCTTTGCACCGCACTGAGATGAAAGGAAGTCTGTGCCTTTTTTATGTGCTGTTTCCACATCACCTGCCGTAGCAAAAATAACCTCTTTGTCGGCATTAAGTACAACATTCACTATAAAAGCAAGTTTTGCTTTCTTTGCCGCCCACAGCATATCTTCGTGAACAGGATTATCCTTAAGAATACCGGTTCTGGCATTATTATGTGCAATAAATTCAGAGCAGTGATTTGCAAGAACCGTCTTTCTTCCTGCAACACCGGGAAGAACGCTTTTTCTGCCACCTGAAAAGCCTGCAAAAAAGTGGGGCTCAATAAATCCCTCTGCCACAAGAAGGTCTGCCTCATAAGCAATAGAATTTATTTCACAAGTACCGCCCGAGGGAAGCGTGCCGATGTTTACAAGCTTCTCCCTCTCGTCACAATCATGAATGTATATTTTCTCATTCTTCACGATTTCTTCACCGAATTTACTTACCAGCTCTCCCTTTGTAGTTCCTCTGTGGCAGCCTGTTGCAATAAGAATTGTGATGTCCGCATCAGGATTACCTTTTCTTATTTCACGGAGCATAATTGGCATAATAATTTTGCTGGGAACAGGGCGTGTATGGTCACTTGCAATGACAACAACCTTGTTTTTGCCTTTAGAAAGCTCTGAAAGCTTGGACGAGCCTACGGGATTTGCAATTGCATTTTCAACGAGCTCAATCTCGCCACATTCGGGCACATATTCTTCAATCGAGGAAGTAAGTATGCCAACAAGCTCATCCCCGAATGTATAACTTACTTTTTCTTTTCCGTAAGGAAATTCTATTGTTCTCATATTTTTTCCTCTTTCTTCAATACTTTCAGCAATAATGGTATAAGCACAAGCTGTATTACTATTCCGGGAACAGCGTCAACAAATCCGCCTGCAATAAAAGCACCAACGCCAAAGCTTTTTCCGCCTATACCTAGAAGTCCCGCTTTTGTAATTCCCCATACGATACGGCCTGCGAGCATTGCCGTTACCAGGCATATGTAGGTATATCCCATTGAGGGATTTTTCTTTATTCTGTACATGTATCCTGCTACAAAACCGTAGGTTGCAAGCTCCAGCGCCATCCATATGGCATTGGGATAAATTGGTGGCATTGATGATATTAAGCTTTTAAACAGCGGTATCATAAGCCCTGTAATAAAACCGTACCACGGTCCGCATATAAACCCGCAAAGAAGCACAGGAATATGCATCGGCAGAAGCGAGTCTCCGATTTCTTTTATTTGCGAAATAAAAAAAGGTAAAACTATTCCAATTGTCAGAAACATTGCCGATAGAACAGTGTTTTTTAACTTTGCATTTCTCATATTCAGTTAAAAAAAGTGCCGTTTTTAAGGGCTTCAAGCATAATTTTTGCACTGTTTCCGTTTGTTGCAAGGGGGATTTTCTGCACGTCACAAAGTCTTAAAAGAGCAGACACATCAGGCTCGTGAGGCTGTGCCGTAAGCGGATCGCGAAGGAAGATTATAAGGTCAAGCTCCCCGTTTGCGAGCATTGCGCCAATCTGTTGGTCGCCGCCGAGGGGGCCGCTTTTAAGACGGCATATATCAAGTTTGGTTTCGCCCATAATCATAGTGCCAGTTGTACCTGTTGCAAAAAGCTCATGCTCTGCAAGTATATCCTTATAAACCTTTGCTATATCAATTATTTCCTGCTTTTTCTTATCATGTGCTATCAATGCAATTTTCATTAGTAAAACCTCCAAACATTATCTCAATTTTATTATATATTATTAAAACTAAAAAAGCAACAGGAACTGTTAATTTTCCTGTTGCCTTTTTTCCATTCTGCGCCAATTTATAAAGCCGTAAATATCATTTACAAGGAAAGCCACAAAACACGCCAGTACAGAAACGTATTTTACATCTTTAAATGATGCCAGAAGCCATAGAACGATAAGTACAATATCATTTGCCGCATACGCAACTGCATAGTAGGGGCTGCGCCTTGATGTAAGATACACAGCAACAAAGCTTGTTGTGACAGAAAGCGTGCTGACAGCAAGATTTGCAGTATTAAAATACTTCAAAACAAAATAGAATACCGCTGTTACCGCTACCGCCAGCGACCACATAACTACATGATCTTTTGCTGTGATTTTTCTTACCTCAACCTCGCTTTTATTTCCTTTATAGGGATGTTTAATCCACTCCACAAGTGCAATTATCGCCATAGGGAGTGTCATCCCTGCGTAGGTTGCCACTTCCCCGTAATATCTGCAAGCATAGGATATGACACCGTAAAGCAGGCTGAATACTATTATCAGAACCTGCCCGAAGGGATTACCCTTTGCACAGTAAATCAGCGAGGTTACACCGATAAGTGACGATATTAAATTAAGATAGCTTCCTCTGTCAAAAAAGAGAAATGACAAAGTGATAAGAAGCACCGACCCCGCCCATATTCCTTTTTCCGTTTTTGAAAAATAGTTCATAATATCCTCCTCAAAAGAAGCGTGCCGCTTCACCCGTATCGCACCCCCATAATAGTGCAAACACAGTTTCCTGCGTCATAATTTCACGCAAATTCCTATACAACAAAAAAGCGTGCCGCTTCACCCTGCATTGCGTCCCAACAAAATTCAATTCTGCCAAATGTTGCTCGCGGTTAAATTACGCAATTCACTCAAAAAAGCATCCGTAAAGTATATCTTCTAAGACCTAACGATATACGAACGAATGCTTTTGCATTTCCTACCCGGTGGCAGTAAATATTTATTTAACGGCTATATTCTAACACCATTTTACTCAAAAGTCAATTCTTTAAGTTGAAAATGATTTTTATTAAATTCTATAAGCCCCTCATCACGCATTTTTGAAAGCTCATTTGACATTGCACTTCTGTCAACAGAAAGATAATCTGCAAGCTGCTGACGGTTAAAAGGGATTTCAAATGCAGAAGAATTATGTTTTTGTGCTTCTTCAGATAAATACGATAGGAGCTTTTCCCTTGTTGTACGCTGTGCCATGTGGCCTAGTTTCTGCACAAGACGTCGGTTTTTTTCGCTTATTATAAAAATAAGATTTTGTACAACCATACAGTGAAATCTGCAGGTATTGGAGCAGGATGTCAGCATCTTTTTAACCCCGAAAAATATTACAAAGCTATCCTCTACTGAAACAACATCGTTAAGCACCGGTGCATCCTGTCTTGCATTATATGCTTCTCCAAACATTTCCCCCGGCTCAATTACATTTATTATACTTCTGTTACCCCAGTAATCGTCACGCTGAATATGGAGTTTCCCCGATATAAGCACGCTGACGCAGTCTATATTTTCGCCCTGACGGAAAACGTATTCGCCTTTTTTATATGTCTTTACTTCCGCCTGAAGACAGTTAATAAGGGATGATATATCCTCTTCCCCTATGCCGGAAAAGAGTTTTGTTCTTTTTAAAGCAGGAATATAATTTTTCATAAAAATCTCCCTTTCGTTGTAAAAACAACATACTTGTTGTCTTTATTGTATTATAATAACTTTAGAAAGTCAATAGGAGGATGAATAAATGATAAGAAGAATAATTAAAATAGATGAAGAAAAATGTAATGGTTGCGGCCTTTGCGCAAAAGCGTGCCACGAGAGTGCAATCGGTATGGTAAACGGCAAGGCAAAGCTACTTCGTGAGGATTATTGTGACGGGCTTGGTGATTGTCTTCCCGCTTGCCCTACGGGCGCGATAACATTTGAAGAGCGCGAGGCACCGGCTTATGACGAAGGTGCTGTAAAAAGAGCACAGGCTGAAAAATCATCACTTCCCTGCGGTTGCCCCGGCACGAATTCCAAAGTTATAGAAAGAGAGCCTATTCATATAGCGGAAAACGAAATAAAACCTGTCAGCCGACTTTCACAGTGGCCTGTACAGATTAAGCTTGTTCCTGCGAATGCCCCGTATTTTAACGGAGCTAACCTACTTGTTGCGGCAGACTGTACGGCATATGCTTATGCAAATTTCCATAACGATTTTATAAAAAATAAAATCACTCTTATCGGATGCCCAAAGCTTGACAGTGTTGACTACTCAGAAAAGCTTACACAGATTATTGAAAATAACGATATTAAAAGTGTAACTGTTGTCCGTATGGAAGTACCTTGTTGCGGAGGAATTGAAAACGCAGTAAAAACTGCACTGATGCAAAGCGGAAAGTTTATTCCCTGGAGTGTTGTGACAATCAGCACCGATGGAAAAGTTCTTGATTAAAATCCAATAATGGTATATACTACTTACAGAGGTGATTTTTATGGCAATACGCTTGAATGAAAATGCAGAAGTTGTAAAAAATATAAAAGAAGGTCTTAAGGCTAAAGGCGGCTACTGTCCCTGTAAATTAGGAAAGCTTGAAGAAAACAAGTGTATGTGCGAAGAATTCAAAGCACAGATAGCAGACCCTGATTTTGAGGGTTACTGTCATTGTATGCTTTATTATAAATCTAAGGAGGCGTAAAATATGTCAGTTGTAAAAATAAACAAAACTAATTTTGAAGAACTCGTTTTAAAAAGCGAAAAAACAGTCCTGATTGACTTCTACGCAGACTGGTGCGGTCCCTGTAAAATGGTTGCACCCATTGTAGAAGAAATTTCGGAAGAGTATCCCGATGTAGTTGTAGGCAAAATCAATGTAGATGATGAAATGGAGCTTGCAGTGAAATTCGGCATACAGAGTATACCTGCATTGTTTGTACTTAAGGACGGAAAAATCAAGGACAGTGCAATAGGTTATAAACCTAAAGAGGTACTTTTAGAGATGTTAAAATGAAAGAAGCTTGCCGCTTGGCAAGCTTCTTTCATTTTAACATCTATTTGGAATATTTACATCCGCAATAATTCTGCCTGTACAAATCATATGTCCGTGAAAGTTCGCAGGAGCGCTTGTACCCCTCTTCCTTTTTAAAGTCGGAGCACAGGTAATTTACACCGTACTCTTCTCCTAGTTCAAGCCCTATGCTGTTAAGCCACTGTGCATTTTTATGAGGACTTATGGAAAGAGTAGTTGTAACATAGTCAAAGCCGTGTTCTTTAGCATAAGAAACGGATTTGTCAAGTCTGAGTTTGTAGCATTTATAGCACCTTGCACCGCCCTCCGGAAGCTCTTCCATACCTTTAGCGATTGCTTCGAATTCTTCACTATCATACTGAGGTGCGATAGTATCAATCCCGTCAAGCTTCATTTCAGTTACAAGCCTTTTAAGCTCCTCAAGTCTGAAAACGAACTCGCTTTCAGGGGAAATATTCGGATTATAGAAAAAGAGGGTTATGTCAAATATTTCGCTGATTTTCTCAAGCACTGCACTGGAACAGGGCGCACAACAGGCGTGAAGAAGAAGTGTAGGCTTTCTTCCGCTTTCCGATATTTTCTTTAATTCATCGTCATATATTTTTTTGTAATTAACTTTGTTCATACTATCACCTTTTATATTGACGCAAAATCTGCTTTTGTTCATCTGTTATTCTGTAACTTTCAATAGCTTTCTGAATGGTTTTATTATGCACCCAAAGAGGCAATTTGTTTTCTGTTATATAGGGAAATACACTCTCCCACTTTTTTGCAAGAGCTGTGGCAAAATACCACGCCTGCATCATTTTAATATAGTATTCTCCGCTTACCACCGATGCAACCATTTGGGGGTATTTATCCGTAAAAAGATCATCAAGAAAATACACCATCAGCATTTCCATCCCGAAGCGAATTGTATAGATATGTTCTGAACTGATCCATTTTTCAATATACGGCATTAATTTATCTGTATTCTTCTTAAAGCATTTTAGTCTGAGGCCGTCACATGTCGCCCAATTATCTATATATGGCAGAAACTTTTCAATTTCTTTGATGCACAAATCAAAATCTTTTATTTCTGCTATAAAAAAAGCGTGTAGATTGTTTTCCTCATAATATTTATGGGGAAGTTTTTTTATAAACTCAGCCTGTTCTTTGCTACCGAAATATTCTTTTGCAATTTTCTTTAAAACAGGCACTCTTACACCGATTACTGAATCGGGATTAACTGTCGGCATCAGTTTTTCGTGAAATGCTTTATATTTTAAGTCCTGATGTGATAAAAGTATTTCTTTCATATAATCACCACTTCAAGTATAACACAAAGAGGCTGCCAATGGCAACCTCTTTATATTTACTGATTATTTACCGCAACAGTTTCCCTTATCTTTACTGCTGCAAGTGCAGCCGTAGGGACAACCGATGCATTTTTTACCGCTTTTCTTAGATTTATAAATGTACAGCACAGCTGTACCTACTATTAATACCAATGCGGTAACAATAATGATGTCTGTAATCATTATATCAGCTCCTTATTATTTCTTTCCTTTAAGGGCATATTCTTCTTTAAGCTTTTTATCTGCGTTGATGCACAGATATACACAGATTGCAGCGATAACGGCAATTACAATAATTCCGGGAACAAATCCTGCACCAACTGTACCTGTTGATATAAGAGAACCTATCTGATATGCAAGAAATCCTACTGTAAAGCCTACACTAAGCTGTAAACCAATACCTGCAAAGAGCCACTTTTTACTATTAAGTTCTGCATTCATTGCACCGATAGCTGCAAAGCAAGGCGGTGTAAAAAGGTTAAACATCATATAGCTGAGAGCAGCAATTGCTCCGACACCCGTAGTTGCTTCAAACACGGTGCCGCTTACCTCTTCAATATTTGAAATAGCAAACAATGTTGCAAGTGTTCCTACAACGTTTTCCTTTGCAATAAAGCCTGTAACCGCACAGGCAACAAGTTTCCATGATGCAAGACCAACGATGGGAACAAGAATCCAGTCGATAGGTCCGCAGATTGTTGCAAGAATTGAATCACTGCCATTTTCCAGAGCCGGTTTAAAGCCAATTGTGAATGAACCCATAATAGTAACTACCACATTACATATAAGGATAATTGTACCTGCCTTTACTATGTAAGCCCAGCCACGTCCACACATGGACTTAACGGCTCTCCAGAGTGAGGGAACTTTATATTCGGGAAGTTCAATAATAAAGAATGATTTTCTGTTTTTATATCCTGTTATTTTGTTAATGAGAAGTGCACAAAGGAGAATAATTACGATACCTGCAAAGTACATCGCAGTACCAATCCATGCGTGATTTTTGAAAAATGCACCCACAAAGAGTGAAATTACGGGTAATTTTGCACCGCAGGGCATAAAGGGTGCAATCATTGCGGTAGCTCTGCGTTCACGCTCATTACGGATAGTACGGCAAGCCATAACACCGGGAATTGCACAACCTGTACCGATAACAAAGGGAATGACTGATTTGCCTGAAAGACCAACCTTTTTGAAAATGGGGTCAAGAACAACAGTTGCACGAGCCATGTAACCGCAGTCCTCTAAAAGAGCAATCATAAAGTACATAACCATTACAAGAGGCAGGAATCCGACAACGGCACCTACACCATCGATAATGGCACTTGATACAAGCGACTTAAGAATTTCACTGTTTGAGCCTGCCATCCAGCCCTCAACAACACCGCCGAAAACTTCGATACCTGCAACAAGCCAGTCTGCAATCATCGGACCGAGCCAAGCCTGGGAAACCCAGAACACTAACCACATTATTACTGCAAAAAGAGGAATACCAAGCCATTTGTTGGTAATAATTGCATCAATTTTATCTTGCTTGTTCTTTTCGTTAGTTTTAACTTTTCTCTTTTCTACATTCTTAACAACGCTGTTAACGAAAGCGAACCTGTCTCTGTCTGCTTTTTCGACTGCTGCTTTGTCTGCAAGATTGATATTGCACTGTATGTAAGGTGCAGTCTGCTCTTTACCTTTAAGTGCTGTAGCAGCCTCTACAACCTCTTTAAGACCTTCTGCAGATGTGGAAACCGTATCTATTACAGGACAGCCAAGCTTTTCTGAAAGTGCCTTTGTATCAATCTCTGTCTGCTTCTTTTCGTTGATATCTGCTTTGTTAAGCGCAACAACCACCGGCACACCAAGTTCAAGAAGCTGTGTTGTAAAAAACAGGCTTCTGCTTAAGTTTGTTGCATCCACAATGTTTATGATAGCATCGGGGTTTTCATTTTTTACATAAGCACTTGTAATGCTTTCCTCAGATGTAAACGGTGACATTGAATATGCACCCGGAAGGTCAACTGCAATCAGTTCCTCTTCCTGATAAAAGCTCTTTTTAATAGGAGCTTCTTTCTTTTCCACTGTTACGCCTGCCCAGTTACCAACCTTTTCATTACGACCGGTGAGAGCGTTATACATAGTGGTTTTACCGCTGTTAGGGTTACCCGCTAAGGCAATTCTCATAACAATTCCTCCTCGAAAACATGTTTAAAAAAATAATCAACCAAGTTAGTCATTGCTAACTCCAAAGCAAAAAGTAATCAGCAGATTACTTCCCGACTTTTTTCAGAAAACAATAATTGCCTCTGCAAGCTCGTTATCAATGTTATAGCGTCCGTCCTTAATGGAAACCACGCAGCCACCCTTAAGGTGTGAGATTACCGTTATCGGCTCACCGCTGTAACAACCAAGTGAAAACAGAAACGCATCAAGCTCTTCGTCGTCAGTCTCAATCCGCTGAACAATATATTCTTTTCCTTCTTCTGCAGATTTTAAGTTCATACGCATCTCCCGATTTCGTTTTCTTGGTTAGCTTTAGCTAACTAAGATTCATAAAAAATGAATTAGCCTTTGCTAACCGTAGTTATTTTAGCATTAAAAAAGGAGGTTGTCAATACTTTTTTTGGATTTTTTTTGCATTTTTTAATGACTGATTTTAATGTTGCCACCTCATCCGAGTTTTGCTAAGCAAGGCATACCTTCCCTTGTACAGGTAAGACTTATCTTTTAAATAACAAAGTTTTAGAAATCAAAAAAGAAGTGTGTCGCTTTACCTATGTTACGTCCTGACAAAATTCAATTCTGCCAAATATTGTTCGCGATCAGATTACGCAAATTCCTGCAATACAAAAAGAGATTCGCTCGAAAGAGCGAATCTCTTTAATGGATTTTGCTTAATTATCAGTCGTGAAGTTCTGCGTTAGCATATGCAATAGGTGTAATACCGTCTGCTTTTACTACGAAAAGCTTAACCTGATCGTAAGCAGCTGTCACCTTGGGGTTTTCTGTACTAAGGTTATTTACAACACCATTTTCTTCGTTGTAACGGTCACCTGTACCTGTCTTTGAATCCCAAGCTTCTGTTTCAGCAAAGTCAACAATACTTGTATCCACTAACTTACCACCAAGATACTTAGCAACAACGAGCTTTTCATCGCCTGCTGCACCTTCAATCCAAGCACCGTTGAGGCAATCTGCTGTACCGAGTGTAAGAGTTCTGATTGCTACGGGAGCAACAAGTCTTGTAAATGTCTTTGACTCTGCAATGCCGTTAGCAGTTGCTGTAACTGTCATTGTTACTTCCTTCGGTGATGTAACGTTGATAGCGGTTACAGTATCATTGCCAATCTTCCATGTGATTGCCGGACCGTCTGTTACATATGTATAGCCTGCGGGATTTGAAGGCTTGAGTGCACCGTTATCAAGGTCTCTGTCGAAGAGTGTGCCTGAAATCCACCAAGACTTACCAATTGTCATAGCAGGAAGTGCACAGTTTGTAAGAACAGGCTTGTTATAAGCAGAAGCATAGTCGAAGAGTGCTGCATTAAGAGCTGCATTTACCTCTACTGCGTTCTGGTCAACATATTTGCTGAGTGAAATGTTATCAACCCAGATTTCGCCTGTACTGCTAAGCTCAAGTGAGTAACCGCGGATTGCGCTACCACCGTTAGCAGGAAGCTTCATATTAGCCTGAAGAATGGGAAGCTCGTTAAGAAGCTGACCATCAATGTAGATATACATTGTCTGTGAAAGTACGTTGTGGTCAACCATTACGTTAACCCATTCGCCCTCACCCTTTTCGATAACGCTCTGAGGCATATCGAAGTAAAGTGCCTTGTTTGCATCAACTGCTGTGTTATTTCCATTTAAGTAAGCAACAGTAGAGTTAACCTGAACCTTGCCTGTGTTGTAGTTAAGGTAAATGTTTATACCGTTTGAACCGGCAATAGTCTTGAAGCTGATAGCACCTGAACTGCCGGCAGCACCGTTGTGGGTATACTTAACGTCAGCCTTAAGAATTACTCTGTCCGTACAGGTTGCACCGTCAATACTAACGATAGAACCTGTTGCTTTGTGTCCTGTTCCTTCATTCTTAAGGTGAAGAACACTGCCGTGTGAAGCATCTTCATCTGCTACGATTTCAGCACTGCCTGTTGAAGTATCTGTTGAGAAGTCAATAGCCTTAATGAGAGTTGTTCCATCTGCAACTGTAACAGGTATTGTAACAGTAGCTTCTGCTTCGCCTGCAGAGATAGTAGCCGTCATATTAACAACTACATTTTCGCCTATAGAAGCAAGCTTTACTAATGTACCATCATTTGCAATGTAAGCTGTATTGCTTGATGCCCAGTCAACATTAACACCATATGTAGCAGGATCATAATCTGCATAGCCGTTGTCAAGGTCAAGAACTGCACCTACTGCAGAGACTGTGCCAATGTTTGATTCTTCAACAAGAGTCTTGAAGAAGCTAACCTTTTCAGCATCTGGAAGTGTTGTAAGAACATCACTAGCAGGTCTTGTGATATAAAGCTTAATATCATCAGTATGGAAGAAGTTTACAGGTGTTGTAGGAGCAGTTGTACTGTCCATATTGCTACGTCCTGTGAACTGGAATTTTGCTGATGTGATAGTTGCAGGAACTGCACTCTTTGTTTTATGAGTACCTACAAGCTTATCGTCAATGTAGCACTTTACAGAGTAGCCTGTTGCTGATTCTGCATTTGCGTAGATTTCAAACTTGATTTTATACCATGTGTTAGCTGTGATGTTCTTATCGGCTCTTGCTGCGGATGGACCGTAGTAACCATCGCTGCCAAGATCATAGTCGTTATCATAAAGATACTGGTTGTAGTAAATGAATTCCGCCATTTCGTTACCGTTAAGGAGAAGTCCCCAGTTAGCAAGACCTGTTTTTACAGGAACTCTTACCTTAGCTTCGAAAACGAGTGTTTCGCCTGCTGCAAGAGCAGTGGGGTAAGATGCGAATGTGTACTGGGGAGATGTACCGCTAGGCTGATAAGCACTGGCACAGATGCTGTAGTAGTTGTTACCATCTGCATCTTCGCCAACGTCCATTCTTTCCCAAGACTGGATTGAAGATGTCCAGCCTGTTGCACCAACAAAGCTTGTGCCGGGTGTAAGAGACTCTGCATCAGCAACCTCTGATACAAATGACTGTGTAAGGGGAAGTACATTTACAGTGTAGTTTACTACTACATCTTCTGCACCTTCTACAGAAAGGGTACCTGTAACAGTAGCCGTTGCAGCCTCAAACATAGGACGCTTTATAGTACCGTCTTCTGCGACAACAGCGGGGTTAGTAGATGTCCATGCGATGCTAACACCGTCTATAAGCTCTTCAGCGGGAGCAAACTTAAGGTTTGTTGTAAGTGCTGCGAAGTTGCCACCATTTGCAACATATTCTGCTTCAAGATACTGTGAGTAGTATGCTGACTTTTCTGCAGGTGTTGCGTTAGCGAGAACAGTTTCTGCAGGAACAGACTGATATTCAACCCAGTTATCAAGTGTGTAGTTACCTGTTGCACTGTCAGATGCGTCTACGATTGTAATGTTTGTAATAACAACCTTTGCTACATCGTCTACTGTGCAACCTGTCTCAAACTTACCAACTGCAAAAAGGTTGTTTGTTGCATTCAGGACACCGTTACCCCAGAAGTCACCTGTCATAGGGTCATACTTGATTTCAACATTGTTCTTTCTGTATGCGCCCATCCAGTAGCCGCCCCAACCGCTTGAAGCAAGTCTTGAAACAGTCTGGCCTGCGATTGAGCCAACCTTAGTGCCTTCTGCGTTGTACTTAACAGCATCAATACGGATATCAATACCTGTTGCAACATTTGAAACAGAAGCTGAATCAAATCTGATTGTGTAGATTTCATCAGATGTGGGAGCCTTGGGTGCATGATAAAGCCATACACGACCGCTGCCGTCTGTGTGGTTCACAGAGAACACACCGTCAGCAACAGCACTTCCACCGTTGTTTGCAGAGCCTATGTACCATTCGGGATAGTTTACAAATGTGTGTTTGTTTGAAGCTGTAGCTGTAGTAGCTTCTGCTATAGCGAAATCTTCACTATAGAGTACATTAGTTGTCTGTGCCTTTACTGTTACTTCAACAGCTTCACCGCCATTGATTGTAAGTGATACAGTTGCATCCTCGAAAAGGGGACGCTTTACAGTACCGTCTGTTGCGATAACATCTGTGTTTGAAGAAGATGTAATCGTATTTTCGCCAAGCACAAGATTGCTTGTAACGAAATTTGCAGGCTGACCATTAGCGATAGCTGAAAAGTCAACCGCTGTTCCCTCTGCCATAACTGTGAATGAGCACATTGAGAGTACCATTAACACAGAAAGGCAAAGTGCCATGAGTTTTTTCATAGTGTTTTCCTCCTAAAAAATATTTTTATATTTAATTAATTTAATTTCGGTAATAATATTAATAGGAAGAAACTCCACTACCACATAATTTGAATTATGTGGTAGAAACAGATTGACTTTTGAAAAAAGTATGATTTACTTATACAAAAAGGGAAGGAAATATATTTATGAATAAAATAACTGATAATTTAGTGCAAAATTTCTGCCAAAAACTTTTTTGCGAGGAAAAATCAACTGTTACAATTGAAAAATATGTGCGTGATGTTCGAGCCTTTCAGAAATGGTTATCCGGTAAACCGGTAAAAAAAGAAACAGTTATTGTATATAAAAACTATCTCACGGAAAATTATGCCCCGAAAAGTGTAAACTCAATGTTATCATCGCTTAACAGTTTCTTTGATTTTTTGAACTGGAATGATTGTCGTGTCAAAACGCTGAAAATCCAGCGACAGATTTTTGCGGACAAAGAAAAAGAACTTACCAAAAAAGAGTATGGCAAGCTCCTTTCTGCAGCACTTGAAAATGGAAATCATAAAATGTATCTTCTTATGCAGACAATTTGTTCAACAGGCATCAGAGTGTCAGAACTTAAATATATTACAGTAGGGGCAGTAAAAGCGCGCAGGGCAATAATCAACTGTAAAGGAAAAATGCGTGTTGTTATTCTTCCCGAGCAACTGTGCAAAATACTTGTGCAATATATTAAGAAAGAAAGACTCATAAAAGGAAGTGTTTTTGTTACAAAAAGCGGAAATCCTCTTGATCGGTCAAATATCTGGAAAATGTTAAAAACTTTGTGCGAAAGTGCCGGTGTGTCAAAGGAAAAAGTTTTCCCTCACAATTTCAGGCATCTTTTTGCAAGGACGTTTTATTCAATGCAGAAAGATATTGTCCGCCTTGCGGATATTTTAGGACATTCCAGCATTAATACTACTAGGATTTATACTATTGAAT
Source organism: Clostridia bacterium (assembly GCA_045604905.1). Lineage (GTDB taxonomy): Bacteria > Bacillota > Clostridia > UMGS1883 > UMGS1883 > UMGS1883. The sequence continues at coordinate 31,220 of JAZUOX010000070.1, forward strand.
CCGGTGCAGAACACAGGAAACAGCTTCAAATGCTTGGTCTTTTACGGTGCTAACCATTTTTAAAAAACGGACAAAATTTATTTAATACTTTTGTTAAAAATATACATCAAAGTATTGACAAATCCGAAAAATAGAGGTATACTTGGATTGTATAATTATAGGTAGGAGTATCACTACCACATAATTCAAATTATGTGGGAGGGGAGTTTCTTCTTTCCACATTTGCACTTTGAAAATTTAATTAAATTAATTATATATAAATATTTTATTTAGGAGGAAAACACTATGAAAAAACTCATGGCACTTTGCCTTTCTGTGTTAATGGTACTTTCAATGTGCTCATTCACAGTTATGGCAGAGGGAACAGCGGTTGACTTTTCAGCAATTGCTAACGGTCAGCCTGCAAATTTCGTTACAGGCAATCTCGTGCTTGGCGAAAATACGATTACATCTTCTAATGAAGCAGTAATCGCTCTTGATGGTACTGTAAAGCGTCCCCTTTTCGAGGATGCTACTGTATCACTCACAATCAACGGCGGTGAAGCTGTTGAAGTAACAGTAAAGGCAAAGACAACTAAGGTTCTTTACGCTAATGACTTTAGCTCAGCAGTAGGCAGTGAATGGAAGCTTAATGCTGTAGGCACAAATGTTCCTTCTGCAGTTGCAGACGGAAAGCTTAATGTTGTTATCGGTGCTACAACAAGTGGACGTACTAACATCACATACTCAATGCCTTCAACTATTGATTACACCAAGCCTGTAAGCGTTAAGTTTGATGTTGACAATTTCACAGACCTTGCTTTTTCAGGTGCAGACATCAGACTTAACGGTGGTGTTTACAACGCTGACGGAACAATCTATAAGGCTTTTCCCTCCGGAATGTTTGCAAGAGTTAATACTACAAGCGGATTTTCAAGCAGCTACTTTACAGCAGGTAAGAGCATTGATTTCAAGTACGACCCGTTGACAGGTCAGGTATGGACACTTGCAACAGGTGCGCTTTCAGCAAATACACTTGTAGATTTTGCAATGTCTCAGGGAACAATCCCCGAAGGCGGGGCTGTACTTCCCGAGGGAGGCTATGTTAAAATCACATCTCTCTACTTCACCAATGCAACAGACGATTGTACAGCTACATTTGATGTAGATGACTTTATTGTATATCAGGAAGTTTCCGATGAAGAAGCTCTTGCTAACGCAACACCTGCAGAACTTTTGGCTCACTATTCATATCTTCTTGATGAAGAGTATGTTGAAAATGGTGGAAACCTTGATGCACTTACAACTAACCTTAAGTTTACTTCCGACGCGGCTCTTCCCGGAGGTGTAAGCCTTACATGGACATCTACAAATGCTGCTATTGCTTCTGATGGTACTGTTAAGCGTCCCATACTTGAGGCTGCAACAGCTACAATCACAGGTACACTCGTTTGTGGTGAAGAAAGCATTTCCAAATCATACAATGCAACAATTCTTCCCCTTACAATTGCAGGACAGAGCGAGATCGTTGATTTCGATAGCTACGGTCTTGCAAATGGCGAAACTGTTTCAGCTACCGGTTGGAAAGTGGATAGTGCAACCGTAACAAACGTTGTTGAAAACGGCAATAGCTATGGACAGCTCAATTCAATTGCAGGCTATAAAGAACAAGCAGCTGTTTATACTTTCCAGAATGCTCCCACAACAACTGAACGGTATTATGTAATGAGCTTTAAGTATAAGAATATAAGCCTTCCCGCTACAGTTATGAATATCGGTTTGAGGCTTAACGGAAAATACATCGGAGCCTTTGCTCAAAGAGCTGCTGCATCACAGTTCCACGCTATTAAATGGAGTGGTTCATTAAGTGGTGGTGTTAACGGTGGTGGTGTATTTTATGGCAGCAATGCCTCTTTCTTTACATTACCCAGTGGATTTGTTGAAATGAAAATAGTTGTCGATACAGTTGAAGAAATGGTTCATTACTATGTTGGAAATAGCGAAACTCCGGTTGCATCGACAGGCTATGTAGACTATAAAGACAATGGAATTGCCGTAGGTACAAGCTTTAATAACATCACATCAGCACAGCTTTATTTCTCAGCGCGTGCAACTGAGAAGATACCTGCTACAGTTGCCATAGATGACGTTAAGTTCTATGCACCTCAGTCGATTGAAAGCGTTCTTCCTACACTTTCAGATGCAGAAAAGGTTAATTACTTCAAAAACCTTGTTCAGAATTCTGAAATCGGCACAATCAAAAGAGTTGGTGATAAGCTTACTCTCGCTACAACTTTTGCAGAAGCTGATCCTGCTGCATCCGGTGTTGCAATTAACTGGAAATCAGATAAAGCAGAATACGTTTCAAACGACGGCACATTGATTAAACTTGCTCCCATTGCTTCAAACCTTACAGCTAATGTAACAGCTACAATCACAGCAGGCAGTGTAAGCGATACAGTTTCATTTGCTGTTCCCGTTGCAGATGGAACAACTCTCATTAAGGCTATCGATTTCTCAGACGCTACTACCGTAACAGGCAGTGCTGAAATCGTGACAGATGAAGATGCTGCACACGGTAGTGTTATTCACCTTAAAAATGAAGGAACAGGTCACAAAGCAACAGGTTCAATCACATCTCTTAACGGTGCAGATGTGTTTGACAGAGTTATTCTTACCGGTGATGTTAAGTATTCACACAACGATGGCACAAGTTCTTACGGTGGTATCAGTTTCAAGACAATTGCCGGTTCGAACGGTATAAACGTTTACTTCAACTACAATACAAACAAAATCCAAGTATGGACAACTATAGCAGAAGTCAATGCGAGTGGTACCAGTGTTTCTGTTGCGAACGGTGGTATACTGTACTTCGATATGCCTCAGAGCGTTATCGAAAAGGGTGAAGGCGAATGGGTTAACGTAATGGTTGACCACAACGTACTTTCACAGACAATGTACATCTATATTGATGGTCAGCTTATTAACGAGCTTCCCATTCTTCAGGCTAATATGAAGCTTCCTGATAACGGTGGCGCTGCAATCCGAGGTTACTCACTTGAGCTTAGCAGCACAGGCGAAATCTGGGCTGATAATATTTCTTTCAGAAAATACAATGACCAAAACGCAGCAGAAGTAAATGCGGCTCTTAATGCAGCACTCTTTGACTTCGCATCAACTTATAATAAGCCCGTTCTTACAAACGGCGCACTTCCCGCAATGACAATTGGTAAGTCTTGGTGGATTTCAGGCACACTCTTCAACAGAGACCTTGATAACGGTGCACTCAAGCCTTCAAATCCCGCAGGCTACACATATGTAACAGACGGCCCTGCAATCACATGGAAGATTGGCAATGATACTGTAACCGCTATTAACGTTACATCACCGAAGGAAGTAACAATGACAGTTACAGCAACAGCTAACGGCATTACAGAGTCAAAGACCTTCACAAGACTTGTTGCTCCCGTAGCAATCCGCGACCTCGCTCTTGGTACAGCTGATTGCCTCAACGGTGCATGGATTGAAGGTGCAACAGGTAATGAAAAGTTCATCGTAGCTACATACCTCGATGAAAAACTCGTATCTGTTGACCTTATAGACTTTACTGAAACAGAAGCTTGGGATTCAAAGACAGGTACAGGCGATCGCTACAACGAAACGATCGGTGTTGTAAATAACCTTAGTACAGAAAACCCCAAGGTGACAGCTGCTTACGATCAGATTAAGATTTTCGTAGTTGATGCAGACGGCATCACACCTCTTGCATATGCTAACGCAGATCTTCACGACTGATAATTAAGCAAAATCCATTAAAGAGATTCGCCCGATCGGGCGAATCTCTTTTGTCATACTGAAACTTTCAAATGCAATAACAAACGGGGCGAATTTTACAAAAACGTAAAAACACCCCGTTTAAATATTATCTCAGATATTCATCTATTGCTTTTGCCGCTGTTTTACCTGCCCCCATTGCGGAAATTACCGTTGCGGCACCAGTTACAGCATCACCGCCTGCATACACACCTTTGCGTGATGTAAGCCCGTATTCATTCACTACGATACCGCCCTTTTTATTAACCTCAAGCCCGTCAGTTGTAGACTTAATAAGAGGATTTGGTGATGTACCGATTGACATAATCACCGTATCAACCGAAATTTCAAACTCACTGCCCTTTATTTCTACAGGTCTGCGCCTGCCTCTTTCATCAGGCTCGCCAAGTTCCATTTTCACGCACTTCATACTCTTTACAAAGCCGTTCCTTTCATCACGGGGGTTATCGGGGTTGTTATATCCGATAATTTCCACAGGTGATGTAAGAAATCTGAACTCTACCCCCTCTTCCACAGCGTGCTCAACCTCCTCGCGTCTTGCCGGAAGCTCATCCATTGAGCGACGATATACAACATATACCTTTTCCGCGCCAAGACGAAGTGCTGTTCTCGCAGCATCCATAGCAACATTACCGCCACCAACTACTGCCACTTTGCCGCCTCTCATAATAGGGGTATCGGGGGATTGCCCATAAGCTTTCATAAGATTGCTTCTTGTAAGATATTCATTTGCAGAATATACACCTTTAAGCGCTTCTCCCGGAATATTCATAAAAACGGGAAGACCTGCTCCCGAACCGATAAATACAGCCTCAAAACCCATATCAAAAAGTTCATCCACTGAGAGAGTTTTTCCAATGACAACATTAGTCTGTATATCAACTCCGAGAGCCTGCAATGACTGAACCTCTTTTTTAACGATTGCTTTCGGCAGTCTGAATTCCGGAATACCATACACAAGCACACCGCCTGCAGTGTGAAGAGCTTCAAACACAGTTACGCTGTAGCCCTTTTTCGCAAGGTCACCTGCACAGGTAAGCCCCGACGGTCCTGAGCCGACAACGGCTACTTTGTGCCCGTTACTTTCAGGTTTTTCGGGAGGAGCTGTCACAAAGGCATTGTGCCAGTCTGCCACAAATCTTTCAAGTCTTCCGATACCTACGGATTCGCCCTTTATACCGCGGACGCACTTTGCCTCACACTGGTTTTCCTGAGGACACACCCTGCCGCACACTGCAGGAAGAGACGAGGATTTCGTTATAATCTGATAGGCAGCTTCAAAATCGCCCTCTTTTATTTTTCCGATAAATTCTGGAATGTGAATATTAACAGGGCAGCCTGTTACACAGGGCATATTTTTACAGTTAAGGCAACGCATCGCCTCCGCCACTGCTACATCTTCGCTATATCCAAGTGCAACCTCCCGGAAATTGCATGCTCTCGCGGATGGATCCTGCACAGGCATTTCGTTTCTTTTGGATAAATCTGCCATCACTGCACCTCCTTATTATAGAGATTGCAGGTGTTTTCGTATGCGTGGTGCTCAAAATCGGCATACATTCTGCCTCTTGACATTGCCTCGTCAAAATCAACCTCGTACCCGTTAAAATCCGGGCCGTCAACACAAGCAAACTTTATAACTTTTTCACCGTTTCGGTTAAGAGTAAGCCTACATCCGCCACACATACCGGTGCCGTCAATCATAATAGGATTCATGGAAACCGTAACAGGCACACCGTAAGGTTTTGCTGCGAGTGTAACAAACTTCATCATAATAAGAGGACCGATAGTGATAATCATATCAAACTTTTCCCCGTCCTCGAGCATCTTTTTGAGAGGAATTGTTACATTACCTTCCTCTCCATAACTACCGTCGTCTGTCATAACAAAAAGGCGGTCAGAACACTCACGGAATTCGTCCTCGAGAATAACTATGTCTTTATTTCTGAAACCGATTATTGATGTAACCTCTGCGCCCATCTCGTGAAGCTTCTCGGCAATGGGCATAGCAATAGCACAGCCTACGCCACCACCGACGATACATACTTTTTTAAGCCCGTCAAGGTGTGTCGCAGTACCGAGAGGCCCTACAAAATCCTCAATAAAATCGCCTTCGTTTTTCTCTGCAAGCTTTCTTGTTGTCGAGCCTACAATCTGGAAAATGATTCTGACGCTGCCCTTGTCCGAATCTGTTCCGGCAACAGTGAGGGGTATCCTCTCTCCATCTTCATCAACTCTGAGAATGATGAATTGCCCCGGCTCGGCTTTTTTTGCAACAAGGGGTGCTTCTATATTAAGTTCCGTTACAGAAGGGTTGTGCACCTTCTTTGATAAAATCTTGTACATTTTAATGACTCCAATTTAATAGGTATTTATTTATTATACATCATATCTCTTTGAAAATCAATATATCTGACGACAAAAACAGTGCATAAAATCAATAATTATGCGGTTTTGATTAATATTTGAGTCAAGTAATCATCCCTCAATGTAACCGTTTGGTTACTTGATTATATTATAATATATGATACAAGATTTGTCAACATCAAACTCAGCTCAATTTATATTCCATATAAAAGCAGGCTGAGCCTGCATTCATATCGCACTCTCAGTTTGTGCAAACATATATTCATGCGTCTTAATTTAACGCAAATTCCTATACGGTAGCAACAAAAAAGAAGCGTGCCGCTTCACCCATGTTGCGCACATACAAAGTGCAAACATAGTTTCACGCATATTAATTTACGCAAATTCCTATACAGCAAAAAATCCTCCCGAGTTTTCGGGAGGATTTTTAATTATTCAGTGATTACCAGTCAAGCATACCGTCTCTGAACGCTACGGGAACAATGCCGCCTTCATTCATTACGAAAATCTTAACTTCTTCGATTACATCGCTTGTACCGGGATGAGCAACGCCTGTACCGCGGAGGATACCTGTTGCAGGATCGTAAGACTTAGAGTTTGTCTCGTTGATTTCTTTATTTGCAAGTTCTGCAAGGTCGAAAATCTGCACCCAATCAGTCTTTCTGTTTTCAAGGTATGTTACAATGATAACCTTTTCGTTACCTGTTGCACCATCAAGCCATACACCGTTAAGGCAAGAAGCTGTACCCTGTGCAAGACCACGGATTGCTACTGGAGCAACCTTTCTTTCAACTGTGAAAGATTCTGTGATGCCGTTTGCTTCAGCAGTAACTGTGAAGTCAACAACACCTACCTTGTCAACATTGATTGCAGTAACTTCTTCACCGTCAATTGCGTATGTAAGAGTGGGACCGTCTGTTACAAACTTATATGTTGAAGCGTTTTCAGGCTTGATTGAGAATGTTGACTTAGTTGTGCCGTCACCATTATCAGTAACTGTTTCGTTAACATCTCTCTTGTATCTGTCGCTTGCAATCCAGCTCTTACCGATTGTCATAGCGGGAAGCTCGCAGTTTGTAAGAACTGTTCTGTATTCTTCTGATGCGTAAAGAACAAGTGCTGCGTTAAGAGCTGCATTTACTTCAACTGCATCTGTGTTAGCGTATTTCTTAAGAGATACGTTGTCAACCCACATTTCACCTGCAAGGCTAAGCTCGATTGAGTAGCCACGAATTGCACTACCGCCGTTTCCGCCAAGATCCATATTAGCCTGAAGAACAGGAACGGGATTTACAACTTCACCGTCAAGATATACCTGATATGTCTGTGAAACTGCGTTGTGGTCAACTGTAAGTCTAACCCATTCGCCTTCGCCCTTTTCAAGAACGCTTGCGGGCATAGGATAGCTTACTGTCTTATACTTGTTTACATTAAGACCTGTTGCAGCACCGTTAGCTTCTGTCTTTGTTGTGATAAGAGAAACTGTACCTGCTTTGTAGTTAAGACCGACCTGGATACCGTTCTGTCCTGCATAAGTCTTAACACTGAAGCCACCGTAAGAATTTTCTACATCACCGTGCACGTACTTAATGTCAGCGTCAAATACTACTCTGTCACCTCTGCCGCCACCTGTTATGTTTGAGATAGTACCTGAAGCCTTGTGGCCTGTGCCTTCATGCTTAAGGTGGAGAGCCTTACCGGTGCCGTCTGCAATAATTTCTGCACTAGCGAGTGCACCTGCTTCAAGGTCATCAAAGTTAACTTCCTTAACAAGCACTATACCGTCTGTAAGAGTAACATCTACAGAAGCTGTAGCTTCTTCAAGACCTGCCGCGATTGTAGCTGTCATAGTAACAGTCTTTGTTGTGCCGATTGGTGCAAGAGTCTTAACTACACCATTCTCTCCGATATATGCATCGTCGCTTGTTCCCCATGTGATATTTACACCAAGAGAACCAAGGTCGTAACCTGCATAAGAATCAGCAAGACCAAGGTTCTGACCTGCTGTCACATTTGCAGGAATTTCTGTAGCTTCTATAAGTTCCTTAAAGAAGTTAATCTTACCTGCGTCGTCAAGAGTAGCAAGAACTGAATCTATTGACTGTGTTGTGTAAACCTGAACATCGTCTGTATCGAAGAAGTATACAGGTGTTGTAGGCTCAGTTTTGCTGTCCATATTGCTACGACCCTTAAGGTAGAAGCTTGCAGATGTGATTTCTTCAGGAACAGCATTAGCTGTAGAATGTGTACCTACAAGCTGGCCATCAAGGTAACACTTTACTGTCCAACCTTTTGTTGCAGCTGCATCTTCAGTAATTTCAAATTTTATGTTATACCAGGTATTAGCTGCGATATTCTTATCAGTTCTTGCCGCACCTGCACCGTAGTAATCATCATTACCGAGGTCATAGTCGTTATCGTAAAGATACTGGTTATAGTAAATGAACTCAGCCATTTCCTTACCATTAAGCTGAAGTCCCCAGTTAGCAGTACCGCCCTTTACGGGAACTCTTACCTTAGCGTCAAATACAAGTGTGTCGCCCTCACCTACTGCGGGAACAGCCTTGAATGTGTATTTGGGGAAAGAACCGCTAGGCTCATAAGAACTTGCACAAATGCTGAAGTACTTATTGCCGTCAGCGTCTTCCTTAACTTCCATAGCTTCCCAATCCTTGATTTCTGCAGGTGTCCAGCCGTCTGCACCAACAAAGCTGCCTACTTCAAGGTTTTCTGCATCAAGAACTTCTGTTGCAGATGTCATTGAAAGAGGAAGAACGTTAACAGTATATTCCTTAACGATGTCTTCTGCACCTTCAACTGAAACTGTACCTGTAAGTGTAACAGTCTTAGTTTCGAAGAAAGGACGTGTAACTGTACCGTCAAGTGCGATAACAGCTTCGTCACTTGATTCCCATGTGATAGAAGCGCCTGCTATAAGGTCTTCTTCAGCTGTAAGCTTAAGGTTTGTTGTAAGAGCCGCAAAATCGCCACCGTTTGCAACGTAATCTTCTTCAAGATACTGTGCATAGTAAAGTGCCTGCTGTGCAGGTGTTGCAGATGCAAGAACATCTTCTGCAGCAACATCCTGATATACTGCGAAGTTATCAATGCTGTATGTACCTGTAGCAGCATCTGAAGCGTCTACAAAGCAGAAAGATGTAATAGCAACCTTTGCTACATCATCAGCTGTATATCCTTCTTTAATTGTAGCGTTATCAGTGATAAGGTTTTTGGCTGCGAGAACACCGTTACCCCAGAATTCACCTGTCATAGGATCATACTTAATTGTAACGCCTGCCTTCTTGTAGCCGCCCATCCAGTAGCCACCCCAACCGGCTGCAGCAAGTCTTGCAACTGTACCACCGCTGTTAATGCTACCAACGATTGTGCCTTCTGCATCGTAAAGAGAACCACCTAAACGGATATCAATACCAACTGCAACGTCAGCAACTTCTGTTGAATCAAACTGAATTGTAACAGGCTCATCTGTTACGGGAGCAGGAACTGCAGCATAAAGCCATACGCGGCCTTCACCGTCAGTATGGTTTGCTACCATTCTACCATCTGCAACTGTAACATTGTTATTTGCAGAGCCAATGTACCATTCGCTGTAATCAGCAAATGTGTGCTTATTAGAAGCCTCAGCAACAGGTTCATTATCAATTGCGAAGTCTTCTGCATAAAGAGCCTCAACTGTCTGAGCCTTTACTGTTACTTCAATAGCTTCACCGCCATCGATTGTGATCTGTACTGCAGCATCCTCGAAAAGGGGACGTGTAACAGTACCGTCAAGAGCGATAACATTTTCATCAGAAGATGTTATTGCATAACCACCGAGATCAAGATCATCAGTTACAAAGTTTACCGGCTGACCGTTTGCAATTTCTGCAAAGTCAACCGTACTCTCTGCCATTACAGAAAATGAGCACATTGAAAGCGCCATTAACATTGCAAGGCAGATTGCCATGAGTTTTCTCATAGTATTTTCCTCCTTTAAAAAAATGTATTTTGTTATGCTGTGCCAAAATTTGTCATTTTCATCAACAGCACAAACGTTCACGTAATTATTTTACTACAACATCACTAAAAAGTCAATAAAAGTTGTCACATAATTTTAATAAAATTGAAATTATTGTAACAAGAAAAAACCAACGCAAATTGCGTTGGTTTTTTCTCGTTAGTCTTTTAACTTATTTAAGAACTATAAGCACATCACAAAGATGCTGTCTCTGACGGAAGCCGTAAATCATAATGCTGCCGTCACCGATATCTATATTACCTGTCTTGTCTACATTACCTATCGTCGGAATTCTGAGTCTGTCTCCCTTTACGATTTCACCTGTTCTGGTATCGAAAACGGTTACATAAGAGGATGAAGATAATGTTTCAACATAATACTCACCGTTTGCCATAATGCCGATTGAGCCATCTGTTCCGGAAATAGGATATCCGACAACATGTGCCCATGTAGCATTTGCATAGTCTGTTGCAGCATAAGGCGCTACGCCCTTACGAATCTGAGTTTCAGCACGCAATGGAGACATAACAAGGTTTGCATTTGTGACTTCCTGCTTTTCGTTATCAAACGAAATCTGGAACACATCACCGGGCTTAACATTTGAAAACACATTGAAATTCTCTTTATCGGCATTTGCGTCGTTGAATTTCTTTATAGCAGATTCAAATACGCCTGAAGTATGTTCACGGAAAGTCCAGACATTATTCTTCCAGAAGCCCGTAACCTGATATCTTTCTTCACCGAATTCGTCAACTACCATTTTCGAGCTTTGAACGGTAAAAGTTCTGTCATCGAAAGATGTTGCTGTCTGGCAACAAACCATAGCACCCACTGCCCAGTTCTGGTCGGCATCATAAATAGTTGCCTGAAGACCTACAATGGAAAACTTTCCATAGGGAATAACTCTGATTTTTGTTTCATCCGATGTTGAAGTCACACCGGGTTCTTCAATAAGGAATATTTTTGTATTCTTATCGATTATATACTTACCGGCAAGGTTTTTACTTGAGTATCCGGAGTAAGTAGACATACTTCCGGTAGAAATCTTATTGAACTTTGTTTCGTCAAATCCGTTGGGTGCTTCTGCCTCAGTAATATTAGTATTGTCATACTCAATCTTTGTAAATTCACCCTTGGAATTGATTTTAATTCTGATAAGCTGGGGAATGAAACTACCTGTTGTACTGCTATAAAGGTCTTTACTGTTTATTACTGCATTTCCGTCATTCTCATATGTGCCACTTGAGTCAACAACAGTAAATTTCTTTGCTGCTTTTACTACCACGCAGTCGCCCTGCTCGTTAACGATTTTTACAGCCGCTTTAACTCCTTGCAGCTTAACACTGGAATCCTGTCCTACATCAAGCAGGTAAGCATATTCTTCACGGCTCTGCGTTTCAAGGAAAAATGCAGCTTCGCCCATTATATTGACATAAACATCATACTTACCACCTGTAACAGGTTCCTTAAGGCTTGTTGTCGGGTCACTCATAGCTGCAAGGTAGAACTTGCCCACCATATAGCTGCTTTCTCCTGCAGTAACGGTCATTTTTCCGTTTTCATCTTTTTCTACGGAGTCGATAACCATACTTGTTTTAACATCGGACATATAAATAAGAAGCTTTGTAAAGTCTTTTGACTGATATACGGATATAAGACAGTCATTCTTAATGTCTGCAAGTTCAATTTCTTCACCGGCAGTATTGTAAAAATGCACAACCTTATACTTGTCATAAAGTATCGGCTCACCGTAGTTGCTGTAAAATGAACCGGAAAGCGTATCAACTGTCTTTACCAGATAGTCATAGAAAGTTTCTGCAATAACGGTTTCATATTCAAAGTCTCCATCAGCATCGATAAGTGTAAGCTTACCTGTGGGGATTTTAAGAGTATCGGTCACAAAGTCAATATATGCAGAACCATTATAGATGAAGTCTGCATAAACGCTGACCTTAGCTTCCTCAAGTTTTCCTTTTTCATTTTTATAAACAACATTCAGTTTTGAAAATTTGGATGAATCTGTTTCAAGGTCGTACGCATCTATCACAAGAATGTTATTTCTACCCTCGTTTTCACACACATAATACGCCTTATTGTTTTCACTGGGTTTATAGTATGCAATTACGTTCCGTCCGATAAGTCCGGTGAATTTTTCATCAAGACCTATCATCTTAACATCATTTACAATCGCATTACCGAGAACTGCTGTTGTTTTTCCTTTAAGTGATGTCTGTCCGTTGTCAGTCATAATGCCCTTAACCTTAACAATGCCGTGATATGATGTAAGAAGAGTATTGCTTCTGCTGTTTGAATATACAACACGCTCTGAGTTAACACCAATCATATCCGGAACTTTCACATCAAGAGCTGCCTCAGCAAGCATAACTGCATCATAAACTGTAAGGTCGCGGTTATAGTCTGCTGCACCCTTTCTGAGAAGGCCAAGGTCTATTGCCTTTTTAAGATAGCCCTGATAATAACCACCGCTTGCTGCTGCAAGCTCTTTGTATCCCAGTGCTGCCACTACAACCTTTATTGCTTGCGAATAAGTAACCTTCTGCTCGGGTTTGAATTCAACTTCATTAACGCCCACCATCAGGCCCATTTTCTTAAGTGCAATAATCTGGATCGCATTTGTTGTAAGCTCTTTTACATCTATGTAAGGATTTTCAACGAATGCTGCATCGTAAAGTGTATTTCCGAGAAGCTTTGCAACGATACCTGCAAATTCTCCTCTTGAGAGAGTTTCGTCAACTTTTTTATCCATATCAGGGAAAACACCGAGGTCGACAACCATCTCACGCTTGCTTTCAAAGGAGGCAAGCTCTGACTCTGTGTAAAGAGGTGCTTCCACAGCAGATTCCTCTGCAGAGCCGATTATTAAGTTTAACTGTGTAAACAGCAACACAAGTGCCGTTATGACAGCTATGAAACGCTTGGTTTTCATATTTTTCACCCTTGCCATTCCTTTCTTATTTAATAATTATCTCATATATGATTTTTGCAGCCTGGGCTCTTGTAAGTGTTCCTGCCGGTCTGAACGTGCCGTCCTCAAAACCGTTTAACACATTTGAGCTTTCAAGAGTTGCAACTGCTTCAATTGCATACTCAGATACCGCTGTACTGTCAGCAAAGCCGAGAGAATCTGACTTTGTAACAGTCTTTTTCATTACGTTGCAAAGTCTGTAAGCCATAACTGCCGCATCCTGACGGCTGAGTCTTGCCGCGGGTTTGAATGTATTGTTGTCGTAACCTGCCACAATACCCCTTGAAACTGCGGTACCAATGTAAGCATTTGACCATCTGCCTGCCTCAACATCACTGAATGATGCGGGAATGTCTGCGTTATAAAAACCACCTGCAAGAACAAGCATTTTTACAAACTGTTCTCTTGTAACAAGATCATTCGGAGCAAATTTGCCTTTGCCGTCACCTTCAAGAATTCCGATTTCAGCCAGAGTCTGAACTGCTTTGTATGCCCAATGTTCTTCTGCTACATCGTTAAATTTCTGTACCATTTCTTCCTTGGGAAGAGTGCTTTCTACAAGGTCTGTTGAAACGGAAGTATATGTGGGGTCGCTTCTATCAGCGCTACTGTTTGATCCGCCGGAAGCGCCACCGCCACCGCCTCCGCCGCCTCCGCCGCCTCCGCCACCGGAGCTGCCGGGCTTTTTGCCGGTTTCTTTAAGATGTTCAATTACATCCTCATAAGCTTTCACAACTTCACTCTGAACCTGGAAATTTCTCTGAACAAAGGCTTTGTTGATTTCTAATGCTTTATATGTGTCACATTTTTCTTCGTAGTCTGCAAACTCTATACCAAGATATTCACCGTATTTTTCAAGAATATCTGAAACACCGCTGTTTGAGCACTTATTGAGGACTACAATACCCATGCTCTGCTTAAACACTCTTCTTGTGTCAAGCATTGAACGTGGAACATATTCGCTGTTTTCTTTACCTTCTTTAACTATATTAAAGAATATTTTTGCAACTTCTTTTTTGCTGTTTTTGTAATCGCTGTCATTGATGTCAACTCCGAGAACATCTGCATTATCTTCAAGGATTTTGATAATTTCATCAGCTGAAGCAGCTGCATACATTTCACGGAAGATATTGATTGCAGAGAATGTATCCTGAATCTTATACATTTCCCCTGCGCTGTAACCTTCGGGATAATCATCAGTCTTGATATATTCAAAAAGGCTGTTGATTACATCTTTATTGTCTTCGTAATCACCTGCAACATCCACACCAATAAGAAGTTCCTTTTCGCGGATGAGAGGCTCAACTGTATCTGCAGTTGCATTGTTAAATGCAGGAATTGTAACTGTGTTTATTGAGTTTACATTTTCAAAGTAAATAAGTTCTGAATCCTTTGAAACTGACTTCATGTAACCGCCACCTGCTGCAGATACGACATAGTAGCCTGCAGTAAGGTCTGCAAGGTTGAATTCAACGCTGAAATTACCTTCAAGGTCTGCAGTTACATTCTTTATTTTCTTTATTCTGTCTACGCCGAGAGCAAACTGTGGTTCGGGATGAAGACGGTCTTCAACATCCGCCATTCCTGTAATAGTTTCCTCAGGGGCATAAATAACTATTGAAACATTCTGCGCATAAGATGCAGGTGTAACACCTTTTATTGAAATATTTTCATTATCGTAGTCTATTAAAGTTGTTATCTCAAAATCCGCTGCCTGTACACTTGCAGTGAAAACATTGAGTGAGAATATAAACACAAGACAAACGATAATACTCAGTATTCGTTTATTCATCGTTGCTTATCTCCTTTCTTCTGCTGTGGGAGGAGTAGTCTTTCTAACTATAGGAGTTGCTCCAACCATTTCATCCGGAACTTTTACATCAATAGATTTGATGTACGCCTCTGTGCTGACACCACTTAACTTGAAGTCAACGCCAAGAACAAACATATTTCCAAGGTTTATATCATCAAAATGAATTGTCTTTGTCACAAACTGACCTGAATTCTTTCTTTCAATAAAAACCTCACGCTCTGTAAGCTTGCCATAGCCGCCTACATTGTTGTCCCATGTATTATAAGTAATCTTTATGGGAGTTGTTCCTTCGTCAAGGAAAGTTATTGTAATATCAGCAGGTGTATTATCAGCTTCAACATAGTCTGCCTTAACATTAACATTCATCTGATTGTTACGGGGAATTCTGAATCCCTGAATTTCACCGTTTTCATCCTTGTCTGCAATGATGTAATGGTCAAAACCGTTGTAGCCGAAGGTATCGCAGGTTTCAGATATATCATACTGTCCACCGTCAAGAGGTGTGCCGAATACTATGTCGGAAACGTCCATCCAAGCAATTTCTACGTGGGAGTTATCGTCTGACTGATGACCAATAATAACCATTGTATCGTCCATTGAGAACTGAGGATGAATATGACCGGGGTTATCCTTAAGGGGGAATCTGCCGAGGAAGTAGTCAGCGCCTGTGTATGTATCTATAAGATAAACGTCTGACCATCCGCGTCCGTACTGGGAGTCACCTACAAGCCAACGGTCTGAAGTATTGGAGAGCATAGCGTGGTTAATTGACGCACCGCTGTCGCCACCACCGTTCTTTCTTGTGTAATCATAGCTTACGGGGATATAGTGCTTGTCAGTACCGTCAGGACGAACCATTACCGCACCTGCAACGCCGACACCACGCTTAACACCATCCATTGTACCAACGTTCTTAACCGCCATTATCCACTCACCGTTGTTACTCCACGCTTCGTGAACAAGTGATTCACCGCTGTAATACATATCACCGAGAAGGTCATTATCCCATCGGTATGGCTTCTGGGGAATTGCATTGTAATACTCGTCTGTGTCCATATCAACCGCCCATACACGGTCGTACTGAGGGGTGCCGTTGGGATGGTACCACTCATGAGCGAAGAATGCAAGGTTATCATATACGGGGTTTATACAAACGTGGTTAGGATAGTACCAGTTTGAAATGAAGCCCCACCAGTGGTCGATATCCCATTCTTTTTCGTCAATCTTATAAATCGGGATACGGCTGTAGTAGTTGGGGTCAAAGTCGCCCTTTGTATCACGCCATTCGTAGCTTATGCGGGTTTCTGCATTGTTAACCTGCATCATACCGGGCTGACGTGTCTGCCATTCGGGAATACGTCCCATAATTTCGTAAGTAAATTCGTCTGTCTTTATGTCAACACCGTCAAGGGGAACCTTGACAATGTTCCAGTCCTTATCTGTGTACCAGAGGTTGTTTTTCGGGGTAATCATAAAGAGGTAATCCTTAAGAAGTTTGCCCACGAATTTCGCCTTCTGTGTATCAAGCTCAATCAGATAAAGATTCATATTATTGTCACGGAAGGCAATGTAACGATTATCTGTACTCATACAGTTCTGTGTGTAGTACTCCTTAAGAGCATTCTGACCAAAGAAGTCAATTTCATAGTATTCACGGCGTGAATGTTCGTTTATAAGCTTACGGATTTCAAGTGTAAACACATTTTCAAGGAGCCAGTTGTTAAGCGCCTTGTCATTTGCATTAAGAAGGGTTTCCTCTGTGTAAACGCCTGCATCAAACAGCTTACCGAAAGCACTCTCCCCAGTGTTAAGGTTTGAGATGGAGAACACATTCTGTGCAAGTGTTACGAAAACGTCCACATTACCGTCTTTTTCAGGCTGGAAAATCATTGAGCCGGCATTGATAAGTCCATATTCTTTACCAAGTCTGATGCAGTCTGTTTCAAGGTTGTCACCGCTTACGCCGATAAGGCGTAAATATGCGGCAATCATTTCCTTCTGCTTTATATTCTCCCCTGCACCAAGAGTGTTTCCGTCACGCTTTATAAGACCGAGCTTTTCAGCATAGCCTATGTAGGGAGCTGCCTCTGCACTTACGTCTGTGAACTTTGTCTTGCGGTTTTCAGAAAGAGCAGTTTCCTCAAGTGCATAAGACTTCATCATCTGCACATAGAATTCTTCACGGGTAAGCTTTCTTTCAAGCTGAGGCTCAAAGGTTTCACCCTCGCCATAACCGTCAAACATCTGAAGGTAGTTAAGTGAATTTGCCTTCTGTGCATTGAATACACCAAAGTCTTCATCAGCACCTGCAGTTTTTGAAAGGTTACGAACTTCTATGCGTGAGAATGTGTTGTAAGCATTTGATACAAGACGGAAGTCTGTACCGTAGTCAAGGGATTGTGTGAAGCAAGCATCATCAACATAAAGAGTAGCTCTGTGCCAGCCGCCCTCTGTCTTCTGACTGTTTTCATCAAGACCGAGCTTAAGGATTGAAGCTCTCACAACCTCACCCTGAGTTTTGGTTGTATATTCTACGTGGAAGTAACCGCCTCCGCCGTAGTCCCAGTAGTCAATTATAAATGCGAATACGCTGTCGTCTTTATCAGCAAAACCGGGTTCAAATGTAAAGTAGAATTTATTTTCAACATACACCTGACGTCCGGGAATGCCGTTAAACTCAACCTGTTCACTGTAAAGCTCATCATATCTTCCTGCAGTCTGTCCGTCAATAAATGACATCTTGTTAGTCTGCGGAATTGGCGAAAATATAACTGAAGCATTGTTCGGGTCGCATGGGTCAACCTTTACGTACATTTCCTGAGTGGTTGTGTAGTAATCTGCCGCACTTGCACCAATACTGCATACTGCTATGCACAGCGCAAGGCACATTACTATACTAAACAGTTTTTTACGCATAAATTTACCTCCTTTTCAGATTTTCTGCCAGTAATTATTCGGGGATATATGCACGAACGGAATGAACGTAAAATTCATTGCCGCTTGATGTACCGATTGTAAAGTCAGCGTTTGCAATCTGACTTGCAGCCATAGAGTTAGTAAATGAAGCGTCGGGGAGTTCAAACCTTACTCTCTGCCACTTGCCTGTATCGGTAGCAGGTACTATGATGGGAGCATTTCCGTCATAGTTGTATGAGAATACAATATTCTCTTCTGGAGTTTCTGTATAGTATTCAACCTCAACAGTAACAGTTGAAGAATCTGTAATAGCCTTAGTTGTTACGTCACATTCGAGGTTAGTTCCTGAGGATACCTTAACTGCACCCTTGCCGTCAAGCTGAACTTTTTCGATACCGTCAGCCTTATCGTTGAATTTAACACCATTATTTATGTAACCGCCCAGAACTCTGCCTGTTGCTTCCTTCATAAGCTCGTTATACTGGCTTGTAGGAAGAACTGAAAGGCTGTAAATTTTAAGGCCCTTACCGCCTGATGCGAAAATTCTGAGCTTACAGTAGCTGTTACCCGATGTCGTTGCAAGCTCACCAAAGTTACAGTTAGTTACACGGTAAGCAATCGTTTTCCACTGCTTTGTGTTACCAAGTGTACCGGCTGACGCACCTGTATAAAGACCGTTAGCATCCTGACCAATACGGCAATAGTCCATAATGATACTCTTGTTGCTGTAGCCCATGTCGTCATCAAAATATGTCATAATGAATGTAAGGTCAGGCTGGTCTGCAAGCTCCGCTGCGTATTCGGGAGAAAACTTAAACGGAATTCTTGTTACGATGTCACGTCCGCCATAGCCGTCCATTGAGGGGTTAACTGTTGCTCTGCAGGCAAGACCGTCTGCCTCTGAAGCACCTGTAAAGCCGTAGTAAGAAGTACTCTTTTCATTACAGAAAAGAAGTCCGCCGCTTTCAATGATGTTATCACCGTCAAGAATAACAGTGGGGATATTCTTTGTCATAAGATCAATAGCGATTGCCTGTGCCGATTCAACACCTTCATCGTCAACTGCCTTAACTGAGTAGTTTGTCTCCACGCCACGTTCCTGATTTGTAACAGTGAAGCTATTGTCAGATGTGTTACCGAGAAGTATGCCCATGTTATAAACATTGTAAGAGGTTACACCGTTGTAGTCGTCGTCACCGTCGTTCCATTCAAGGTCAACTGTTGTAAGTGTCTGGTCGGGAGATGTAATCTCTGTTGCGGAAACAGGTGCACCGTTTTCAAGAGGAGTACGAAGTTCTTCCCCATCCCACACATAGTACGAA
This sequence comes from Clostridia bacterium, assembly GCA_045604905.1. Taxonomy (GTDB): domain Bacteria; phylum Bacillota; class Clostridia; order UMGS1883; family UMGS1883; genus UMGS1883. Next base: position 50,455 of record JAZUOX010000070.1, read on the forward strand.
AGAGTAGAATCTGCACTTTTATCAGCAATTTCAACCTCAATCTGTTCAGATGCTCCCTGTGCGAGTGTATATGTATCGCTTGCAGCAATAGCAGTTATTTCATCATCTTCATTTGTATAAACAGCGATAACCTTAACATCTGCCTCGTCTGAAGTGTTGTTTGTAACAAACACTTTTACGCAGTCTGTCAGATAATCATCCGTTCTTTCAATCAGAACTTTTTCCACAGCGGCAAAAGCAGACATCGAAACCATTGACACTGCCATAACTATTACCAGTAATGCTGCTCCTATTTTCTTTAACATAACAATTCCTCCTTATTGGATATATAAAAATTTATAATTATAATCAACTTATTGAGGTCAGCAGTTTCTTCAAAAACTACACCTACCCACTATAACTATACATCTAATATGATAACATATGTTTTAATATATAACAATACGTTTTTAGACTAAAATTATATGTTTTTAGACATTTTTAACGTTTCGAGCACTCTTATAATATAATTTTAACATAAAATCGCGTAAATTCAAATGGAAATATCCCTTTTGTTATATGTAAATTTTCCCTATTTCAGTATATTTTTTTAATTCCAATGCTGTCCCTTGTTGCACTACACAATTTACCCCAACTATTGAAAAATTTGAGGCAAAAAAATTTGACGCAGGATTTTTCCTGCGTCAAATTATATTTATTTTTTATTATCTTGCGTTGTATGAATCAAAAGCTTCCTGCTTCATCTGAATCATCTTGTCAAGTCCCATATCTTTAAGAGTCTGTACATAAGAATCAAACTCTGAAAGCGGTCTTGTGCCCTTAACAAACTTGATGTATTCCTGCTGAACGTATGCAGTAATATCTACATAAAGCTTTGAATATTCCTGAGCGTATTCGTCTGCAACACCTGTGTTAGGAACATAGTGGTCGAATACGTTGGTATCGCACCAAACTTCCCAAGCTGCGTGCTGCTGAGGACGCATTGCGTACTGTTCAAGATATCTGGGGTCCTGACGGTACTGTCCGCCGCCACCTGCGCCGCCTGCCTGAGCATACTTAGCAAACGCTTCCTGCATTGTAAGAGTCGGGTTAGCTGTAATTTCTTCTGTGTACTTAGGATACTTGCTTGTTTCCATCTTGTAAGAACCATCTTCGTTCTTAATGTAACCACCAAACGCATCTGTTGCTCTGTGCTCTGTTTCTACCCATTCGTAAGAAACACCTTCGATACCGAAGTTAAAGAGCATGTGGCCCTTTTCTGTGTAACCGTAGTTGAGCCACTTCATAGCAAGCTCAGGATCCTTACACTGTGATGAAATAGAAGCTACAGGATTGAAGCGCTGTGATGACTGACCAAATTCACTCTTGCTGCCGTCAAGTGTGGGGTAAGGCGCACCAATGAATATAGCATCCTTGTTGGGGTCGTCAGCAGTCTTAGCTTCAACGTTTGAAGAAAGTGTTCCGATACCGCCACCAAGTGCGTTCCATGTAGCACCTGCTTTACCGTTAAGAAGCTTTGCATTAATGTCTGTACCTGCAATTGTATCAAAGCTGCTGTCAAAGAGACCTTCCTTATACCACTTATTCATAGTAGTAAGATATTCTTTATAACCAGCTTCTGCAGGACCGAACTTAACTACGTTATTATCATGATAATAGTCATTGTTTATTCCATATGCGCCTGTAATGAAACCGCAGTAGAAGCCCTGACTTGACATAGAAAGAGGAGCTGTTGCACCCTTCTTCTCTTTGAAAGCTTTAAGCATTACATACCAGTCATCAACTGTCTTGGGGATTTCAAGACCGAGATCTTCAAGCCAGTCACCTCTTACGATGGGACCTGCTGTTGTGTTAAGTTCACGGTCAGGAGCAATTGTACCGAATGCAAAGTAGTGACCATTGTCAGTCTTTGCTTCCTTTGCAACTGAATCAGGATACTTCTCTAAAAGAGAGTAGTAATCGGGAGCCCAAGCTTCGAGCATATTGTTTCCTTCTTCATTAAGGGGAAGGATAACACCGTCAGCGATAGCAGCCTTAGAACCGCCTGTGTAGCTGTTCATATTCCAACCGATAATGTCGGGAAGATTACCACTTGCAATCATAAGAGTAAACTTTTCAGAAGCATTTGTAAGAGAGGGGTGTATGTATTCAACCTTTACACCTGTCTGCTTCTCAAGCTCTTTAGCAAAGGGGAGTTCGCCATAGTTTGTAGGAGCTGACTTCTGTACAGCTGCTGTTGTTGCTCTCCAATAAGTTAGTGTTACGTCTTCTGCGCCTTCAATGGGATATGTTGAGCCATACTTAGATGACTTAATATCAAATTCCGCATTGTTTGTAGCGCTCTTCTTACCACAACCAGTGAATACGCTGAATGCAAGAATTACAGCAAGGCTGAGAACAAGAAGTTTTTTGAGTAATTTGATGTTCTTCATTTTCTTTCTTCCTTTCTTTTTTTTGTTTTATGTTATCCTTTAACTGCACCGATCATTACGCCCTTAGCAAAGTATTTCTGCAAGAAGGGATATACGCAAAGAATCGGAACAGTGGAAACCACAATTATTGCATACTTCAAAGTTTCACTTACAGCCGCAGACTCTTCACCAAGACCGATGTCACCTACCATAGCAGTTGTATCGTTCTTGATAACAGTGTTACGAAGGAAAAGCTGCAACGGATACTTTTCAGCATCCTCAATGTAGATAGAAGCACCGAACCATGAATTCCAGTGACCTACAAGGTAGTAAAGAACTATAACTGCAAGAGTCGCCTTTGAAAGAGGAACCATTATCTGAGAAAGAATTCTGAAATGACCTGCACCGTCAATTCTTGCTGCCTCATACAAACTTTCGGGAATTGCATTAAAGGCTGTTCTTAAAACTATCATATTATATGTACCAATAGCACCGGGAAGTATCAAAGCCCAGAAGGTATTATAAATACCGAGGTGCTGTACAACCAAGTATGAAGGAACAAGGCCACCGCCAAAGTACATAGTAACAAGAATAAGCTTCATCATAATTCCCTTAAGAAGGAATTCTTTTCTAGTAAGAACATATGCTGCAAATGTAGTCATAAGCATATTGACAATCAATGACACAACACAGATGTAGATAGTATTACCAAAGCATCTGAAAAGCTGACCGTCTTCAAAGACAAGCTTAAATGCATCAACATTCGCTCTTAAAGGAAGTAAAAGCACACCTGTATGAGCCTGAAGGTCACTACCGTTACTGAAAGCTGCCATAAACACATGCCAAAGAGGATAAAGTGTTACTACACAAAGGAGTGAAAGCACAATTACATTCACAACCTGGAAAATTTTTACGCCTGTTGAATCTTTAATTTTCATAGTTTATTATCCTCCTTTCTTAGAACAATGATGTGCCGCTAAGCTTATCGCTGACTTTATTTGTTATAACAATCAAAATAATGTTGATTACTGAGTTAAACAGACCAACCGCGGTACTGAGACCAAAGTTATTATCAACAAGACCGATTCTGTATGTATATGTAGAAATAACGTCAGCTGATTCATAAATACCCGGGTTGTAAAGAAGAAGTATCTTCTCGTATCCTACAGAAAGCATTGCGCCCATCTTCATAATAAAGAGAATTATGATTGTGGGAAGAATTCCGGGGATTGTTACATGCCATGTCTGTGCAAGCTTTCCCGCACCGTCAATTTCAGCAGCTTCATAAAGTTCCTGGTCAACGGAGCTGAGTGCTGCAAGATAAATAATTGAGTTCCAGCCAATTTCCTGCCAGATACCTGATATTACGTATATAGGAACGAACATATGCGATTTTGAAAGCATATCCAATCCGTCATAGCCGAAAACCTGCAACAACTCGTTAATCAAGCCGCCTTCACCAACAAACATACGCACCATTGAGCATACAATAACTATTGAAATGAAGTGAGGCATATATGTAATAGTCTGAACTGTTTTAGCAAATTTCTTATTGCGCACTTCATTGATAAGAAGCGCAAGTATAATAGGTGCAGGAAAAGAGAAAATCAATGTACTTATACTGATTGTAAGAGTGTTTTTCATCTTTTCAAAGAAATAGGGGCTGCTGAGAAACTGCTGGAAGTTTCCAAAGCCAACCCATTCACTTCCACTCATTCCGAGGAAAGGTTTATAATTCTGGAAAGCGATAAGTGCGCCGTACATAGGCCAATAACAGAAAATAGCATAGAAAAGTATTACAGGGATAATCATAACATATAATTCCCAGTTACTACTTACAGTGTTTAACTTTTTCCGAAAGCCTGACTTTACGACTACACCTCCCGTTACATTTTGGTTGTTTTTTTTCATAACACATCCCCTTCTGTCGTTATGTCCCATTTTACACGGTGACAAATAATATTATCATATGTTACTATTATAGCCTCTTTTAACAAAATTGTCAATATTTTTATGCAAATTGGCTTAAAATGTGAGATTTTGACTCGGCAAGAGCTGAAAACCCCTTTGTTAAGCGGTTTGCGGGTTTGTGCAATTTTACCATAAATGACAATTCTAAAATTTTTTCAAAATTATTTTGTGCCATTCTATTCGCCCAGCATATTCATAACAGCAACACCTGCTGTAAGCACGATACCAACTCCGTGATCATCATCCACAATGGTGCCAAGGTCAAGATAGTATTTTTCTTCCTTGTTGCATCCTGATCCCATACATACACCGTAGACGATTCCGTCAGAATCAACACATTTTTCAGTAAGACCTTCCCACGCTTCAACAATGTCATCCTTTATGCTTTCATCGAGCCAACCGTATTTTACCCCTCTTGCAAGTCCTGTGATAAACATTGCACTTCCGCTTGTTTCCACATAACTGTTATGATTATTTATTACCTGATGCCAGATTTTTTCATTTTTGTCACGGCAATTGAGAACGCCCTTGGCAAAGTTTTGAAAAATTTCAAGAATACGGTTATAGTCCTTGTGAGTTTTGGGCATAAGCATAAGAACTTCACTGATTGCAACCATTACCCAGCCGTTGCCTCTTCCCCAGGGAACGCGGTTTGCAAATTCTTCAGGCGGAAAATAGATATGTGAATAGATATCCTGGTCGTGCATATACATTCTTTCCCAGAAACCGATAATCTGTCTTGCCGCTTCGTCAAAATATTTTTCTTCTCCTGTAATCACGCCATAGCGTGCAAGAAAAGGAAGGCACATATACATATCATCTGTCCACATTGTTTTTACTCTGTGGAAAGTGCCGTCCGGGAAACGGGGAACCTCTGTCATAAGACCGTATGCAAGGGCTTCAAGCATACCTTTCGCCTTTACATCACCTGTCATCATATAATACTCGGAAATAACAAGACCGTAGCTTCCGATTGCGTCAAGGTTGTTAAACTTACCTGCACCGCCCATGTATTTTGACCATCCCAGTGCCTCTCTTTGATGTTTACCATAGTCCCGGTGTGCACATATTGTATCTATGCATGATGTAAAATAATCGTAAAACTCGGTTATTCCCAGCTTTGACGCAGCGTGACGCATACCCTCAAGACCGACCATAATGGCATAAAACCACTGTCCGTAGAAAGATGTAGTCATATACTGATAAAGATATGTATTTTTCCTGTAGAAAAGCCAGTATACGGTTTTTCCGCACACAGAAACCATAGGTGTTCTGAAATCAAGATTATATTCGGGAACATAGGGATATTCAATCGGGTCCGTATCTCTTCCGAAAGGTCCTGCCCATACCCACTGGAGGTCAGGAGTATCAGCACCCGTTACAAATTCAAGGCGGTTTTCGCCGTGAGTTGCCTTAAATCCCCATTTTCCGTTCTCGTTAAGGCTCTTTATAAGAAGCGTGGTAAATTCAGCAAAATCTGCTTCAAACTTACCGTTTGCTTTACCCTCATAAATGAGTTCTTTATTCGCAAAAATTCTTATCGGGGAGCTATGCTCTATTAAAAGCTTGCCCTTTGCCTCTGTATATACATATGTAGCTCTGCCGTTTCCTTTGCAAAGCTCTATAAAGTCAAATTCCTTGACGTTTGTCTGCTTCGGCATTACGGGAAACACCCAGTCAATTGTTTCCATAGAAACTGACGGAGTTTCGTCCTTTTTATAAAGGCGGGAATAACGCATACACTCCATCCCGTTATATCCTTCACACTCAACGTAAGAGTATGTATTATATCCGTAGCCGTCAGCACCCATATGAAGTCCCGGCATAAGGTTACGGATTGCCACCTGAAAACTGTCTTCTTCTGCAGGAACCTTTACTATAACAAGGTTTTTCCCTTCTTTAAATGTAACATCTGCTTCATAGGACATCTGTCCGCGGATTTCAACAGCTTTGACTTCTTTCTTTTCACCGTTAAAGTACACCTCACAGGACTTATTCTTCACAATATTTATATGCATATCTTTTTCATAAATTCCATCCGCATAGTATGCCATAAACACATAGTCGCCAACCTGCGCATCAGGATAAATTTTTGAAAAATCTGTTCCTGAATTGTATATCATATGCAGATTTTCAAAAATTGTAAGGGGGCGGTATACAACAGCATCTTTTTTGCGAGTTACAAGCATCCTGTCATATATTCCACGGAGAATTTCCGCATTTGTGCTTTTTACATCTCTGATTGATTTTTCACAGTACTTCATAAGGTTTACCTCCTGCTTACTTTTCTGTTACCGAAATATTTTTGACCAAAAGGTCGGTTTCTTCACCCTTTATAGTGAAGTCCGTTCCCATTATTTTAAGGTTTTCTGCATTAATTCCGCTTAATGTTACGGTTGCAGTCTTGATGCTTCCCGTGTTTGTGCGAGCAATATTTTCTGTATAGTTTACAATCTTGTTTTTACCGTTTACTTTCTCCCACTTTATGTAGTCTATAACGATATTATCTGTTCCATTATCTACATAGTCAAAAGTAATTTTCACATCAACTGTTTCCTTTTCAAAAGCAGTGATGTTTACATTCATATGATTACCATTTGCAATATTATAAAATTTCTGATCGTTTACATTCTTTCTTGAAAGAAAGAAATCTGTATCTTCGTAGCTTGTAGTAGAACAAGTATCAGAAAGAATGATATCTTCACCGTCTGCTACACTGTTTATAATATCGGAAACATCCATCCAACCGAAACGGATTGTTGTAAGATCTTCGGAATAAAGTCCGAAAATGACCTTTGTTCCGTCATGGGAGAAGCAGGGATGTGTATGTCCCGGGTCTTTACCGTTCTGAGGAAGAGTAGCAAGAAGATATGACTTGCCTGTATAACAATCTATAAGCACAAGCTGTGTAACAGAGCCGTTATAGGCTGTATCAGACACTACAAAGCGGTCTGTAACAGTGCTTCCGGCAGAATGAAGATAATTGTAGTCATTGTTTACATATCTTCTGTCAGAACCGTCAAGTTTGAAAAGAGTAATACCGCCGGGAGTAGTCCTTGACGAATTTGCAAACATCATCAGTTCACCCGAATGCATCCATGCCTCATGACTTACAGTTTCCGCAGGAACACTGTCATAGAGCATCTTTTGTTTGAACAGATTTACATATTCTCCCGTGTCACGGTCAAGAAGCCATATTCTTTCTGGGTTACCTTCACCATTGTCACCTGTACCCTCGTGAGCAAATGCCACAAAGTTTGAATAGGCAGGATTCGGATTAAGGTTCATATGGTCAGGTGCACAAATTTTTGTGTCGAATCCGTGTATGTACCTTAAATCCCACTCCCCTGTGTTTATATCCATTACGGGAATACGCTTCTTCTTTGTCACATCAAATTCTGTACTGTTGTTTTCTGTTATTTCGATGCTTAAATACGTTTCATTGTCATTCACCTGCAAAAGTCCTGCTGCACCGATATTCATATCAAGCGGAAGTGTTCCCACAACCTCTTTTTCGTAGTTTGACCTCATACGGACAATTTCTTTATTCTTTCTTACATAGAACACATTTCCGTATTTTGAAACCATTACAAGATTCTGTCCAAAAAGGGAATCTATGTATTTATATTTTTCCGATTCTATGTCAAATTCGTAAAGTCTGTACTGATTGTCATAGAAATAGAATTTTTCTCTGTTTTTAGCCCATACAGGCATTGTATAGTAACTGCGTATTGCATGTTCTCCATTAAGGTCAATTGTGTAATAAGTTCTGTCTGTTTCTTCGTCTGTATGCTCAATGGGAGTTATATTTCCGTTAAGCTTGTGAGGAAAAAAATACTTCTCGCGAATCGGAGACAGTTTTCCGTTTGAATCCAGGAAGAAGACTTTCAGCTTCGCACCGTCAATAGTTTCGGGTATTGTAAGAAACGGGAAGTTTACATTAATAATACCGTCGGTTGCTTCACCTTTTATAATTGCTATATCGTGAAGTTTATCATTGCTGTACACGCCTGCAATAAAAGCAGAGCTTTCAAGAGTTATATCGTCTGTAAAATTATAAAGCTGAACATCTGCACTGAATTCATCTCCCGGATTAAGGTAACCCAGGTCAGTTAACTTTTCACCATCTTTGCTTATAGCAATATCTGCAGTCATACCCTGAGTGCTGTATGTTGCAAAATCGTCAATATACAGTTCTCCTTTAGGCATTGACCTGAAAGGATTAGCGGAGAAATAAACAAGCTCTGTCGCTTTTAAAGAAGGATCTACACCCGATTCCACCATGAAGTTTAAAGGCGTAGGGGTCACGCATTTATCATTTATAAATATATTAAAGGTTTTATTGAAAAGGTCTATTTCCATTTTCAGCTTAAACCATTCATCCGGAGATGCTAAGTTTGACGCAAGTGCAACTGACTTATTTGCACCTGCCAGAGGGTCATAGGACGACATACGCATACTGGTAGACGTTTTTGACGCATAAATGTGCATCTGCGCATAAGACTTGCTACCTGCAATACCTTCATACCTTCCGTAAATATTCAGATTGTAAATCTGCTGAATATCAATAGCCTTGCCGACTTTCATTCTTGTTTCAATTATGACATCACGCTTGGATGCATCCGAATATCTGTAATAGAAAGAATTACTGTCGGTCACGCTAACCTCGGTATCTTTCACAGTGCGGAAGCCTACTACAGAATGATTATTGCCTTCTTTCACATACTTTGAATCGAGCAGTCCATCCTTTTTCGGTGTCCAGTTAAGATACCAACCTCCATTTTCTGCAGTGGTTCTTTGCCCTACAAGGTCGGGATAATAGAAAGATTCCGACTCATACACTTTGTAATCTGTACCTTTTACAATAAATCTAAAGGTCTTTGTCTGTGAAAAGTCAGAACCGTCTTTCGTTACGGTAGCGTAAAGGATAGCTTCTTTATCCTCTTCGTTTCTTATAATTTCGCCCTCAGTGCCATTTATTACGAGGTTATCGCTGCCGCTTTCAAAAATCACTTTCACGTCTTCATAGCCTTCAATCACAGCTCTTGAAAGGTCAAGATTCTGTGTCACTGCAAATTCTGATTCTGCCGAAAAATTCTCGTGAGAAAGAAGTGAATACACGTCAACAATTTCTTTTTCGTCAATATCGTCATACTTTGTTATGACGCACATATTGTCAATTCCGAGAGAATGTCCAACAACGTTTGTTCCAATGTTGAAATCCACTCTTTTAAGAGGTTCACAGGAAAATGCCGAATCAATCCCGTCTGCAGCAGTTACAAGAGCACCGTCTATATATAGCCACATTTTCTGCAAGTCTGTGTCAAATTCCCATTCAAAATTTACCCATCTGCGGAGAAGATTGTATTTTCCGAATGTACTTTCTGCGCCAAGGCTGCGTCCCGAGGGTCTTCCGCCGTAATACCTTACTTCCCCTACTGTGCCGTCTGCAAGAAAGTAAAAGCGCATCCATGCACGGTTTTCGCCAAACGCAAACTCATAGTCGTACATTGCAGTCTGTCCCTCTTCAAAGTCCATATACACATCTGAACTTACGGAAATTCTGCCCGACGGTAAAATTCCGTTAAGAACATACTGAGGACGGTCTTTCCACATTTCGTTCCACATATAACAGTTTTTACTTCCGTCAGAAAGCGTTTCCACCTTGAATTTACTCGATGGATAGCTGGCGTTTCCCCAGCGGGTTTTCCAGTCTGTAAGGAAATTTGTCATAACGGAATTTTCATATTCACTGTAATCAAAGCTGTCGGAATAGTTAATATAGTAATTTTCCGGCATAACCGTAAAATCAAATGATTTTTTGTTACCATCTGCTGTTGCGGTAAGTGTAACTTCCTGCGAATTATCTTCAGGTCTTGTAACTTTACCTGTGCTGTCTATAACAGAGGAATTACTGCTAGACCATATAACAGAAGTTCCGCCGACTGTTTCGGTAAGGGTCAGGTCTTTTGTAATGCACCTTCCTGCTTCTTCCGAAAGCATTTCATAACTTATCTCTAAAACCGCTTCTGCCCCATAAGCAAAAGACGGCATCAGAGTTATAAGCATTGCCGATATTATAATTAAAGCTGTCAGGCGTTTTTTCATTGATTTATCCTCCGAAACAAATTGTACCCGATTATACAATATTCCAATTGTGATTATACATTATATTTATTTGCAAATCAAGATTTTTGACCGCTGTTTAACAATGTTTTTTAACTCTACCACTTGTAATCTCTGCGTTTTGATGTTATATTGTTAAATAGGAAGTGATTTTTATGAGAAAAACTAAAATTATATGCACAATCGGCCCCGCCTGTAACAACGAAGAAACGTTGACAAAAATGTGCCAGGCAGGTATGAATGTTGCAAGACTTAACTTTTCACACGGAACACATGAGGACCATAAGAAAAATATTGACCTTATAAAGTCAGTCCGTGAAAAGCTTAATCTCCCCATTGCGATACTCCTTGATACAAAGGGACCCGAATACAGAATCCGTACTTTTAAAGACGGGAAAATTACTCTTAACGACGGTGATACCTTTACATTTACAACCGAGGAAATTATCGGGGATGAAACAAAGGTAAGCGTAAACTACAAGGGACTTATGGGCGACCTCGCGGTTGGTGATACCATCCTTGTAAATAACGGTCTTGTTGTTTTTGAGGTTAAGGAGCTTACGGATACAGAGGCACATTGCGCTGTTATCACCGGCGGTGAGCTTTCAAATCAGAAGAGTATGAGTTTCCCCAACAAAGTCCTTAACCAGACTTTCCTTTCCGAGCAGGATAAGAGCGATATTCTTTTCGGTCTTGAAAATGATATTGACTACATTGCCGCATCTTTCGTTTCAACAGCACAGGATGTACTTGATATAAAGAATTTTATTGAGGAAAACGGTGGAAGCGACGTTGGTATTGTTGCCAAAATTGAAAACCGTTCCGGTGTTGACCATATTTATGAAATTTGCGAGCATTGCGAAGGTGTAATGATTGCCCGCGGTGACCTCGGTGTTGAAATTCCCTTTAAGGAGCTTCCCGCAGTGCAGAAAAAGCTCATCACAGTATGCCGTATGATGGGTAAACGAATTATTACCGCAACGGAAATGCTTGAATCTATGATATACAATCCACGTCCCACACGTGCGGAAATTTCTGACGTGGCAAACGCAGTATATGACGGTACAAGTGCCGTTATGCTCTCAGGTGAAACCGCTGCAGGTAAATACCCTGTAAAGACAATACAGATTATGAGCGACATCTGTGAAGAAACGGAAAATAACATCCACTACAACAAGCGTTTTCACAGAGCCGATTTCGAAATAAGAAACAACCTTGACGCAATTTCACACTCTGCCTGCTCAATGGCTATCGGTGTAAATGCAAAGGCAATTGCAGTATGCTCACTTTCGGGGATGAGTGCAAGACTTGTATCAAGATTCCGCCCTGTTGTGGACATCATCGGTCTTACAACAAAGGAAAAGGTATGGCGTAAGCTGGCACTTTCATGGGGCGTTACTCCCATTCTCTGTGACGAGTATCCCTCGCCCGAGGTTATGTTTTACAGTGCCACAAAGAAAACTGCCAAGCTGCTTAATCTTAAAGAAGGCGACAACATTATAATTGTCGGCGGCACGACAAGCGGGAAATCAGGACAGACAAACACAATCCGTCTTGAAAGAATATCACGATAACATGGTGACATTATGAACGAAAGATACATAGTTTTTGACGTTGAAACGCCAAACAGTCATAACGACAGAATGAGTGCAATCGGTATAACAGTTGTGGAAAACGGTAAAATTCTTGGTGGCTACTACCACCTGATCGACCCTGAAACTCATTTTGATGATTTTAATATTTATCTGACGGGGATTTCTCCCGATATGGTAAAGGGCAAGCCGAATTTTAAAGAGTTCTGGAACCTTGCAGAGCCGGTTATGTCAAGCGGCACTCTTGTTGCACACAATGCCCCTTTTGATATGGGCGTACTTGCAAAGTGTCTCCGTGATTACGGCATAGAATGGAAAGCAACCGTTCCCTACGCCTGCACAGTGCGTATTTCAAAAAAGGTTTTGCCAAATCTTCCAAATCATAAGTTAAACACACTTTCCGACTATCTTGGTCTTGAGCTTGATCACCACAATGCGGCAAGTGATTCAAATGCTGCTGCCTGTGTGCTTCTGCATTGTCAGAGTATAGGTGCTGATGTAAAAAGCTTCACTAAAAACTATGATTTGAAAAATATATGTACACTTAAAAAATAATATTACATAACTGCCGTTTTTGTCTATATGATTTCAGACATAAATTATACGAAAAAAGACATTTCTTGCAAAGCAGCGTGACGCTGCACCCATGTCGCATACTTACTTTGCACAAAAAGTATTTAATGCGTCTTAATTTCCTACAATTCCACACATAGAAAAAAGCTGAACGATGTTGCTTCGTTCAGCTTTTTTCTATGTCCCATTTTATTATTCACCGTAGAATTCGCGTTTTGCATTTCCCAGTAACTCAATTTCTTCTAAAATTTCCTCTTCCCATTCTTTATGGGTCATTCTCCAGGGACAGCCTATATACATTTTAATGCTATCGCGGTAATCCTGCTCACTGTAATATTCAACGGTTGAACGGTCGTTTGTCTTGATGAAAATATTTGATGAAACAGGGGCAATAGGAAATCCTCTTTCAGCACATTTTTTCATTGTGTCAATGGCTAACTGTACAACGGGGTCTTCCTCGACATACTCAATGGAAAAGCCGTTTCGCTGCACAAAACGAGTGTTGTAATATTCTTGCACCGCCTCGCTCTGCTCACTGATTTTTGTCCATTTTTCCTTCTTGAATTCATAATAATTTGACTCACCTACAAGGGTATCCTTATCCATATATTCATAAGGCTCCTCATAATGCATAAAGGGACATCCCCATATAAATACCTTTGAGCCTGCCTCTTTTACACATTCGGAAAGATATTTTATATCGTGGTGCCAGAGGTTTCCGCGACGAATGCACACAAATTCATACATTGGGTCGTCAGCGTGTTTGGGAGATTCTTCGTCCATACCGATATGAATGTACTCCGGCTTATCAAAAAGCTCATATGCATCAAATACAAGGTCGCGTACAACCTTGTAATATTCAGGTGTTGAAACCATTCTTTCGTAAATACCAAGCCATGCATCATGCACTGCGGAGAAATTGAGCTTAGGAATAATACGGAGTCCAAGGGATTTAAGGCGTGCTACTTCTCTTTTTGTTTCTTCTGCTGTCCATGCACCGGGAATAGCAATTTCGGGATGCGAGGGATATACCACACCTTCCCCAAGGTCAAGCACGATTGTATCTATACCTTCTTTAATACATTTATCAACGATGTTATTCCATACCTCTCTGTCAAAATGAAGCGAGGTCTGTGCCTTGAGGTCACCCCACATATTTTCTCCAAGGTGAATAAGAATTGCAAATGATGGTGTTTTCATAATAAATCTTCCTTTCATAGAAT
>JAZUOX010000071.1:0-60023 GCA_045604905.1 Clostridia bacterium
AAAAAGCAGTAAAAATGCCCTTTTCCGCCCTCTCACGGAGAAGACCGGGGTTCGATTCCCCGTGGGGTCACCAATAAACGAATCATACCGCAAGGTTTGATTCGTTTTTTTATTGTCTGTCTTCGGGAATTCTAATCCAGCGAGGGAAACTCGCGTTAAAAAGCTGAAGGAGTAAGCTGACACGGTCGCTTACCCCTTTTGTAATGTACCTTTGGTTTTTGAAGTTCATACTATACCCCTTTCATAATTGAAAGTCTTACGTTTGATTATTAATTGATACAAAAGTAGAAGGACGCTACAGAATAAACTGTAACGCCCAACTATGTATATAAACAGAGAATTCTTTGATAAAAAAGATGTTAATTGAATAATATGGATGCTATCCAACATAGATACCAACTTTGTAACTGATACAACCGAAGTAGTAAAACTATTTGACCGCGGATATATTCCAACACCGTTGGAACTGTATGAGGAGTGGTGTGATATGTGAGATTTTGGCACCTCGTCAAATTTTATATAAATAGAATTACCTTTGTCTATAGTTGTGTGAGATTTTCTGTAAAAGTTAAAATTGACATTTTAAATGGTATTTCTATAAATGCCTTTGCAATCAAAGCTCCTGTAATATCCTGTTCAACAGCATCAAGCTTGCTACCGTCTTTAATATTAAATTTATTTACCATAACGGAAGTTCCTTCATAGCATCCATTTGAAATTGGATTCAAAGAATACCCCATATTACACCCTACACCTTTCAAGCATAAGATCGATAAACTCATCCTTATTCATATTGCCACTGACAAATTCAAAGCAAAATTCTTTTTGCTCATCATCAAGTTTGTATCCTTCTATTTCAACTGAAGCAATTGCACTATTTAATGCATCAATACAATCTATATTTTTATTCATTACTCCACTGTATATATACTCTTACAATTTCACAGGCAACTTACCTTTGTATTCATTTTTCTTCATGGCATCAACTAATACCTGTGCTGAAAGCTTGGTGTATTCATAGCAAGTCACAACTGCATTGCAGTCTGAAACGAATTTATATTCGTATGGTGAATTAAGAAGTGCTGCCACAACAGGAATTCCTTTTTCTTTCAGGTTATCAATAACATTCTTTTGTATATTATTTGAATCAAAACGGAAAATTCCGACTACAGCAATATCATAATCACCTTCAATTTCAGGCATTTTGTCAGATGTCATCTTCACTGCAGTTGCGTTTATAAAGGCTTTTTTGAATATTTCTGAGAAGCTCAGTACTCCTGCAAGTGCCTCTTCAACACCACGATGTACTTGCCAGTCGGGTGCAATGCACAAAACTTTTTTATTCTCAAGCTTACTTAAAATGCCGTCGTCCTTTATACAGGTAATTGATCTGTATTTGTCTTCGTAAACTTCAGCAATAGTTTCTTTATCAAACACAAGCTTTTTTGCAAGCTCTAAATTTGGCTCAGCATCTGAAATATTATATTTTTCTTTTTGTTTTAAAATTCTTTCTATAGATTCGTCAAGACGTTTCTCTGTAATTCTTCCGCATCTTACTGCGTTATACACTGCTTCTAACGGTTCTTCGATAAATTCTTTTGAATAAGAATAAAGAAGTACTTGGTCACATCCTGCCTCTATTGCCTTGACAGCCGCTTCGCCCTTTGGATAAAGATTATTAATCGCTTCCATTCTAATTGCGTCTGTAATAACTATACCGTCAAAATTCATTTGATTTCTCAAAAGCTCAGTTATAATTTCGTAAGAAGCCGTTGCAGGCTCACTACTTATTTGAGGATAAGTGACATGAGCTGTCATAAATGCACCCACACCCTCATCTACCGCATTTTTGAAAGGTGCAAAATCATTTTCTGTTAAAAGCTCTACAGAAGAATTATTGACAACTTTTTCAATATGAGTATCTCCATATACATTTCCATGCCCCGGAAAATGTTTGCAGGCTGCAATTACACCTTCCCTTTCAAGACCTTTTGCAAAGTTTATACCAAGTTTTATAACCTTATCTTTATTATCACCGTACGCCCTTGTCCCTATGATAGGATTTTCAGGGTTTATGTTAATATCAAGGGAAGGCGCGTTATCCACATTACATCCCACTGCACGCAGAATTTTGCCTAATCGCCTTCCAACTGAAAGCATCTTATCTCCGCTTGCACCGGATGCTGCATAGGACATCGCTCCCGCCATCGTAGCTGCACCGTCGTAAAATCTGGTTACCCAGCCGCCTTCCTGATCAATTCCGATAAAAGGAAATTCATTCTGCGTAATCTTTGCAAGTTTTCTTAAATCAGAAGTTACGGTACAAATCTTTTCAACACTTGTTGCCTGTCTGGCATCAAGACAGAAGTTACCTATAAAATATTTTTCACAAATTTCTTCATATTCTTTTGTAACACCTTCATCAGGAAGCCCTGCCATAAAGAGTGCACCGATTTTTCTTTTCAAATTATCTGTTAATTCAATTTCATTTGTCATTTTATCTCCCCATTACCAAATTTAAATATATAACAACAACTCCGGCTTTTTGAAAAAACTCATGGCAAGTTTGATTAAGTAGAGGAAAACCGGAGTTGTTGTGCAAAAGCCTCTTTCGAAGCTAATTGCCTGTTTTATAAAAAATTCAACCCTATATATCAAGTTTTTAATGCTTTTCAATCCATTCTTTATACCAATAAGCCGAATCTTTGGGAATTCGCTTTTGTGTTTTGTAATCTACAAACACTATACCGAAACGCTCTGTATAACCTCTTGCCCACTCGTAATTATCCAAAAACGACCACAGGAAGTAGCCACCTATATCCGTACCATCGTTTGCCGACTTTTCAAGTGCACAAAGATATCTTTCAAGGAAGTCTATTCTGTTGGGGTCGTGTACTTTTCCGTCAAGAGAAACAGAATCGTGTGCAGACATACCATTTTCTGTTATATAAATGGGTAGGTTATATCTTTCGTAAAGGAATTTAGGACCCCAGTAAAGTGCCTCGGGAGTAACCGGCCAGTTAATGGCAGTTCTCGGAAAACCTGCATATCTTTCTTCGAATTCAACTTCTCCGTCTTTTCCTGCTGAAACCGCAATTCCGTTATAGATATTCTGTGCATAGAAATCAAGAGGCTGACTGATAAGCTTCATATCTTCGTCCGTAATTTCGGGAAGATAATCCCTGTACATACGAAGTCCGTCTTCAGGATATTTCCCAAATATAACAGGATCACTCCACCAAGTAAGATTCCACATAACATTGCCACCGATGGGCGTACATTTGAAATACTGTTCCTTTGCCGCCTTAATATCTTCGGGAGAAACAGTTTTTGGATAACACACACCGAAAGTGGGGGCATATCCTACTTTAATTGGCTTCTTTGCATTTTCACGAAGTGCTATAACTGCCCCACCGTGTGATTTCAGCACGTTGTGGCACATCTGGAAAATATCCTTATGATTTGTTTTCAGCCCCGGTGCGTGTACACCGTCAAAATAGCCCGAGCCGATAAAACACTGTGGTTCGTTAAATGTAATAAAATACCTTACTCTGTCAGAATAAAGCTCACTTACTTTTGCAGCATATTCAGAAAACCACTTTACGCAGTCAGAATTCAGCCAACCGCCTTTTTTATGTAGTTCGTAAGGCAAATCCCAGTGAAAAAGTGTTACATACGGTTCTATCCCGTTAGAGATAAGTTCATCAATAAGATCGGAATAAAATTTCACACCTTTTTCATTGACTTTACCTGTGCCGTCAGGAAAAATACGTGACCAGCATATAGAAAAGCGGTATGCCTTAATGCCAAGCTGACGCATAAGAGCTACGTCTTCTTTAAATCTGTGATAATGGTCGCAGGCTACATCACCCGTGTGTCCCTGCACCACTTTTCCCGGTTCGTGAGAAAATACATCCCAAACGCTGAGACCTCTGCCATCTTCGTTATATGCGCCCTCTATCTGATATGAAGCGGTTGCAACACCCCACGCAAAATCTTTTTTAAAAGCCATTTTTAGTCTCCTTAATCTTTGAGTTTAGTCTAAATGAAAAACATTTTTAAGGTCCGTACTTACGGGGCTGTTATCGGGATTTGTTTCCATTATGTCTGCCATATAGTCCCACCATTTTCTGCAGATTTCTGTATCTGCACTCTTTGCCCATTTTTCCTCACTTTCGATTTTTATATAACCGAAAAGAGTTAACGTCTCTTTATCAAGAAAAATAGTGTAGTTTTTTCCGCCATATTCGTGAATCATATCTTTCATTTCCTGCCAGAGAAGATTGTGGCGTTTTTCATATTCTTCTTCCTGTCCCACAAAAAGCTTCATTTTAAATCCTTTAATCATAATAATTCCTCCTCATTTATACTCTGTCAAGTGTACTCCATGAAAGCGGAAGCGGTAAAACAGAATTAAGAAAAGCATCGCATTTCGTTACGGTATTTGCCGGAAATGGACCAAACAACAATCGGCTCGCCTTCAGGCGGTCAAGAGTTATAGCAGCCTCTATATCTGTTTTTTCGCAATAGGCTTCCCCGTTTTTATGACATATCAAAAGGTTTCCCCAGTCTTTTATACCTATTACACTTGCCCCTTCAGGAAGTCCAGGAGTGTGTGAAGTCTTTAATTTTATCAAAGCATCAGCAACTTTATCAAAGTTAATTATTTTAAAGTGACACGGCGAAGAAACTGACATTTCTTCTGCCACCTCTGAAAAATATTTTACAGCTTCAGAATCTGTAGCAGAAATATTAAAAGAAATCTCTTCCCCTATATTTTTTTGCCAGTTATAAATAACATTTTTACTTGTAGTAAAGTCCTTTCCCGCAATTTCTGCAATAGTTTTTCCGTCTTTTGAAGAGCTTAAATATCCAACCATATTTCCGTTTTTGTCAGTAGCAATATAAGGTTTATTTTTCCACGCACACAAAGACGCAAAATCTCCAAAAAAGTTGTCGTTTGACGACCTGTGAACATACATAGCTTTATTATTCTGTATCTCGTTAATAAAAGCTAGTTCTTTCTTGTCACTTAACGAGATTTCTCTGAACAATACCTTTTCTTTTCCGTCAAAGCAATATTTTGTAGTGAAGCTGTCGATTTTAAAAGTATATTCTATTCCACAAGCTTCATAACCGTAACGGTTGTATCTCTGCCTCACTCCGCCAAGTCTTGATGCATCTGCACCAATTCTTTCCAGTTCTTTCATTGCCTCAGCCATCAAAGCTTTCATATACCCTCTTCCCTCATATTCAGGAAGGGTTGCAACATTTCCAACTGTGGAAAACATTAATTCTTTGTTACCGATACATGTCTTTAAAGGGTAAACCCCCAAAAGAGCCCGAATCTTTCCGTTTCCCTTAACAGCAAAATGCATTCCCATATGATAATCGTCTTTTACGCACATTTTGGGAAGTTCTTCACAAAAATCCATTTTACTTTTATTCTGAATGGAAAAAACATAATTGAGAAACTCAAGCCATTGGCTGTAATCCTCGGCTTTTAAGCGTTCAATACTTACTGTATCATTCATTTTTCTTCTGTCCTTTTACTTTTCTATTCCGAACTTTACAAAGCAATAACCTTCATTCCATTTTTCTTTGTGCCAATCACCCCACAAAGTATCATCCTTGAAAAAGCTGGCAGGTGTTACGTTATGGGACTCACCGCCATCAAGGTGATGAGGACCGAGTAAATTTCTTAGTGAGTTAATAAGCGTGATTTCAATTTCATTTTCACCAGCTACTATGTAATCAGAAACATCTGCTTTATACGGCTTCCAGAGAATGTCACATACCTCTTTTCCGTTAACTTTTACAGAAACAACATTTGCAAATTTCTTGGAAAACTTTAGTATATATGATTTCTTTTCACATATTATTTTTTTACTGAGCACCATTTTTCCTGAAAAAAACGGGAAGCCTTGCTTTTCTATATTATTAATAAGCACTTTTTCGACGGGGTATGATACAATCATCTCACCGCTATATCTGACGGCATCTCTGTCTAAATCTTCAAAACTCTGCGGTGTTCTGATACTGAAATCTCCGACAAGGTAAATGCTTTCAATTTCAACATCGTATGACAGCTTATTTTTTACTGCTTCAAACTTAACGGCATCATCAATTTCTTTATATACACTGTCTGATTGCAAGAAATCACATTCCATTGTGATTTTATTTTCACCGTTTACAATGTATCCGTCTAAAGGTATCTTCTTAAAGGCGCTGTCAAAATACGTTCCGCATACCTTTTCTTTAACCGGCTTTCCATTAACGGTTATCGTAAAGATTTCAGGTGTTTCGCACACAAGAAATACCGTCTTTGGTATGTAGTCAGCTTTAAATGAAAATTCCATTAATATATTGACTTTCCTTTTAAGGGCACACGCCTTTTCCTGTATAGATATTACAGGGGCATCTTTTTCGATTAGTTTATTGTCAAAATAGTAGTCACAACAGTCAAGGGTATAGGCATTAAGGTCGCTTTCCTTTATTTCCCATTGTCCGTCAAGATTAATTACTTCAGCTTTATAATTTTTTCCGTTTTCCTTTTCAGGGTATAATCCGTCAAGCACTGCTATACTCTCACCGGGAGAAAGGATCTCATTTCCAAGAGGACGTATATCCCCCGTTAAAGGTTCAAGCACTGCTGTTCCTTTTTTGATGTTAAGCTTCTCCACAGCTTCTCCTGTGTTCACAAGATAGTACAAATCAAACTCATCAAAATAGCGCTTAGTGTAAACAATATTTTCGTTTTCTATAATATCATCAGGTAAAATATTTTCAGGAGTGTAAATCTTTCCGCCTGATTTTTCAAATTTTTCAAGCAACGATGCGGTAGAATCAAACAGTGTTAAATCCGAAAGCAAAATAACTTTTGAATACTCCTGTTTGCCGATAATGATTTTTCCGTTTTCTATTTTTGCATACTTTTCCATTAAAATTTCATCACCGAAATGGAATAGAATATGCTTTTTTTCAAGTACATCCACGGCACTGTATAATCGGTCATTTAATTCATTAAGACCTTTGTTGTCACCGCAATCAAAAAGCGACCACCCTGTTGCCTGGGGATGTATAAAAAGTGTATCATACCTGATTTCTCCCTCTGCAAGGAGCATACCGATACGGCTTACATAATCAATAAACGAGTTATATTTATCCCACCAAGGCTGATGGTAGAAGAACGAGCCGGGGAAATCTCTTTTTCTTATTCCCCTTAAGCTATAAGCACAAAGATGTGTGCATAAAAGATTTACACCTCTTACCATCTGCTGTTCATAGAGCTTGCGCATTTCTTCAAATCCCATATTCCATCCGGTAAGTGCAAATGTTTCGGAAAGTACTTGTTTTTTTCCAAGCTGGGCTGCAACGGAAGACAGTTGAAGCATATTCATTTTACAGACTTCCCCTCTTCCGAGCCAGTCCATTCCGGGAATATGGAAATATTCATACTGGGGCATAACGGCTCCGTTTGGTGTCAGCTGCGTTTCGAGGTCTTCCTCAAGAACCATATGACCGGTTAACTTAAGACCTCTTTCGTCGCACCATTCATAGACCTGTCCCAGAAAGCTCTCTGAAAAAAGCTTTGTAACAAGTCTGTAGAATTTAACTCTGGTATTTTTCGAAGTATCTGTATCAAAGAATAAATCCGTAAGTAAAGGTAAAAGGTCTTCTCTGTATTCCTGTTCATATTCATCCTGTAATACAAAACTCCACGGAATGCCGTCACGCGAAAGCTGCGGTTCATCTGTAAAAAATCCGACCAGCTCATTACCAAACTTTTCGTAGTACGGATTATATATTTCAGAGATAAAATCCCTGACTACAGCTTTATCCAATAAGTCAACATAAAAAGGGTTTATGTCATAATAAAAGTGGTATCCACCGGTATTACAGATTGTCTTTTCCGTATGCTTTTCCCCTTTTTCTACTCTCAGGTATTTTTGCTGATATTTAAGTCCTTTTCCGTTGACTTTACCTGAACCGAATCCGCTTGGCCAGCCGTTTTCATCATAAGCCCAGGGATGAAGCCCAAGTTCTTTTCCTTTATCAATTCCGCACTGAACATTGCCAAACCAGTCTTCCCCCATATATTCGGTTTGCAATCCTCCACGTGCATGCATAAAGAAGCCACCAATGCCCACCTGTGCCATTTTTTCAATCTGCGATTTTGTTTCTTCAGTATTCAGTTTATCGTTCCATGACCAGAAGGGAATCGGTCTGTACTTATTAGGTATATCCTTAAAATTCATATTATTTTCCTCGGAAGAAGGATTAAATAAATTTCATTCCTTCATTAAACGCTTTTATGGCTTTCATATGTCCATCAAGTTTTTCAGGAAGAGTTCTCAACCAGCTTGTCTGCATAAAACCAAGCAAATGCTCTTTGCTTATATGCTCTTTACAGTACTTAACCGTCAGCTCAAAATTATCGTCACGCACGTACGAGCTTCCCGTAGGCACCTGGTCATAGCCATATTTATCAAGCAAGTCGTAAGCAAGATACCTGTCAGGCAGTCTGTCATACTGGTCAAAATCTTCATAATACCAGTTACTGAGAAGAACATCGTGAGGCATTCTTCTTATAAATTCATACTGTCTGAACCACACTTCATCCGCCCATATCCATGGTCTCGCGCCATTCTTCTCTACACATTTTACAAGGTAAAGAAAATCATGCCACCACAAATCACCGTGTCTTACAATATCCAGCGTAAGCGGAATATGGTTAGGCACATTTTCTTCGTCCATTCCAAGATGGAAAAATCTTGGCTTATCAAAAAGTTCAGAAACCTCATCAATTAAATCTGCACACACCTTATAATATGTCGGTGTGGACACCATCCAACCATACATACCCATCCACGCATCGTGACGAGTTGAAAAATTAAGTTTCGGTATTACTTCAAACCCCATACCTCTCAATCTGTCAAGCTCTTTTTTACACTGCTCTTTACTGATTGCATTTTTTGCCGAAATTTCGGGATGGGATTCATACTCCACACCTTCCAGTACATCTATCAGGAGGGTATTACAGTCAGTTTTTGCAAGCTCGTCTGTAATTGTATACCACGTATCCCAATCAAAGCGAACAGTGTCCGGATTAAGTGTTGTTCCCGGCAGCGTGTACATATGAACATCTTTTCTTACAGGATCATTTGACGTTGACGACCCAATCTGAAGATGATAACCTTTTATAATTTCGTTTTTCATAATATCAGTCCTTTTATTCCATTTTAAAAAGTTTTGTCTCATACTTTTTCATTTTTAAGCAAAGAATATCCGTGTATATACTTTCTTCATTTTCAAATAACGGTGTTATTTTCCTTTTTTGCGGCAAAACAACTTTTACTTTGCCGGTGTCTTCAATCGACTGAACCGACAAATAGTTTTCGTTCACATGGAGAATACATTTGTTTTCACTGTAAATATGTATTTTGTTGGCTTTAAAAAATTCCCTGAACATATTCTCTGAAAGTTCACTATCATTATCAAGGAAAATATAAGGAATTCCTCTTTTATCCGCTTCTTTAACCGCTGTATTTAAATTTTTTGTAGTGTATGCGGCAACGAAAATAAATGCTTTATACTTATCTTTTATACTTTCAAAATCAGATACATCGTAAGTTGCATAAGGAACGCAAGCCTTGCCAAGGGGAATTCTGAAATTATACATAACGTTGTTTCCGTTTTCGACACGTGCGTTCCCTTTTTCGTCTGCAATAACCGCGACTTCGGCATTGATTCCTCGGTTTTGGAAATTAAGAGAATCTTTCATAATTGCGGCTTCAACTTTCATATCTGCCATTATACCGCTATCTTCAAACCATCCGCCCCACATATCAAACCACCAGAAGTTGTTTCCGTGTACAAGCTGACGGGCAAAACCGGTGCGAAGCACATTTCGTGCAACAAACGGGTCAGACGGACCTTTCCATATATCTTCGTTGTATGTACCCGGTCTGCAAAGCTTATCATCATATTCATAGGGATATAAGCTTAAATGCGTTCTTTCATCCGCTTCAGAAAAATATAATTTGTTGTGTAATAAAACAGAATCAAGCACCGTCATACAGGCGTGCTCACACTCAGGGTTTCTTACATTGGCATAAGATATGGGTGAACAAATAAAATCAATATCCTTACATCTTAAGAGTTTCTGCAAGGAAAAATGCCCCGAAAACCTTGCCGGTGTTTCAAAGGTGTAGCCGTAAAACGTACCTACAACCATTGAATTTTCTGTATATTCCTTTACTTTACCTGCAAAGTAGCTGATTGCATCAACAATTATATCACTTAAATAAAGATTAAATCCATTCTCGGATTTATAGGCATCCTTGCACTTTTCATAACCCTCTCTTGCTCTTTTTCCTGCTCCACCGTCAAGGTCAAAGGGAAACCATTCTTCAGTATTACCGCAGGCAATCTGATAGCCGATTATGTTTTCATTGTCAGAGTAATGTTCGCACATTTTTCTGATAAATTCACAGGTGTCCTTTTTCCATTTATCAGATGCAAAACACACTCTGCGTTTTTCTTTTCCGGGAGCCCCTTTATCATTAAGCTCCTGCTCGTTTTCATTTTCCCACCAAAGCGGCGGAGAAATATTCACCCTGGGAAATATTTTTGCATCGGGATCAATATCCGTTATTCTTTTTATATCCCTGTCCGGAATAGTGAAATCAGGCTCTCTTTCATCGAAAATACCTTTATGAAAAGGAATTGATATTTCACTTCTTGCGTTTATGGTCAAACCCCCGAAATATATGCACACAGAATACAGATGAATGTCTGCATCGTTAAAGCTTTTATAGCAACCTCTTTCAGTAAGATATGTCATATATGCAGGAGAATAACAGGGCTTGTCATCCACATACAACGTAGGGACATTACCATGCTTTTTAACGTAGGATTTCATTCTTATCACCCGTTTTTTTGCTTTTTGTGAAAATCAACTGCATTTCTTATATTCCAATCATTCTTTTCAAGCAGTTCGATTGCCTTAGTCTCATTTTCACCTGTTATTTCGCAAACAATTCTTATCGTTCTATTTTTAAGCTTTTCGTTAGATGGCTTAAGATTAATCATCAGGTTTTCATACACATACCCCTGCATTATCATTGCAGTAGTTGAAAGCATATTCAAAACCATTTTATGGCTTGTTCCTGCCTTCATTCTTGATGAACCTGTAACAGCCTCAGCGCCTGTATCAGTAAAGATTGTAATGTCTGCTGTTTTTGCAAGGAGACTCTCATTATTCGAAGTCAGTGCAACAGTTGATGCACCCATTTCCTTGGCGTATTCAAGTGCGCTTACAACATAAGCCGCACCGCCTGCAACGGATATTCCTACTACAGTATCATTCTGCGACGGTGAATATGCGGCAATGTCTTCCCTGCCCTTTTGTGCATTATCTTCCGCACCTTCACTTGCTGACCTGAGACACCTGTCACCGCCTGCAATTATTCCGATAACAACATTTTCGTCAACCCCAAAGGTAGGCGGACATTCAGATGCATCAAGTACGCCCAGTCTTCCCGAAGTGCCTGCACCTATGTACATTAATCTTCCGCCTTTTTTCATTCCCTCCGAAATAACATCACAAGCCTTTTCTATGCTGTCAAGTGCTTTAGTTACCGCATTGACGGCATTAATATCTTCGCTATGTATTAGTTCTATAATTTCTCTTGTAGTTGCAGTATCAATATGTTTTGTTGCAGCATTTCGCATTTCTGTCTTAAGCATTTACAAGCACCCTTTCTTCATATAAAAGCTTTGCTTTACGCAAGGCACCGTCCACAGGAGGAGTGTCGAGAACCCGTATTTCTATCTTTTTCGTACTTTTTATTTCCCGACTTAGCTTATAGGTCAAATCAGGCTGATTTGTCAAACCGCCTGAAATAATTATATTAACCGGTTTTTCAGTGTTTTCAAACTCCTCCAGTGCCGTGTCAATAAGACCGGCAACAAAAGAAATATTTCTTTTAATTATATTTTTTGAAACACTGTCGTTTTTGTTATTTGCACAATCAAAAACAAGCTGTGCGAAAGAAGCAATGTATTTTTTACCGCCACTATACAAAAGCGGAAGTATTTCCTCTTTAGGCTGTCCGATTTTCTTTTCAATAGCTTCGGTTAATGCTGTTTTTTCTCCGTAACCGTCACGTGCTGCAAAGTACGCTTTAAAAGCATCCTGACCAATATTGAAGGCACTTCCTGCTTCGTCAAAAAGATAACCCCAACCGGAAATCTTTGTATAAACGTTATTTATCACTTTATAAAGACATATTCCCGTACCCATAATAACAGTTATTCCGTCTTTGCCGTTAAGTCCTGCATAAATAACATTTTTAATATCTGAATCATTATCAAAAGACATAAAATTAAATTGTTCAAAAAACTTATGATACTCTTTGCGGACAGATTCGGTTCCGCCGCCTGCTATTCCTGCAAACATGTAAACATCCGAACAGGAAATCCCCTCGCAAATTTCTTCTATCCCTTTTTTAAGCACATTCTGTGCATTAATCATACTGTTATCAAAGCAGTTACAAGCACCCAGCTGTATTTCTTTAATAATGTTAAAAGCTTTATCGCATAATTTAAAATGCGTCTTTGTTCCACCTGCATCGATGCCCAAAAAATAAGGCGCATTAAAATTTTTCAAATCCATAATACTACATCTCCGTTATATTCCTGACCGATAATTCTTGATTTTATAGAGGTAGTGACAATGAACGTCTTTCATTGTTTATTTCTATCCTTGCATAATCAAGCTGTCTGAGTTTCCAGTCAAGATGCTTTTCATCTGTCATATATTCCATTGACGGCTCCCAGCCTAGGCGGGAATCTGCTGCGACTACAGGAATGGTATTTCTTGTGTTTGCCTCTTCAATGTCAACCAGTTTTTCAAGCTCATCAAGTATATTAAAGAGCTTTTCCACATTCTTTTCTGCACGCAGTTCTGTCACAAGACTGTACCATTTCTTTGCATTAATACCGCTTATCGTTGTAAACAAAATGAATTTGCCCATATTTTCAAGATAAAGCAACTTTTCATTTTTGTTTTCTATTTTTCCGAGGATTTCAAGTCCGTCGGTAAGATATGTGCGCATCTTTTCAAGTGACTGCCGTTCTTTTTCTATTCTTATCGAAAGATATGTGCATCTGTCGTCGCATCCCATATAATATGGAACCTTCATAATTCCGTTACCGAACATACTGTAAGACAAAGCCGGGGGCTTAATGCTTCTTTCAAGACATAATGGATATGACGGACCTACTCTGAAAGCACCGTACTGGTCAGCGTTAGTAGGTGTGTAATAGGTTATAGCCTTGCTCCACAGCCTTAATGCTTTATCAACAGCTTCAAAATTTTCCTCACCGTATTCTCCTATGAGAATATCTTTAAGTATTTTTTCATAATCTTCGTGTGGCTCAAAGAAAGCAAATTTTGAAAGTTTGCTGATAAAAGAAGGATAAAAACCGTAATGATGGCTTTCCATCAATCCGCACAGTCCCCATTCTTTATTTGCTTTTTCCATTCCTTTATATCTTTCTATCCACTGATATGGGAACGGCTCGTAAGGTATAACACCTATATCCCAGGTGAGACCGCCTGTATTTGTCATAGAATAAAGTCTGATACCTTTTTTGGCTGCTGCCTTTGCCTCACTTGTGAAATATCCGCCCGGACCTGCAAATGATAATGTGTAGTCTGCACATATATCCCTTGCACCCTCAACATTAAGAATTTCGAACATTTCAAAGGTAGCCATAAGGCTTATATCTGTAGGTAAATTCTCAATGAGAGCCAGTCTGTCCTCCTCTTTTCTCATACCCCAGTTATATGTCCAGAAAACAATATCAGCTTCGCTGTTATATTTTCTGATTATTTTCTTAATAAGATTAAGCCACTGAGGGAAATCGCAGCAAGGGAACCACCCAGGGCTTGTTTTTCCCGTTGGGATTCCTTCAACAGTGTTTTCCCAGTAATGATGCCCCGTGACATTCGGGTCTTTACTTGGAAATTCTACAGACTCCCCGACGAGAGTGACACCCTTTAACTTAGGGCACTCTTTAAAAAGTCTTCCGTAAGTTGATTCATAATGAGCTTCCGCACCTTTTTCATCGGGGTGCATTTCACTCTTGAAATAGCTGTAGGCATATACATCTATGCCGTATTTTTCAGCACGGTATATAAGCTCATTAAAATCAAGATAACCGTAAGGAGTAATGTTTACATCTTTAACAAACACTAAAATAGCATCTCTGCCTTCGTGAGCTATTGCCGCCAGATGTTCGTTGGGATATTCGTCAAGACCGTAGCCTGAATGCACCATCTGGGGACCGTACATTGATTTACAGCAGATTGTTTCCCGTTTTAAATACGGAGCTTTTCTGAAGCTCATTAAATCCTCAAGGCGATAAAGTGCCTGTGCCGCACCTCTTGAATCATAGCCTGTAACATTTATTGTGTTTTCCTTAAACTCAACCTTAAAGCCACGGTAACCTGCCGCTTTTCCCAAGTCTTTGGCGGGATTATCGGAAACTGATATTCTGATAGCTGTGCCGTCCGTCGCTTCATCCTCACGGATAAGCATTGCAGCAACGCCCATTGAGTCAAACAAGTAGTCGATAAAATCTCTTGCGGCAGTTATAATGACATCGTCAGCATATTTTCCGGCAACTACCATAAATCCGTTTTTGATTACAAAATCGTCTTCGTTTGAAGTTTTTTTATAATCTCTTATATTTTTATCATGAATCTGAAGCATACGCTTTCTGAAATCATAGTTATTTTCTTTTTTAAGCATAATATAATCACCTTAAAGCTTTTTGTGTAATACGCACAGCATAACCGCTATGCGTATTACACATACTACTAATTATTTGATTTTGAGAAGTCTCATTAATACTACTGCGCACTCCGCACGTGATGTTGGATTGTTTGGTAAGAAGTTACCGTTACCGTCACCTTTAATAATACCTGCTTTATTAAGAGCAGATACAGCCTCTTTTGCATACTGCGCAATACCGTCATCATCATTGAATTTACCTTCTGCAGATTCAATATCAATGCTGAAAGCTCTGCAAATCATTACAGCCATATCCTGACGGCTGATCGGCTTGCCTACGCCAAAATTCTTTTCATCAATGCCGTTGATAATTCCTTTATGATATGCACTGCTTAATGCCTCCACATACCACGCATCGGGATCAATATCATCAAACTCTACCTTTTCGCCTTCGGGAAGTTCTAAAATTCTGCACAATAATGAAACAAATTCTTCACGTGTTATACTGCGGTAAGGTTCAAATTTGCCTTCACCTGTGCCTTTAAGTATTCCTTTGGATACAAGTTCAACAATTGCATCTTCCGCCCAGGAAACATCCTTAATATCATTAAAGTAGCTTTCACTGGTATAAGGCACAAGCTGATCTTTTTCAGATTCGGGAGAACTAGCGATAAAACTGGAGCCACCTGATGAGCTGCCTCCACCACCGCCGAAGCTTCCGCCTCCACCTCCACCGCCGGAGCCACCTGAACCTTTTCCTAATACAGTTACGTAAAACTCTTTATTTTTCGAAGTACCGTTAAAGCTTACAGTTGCAATAAGTTTTACAATAGTATTCTTTTCAGCACGGGTTACTACAGCTATATTTCCTTCAATACGGATAACATTTTCATTTTCTGATATCCATGTTACCGAAGAGCCTGAAGGAAGCGATGTAACCAGTGAAAAATCAGACTTTACAATTTCATCAATATCAAGCTTTAACTCCTCGTAGTCATCTTCAACTGCAGAGCCTTCGCCTGCTGTTTCAAAGCTTCGCAGTTCTGCAATGCCGATAACATCTGACTTCTTTACAAATTCAAACTTTAAGTATTTTGCTTTTACGGATAAATCAATCCATAAAGGCTTACCCTCTGTAATATCATAAGCCTCAAAGGTTTTGCTCCAATTTGTGTTGTCATTCGAATTATATACTGTTACCTTTTCTACACCCTCAGGTGTTGATGCAAGCAAAACACTGTCAAGACTACGGATTTTTCTGTAGTCAACAATAATTGTTACCGCATCATCGCTAAGACCGCTCTTATAAATTGTTGTAAAATCATTGTCGTCAATTTTTTCAACAGGATAAGAAGCGTTTTCAGAGCTTGCGGAAATTACAGTATCTTTAAGCTGTCTTAAGTTGTTGTCCTTGAGAATACATACAGGAAGAGTTACTGTTCTTGTTTCTCCGTTAAATGCTACTGTAGCTGTAAGAACGGCAAACTTATCACTGCTACCGCGGTTTATTACGCCATTTATGTCAATTGCACCGGCATCAGATGTCTGCCATACAATTGAACTACCGTATTTTCCTGCATCTGGAAGCACTACATTTTCTTCGATAATCTTATTATTGAAGAATTCAAGTGATTCCGCATCCATAGATACAGTTTCTTCGTCTGTAAATTCGTTAAGGACTTTAACGTTATACACTTTTTCTCTGTACTGGCTACCAATCTGAATGTATGCCGTCAGTGTAACTTCTGCATCAGGTTCAGAAGTGGAAGGTCTTGTTACTTTACCGTCTTTTGTTATAACGCTTTCATCTGATGAATGCCATGAAATAACAGTCTTGTTTTTACCTTTAACGGGTAAATACAAATCATCTGTTACAGCATCAAGGTTACCCTCAATGTTAAGTTCAGCATAATCTGTATTGATGTTTTCAGAGTAGTCAACACCGTGTGCCGCTACCGCAAGATTATCCCAGTAAATACTACCCAGGTTATTTGCCTGCAGATATGAGCGCATTGTATTAAGAAGTGAACCCGGATATCTTGGACGGGCATTCTGAAGAACAGGTGTATCCATATCATCAACATAGAAATCAAAAGTGTCGGCATCGTTATTTATGACGCATCTTGCATGGTGCCACTCACCGCGCTTAAATCCACCCGGAATTCTTGTAGTAGTAAATCCACCTTTACCGTCACCGGTACCTTCAATTACAGTAGCTATATCGTTTGTTGTATAGAGTTTTGTTATATGGCTGCCTGTACCTATAAGATAGAAAAGCTCTGTCTGCGTAAGGTTTTTATCAACATACAAATCAATATCCAACATGTAGTAAGGCGCTGTACTTTCAAGGTCAACGGTATAGTCAAGCATAACTGCTTTTCCTGCAACATTCTCAGTACGTGTGATTGCCATTACCCTGTTCTCTCTACCTGTGGGGTCATCTGTTATTCCTGCGTATCCGCCGCTTCCTGTTTCAGGATATACAAAATTTGCTACGCCCTGTGCGTCATCCTCAAAGTCAAGATACTGACCGGAATTAAGCATAATAGGAAATGCCTCCAGGGTTTCACCTCTGTTACCTTCACTGTCCATAGGGGTAACGGTGAATTTCAGGAATTTTCCGAGCATACTTCTGCTTCCGTTATATAATTTATCGGTTGCACCCTCAATTATTTCATATTCGCCGAATAAGCTGTCTGAAACATACCACTGACATTCACTGTAATCAGCGGTATCTTCAAGTCTTTCATCAGCGACGAAATCGTAGCTTGCCAAAACAGCATTACCGTAGGTTTCCGCTTTTAAATTACTGATTTCAGGAATTGCATATATAATCGGTTCCTGATATTCGAAATGAAAAGCCTCACTTCGTGCTTCTTCGCCATCTCTTCCGGTTGTATCAAAGGGTGTAATTCCATACTGATAGTACTTTCCGTCATCTTCTGCACCCAAGGATAAGGTCTTTTCATTTTCTCCCGGAATTGCGCTGAAGCTGCCTTCTTCACCTGTTTCGGACACATACCATGCAGAAACGCTGTTTCCTTCCTCGTCATCATTGGCATCTGAAAACTCATAAGAGCCTGTCAATACATTCTTTTTAACAGATACTGTTACGTTACTTGCAACAGGAGCCGCTTCTCTTCTGATTTTTACGCACTTAACATCGTCTATTTTGATGTTACCTGCAAAACCCGTTTTGATATTTCCCATACCAATGAGCATTTTACTTATGGGACCGGTAGCTTCATCTTCAAACCATTCAACCGTTGTTTCACCGTTACCGAAAACAACATCGGTATAAGCATCCATTGTGTCTGTCTGATAAGCTACGCCTAATTCTCTTGTAACACAGTTGTAGCTTAATTTCATTTTAATGCTGTCAGGCCATGAAGGAAGTGTTACAACTGTTACACCAAGCTTTGTGCTGATACGAAGCTGATTGTTATAGTTAAACTCGATTTTTGTAGCTCTTTTAACTCCGTTAGCTCCGTATAAATAACACAGGTTAAGAGTTCCACGCTGAGTGCTTGCTTTTATTGCATCCCCCACTTCGCTGAGGTCTGCAGTGAATTCAATATATCCTTCACCGCCTTGATTGATTGTCCTTGTTAAATGACCGTCAATTCCTTCTGCATTGTAATTAAGGTCTAATACAAGCTTTTCATCATCAAAACGTGCCGAGCCTGATCTTCCGCTGACACTCCAGCCTTCAGCTGCTGAAAGTTCGTCAGAAGAGGTTAACCCTGTAAAAGTATCTGTCCATAAAACAGTTTCTGTGTAGTCAGCATCTTCTGCCAAGGCTAAATGAGCAGGAACTAAATTCAATATAAAGAGAAAAACTGTCAGATATGATAAAATTCTCTTACTTAGTGCTTTCATTATTTCTTTTCCTCCTTCAATTCAATCTTGTCAAGAATACGCCATATCATTGTTGCACTCTGCGCACGGCTTACATAAGTTTTCGGGCTGAAGCTGTTTTCATCAACGCCCTTCATTATTCCGTCCTGTACAACAAAATTTATGGAATCCTTCGCCCAGTCGCTACACTCGTTAAAGTCAGTAAACTGAGCTTTTGAAACTGCACCTTTATTTTCAAAAATTCTTGATATAATAACTGCAGCTTCTTCTCTGCTGATTTTGTCATCGGGTCTAAAATATCCGTCACTTCCGTTTATTAATCCTGCATTTGAGGCTATATAGATGTCCTTTGCATACCATGCATCTAACTCTACATCAATAAACTCTTTTGAATTCTCTGCTTCGTTTAAACCAAGAATTCTTACAATTAAAGCAGCAAATTCTGCCCTTGTTATACTTCTTTCAGGCTCAAAACTATTTTCACTGACACCCTTTATAATACCTTTTTCTGCAAGTGAAATAATTTCATTTTCTGCCCAGTGACCTTTTACATCTGAAAAAGATACCTGGATTTTTTCTTCTTCAACCTTTTCATCTATGGTTATATCTTCTTCCTTTTCCTCTTCTTTTTCGGGCTTTGTACCTGATCCACCGCCAGAGCCTCCACCGGAGCCACCAAAGCTTCCACCACCGGGTTTAAAGTCATCTATTGACGGTGATGAACTGCCGCTGCCGGGAAGCTTTGGTTCTTCAGGTTCGTCCTCTATTTTATTATCGGTGTTAATTTTTAATGTGTTTCCGTTTCTTATAAAATCTACTTCTGTGCCGTTAAGTGTAACATTTTCAATTCTTTCAGGCGCATAGAATTCAATATTACAGTCAGAGATTTCTTCATCACTGCATCTGAGAACTGCTGTATTATCTTCATAGGAAATATATAATCCAGAAAGTGTTTTTGTGGATTTTATAAGAGATTCACCATTCTTTGTTAATTCGTTACCCACACAAAGTGTAATATTCTTTATAACACCGTCAAGGTCGGTTGTTATTATAACATTTGTTCCGTTTGTATGATATTCTGAAAAATCTCTTGCTGTAGGCTGAGCGTTTCCGTCTTCATCATACTCATTTGAATTATAATAAAGTATTTTGTTATCCTCGTTGTCGTTTTTAAGAACTGTGATTTCCATTGCTGTTGCAACTGTTGAATCTGTTCCTATATCAATATTATCGACTTTTGCGGAAACATCGTCGCCTTCCTTGACAGGAATCAGAACGGTGTTGTAGAAAACATCGCCTGCCTGATATTTCTCATAACAGAAATACTTTGTTGTACCGTTCTGAAGAGCGTTGCTGTAACCCTTCATAATCTTTGATTCCATTGTTTCAGGCTCATTCTGCAAAATTATGAGATTAGTGCCGCTGACATGGTTTGTGCGTCCTTCTCCTGTTTCCGCATTAATCACATTTTCGGCACTTTCTACAGCAGGTGTGTGCCAGTTCTGTGTATAGCTATGCTCGAAGGAATCAGAGGGTTTTACCTTATCTGACACAATAAACAAAGATAAATCCTTCATGAAATTAACTTTTCTGTAATGACGGAAACCTCTTGAGCTGTCTGTCCAACCAAGTAGACTCACCAGATTTTCGCAATCGTATACTGTTGCATCACCGTATCCGTTTATTTCGCCGCTGAGTTCAGAGCTTCCTCCACGCTGACCAACGTTATCACATTCTATAGTGTTACGCGAACGTGTACTTTCACTCTGGAATTTATAATGGGGATGTGCAGGGTCATAGCTTGTAACACCTGTTGCAGTTAAAATATTTGTTCCCCATGCTTCAACATCAAGTGCCAGAACGTCTCTTGTACCATGAGAACCGCCTGCCCACGCTCTTGTGAAAAGTGATACACCGTTAGTTCCCCAGTCAGAACGCATTGTTACTATTTTAAGTGTATCGTAGGTTTGAGTTGTTTTTTCGGGAGCCACTCCCTCTTCACCGCTTGTTGCCCAGTAGCTGACAATATCAGAATCAATAAGATTTGTCATTCTCTGCGCCAATGCTCTTATTGAGCCTCTACCACCGGAACCGATGTTAGGGGTCGTTCCGCTTGGATGACAACAGGAAATCAGGTATAAAACAAGCTTTTCAATTTTTTCAAGAAGAATTGAGGGAGGCTCTTCCCCTCTCCACATATAGCTCTGAAGAATTTCGTTCATATATCCTACAACGATTACAGGATATCCGAAGCAAGCTTCTACGTATGAGCCATCTTCTGCAATAAGCTTTTCCATTGTAACAAGCATTCTTTCCTCATTATGTCTTAGCCATTCTTCGCTGTCTTTGAATTCGGGGAATGCATTGGCAATAGTAGCTAAACCTGCCTGTACCCATACTGCTCTGTTATTATTATCGTAATATACACCACCGTTTGCCACCGGGTCATACAGAAACCACGCTTCGTCATAAAGATATTTCAGTATGGCGGTTGAGGTTTCAGGGCTTGCAAGTTCACTGTCAATTATGTAAAAATACGCAGGTACAACGTTCTGTGCACGTGTTGCACCTTCTATTTCTCTTTTTACGGGAGTTCCTGCCCCTGCATCTCCAATGAAATCAGTAATTATTTCAATACCTTTTCTGAGATATTCCTCGCCTCTCCCTTCATTATAGGCAGAAATCAGGCTGCTGAGGTATCCCATTCGCGTGTTATAGTTCTGATATTCGGATGCACAAAGGTCGGGAGCCTGCCAGTCCCATCCGCCGGGCAATGTATTCCACGAATAATGGTTATGGCGGATTGTACTCCATGTCAATAACGGAAGTGATGTATCAGGGTCTTCCGGTGACTCTCTGAAGGTTTTATTGTATGCATTGAAAACACATAAATTTTTCTCTTCATCAACAAGCTCACTTTCGCCTTCCTCGGGTTTTAATTTTGCCCAGAAAACAAGCTCTGCCTTTTTCACGTTATTAGTGTTCGGAGCCTGGAATACTAAATATCCTTCTCTTGTCTCTCTGCTATACGGAAGGTATTTATCCTCAGATTCTCTGTAATAGTAAGAGCCTTTTACCTCTATCTCACTGTTTAGTCCGTAGTTTTCTGTGCTGTATGTAGTATCTTCGTCATCAAAAGCTCTTGTATAAGAATCCTTTAAAACAGAATATTCCCGCATTGTTCCTGTTTCGTAATATACTCTGAGCTTAGGCGTTTTTTCGCTGTCGCCTTCTTTTGATATAATAGAAATTACATCCCCGCCTTTATCGAGACTTGCAAGCATAAATCCGCCCGATGCGGTGGTTTTCTGCAAATCCACGATATATTCACGGTATTCTCCACCGCTTATTGTCGCTTCGGCAATCAGTGGCTCGGAGAAATTATATGTATCCCTCATTGTCAGATACAAATCCGAATAAGGCATTGACTGACTGTATATTTCAGGACGAGTGACACTTGTTCTGTTACGGTAATACTCCATAAGAGCTTTCTTTGCCATACCGTAACCACCCTGCATTACATACTTCTTAACTTCGTCGAGGTCTGATGAATAGTCGTAATTGATTACGCCTTCTATAACCCATTCTCCTGATTCTTCATCATACTGACCAAAGAACTCTTCATCACTTGTAGGGCTTGTATCTGTAAATATAGTTTCGTTTTCCTCTGTCAAAATATCTTCAGTGGTTTCGGGGTTTACATAATCCTCGGCAAATGCTATGTTTAAAGACAGCACTGATAAAGACAGCAAAACAGCAATGATTTTCTTTGTGTATTTTCCCATCATCAGTTTATGCTCCCTTCATTGATAATTGCAACTGCCGCTGTTTCACTTTCGATATAAAATACAAATACTTTTGACGGTTTTGTGTAAATTCCGACTGCATCTTCAATAATATCATCAAAACTTCCCACTTTTATTTCTCCGTCTGAATACAGATAATAAGGAATTTCATCTTCTGAATGAATCAGGAATTCACGTGTTTCTCCGTCTGTCATTATTAATTCAACAACATCTGCAAATCTGCCTAAACTTCCTTTTGGAAGAGTGTGCTTCCAAGCACTTTCAACATAACCGTATACAGACTCATATGCTGTTTCTGCACCTCTATGGAATGTGTCGTCAGTCTTTACTCTCAAAAGAACTTCAATATTATCAATATACCCTGCTCCGTTTACTGAGTATCTGAATACATCACCCTTTTTCATAGATTCAACTGTAGCATTGAGAGTATCTGTACTCTTAACAAAACACTGCTTTTCTTCATTTTTTTCAAGATAAGTAAGACGGTAACCTTCGAATCCGTCCTTATCTGTTGTTCCGACAGATTTAACAAGCATTACAGGAATATCGTCTGTTCCGATTGTTCCGGGGGTATCATAAGTAATATTACTGTAGATTACAACTGCATCAACAGCGTGTGTATCTTCGTTATATCCGAAAGCCGTCATCGTATACATTTGTTTGTCAACAAGTTTTATATTTGATAAATAGTCTTCGTTTTCTCCGCTTTCAGGTACAACAAAGAATTTTGTGTCATCTGTTGTGTAAACTGCATTTCTGTACCTGCTGCTCTTGAAAATTGAAGTATCTTCCACCCATTTACGGAGTTCCTTTTCTCCGTACTGTTCAAATTCGGTTATGGATGAAATTTTGCCTTCTTCATCAATTGTGTAATATACAGGAATTCCTGTTTTTATATTGATATTACTGCTCTTGGTTTTTTTGCCGTTGTACTTTACATAATCGGCACATTTACCAATGTAAAGCTGTCTGTCTTCGGCAAGAATAAGATATTCAATCTGATTACCAAGGCCTGAATTTACTCTTTCAGCCTTTGCTACAAAGCCTATATTTTCCTTGTTTTCAAGTTCTTCTATTCTTACAATTAAGTCTTCATCAAAAACTACATTGTATTCTTTTCCAAGAATAATTTTGCTTTCATCAACAATAAGAGTACCGTCAGCTTTTTTAGCAATTCCGTATTCTATTCCGTCTTTTGTTATAAGCATAATTCCGTCAGAATTATCCATCATTTCAAAGCTTACAAGTGTTTCTTCTTCAAGCAGCTTTAGTTCAGTCCTTTTTCCGTCTTTGGAACTTATAAGTCTGAAGCTGTCACCTTTTTCAAGGTCTTCAAGCTTCATACTGTTACCTTCAGCATCTGTGGCTATATGATATACATCTTCATTTTCAGTATCAAAATAAATACTGACATTTTCCCCTGACATTCCGCTTTCAGCTGTAATTATATGTGTGTTTGTACTTAATCTTTCGATTGTGAAGTATTCTGCTGAAATGATATTCAGAAAATCATATTTCATATCTCTGTCATTATCAATCAGCAAAATTTTTCCGTTTGCAAGTGAAATATCATCTCTTCCAACAGATGTCAACGCAGCGCCGTTCTTTGCGACACCTGAAAAGTCCCTGATGTCAATAGTTTCAGTTTTGTTCTTGCCTTTTTCGTAAACAAGTTTGTTAAAGTCAATGGAAACAATCTCATCCTTGCCAAGTTCCAGAACTTCATTATAAACACTGCAGGCTGTTCCTGCTTTGATTACACCAGTATTTCTGTCCTTGATAGCAATAACTTTGTATCCGAGAAATTCTGCTCCCATAGAAGATTTATTCACATATACCTTAGAGCCGATTGTTACTTTTTCGTTATTAATATTGCTTAACACACCTTCTACAATTTCAAGATTCATTCTTGAAAGCTTGCGATCTAAAAGTCCGAATCCGGACTGTCTGTATTCGGTGTTTTCAACAATATATTCATATTCTATAAGAGGCTGTGCTTCGCAGATGTTATACATCAGGCAAATATAATCATTATATGAAAGAGCCTCATTACCTTTCCCGCCTATACCTGTATACAGGTTAAGCATTACTGCAACAGAATAATAGCCGTTTGTCCAAGTACCACGATTAGCTGCAATTTCCTTATAGCCAAGGGCATTAACAGCAATAGAAATTGCCTCCTGAAGTTTAATATTATTATCAGGCAGGAAATTACCGTTTCCATCACCGTTTATAATGCCCATACTTCCAAGACGTGCGATTTCATTTGAATACTTATGGTATGCAGGCACATCACGGAAATTTGCCGATGCACTGTAATCCTCTTCAAACAAAAGATGCTCAACCGATGCCGCAAAGAGTCCTCGTGTGATTTCGCTTTCATTTTCAATTACACCAAGTGATTCCAAAATGAATGCTGTGTTTTTTTCCTTTCCGTTTAAAGCAGTTTCACTTTCATTTGCAAAGGATATTACACTGCACATTGAAACAATTATCGAAAAAGTTAAAATTGTCGCTATGAATTTTGCAAAATACTTTTTCATAAGTTTTATCCTTTCTTTTATCAAAAAAGGGATTTAAATCAAATATTTAAACCCCTTCTTCTATCAGAAACGAGCAAAAATGTTCATTTCACATTTTAAATTATTTTGCAGAAACTGTACAGTCAACTGCCAAAGGAACTAAACGGTCAGAGATAATAAATACCTTTACATATCCGTTACCGCTTGCAGGAACTGCCAGCTTATCCTTTAAAATGTCTGTTCTGTTAACTGTTTCTACTGAAACTGAAGCAAGCTTTCCGCTTTCTTCATATGTTGCAATATATAATGTTGCATCATTTACTGTTGCACTTGCAGAAGAATCACCGTTGTAGTCAATATACAAGCTTGATTTGTTTGATGCAGGAGTTGTTGCAGTAATCTTGTAAAGTAAATCATTTTCTGTTCCGGGAACTCTGCCTTCACGTACAGCAAAATTCAAACCGTCTACCATTACAGGAGCAAGCTTTTCCTGAACTGCTGTTGTGTCCCAGTAATGAATTGTTGCAGTTGTGTATGTTCCGCTACTGTTAAGCTTGAAGTTATCAAGGGATATGATACTGATATTAGTAGGAAGATAAATGTCCTCAAGTGCAGAACAAGCTTCAAATATTCTTCCTGAAAGAACAGCATTATTACCTGCACCTGTAAATTCAACTTTCTTTAATTTAGTACAATTTCTGAAGCCGTATCCCATACTTCCGCCTGATATTACAGCTTCCTCAAGATTATCCATTCCGTCAAACACATAAGGCGATATCTGATATACGCTGTTGTCCATTACAACCTTTTTAACAAGGCTCTTGTAACCTGCGTGACCGTTATTCCAGGGAAGAGTTTCTCTGTAACCGTCCCAGCTGCTTGTAAGATTCATATTTACTGTTTTTGCAGTTTTATCTGTCTGTGCAACTGTGAGCACACCTGTTTCTGCATCGAAAGTACTTGTAAAGCTTACGCCGCTTGCATTTTTAAATTCATGGCTTCCGCTTGCAGAATAATCATTAAATGTATAGCTGCCATTTAATGTAGTAGTTGCATGCTTTGTATCAAATGCTTCTTTTGCTTTTTCGGCATCATAGCTGTAAATATTTGTTACAGGTTTTGCACCGTTAACATCTCTTTCAAAACAGCCTGCCGCAAAAGTATAGTTTGCACCTAAATACACGTTAATTTCCTGAGGACAGTCACGGAACATTTTCTGACCGAATGTAATATAGTCACCGCAGTAGAAATTCTTTATTGAAGTACATTTTCTGAATACGCCCCATTCAAAGTAAAAGCTGTTGGGAATGTATACGTTTTCAACTTCGTCAAGACCGTAGAACATTTCACGGCCTAATCTCTTGATACCACCGCCGATAACGATATTTTTAATAGCGTAATCTTCCGGCCAGGTGGCAAGGTTCCAGGGCATATCTTTACCTGATATAACTGAGTCAGTATCTGTGTCCCACGCATTAAGAGTCAGGGTAGCTGTTTCTGTTGCTCCTGCACTGATACTGTCTGCACGGGTACTGTAGTCAACCTCAAGAGTGTCTGTGTCTGCCCAATACTTATAGGCAACATTATTACCGCCGTTATCCTTAACTACTCCGCTTACTGTAGGGTCTGCTGCCATTGCAGGCACTGCAATCAATATTGAAATTGCAGCAACTGTAATTACAAACAGCATTAAAAATTTTTTCATAACTTACATCTCCTCTATTTTTTATATATAAAAATTTAATTAATATCTTTTTATTCGCCAAGCATATTCATAACTTCAACACAGGTTTCCATAACAATGCCTACACCGTGGTCATCATTAACTATGGTTGCAACATCTGCATAGTACTTTTCGTCCATATTGCATCCTGAACCTTTACAGACCCCGTATAAATCACCGTTTTCATCAACACAATGATATAAAAGTGCTTTAAATGCATCATGGACATCATCCTTTGCCGAAGCATCTATCCAACCTTTTCTCACACCTCTTGCAAGAGCGGTAATAAACATTGCACTACCGCTTGCCTCAATATATGTATCGGGATTATTTACAACCTGATGCCATATACCTTTGTCCTTGTCACGATGCTTTAACACGCCTTCAGCAAACCTGGCAAAGATGTCAAGGATTTCCCCTCGCCCTTCGTAATCTTCAGGGATAAGTAAAAGCACCTCGGAAAGTGCAAGAAGCACCCATCCGTTACCGCGCCCCCATGGAATACGGTTAGGAGTATTTTCTTCAATAAAATATACATGAGAAAATAGTTCCTGATCCTCCATCCACAATCTTTCGTAAAACCCTCTTACCTGCGTTAAAATATCGTCATAATATTTCTTATCACCTGTTAATACCGCCATTCTGGCAAGGAACGGTAAACACATATATGTATCATCAGTCCACATTGTACTGATACGGTTAAATGTACCGTCAGGGAATCTGGGTACTTCATACATCATACTGTCACAAAGCAGCTGAAGCAGATATTTTGCCCTGAAGTTACCTGTCATCATATAGTAATCAGCAATATTGGTACCTGCTGTTCCTATAGGGTCAAGTCTTTTAAGCCATCCACCTATGATAAGATAATTTTCACTATGCAGTGAGTCAAACTCATATTTTCCGTAATCTCTGTGCTTACAAAGAAGCTCCATCCAGCTTGCGAAATAGTCGTTGAAATCTTCTAAACTGAGTTTTTCTGCCGCAAGCTTCATACCATGCAAGCCTACCATCAGTGGATAGAACCACTGACCATAGAAATAGCTGTGAAGCGTTATTTTTAAATCTGTATCTTTTCTGTAAAACTTCCAGAACTTCGGTCCGTTTACCCCGGTATAA
Organism: Clostridia bacterium; assembly: GCA_045604905.1. Taxonomy (GTDB): domain Bacteria; phylum Bacillota; class Clostridia; order UMGS1883; family UMGS1883; genus UMGS1883. The sequence goes on from JAZUOX010000071.1 coordinate 27,833, forward strand.
GCTTCATCAAACTGAAGGTTATAAGTCGGAGCATAGGTTACGGTATCTCCATCCTCCGCTTTTCCGAAGGGACCTACCCAAAGCCACTGTAAGTCGGGGCAATCTGCACCTTTTACAAAGGATAATCTGTGTGCGCCGTTTGTTAAGGCGGTAAATCCCCATTCACCGTTATTTCTGCTTTCTATAAAAATTGGTGTATAATCTTCAAATTCTTCTGTAAACGTTCCACTCTCACCGCTATATATGATGTTTTGGTTTACATATATTTTTATCGGTGAATTGTGCGTTATTGTAAGCTTTCCCTTTACTTCTGTATAACTGTAAGCCGCTTTGCCTTGTTTGCATAATTTATTAAAATCGAAAACTTTTTCGTTACTCTGAAAAGGTTTTTTCGGATAAGACCATTCGATTTCACCAGGCAACGGCTCTTTTTCGTCTTGTTTGTAAAGTTTTGAAAGTCTTAAAACCCTTTGTCCGTCAAAACCGTCTTCTTTGATGTATATCCAACTGTTATACACATAGTAATTTGGTAAGTTACCAAGTTCGGGAACTTGCGGTGTAATTTCTACACCGAAATTCTCACCTTGTGCAGCTATCTTTACAATAAGATGATTTTCACCTTTTTTAAAAGTAACAAAACAGTCGTAGCAATCATCTTTATTTTCACATTCAACAGCCGGTATCTCTTCTCCGTTAAAGTAAAGCTTAGGCTTATCAGAGCACTTTTTTAAATGGATATTCATATCCTTTTCATATAAGCCGTCCATATACCCTTCAAAGAAGACATAATCACCTGTTTTATACTCAGGAAAAAGTTTCTTCAAATCCGCAGTGTAAAAATTCTCGTCTGAATACGGAAAGTGTGTAAGCGGTCGGTATTCGATATCTGTTTTAGGTCTGTGCTTCAGAGCATTATCGAAGATAATTTTCAATATTTCTTTGTTGTCAGTAGTTCTGTCCAAAACAGATTTTTTACAATAATGACCCACGGGAAAGCCCCTTCCTTTATCTTTCAATATCTTCTTTTGCTATAATAGAATAATCGTTTTTAAAATTCTTTTCAAAATCTTCATTCTTCATTTCGCATAATTCCATACATTTAATGCAAGCACCGTATATCGGCGGATAATCAGGAACAATAAAGTTCACGGTATTTTTCATAAATTTTTCTATCATCGGAATAAGAATACAATTTTGCTCCGGTACTCCACGGGCAATAATCACAGTGCGACCGCAGTCATATACCTGTATAGCCCTGTCGATTATAAAAGCAATTCTTTCCGCATTTGCGCTGAGGATATTCTCTGCAATCTTGTCACCTTTTCTGTACGCTTCAAAAACAATTGAAGAAAAGGATGCGATGATTCTTTTAGGGCCGTCATAAAATTTATCTATATTATCCCACACTTTACCGCCGATTTTTTTCTCAACCAGCTCGGTAATAAGTGTGTCTTCGCCTATATAATCCCTCTGCGCAAGTGCTGCACGCAGAGCCTCTCTTCCGATATCGTAACCGCTGCCAAACAAATCCATAAGATATCCCCAACCACCTATACGGTGAAGTTTATCCTTTTTCTTTGCGTAAGAAACAAATCCGGTTCCGCAAATCATTACAAGACAATTATCATTTTGCTTTTCACCTGCCAGAACATTGTAAATGTCCGTACTGCAGAATATATTTATTTTTTTGTAATTTTTTACGAGGAAGTTGTATATTTTAGTGCCGTTTTCACCGGAGGCAAAGCCTGCAAGTCCTGCATAAATACCGCTGATATTGGATTCCTTTGCAAGCAGACGGTCGATTCCTGTTTTCAGTAGTTCGCAGGTTTTTTCAACCCCACATGCATTGGCATTTACGCCCTCAAGAACTACTCTGCTGAGAATATATCCCTCACCGTTAAACAGAACAAACTCAGTCTTGGAACCGCCACCGTCAATACCTATCATTGCTTTATGTTTTCTGTTCTCAAAATCATTGCTGACAATTTCGTCAATTGTAACTTTGAAAATTTTAGATAAATCATAAAGACTGCTGAGTTCAGGAATGCTTTTTCCGCACTCCCATTTTGATACAGCCTGTACCGAAACATTCATCATCTCCGCAAGCTGTTCTTGCGTCATATTGCAGGTCTTTCTGAAGCTTTTTATGTTTTTTGCCAATATTTCAGTTGAAAACATATTACCCACACTCCTACGATAAGATAATTATATAAGAATTAGTTTTCTCAAACAAGATACTAATATAGCAGTTGCCAAAAAGTTTTTCAACCACTGGTTTAATTTTTTGAATTGCAAACTTCAAATATTAGAATGACAAATGTTAGTTCACTTCTACTTAACAAACAGCAACAAATGAATAAGGAAGAGAAAAGTTCAGACAAAAAAGAAGTTAAACATATAATCTGAATGCTCTATAATTGAGAAACCAACCATGTAACCTTCATAATCCAAGTTATAAAATTATTTGACAATGATTCAGCAACTCGTGCAACCATGCTCCCGATAGAGATAACGCAAAGAGTTCTCTCACGGCGAACCTGGAGCGCTGCCTACGACAGATGAAGCGAAGGCACAGAGCTGTGCTGCGGTCGAAAAGCGAGATGCGGTAGCATTGAGTCTTCGGGTACCGCAAACGGGCATCATCAGAAAACGGCTTAACCCTGTTGGTTAAGCCGTTTTTACATTTTCTGTCACATGGTGATTTTGAGAGTTTTGACTGACCAATTCAAACCCCAATAATTAAAAAAGGAAGTTCTATCATAAAATTAATGGCAAAAGAGTCCGGCAATAACACCGGACTCTTTTGTTATTAATCTAATATTCAATTTATTTTAAGGTCTGAAATACGCTTCAGAATACATTCTGTTCTTGTCAGTTTATATGATACTTTCCAGGAGTTATACCAACATGCTTTTTGAATACACGGATAAAGTTTGCGTAGTCTTCAAATCCGCACAATATTGCGGTATCGGTAACATTTTTCCCGTTTGACAAAAGTTTCTTTGCCTCGGTAATTCTTCTTGATGTAATATATTTCGAAACAGTTGTACCACAGTATTTATTGAAAAGCCTACACAGCTGATTTACAGAAACATATGAATTCTGTGCTATTTTATCAAGCGTCAGCGATTGGTTAAAGTTATTATTTATATAGTCAATTGCTTTTTTCATAGCTTCGCTTCCTGCCGGCTTTTCTGCAGAAATCTGAGAAATAAATGCCGTATTTATCAGTAAAAGAATTTCTGTGGCAGTAATGTTATTTATTATATCATCACCAAAACTTTTTTCTTCCTCCAGTTTTTTTATACATTCTATAAAATGAGCTCTTTCCCTGTCAGTCAGAACAATTTTATGAGAAATATCTTTTCCTCTGGTATAAAAACAATGAGAAAGGTCTGTCACATCTGTTGACTGACTGTATAAAAATTCCGGATGCACCTGCATTACATAGCGGCAGAACGTCTTTTCGGGATCAAAGGTTATTTTATGAGCTTCAAACTGGTTGATTATAAATATATCTCCGTCGTGCACATCGTACACTTTATCATTTATAAGAAAACTTTTTCCTCCTTCCACACAAAGAAGAACTTCACAACAGTCATGTATATGTATGCTTAAATCGGGATTCTGCTTCTCCGAATAATAAAAGCCGAAGCCTTTGTTGTCATTTGCACACTTTACTGCATCGTAGCATTTATTAAATACACATTTCATAATATGTACCTCTTTTCCTTTCTTAACACTGCCATTATAACATTTATTGGTGATTTTTGCAATAAAAATATTATATTCTGCAAGGTTATTGCAAATTTTCTATGTTATAATCAATTCATACAGGAGGTGAAAAGGTGTTAACTTTAAGAATTTTTAATAAAAGCAAGGAGATTCTTGCAGAAGCTAAAGGCAAGGATATTTCACTTTCGTACAATGGTGAATATTTGGCAGGCGACTATATCCGTGTTGAAAGCTCTACAGATACATTTATCAAAGTAAAATTTGATGAATGTCTTGCAGAAAGCATTATCTTCATTCCAGGAAAAAGCTTTGAATTTCAGATTCCGTCAAAGGAAGTTTGTGAAGGTTGTTACGGTGTAGATGCTTTTTGCGGAAACAGTCACACTGTATGTGCTTGTGAGATAACTGATGAGGAAGCATATTCCTACAGAAAAATCTCTCTCAATTCCCACGATATTCATCAGAAAGCTCGTTCATTCCCCCATGCTTTTGCAAATTTTGTAACAAGAGAGGCTCCGTGCTTTTACGCAAGAAATGCTGTTGACGGCATAATCGATAATGACGGTCACGGAAATTTTCCCCACCATTCATGGGCAGGCGGAGCAAGAGAAGATCTTGAATTTACTCTTGATTTCGGACATCAGGTAGAAATTGATAAAATCATTTTCTATCTTCGTGCAGATTTTCCCCACGATACATACTGGAAAAATATTGATGTAGAATTTTCTGACGGAAGTATGGAAACAGCAACCTTTGAAATGACCGGCGACGGTCAGCAGCTCACATTTGAGCCAAGGGAAACAACTTATGTTAAGCTAATAAACTTCAGACAGGTAAGCTATCCCCTTTCTTGGGCAGCTCTTACCCAGATTGAAGTATATGGTAAATATTTAAAGGAGGATTTTAGTAAGATGGAAGTTAGACAGGCATCAAACGCAAAAGACGCAAAATTTTACACAACAGAAAGACTCAGAGAGGAGTTCCACATTGCGAATCTCTTCACAAAGGACAACACAAGAATGGTTTACAGCCATATTGACAGAATTATCACAGCAGGTATTATGCCCGTGTTCCAGGAATTAAAGCTTGAAGCAGGTAAAGAGCTTGCTGCAGAGTTCTTCCTTCAGCGCCGTGAAATGGGTTGTATCAATATCGGCGGTAAGGGTATCATCACTGTTGACGGTGTTGAATACGAAATGAACCCCCGTGACGGTATCTACATCGGTATGGGTAATAAGGACATTACATTCAAGAGCGTAAACGCAGACGAACCTGCAAAGTTTTACGTTTCTTCTTGTCCTGCTCACGCTACATATCCCACAGTTAAGATTGACATTACAAAGGCTAAGAAAGTTCCCTGCGGCAGTGTTGAAGACTGTAACAAGCGTGTTATCAATCAGTACATCCACCCCGAAGTTATGAAGAGCTGTCAGCTCTCAATGGGTCTCACACAGCTTGAACCCGGTAGTAACTGGAACACAATGCCTTCACATACTCACGACAGACGTATGGAAGTTTATCTTTACCTTGATATGGGTGAAAATGATGCCGTATTCCATATGATGGGCGAACCTAATGAAACAAGACACATCGTTATGCATAATGAAGAAGCTGTTATCTCTCCCAGCTGGTCAATCCACTCAGGTGTAGGTACAAAGGCTTACTCATTCATCTGGGCTATGTGCGGTGAAAACCAAGAATTCACCGATATGGACCATATCGAAACAAAAGACTTACTTTAATAAATGGGAGGTAAACTAATATGTTCAGATTAGACGGAAAAGTTGCACTTGTAACAGGTGCTAGCTACGGTATCGGATTTGCAATCGCTAAGGGTCTTGCAAACGCAGGTGCAAAAGTTGTATTCAACGACATCAAGCAGGAGCTTGTTGACAAGGGTCTTGAAGCTTACAAGGCTGAAGGTATCGACGCAAAGGGTTATGTTTGCGACGTTACAAACGAAGATGCAGTTAACGCTATGGTAGCACAGATTGAAAAGGAAGTTGGCGTTATCGACATCCTTGTAAACAACGCAGGTATCATCAAGAGAATTCCTATGCACGAAATGACCGCTGCAGAATTCAGACAGGTTATCGACGTTGACCTCAATGCTCCCTTCATCGTATCAAAGGCAGTTATTCCTGCAATGATCAAAAAGGGCGGCGGTAAGATTATAAACATCTGCTCAATGATGTCAGAGCTTGGTCGTGAAACAGTATCTGCTTACGCAGCTGCAAAGGGCGGTCTTAAGATGCTTACAAGAAACATCTGTTCAGAGTATGGTGAATTCAACATTCAGTGTAACGGTATCGGACCCGGTTACATTGCTACTCCCCAGACAGCTCCTCTTCGTGAGCCCCAGGCTGACGGAAGCAAGCATCCTTTCGACAGCTTCATCTGTGCAAAGACACCTGCAGGCAGATGGCTTGATCCTGAAGAGCTTGTTGGTCCCGCTGTATTCCTTGCATCTAATGCATCAGATGCAGTAAACGGTCACATTCTTTATGTTGACGGCGGTATCCTGGCATATATCGGCAAGCAGCCCAAATAAGAAGCGTGCCGCTTCACCCATTTCGCGGATTAGCTATAATTTAAAACCTGACATAAGTTGCTCGCGATGTGGATACGCAGTTTCTTATCTGCTAATAAGCGGGTACTTGAAAAGAAGCGTACCGCTTCACCCATTTTGCGGATTGGCTAAATTCAAATTGGTCAGTTGTTGCTCGCGATTTAGTTACATAAGTTCCTATATGGTAAATAACGAGGGCAGTAAACTTTTGTTTACTGCCCTTTAATCAAATCACTTCGAATTTCGAACTTAATACGAGGTATTTTATGAATCCTACAGATTATATTTTAACAAAAATTGAAGGCGAATATGCTTATCTCCGAGACGTTGAATCAGGGAACGAGGTTTTTATTGCTCTTGCACTGCTTCCTGTCGGGGCAGACATCGGCAGTAAAATTCATTGCGAGATGCTTGAGTATACACTTGTTGATTAAGCTTCATATTACTATAAAAACGTCGTTTCATTGCATTATTATGAAACGACGTTTTTATTCTTCTATATACTCAATTATATCACTGACACCACAATTCAAAATTTTACAGAAATCATCTATCTTCATTGTTGAAATACCGTTGCCTTTTTTCATTCTGTCAATAGTTGCGCTGCTAATATTATATTTATATATCAATGCATATGTTGATATATTTTTTTGTTTTAATGTTTCCCAGAACGGCTTATAACTAATCAATATCCCACCACCAATTTAATAAAAATTACTCTTATAATAGTAAATCGTTATTTTTCTCTTGACAATAGTCATAATTATGACTATAATAATGTTATGGAAACATTAAACAAGAAATTCATCTTATTAACTCTTATTTCTATATGTTCACTTCTTCTTGGAACATTGCTCTATACCATGCTTCGCGAAAACACATATATTTCGATATTCATACGCTCAATCATCCACATTGATACCACTGCCATTAGTGCAGGATTTTTGAATAACGCTTTTTTAAAATACTATTTTCCCGACTTTCTTTGGTCATTGAGTTTAGCAGCAATTCTTCATGTCGTTATTGTACCAAGCAATTATGGATCTATTATTTGTTCAACATTATCTACTCTTACTGGTATATGTTTTGAACTTTTCCAACACATTGGCTTTATAAGTGGAACAGGCGATTTTTTAGACATATTTTCTTATGCTCTTGCCGGTCTGCTTATTAGTATATTATATTTATATAAAAAAGGAGCTAAAAACAAATGAGAAAAACAAAAAAAACCAAGACCTTGCTACTAACAGTTGCTATTGTTGTCATTTTTAGCATTTTTGCAATGGCGAGTAGTGAAAGCAGCACTGACAAGCAAGATTCAGGCAGTGCGGAAAAAGCTGAAGCCACAGATAATTTAGGTAGCTACAATGTAGAAATAAATAGTTGCCGCCTTGCTAAAGATTATGAAGGAAAAGATGTCGTAATTGTAAAATACATATTTACAAATAATTCAGACAATCCGCAATCGTTTTCTTTTAGTATTGAAGACAATGTATTTCAAAATGGAATAGGTCTGAATGAATCTCTTTTTGTATCTGATAATGCCGGATACAGCAGTGATAATCAAATGAAAGAAATAAAAAAAGGTTCTTCTCTTGAAGTAGAAGTTGCATATGAACTTAACGATACAACAACAGATATTGATGTTGAAGTATCTGAACTTATAAGCTTTTCTGACGACATTGTAACAAAATCATTTTCTATTGCCCAATAATAAAAGCGGAGCATCCAACTTATGGATGTTCCGCTTTTAGTTTTATTATTTGGCTATATTCCAATCTTCAGTTATATCAATCAGCTTAGCACCGTCATACATATACACTCCGCCGAAGATTTTCTGAAATCTTAAACGTTTGTATATGTTTCTGGGGGCGCTGTTTTTGTGTTTGGGAAGATATTTTTCGACATTCTTCTCATTCTTTAAAAACTCAAAGCACTGCGCCTTGAACACCGTATCAACCTCATACGGTGTTTTTGCTTTTGGGTTAGTTAAACGGTCAGCCTTTGCATAGTCCGAAACAGGGAATATTTTTTCAAGAATATCGTACCTTTCTTCAAGGCTTACTGCACGGTCAAAAAGGCGGTTTTCCATATAATAATCATATATCTTTTCGAACACTCCAAAGGGCGAGGGATAATTTTCAAACAGATAATCAATACACCGTTTAAAGTCACCGCTGTTGTAGTATTTTTCAAAAAGGTCTTCAATATATTTAAGCTTTATAAGCTCGTCATAAGAGATAAACTCATTTTCCATAACCTCGTACGGGGATTTTGATTTATACTTATATCCGAATTTTTCTTCCTCTTCCCTTATTCTTGACCCCTTAAGTAGTTTAAGAAAGCCAAGCTGAAGCACGTGTGGGCGTAGCTTTATAACATCGTCAAAGGAACGGGCAAAGCTATCATAATCCTCATAGGGTAGACCTGCAATAAGGTCAAGGTGAATATGAATTGTACCGATTTCAAGAAGTGCCTTTATCTTGTCCTCAAAGGCTGAAAGTGGGATATTTCTTCCGATTGCACGCAGTGTATCGGAATTTGTTGACTGAACACCTATTTCAAACTGAATTACATCCTCCGGGGCAGATTTAAGCACCTCAATAGTTTCGTCATCAATAAGATTTCCGGCAAGTTCGAAATGAAATTTGGTGTTTTTACTGTTTTCAATTATAAAGCGGAAAATCTCCCTTGCTCTTTCTCTGTCGGCATTAAAGGTACGGTCAACAAATTTCACAAGTGGAACTTCGTTTTCAATAAAAAACATCAGTTCTTTTTTAACACGTTCAACATCAAGATAGTCCACCTTACCGCTTTTTCCTGAAAGGCAGTAGCTGCATCGGTACGGACAACCACGAGATGATTCGTAGTAGATAATTTTACTTTTATAATCGCGGATAGATTCATCGTAACAGAATTCATATTCGTTAAGAGTTCCGGGAGTTGACAATTCATTTTCCTTTATACTTTCACCGTTTTTGTAAGCAAGTGAAGGTACATCTCCAAGAGGTAGGTTATCTCTTATAGCAAAAAGAAGCTTTTTCATTGGCTTCTCCCCCTCTCCGCGGATAATAAAATCCACCGAGGGGTTATTTTTCAGAATATCATCACTGTCATAAGAAACCTCGTGACCGCCAAGGATGATTTTAAGTGCCGGACTAACCTTTTTAAGTGATTCTGCAATATAGAGAATTTCCTCTATATTCCATATATAACAGGAAAAGGCGACTACGTCTACCTTTTCGCTGTAAATGGATGCAATTATATTATCTACGCTGTCATTAATGGTATATTCCTTTATTAAAGGACTGAATTCCTGACAGTGCTTTGCAATAGAACGCAGTGCAAGATTTGTATGTATGTATTTCGCATTAAGCGCAACAAAAAGTGTTTTCATAACAATTATCCTTTGATATAAGAAATAAGCTCTTTAATATCATCCTTATTTGAAAAGTCGCCGTCAGCGTCACAAAGCTCCACAAGCAGCTTCTCCATCTCTGACGGATTTTTCTTGTTCTGCATTATTTTTTTGAGGCTTTTAAGAGCAGTACGATGTACTAACGACAGTTCATCCATTTTCATTTTACCAAGGAAGTTGAATATCCGGATATTATCGGGGAGTCCATCTTTGAAATTCTTTTTTATAACGTAGTCATCGTAATAAGCCCTGCAATCAAGGGGTGTAATACCCGTTGTATACACGGCAATCTTTTTCCCCTTAAGCTTATCAAGATTTTTTGAGATAATACTTACACCATTTATAACCTCTGCATAAAGACCGCCACCGTATACGATTGTATCGTATTCAGAGAGCTTTTCTATATTTATATTTTTCACATCAACAGCTTCACAGGAAAGCTCCTCAGAAATCCATTCAGCATAAGTTTTTGTAGACCCATATTTTGTTTTATACACGACTATTGTTTTCATACAATCACCTTTCTACTGCAAGCTCCAGTTTTTCTCCCCCTCTGATTTTTGTTCCTCTTGCACTTGTCATAAGAGGTTCTCCATCTTGTTTAAGTGACCAGAAGGTTTTATCCTCATCATAATCTGCAGTAATTCCGTTAACTTTCTTTATATATAATCCGTATGCACCATTTTCGCCTTCTATGAGTTTATTTTCAACAAGTGCCTCTTCAAGATTGTCTTTATCAGTATTTATTGTAAAAATAACCTTTTTTTCATCCGCAGTAACAGTAAGCTCAAAGGTTTTATCTCCTTCTCCAAGGGTTGTATTTTCAGTATACACTGCACTCTCCCACAAATCTTTCTTTTCAGCTTTATTGCAAGATACAAAAGAAAGACAAATAACAGCTGCCAATATCATTAATAATACTTTTTTCATACGTTATCACTCCTTTTTATAAACGAAAACACAACGCCTGTCAGAACACATAATCCGCATAAACTAACTAAAAGCAGAAATACATACTGCCAACCGCCTCTGTCTGCAATTGCACCAAGTCCATAGGAGCTTATCGTACTGCCCATATAGCAGCATCCGTTCAGGATTCCTGCCATCTTTCCCGGTTCTGCCTTGTCGCGCATTTTTAATGGAGCAATTGATGTGATTACGTTATTTATACCGTGCATCATACACATTACTACTCCAAAGCAGACAACCATAATCCACGCACCGGATTCTCCAAGATTCATTATAATAAAAATAATTGCTGCAGCCACTGCAAAAAGTACAGTTGAAAGGCTGACAAAGTTTTTAATGATTTTATTAAGATTCAAGGCAACAATTGCTCCGAATGTTCCCAAAACAGGAAGCACAATTGAAGAAAGAATTGAGACTTCATCTTTAAGTCCGTATTCCTCTGTAAGTATAGCAGGCACCCATGTGCTGAGACCGTCTTTTACAAGGTTATCCACAACTGCAAAAAATGCAAGCGCAACAAAGATATACAGAATTGATTTTATACTGCCTTTTTCCTTATTCTCCTCTTTTTCTTCTACGGTTTCTTCCTGTTTATCCCGGAAAATCAATATCCACAACACTCCTATAACGCTCATTACAACAGGAGCAAAAAAGAATATAAGACGATAGTTACCGAGCCATACAAAAAATGCACTGCTGCCGTATGTAATTGCCGTACCGATTGTTGCAGTTGTACTCATCAGAACAAGAGCACGGTTAAGATGGTCAGAGTCCAGATTTCTGCCAAGAATATTTATAATAGAAGACCACAGACACGATTGCAGAAATCCGTTCACAAGCCACATATATTTTATGTAGCCAAAAGGGACAACCAAAACAAGCAAATTAAGAACTGAAGAAATAAAGAGAACTATCGGGAAAAGGTATTTTTTGTTATATTTTCCACACATCAGACCGTTTACAACTTGTCCTATACCGTAAGCAAAAAAGAAGCAAGTTGTAACAAGGCCGGCACTTGCGTGAGATATATTAAAATCTTCCATAATAAGGCTGATGTTTGAATTGTAGCTGTACCTGCCAAGATATGCCATTGTATATACTAGCCAGCACAAAACGATTATTGTATTTTGCGAGCATTTCTTTTTTATTCCATCCATTTTGATTACCTCGCTTTCAGCAAGTTATTATATCACTAAAAGAATTAAAAAGCAACATATAAAAGGAGATTTACTAAGAGGTAAATCTCCTTGAATTTTTGGCACCATATTGCCTTGGTATAAAGCTTACTTTTTTTATTTTTCTCCCTATATTTAACATCTTCATTAACTTATTTAAGATAACTCAGAAAAAAGTTTATATACCATCATAGTCAGAAAAAGTATCTGTATCTAGTTCTTTTATGTGAAATGTTTTTTTAACGGTTACACCAAAATTGTGCTCTATCATCAACTTAGCTAATCTTCTTCCATCTATTAAGATTATATGATGTTGGTCAGCATACTCAACAGCAGGTTTTGCGTATTTAGCAGTTGTAACAAAAAGACCATTTCCACCTTTTCCTGAAATAGCTCCTACAAAATTTTGAATTTCAGGACGACCTACAGTTCTATCTCTGTCCCAATGTTTAGCCTGAATATATATTAAATTAAAGCCCAGTTTATCTTCCATAATAATTCCATCTATCCCTTCGTCTGCAGAAACAGATGTTGTTTTTCCAGAATTCTCAAAAGCCCCGTAACCCATTTTTTGCAACAAATCAATTATCATTTTTTCAAAGGCTGTTGGAGACAACTTCATAACCTCTGCAAGAAGGTCGTCAGAAAGACTGTCATTAATTTTTTCAAAAGCTTCTTCAAATGCATAATCAGGAGTTTCTATATCTTTCTTTCCGTCAGTTTGCCCCTGGTTTGATGTCCCTTGAAATTCTCTAAAAGCCTCATAGCGAGTTAAAAATTCAACATCTATTATTACGGGATTTTCTCTTACTACTTTTTTGCCTTCTTCTGAAATTACAAATACTCCTCTCGCAGGTTTTGTTACTAAACCAGCCTTAGTAAGATATGTGCCAGCCCACTGAACTCTATTCACAAATACAGTTTGTGTTCCACTTGGTAAAACTTCGGCTAACTCTTCTTGTGATAATTTAAACTCTTTTGCTAACGTTTTTCTTAACTCTTTTATCGTATAACTATTGCCATCTTTTATAGAAAACAAAAATGGCTTCATAAATTTATAAAATTTTGGTACTGACATACTAACACCTCATTTTCCTTTTGTTTATTTTTCTGCCATTTACATATATAACTAAACTTTTGTTTTATTATATCACCAAAATTTTCCCAATTCAACTATAAACTTGTAAAAATATAATTTCATAAAAATATGCATCCACGCCATTTTGAGCGCCAAAATGGCGAAAAGCGCCGGGGGATTCCGAATCTCCCCCGGACCCCTTCAAACGGCCCCGCAGGGGCGTAGTTATCTGCAGGTGCTCAGTCTTATAAATATGTGGTCTTTGTCAAGAAAAATATATTGCCCTTATTCCGCCGTCTGTAACGGCAAACTTATCGCCGTATGACAGACTAAAACCACTTGTCAGCAGAGGAAATTGTTACAAGCGGTTTTACGTAAACTGTCAATATATTTTTCTCAACCTTATTGTTTGTGCGTATATTGTGCTCAAACTAACTATTGCGCTTCGTTTCGGTTGATTTATATTTTATACTTGTTAGCGGAAAAACCGTCTGCATCATTTTCCGCTGCTGGCAGACGGTTTTTAGTCCGCAGCCCTGACGCAAAAGTGCGGAATAAGGACGACGATATAAAAGAATAAAATATAAATCAGCAAAAACACATTGTGTATAAATGACATCACATCACTTATTTTTTACGCCCCTGCGAGGCCGTTTTAGGGTCCGGGGAATCGGAACCTCGGAACTTTTGGTTCTTTTGGTTACAAAAGAACACCTACGTATTAAACTTATCATAAAAGGAGATTTGCCTCTTGGTAAATCTCCTTTTTCTTGTGTTTTAAAAACTTATATAGTTCTTTGTATCAGAGCTTTCGTAAGATGCTTCAATAACCTTCTGTGACATAATAGCATCTGAAGCAGTTACGGGTATTTCGCTCTCGCCTTTTACCGCTTTGCCGAAGGCTTCAATTTCCTTTGTATACATATTGCCGAATTCTACCTTAATGTCAAGAGGTTTAACCTCTCCTCTGTTCTGATTAGCGTCATATTCCATACTGTCGTCAGTACAGAGAACTTCAATTTCTCCGCCTTCCACCTGAGAAATTGTACCTTGTGCAAAAATACTTCCCTTTGTGCCGTAGAACTCAATCTTGCACTTTGCAGCTGCATCGGGAATGTTGAAGTTTGCATCCACATATGCAGTTGCACCGTTATTAAGTCTGAAGATTACACAGCCTGCATCCTCAACGCTGTAATTAAACACCTGATTACCCTTGAATCCTGCTGCTTCTTCAACTTCAAGACCTGTGATATAACGGATAAGGTCAACACAGTGTACGCCCATATCCATCATGGCACCGCCACCTGAAAGCTTCATATCCTGACGCCAGCAGTTCTCCATTTCGGGATACCAGCAGGTAAGCTGGGCTCTTGCGGACACAACCTCACCGATTTTGCCTGACTGAACGATTTCACGCATTTTCTGATGATATGCGTGGAAACGCATCATAAAGCCTACGCCCATTTTGACGCCCTTATCTTCGCAGTAAGCGGCAATTTCTTCCGCTTCCGCTGATGTAAGACCAACGGGCTTTTCAATAAGAATATGCTTTCCTGCATCTGCAGCAGCTCTTGCCTGCTCTTTGTGACAGAACACAGGAGAAGCAATATACACTGCCTCTATCTCATCTATTGCAAGAAGTTCTTCGATATTATCAAAAGCATATTTAGCGTTGTATTTTTCTTTACAGCGGTCTGCGGCTTCCTTGTTTGCATCCATTACGGCAATAAGCTCTGCATTCTCTGCAAGCATCATACCGGGAAGTGTTCTTCTGTCAGCAATACCGCCACAGCCGATTACGCCCCATTTAACTTTCATATTAAAGTTCCTTTCTTTCCTGCTCGATAAGATTAACATAGTCGATAAGTCCCTGAACCATTTCGTCACTTATCATTTTACCAAGCTCAACATTCGCTTTTTCAGGGAATCCCATTACGCCAACCTTTATTTCCTCTCTCTGCATTGCGTGAGGAATAACGTAAGGTGTATCAATGGTCTTTTTCTTGATTTCAAACCAGTTACAATCCGTACGCATAGAACGTGCAATTTCTTCTTCATCCATTACGATTTCATCGCGGACAACCTCAGGCTTCCAGTACTTAATAAGCGAAGTTTCAACCATACCAGCGTGGAAGTCGTGCTCGCCTACACCGCCAAAGATTAATTCCATAGCAGTGGGAGAACACTCTATACAGTCAAAAATTGAAACAGTAACCTTATTTGCCTTTTCGTGGTCACGGCGCAAAAGCGACTGAACACTGCTCTTGAGAGCATTTGTGTTATCTGTACCGCCGTGCCCCAGGAAAAGAATTACATCAAGGAAACCTATCTTGAAAAATTCCTCACAGATGTCACAGATGTAAAGTCCGAATATGTTGGGGTTTACATTGATTGTACCTGTAAGCTCCCCACCCGAAAAGCAGTAATTTACAGAGGGTGCAACAACCGCGTTAAGTCTGTCCCCTGCAATACGGGGAATTTCAACTGCACTTATAATATCAGTCACAAGAGGCAGATGGTATCCGTGCTGTTCAACAACACCGATGGGAATAATAACTGTTTTTGTTTTTGTAAGAGCTTCCTCAAGCTCTCTTACAGTAAGATTATCTATGAAGTATGCCACGATTTATCTTCCTTCCTGCATTTCCTTCACTGATTCAAGAACTGCATCAGCCATGTACTCAAGCTGCTCATCAGAAAGGCCATAAAGAGGAAGATGTGTAAATCTCTTATAGAATACTTCTTCGCAGTTGGGGCAAGTTGCAGCGATTTCGTCAGAATTGTAACCCATATCCTGTACAACCTTGAATCTGTAAAGAGGTCCGAAATGGGCAATCTGTGTTACGCCCTTTTCTTCAAGTTTCTTCTTAAGAATCTGAACATCTCCGCCTGCCTTCTGGGGGTCAATCTGAAGAAGGTAAAGATGAAATGTAGGCTTGATATCATCATTCCCGAGGTCCTGTGCAATAATTGCATCGTTTTCCTTGAAACGGTTTGAAAGGTATTCTGCAGCCTTTCTTCTTATTTCAATAATTTCTTCGTTTCTTTCTACCTGAAGTTTAAGACCGAGGCCCTGAATTTCAGTAGTAGAGTAGTTACCTGCAACAAAGGGCTTTTCCTTACCCTGAATAGGAGTAATGTTATAAAGCCAATCCTTAATGGGGCAAGTGAAGTCAAGACCGAGGAATCTGGCTCTCTTCATTTCGTCACCAAAGCCGGGGATGTTTGTTGTAGCAATGCCGCCTTCACCAAATGAAGTGATATTCTTTACTTCGTGCATACTGAATGCCGCAAAGTCACCGATTGTACCAATCTTTCTTCCCTTATACATTGCACCGAAAGCGTGTGCAGCATCTTCAAGAACGAGGATGTTGTGCTTCTTTGCAAGCTCCATAATAGGATCAAGGTCAACAGGATAACCGCCGATATGTACGGGAACGATCATCTTTGTCTTGTCTGTAATCTTTCTTGCAACGTCTGCAGGATCCATATTGATTGTCTTAGGATCTACGTCTGCGAAAACAAGCTTACATCCGATGGCAAGAGGATATGCCATTGTTGCAACAAAAGTGATTGCAGGGACGATAACTTCGTCACCCTCTTTAAGATTTGCATACTTATAAGCAATTTCAAAGCCTGCTGTTGCATTTGTTACGAATGTTGATGTTGTTGTGCCGAGGTACTCGTTACAAGCCTTTTCAGCTGCTTCTACCTGGCTGCCGAGTGAAAGCTTTCCGGGAGGGGTAGCCAGTGCATCAAGCTTTTTAACCTGCTCCCAAACTGCGCAAAGTGCATCGTCATATTCCTTTCCCTCACCCTGCATAAGGAAACGAATGATTTCCATTAAGTCATGTGCATTGTAGTTCTCACCTACTGCTGCCCACGGTACTCTTGTAGCACCTGTATTATACCTGAAGTCTGTTGATTTTCCCATAATAAAATCCTCCTTTTATTTTATAAAAAAGTTTTTATATTTAGTGCGGCAAATCTTCCGCAAAACTAAATTCAAAACCGTTCTCTTTCATAATTCTGCCCATTGTGCAGATTTTCTCTGCATAGTCGGGTTGATACGCATAATAATCTGAATAGTAGTACTGTTCATGATTGCCTATACTGAGATATTCCTGCCCGATGAACTTTGAAAGTTCATCTTCTAAAATTTCAAGCGGTATAAGGTTAAGCACCGCCTGCGCCGCAGTTGTGTAACACATACCGGTTTCTTTATCCTTAACTGTTTTAAATTTTCCCATACAGGACATATACTCATCCTCAGGAACGTGATTGTAAGAGCAAAGCGCTCTTGCAATCGCTTTATCACGGGTTACTTTATTGTAGATACCCGTTTCAGGCTTTCTGTTGTGGAGAAGTCTGAATTCGTGCCCGTAAGGAAGCAATGCCCCGTTTCCTTCATACGGCACTTTTTCACCGTAGGTTGCATAGCATACACGGATGCCGTTGTCGTAAAGTGCCTGTATTCCATCACGGCTGATAGGTGCCCAGTGTGGTACAACGCTCTTTGCAAATGAATTTTCTCCGGCAAATCTGACTACTTCACCTTTAATAAGATTAAAATTACTGTCTACAAGACTGTAATCGGCATTTATGTAAGGATAATCGGGCCATTCCTCTTTAGAATGGAATCCGATTTTCAGCCAGTCAGACGCTTCCTGCCATTCTTTCTTATATGCATCTGTCATATCCGAAAGAGAGAACTCGTCATCACCGTACCAGAAAGAGGCTTTGTAAAAGGCATTAAGCTGAACTTTTACACCGGATTCATCGTGAGCTTTTTTCAGCACTGTCATATATTTATTGTCAAAAAGTGATGCCGGCTTTTCCCTTGTTAAATCACGGAAAACCCATAACACATCATCAATAAAAAACTGTACTTTTTTCATATCAATACTCCGGTTCGTATTTCTGAATGAATTCTTCCCAATGAATTTTTCTTATTTCAATATCCTTTATCATGAGCTTTGTGCAATATGCAGAAAAGCCTATATGACCGCCCTTTATGGGATTAGGATCAATGAGTTCTGTTATAAGCACATCATCAACTACCATAAAGCTATGACCGTTAATTGCACCGAATGTCATTCTTACCTCTGTACCGGGCTCGTATTTATAAAGGGAAGTTGTGGAATAAAGTGCAGATTCACACCCTACCTCGTTACGTTCGATTCCGCTTTTATTTTCATACCAGCCGTTAAGTCCGCAAACATATGAAGTTCCGAGATAGTCCGTTTCTTCGTCCCAGTGTGCACAGAAAACAGCGTTAAGGTCTCTTGTTGCAGGAAGTGCTGTTTTTACGGTCATTGACACCATTACATCTTCTTCATAATAATCCTTACTGAATAGAATTCCACCGAAATTCCCAGGTTCGTCACCTATAAGCCAGCCGTCCTCACAGGACCAGTTTCCTGACTTTACATTCCAATATTCCTTCCAGTCATCTCCGGGAGAGTAACTGAGAAGTACCGGTGACTTATCCCATATTATTTTTTTCCATAAAAGTTTTATATCGTTCATTTTCAGTCAACTCCGTTTTCTTTTTTGAACGTATTCCATTTTTTTACAGACAAAAGTCCGAACAATGTCGCCAGCACAGCCATAATATTCCACGACAAAATTGTCGCTGTCCACCCGAAATTGTCTGCAATAAATCCAAATCCGAAATTCGCCGCAACCGCACCGAATGATGCTATGGCGTTAAGTACCGAGGCAACACCGCCGGACATATTCATTTTCGCAAATTTTGACGGAATTATAACATTTATCATCTGATGACCTGAGTACATAAATGTTGTAAAAAGAGTAAGAAGTATTACTACTACAGCTACCGGTATCTTTCCCGTAAGAAGAAGGAAAAGAGTAAACGGAAGAGATGCAGCAAAACACAGAGCAAAATAGAGTGCCTCACTTCTTATTTTCTTCGGATAAAGTGCATTTACGATGTATATGCCGCTTAAATTAACAAGCAGAAGAATTGTAGTCATAAGACTTGCAAAGCCCTGGGAAATGCCCTCATAGCTTTCAATAATCATCGTAGGAACCCATGATTTAAGTCCCATATCAAGCATTGTACGCGCAAAGGACGGTACAAGCATAAATACAATTCCGCTTGCCCAGAAAATTTTCCAGGTACCTATCGGCTTTTCTTTTGTTTCCTGATTTTTTACAGGTATATCCCCTCTGTGTTCAATTTTCTCAAGAACCGGAATGGTTTTCTTCGTCATTACAATCCACAGAGCTGTTGTAACTATTATAACGCCCAGGAAAATCCAGAAAAGCATTCTCCAGCTTGCGACACTGAGTACAATTGATGCAATCGCATAGTTAAGCAGCATACCGCTGCAATATGCAAATGCTATGTAAACCATTGCTTTTCCGCGGTGGGACGGAAGAAGATACTGAGCAATAATTCTTATTACCCCGGGCCAGATTGCAAACTGCAAAAGACCTGTAATACTCCACAAAATGAGCATCGTCCAAAAATCTTTCGCCAATGCAAACCCCGCCATAGAAATAAAAGCTCCTAAAAGAGACATATTTATAAGCTTAACAGGTGAAACTTTATCCACCATTTTTACCAGAAAAAGTTGCGCACCACCGTAAAAAATATAGTAACCGGCATTGATTGTACCTGCAAGAGATTTAGAGAAAAGTCCTTCTTCTACAATCGATGAAATAGATGCTCCAAAAGCATTTTTTGTCATACTTACGATTGCATACATAACCCAGCACGCCGCAAAAAGCAAAAGACTTGCTTTTTCTTCTTTTCTCAGTTTGATTTTCATATAAAGACCTCCGGAAAAGCAATTAATTCATTGCTTGAATAATTTTATCATATCTAAAAGGTTTTGTCAACAGCAACTGTGCTCCGGTTGACAATTTTTTCTTTTCATGTTATAATTTCTTTAAATTCAGGAAAGGGATTATCATTCTATGACAAAACAAGTCGCTAATGTACAGCTAATGCAGAAGATGAACAGACTTAAAGTTCTTAACTATGTACGCAATCATCCTGACTCTTCACGTCCCGAAATTTCTCGTGATACAGGACTCAGTCTTGCGTCCATAACCAATCTGACAGCGTATCTTCTGGATATAGGAATACTCTCTGAAAACGGCACTGAAATTGTCGGCAGAGTAGGCAGAAAAAGAACACTTTTAAGATTTACCAGCGAGGCTTACAATCTCATATGTGTTTTTCTCACAGAAGAGCATATCAATATGTATGTAACAGACCTTTCAGGTAACCCCCTGGACAAAATCCGTCTTTCCACAAAAAACCTTTCCTCCGAAAAAGTTATAGCTCTTATAAACGACTCTATTGCTGAGCTCATTTCCGCGCTGGACAAAAGCCGTATTCTCGGAATAGGTGTATCTATTTCAGGCCTTGTACTTGAAAACAGTCAATTTATTCTTTCTTCAAAATTCAAGTGGAAGTCGTTTGATATAAAATCCATTCTGGAGAATGCAACGGGCATTCCGGTATTTGTAGATAATATATCTCCCGTCCGCGCAACCTGGCATTTCAGAAAAGAAAGTGAAAAAGCAAAAGATAATATGCTTTTCCTTGACCTGGAAAATGGTATTGGTGCAGTATGGTTTTCAGGCGGAAGAATTGCAACATCCGTACTTGGAGAAATCGGTCATACAACTGTTGAAAAAGACGGTGAACCTTGTTTTTGCGGAAACCGCGGGTGTCTTGAGGCTATGTGTAGCACAAAAAGACTTCTTTCTCTTTACGAATCTGCTACCGGTCAAAGACTTGACAGCCTTGCTTATCTTGAAAAGCTTTATAACGATGGAGATAAATCTGCTTTTTTCGCCATAACTGATTGTGCAAGATATCTTGGCATCGGCATTGCAAACCTTGTCAATATATTCAATCCGTCAACACTTATTATAAACACCGGTGATTTTGATGATTTGCCTTCTCTTCTCTCAGACGCAGAAAGGGTATTTATGGGAAGAGCGTTCCCGTCGCTTACAAGTAATCTTGAAATAATCTATGTATCCTCTGACGATGATACTACAGTGGCCGGTATGGCGTACAATATGTGCGACAGAATTTTTGATATAGAATACCCACACAACATTATAGAATAAATCAAAGGAGCCGTAAAAACTGAGTTTTTTACAGCTCCTCGTTTTTTAATAATACATATATGAAGAAAGCCCGCCTGCAATAAGCAATGCAATGATAACGCCTATAACACCGAGTCCTACTCCGATGAGCATCAACCATAATTGAGCCTTTGCCCAGTTATTGAAGCTCACTTCCATAGTTTTATCGTTTGCCCACTTGAAAAGCATAATAATATAAATAATCGGACCTGCTATAGGAATGAGAGCTAAAAAAGGTCTGAATATCCATCCGGCAACAGATGAAGCCTTCTTCTGCTCAGGATAATAGTTGTTAACTGTTGTGTTTATTACCGGTTCAGGCTGCACCGGAGGAGTGTAAACAGACTCTACTTCTTCCTGACTTTCTACAGGACTTCCGCAAGCATTGCAGAACGTAGCACCTTCCTGTAAATTTGCACCACATTGTTCACAGAACATAATCAATTACTTCCCTTCGTTTTTATTTGCCGACTGATTTTCTGCCAGCTTTTGTAAATATACTACCATATATTTCTCCATATTTCAACATTTTTTTACACACTAGCAGCTCTTTTGCTCTTAAGCAAAGCTATTTCTTCTTTATACCCATCAAGTTCATTGGGAGTTTCAAGAAGGAACGGAAGATGTTTTACTCTGGGATTGTTTATAATTGCCGTCATAGCGTCAAGCCCTATATAGCCATCACCGATTTTTTCGTGTCTGTCTTTGTGGCTTTCATAAGGATTCTTCGAGTCATTTATATGAATTGCGCAGAGTCTGTCAAGTCCGATTACGCTGTCAAATTCATCAAGAACTTTATCAAAATCTGTTACTATATCATAGCCTGCGTCGTATATATGACAGGTGTCAAGACATACTCCCACCTTTTCCGAAAGCTCTGTTTTGTCAATAATTCTACGGATTTCTTCAAAATTTCTGCCTATTTCGCTGCCTTTTCCGGACATTGTTTCAAGAAGAACAGTTGTTGTCATATCCGGTGTAAGAGTGCTGTTAAGAAGATAAGCCGTAAGCTCTATTCCCTTTTCAGTGCCCTGTCCTACATGACTTCCGGGATGGAAATTATAAAGATTTCCAGGAACATACTCCATTCTTTCCATATCGTCTTTCATAATACGAAGTGCAAGTTCACGCACTTTTTCGTCTGCAGAAGAGGGATTAAGAGTATATGGCGCATGGGCAAGAATTTTGCCGAAATTATTTGCTTTGGCATATTGAAGAAATTCTGCCACATCCTTTTCGTCTATGTCTTTTGCAGCAAATCCACGGGGATTGCGTGTAAAAAACTGAAATGTATTTGCCCCAAGAGATACCGCTTCTTTTGCCATATGCAAAAAACCTTTCGATGCAGAAAGATGACAACCTATATAAAACATATTTTTCACTCCTTAATATTGCTTTTTTTGATTTTATGAAGTATAATATAATCAATATAAATCCAGACTTACGAGGTGCGCTATGAAAAAAAACGTAGCCAGAGCATATGCAAAAATAAATCTGTCGCTTGATGTCCTCGGTCAGCTTGAAAATGGCTATCATGAGGTTGAAATGGTTATGCAGACAGTTTCGCTGTACGACCTTGTTACAGTTACTAAGATTGAAAAAGGTATTGAAATCAGCACTAATCTGCCATTTCTTCCCACTGACAAAAATAACCTTGCCTATAAAGCAGCTGAGGAGTTTTTTAAGTATACCGACATAGAGCCATGCGTTCATATAGATGTATCAAAGCGTATTCCTGTCGGTGCCGGGCTTGCAGGAGGTTCAAGCAATGCTTCTGCCGTCCTTAAGGCTCTTAACAAGTTATTTGACACAAAGCTCTCCATAAAAAAACTCTGTGAACTCGGCGTTAAAATCGGAGCCGATGTTCCATACTGTGTTCTTGGGGGAACACGACTTGCAAAAGGCATCGGAGAAAAGCTTTCTCCTCTTCCTAAAATACCGCCGTGCCACATTCTTCTGGTAAAGCCGTCTTTTTCAATAAGCACCAAAGCTGTTTATGAAAAAATCGACGGTGTTCAAAATTATCGTCATCCCGATACCAAAAGGCTTATTGATGGAATATGCGACGGAGATATTGACAAAATTGCATCATCTATGGGCAATGTTCTGGAAGAAGTAAGTCTTGCCGACTATCCCGTTTTATCAACTCTTAAAGAGGAGCTTATCTCTCTTGGAGCAATAGGTGCACAGATGAGCGGTAGTGGACCTACAGTATTCGGTATTTTCAAATCTCCGGAGCAGGCGCAAACCGCCAAGGAAAAACTGTGGGGAAAATACAAAACAGTATATATCTGTACTCCTGTATAAAATTTTACAATACGGAAACACTTATAAACGAGGTGGTACCGTATGAAAAATTTTATTGCACTTACAATATCAGTATTACTTATCCTTCTTTTAATGCTTGGATATTCGACAAATGTCAATTCAGAGCTTTCACAGGATATAGTAAGATTGCATGTCATCGCAAACAGCGATTCCGAAGCAGACCAGGCACTCAAGCTTAAGGTCCGTGATGCAATTCTTGAAAATACGAAGGAATGTTGTACACAAAAAGAAGATATAGCGAATAATATTGAATTATATCAAAAAATTGCCCGGGACACAGTTTGTGAAAATGGTTTTTCGTATGATGTCCGTGTTGAATACGGAAACTTTAATTTTCCGACAAAGAACTACGGCAATGTATCTCTTCCTGCAGGTTCTTACGATGCGCTGAGAATCAAAATAGGAGAAGCTAAAGGAAAAAACTGGTGGTGTGTAATGTTTCCCCCGCTTTGTTTTGTTGACGGAACAACAAATTCAGCCTTTGCCGAAAAATCTCTTCGGGAAACTTTTGGTGATGACAATTACGATTTGGTTACGGCTGCCCGCAACGGCAAATTTCCGTTTGAGATAAAATTTAAAATTGTAGAACTGTGCGGCAGGCTCACTAAGAATGAAAAAGTCTACGCCTCCGCCGGAAAGGACTAAAGAAATGAGAATGAGATCACGCGGTCACCTTGAAGAAAGGCTTGACGCTCAAAAAAACATAACACTTGAAAACTATAATGATGCTGCCCATGAATTCATAGGCAGCAGTCCTTTACATATTGAAATCGGGTGCGGAAAAGGAAATTTCATCACAGAAACCGCACGCCTTAACCCTGATATCCGCTATATAGCAATTGAAAAGGTGTCAAATGTAATTATACTTGCAATGGAAAAAGTTTCTGAAGCAAATCTTACAAATGTACGCTTTATCCGAGGTAATTTCCAGATGCTTGCAGAAAGCTTTCCTGATCACTGTGTTGACAGAATTTACCTCAATTTCAGTGACCCGTGGCCCAAAAAAGGTTACGCTAAACGACGCCTTACGCACGGAGGATTTCTTGAGTTATATAAAAGAATACTCAAAAAAGGCGGTGAAATCTGTTTTAAAACAGACAACCGCACACTTTTTGATTACTCGCTGGAATCTTTCCCCGAAAACGGATTTGAGTTATCGGAAGTTACCTTTGACCTTCACAACAGCGGTTTTGAAGGGAATATTATGACAGAGTACGAAAAGCGTTTTTCTGAAGAAGGCTTTCCCATCTGTCGGCTGGTAGCTAAAGTTAAAGAAATTTAAAATTCAACATCCTTTATGAACATAGGATCGCAAACCATTCCGATATAATCTTTTATACCAAGATGTGTGGGATGATTTTCATACACATCAAGTGATTCCTTATCGGAGAACAACTCTGTAAGAACAGCTGCATACTCACTACCCGGCTTATTTCGTTCAACATACATTGCACGGACAACGGGGATAGTTTTGAGAACTTCAAGCTTTTCGATAAGCTCATCAAGATTCTGTGCACTGTTTTTTCCGTTTGCGAAAGATTTCATTTTAAAACAAACGACATGTGCTATCACATAAATCACCTCAATAGTTTTATTAGTTTGATTATAACACTTCACTCTTATTATTTCAACAGTTTTTTGGAGGAAGATGCAATGATTCTTAAAATTGTACACGCTTCAGATTTTCATATTGGAGCATCACTTTCGCAGTTTGGTACTGCCCTTTCAAAAATGCGTGGAGATGAAATCCGCGCAGCTCTTACAAGGGTGGTTGATTTCTGCAAAGAAAAATCTGCTGATGCACTTATCATCACAGGAGACCTGTTCGATAACCCAAAGCCCTCAAAGGCTGATTCTGAGTTTGTCAAAAATGCATTGTCTTCCCTTCACCCCACAGATGTATATATTATTGCAGGAAATCACGATTATATGCACCCTGACTCACCTTTTTTGAAAGAAAACTATTTTTCTGAAAATGTACATATTTTTCCATGTGTTGAATCCTCTTTTGAAATGGAGAATAAAAGTGCTGTATTCTGGGGCAAATCTTACGAAGTTGCAACAGCTTCGCCGTCATTTGAAAATTGCAACATGGACGAAAACAAACTGAATATCATACTCCTCCATGGCGATATTGTCACAGGCAGTTCATTTAACACAATTTCAAAAGAAACACTTTCTTCTCTTCCTGTTAATTATGCTGCGTTCGGTCATATTCACGCAGGAGAAGTGTTTGAAGTTAACGGTATAAAGTGTGCTTACAGCGGCATTACGGAAGGTCATTCCTTTAAGGATACCGGAAGCACAGGCATAATATATGCCGAGATCACAAAAAGCGATACAACGCTTACACCGATAGATTTTTCCAAGAGAAAATTTGTAAATCTTTCAGTCGACATTACGGACAAATCAGAGCAGGAAATTTTTGCAGAAATCAGGAAAAATATTAACGAAAAGGATTTTTTCCATATCTCATTAACCGGCGAATGTTCCGAAAAAAATACACCTGACATATTATACATAAAAGAAACTCTTTCAAAAGATATGCTTTACATAGACATTTCCGATGAAACCGTTCCTACATATGATTTTGACCAGATATCTTCCGAAGATACTCTTCGCGGTGCTTTTTTACGGGAGCTTCGTGAAAGAGCAGGTAGCGAAGAAGAATTTGTACTGGCTGCCAAAATAGGGCTTGATGCTCTTGGCGGCCGAATTCCGGATTTGGGAGGTGCGTTATGAGAATAAGAAGCGTTGAAATAACCTCCTTTGGTAAATTCAGAAATAAAACAATAGAATTTACCGATTCCTTAAACATAATTGCAGGCAACAACGAAAGCGGAAAAAGCACTATTATAAGCTTTATCTATGCAATGTTCTACGGTTTTGGTGACAATCGCGGAAAGGGGCTTTCTCTCCGTGAAAAATATACTCCCTGGGACGGTGGTACCTGCGAAGGCAAGCTTAACCTTACACTTTCAGATGGCAAAAATATAACTATCTACCGAAAATCCGGAGAAGTTAAAAAATATGATGTGCTTAAAGTATATAATACCGATACCGCTGAAAAGTTGAATATTCTTCCCGAAGATATAATCGGTGTAAGCAGCGACACATTTTCAAAGACAGTATTTATAAAACAGCTTTCAACCGTTATTGACAGCAGTAGCAGCGAAATAGTAACAAGGCTTGCAAACATAGCAAAAAGTGGCGACGAAAGTGCCGATTATGAAAAAGCTATCAAAATTCTTGAGAATGCAAAAAGAGAAATCCGTCCCTTGCGAGGAAGTGGCGGTACTTTGCCGCAAGTAATTGAAAAAATAACTTCACTGGAAAGACAAAAGGCATCTCAGGATGAAATCAAAGCGCAGCTTGAGATTGCAAAAGCTTCTCTTTCTTCGCTTAAGAATGCATGCATGACAGCAGAGGAAAAATATGAAGACGCCCTGAAAGAAAGTTTTGATGCTGACATTGCAAACATTTCGGGAAGGATTGCTGAAAAAGAGGAATATCTTCTTCAAAGAAAAAAATCATACGGTAAAATATATTTCTGCGCCGGTGTGATTTTTATTATCCTGGCAATTTCTCTTCTTATTGTTAAAGCAGTGCTCTCACTTGTTCCGTTTATTGCAGCTTCAGCCCTGTTTTCTTTACAGTTTATTGAAAAAAAGAACGACACAACCCCTTCCGAAATAAAAAAACTGGAAGATTTCAAGGTAGAGCTCTCTAAACTTGAAGAAAAGAAAAAAGCTCACGAAAAGATTATTTCATCATTGAAGCAGAATGCCGTTTTTGCAAGAGAAAAGCTGACTTCTGCCAATATGCGGATTTCTTCTCTTGAATCTCAGGTTGAATCTATAGATACTTCCTCTCTCCCCGAGCTTTACAAAAACCGTTTGAAACTTGAAAAATCTTTGTCCGTTCTCTCTCTTGCTGCAGACAGTCTTGAAAGTTCTCACAAAAAAATGCAAAAAGATTTCACGCCTGCAATTAATAAAAAAGCGGCAGAATATCTGTCTTTTCTTACTGACGGAAAATACAACACTCTCTTCTGCGACGATGACTTCAATCTGAGCATCAGTGCAGATATTCCCAGAGAAGCTGCGTACTTTTCAGGCGGTACTGTTGACCAGATTTATCTGTCACTGAGACTTGCGCTTACAGATATGCTTTTTGGCAATGAAGATGCTTTTATAATACTCGATCAACCTTTTCTTCAATACGATAATCCGAGGACACAAAAAGCCATTGAGCTTTTTGAATCAATGGCAAAAAACAGACAGATTTTGTTATTTTCATCTACAACAAACGAATTTTCAGGTAATAAAAATATAGAAATATTGACATAAGCCTCTGTTTTGAGGTATAATAAGAGAAGATATATCAAGGAGGTTTTACTATGGCAGCAAAAACAGAAACCCAATACGGTAGTATCAATATATCAAACACTGTAATTGCAAATGCCGCAGGCATTATTGCAACAAGTTGTTACGGCGTTGTGGGTATGGCTACTCGCAACACTAAAGACGGTATTGTGGCACTTCTTAAGCCCTCTAACCTTTCAAAGGGTATAAAAGTTAATGTGTCCAATAATGAAATCACTGTTGATATGTACATTGTTGTGCAGTACGGTGTAAACATCAACGCTATATGCGAAAGTATTATTCACGGTGTAAAATACCGTTTGTCCGAGCTTATCGGTATGGATGTTAAGGCAGTAAATGTGTTTGTTGAAAGTATCCGTGTGCCCAATGCACAGGCTTAATTTGTTTTCAGAAACGCTTTATACACGGCATAGGGATATCTATGCCCTTTCGGAGGCTATTATATGATTAAATTTATAGACACGCCGGCTATGTCTTCTATGATACTGTCCGGTGCATACAACCTCAACAACAACAAAGAGCTTGTTGATGCTCTTAATGTATTTCCCGTTCCTGATGGCGACACCGGTACTAATATGTCGCTTACATTCCTGAGTGCGGCAAAAGCTATCAGCAATGAAAGTTTTTCCGGAACAGATGCTCTTTCAAATGCAGTAGCAAAAGCTACTCTGCGCGGGGCTAGGGGTAACTCAGGTGTTATTCTTTCACAGATATTCCGAGGTATGTCAAAAAGCATTACTAAGGACACTATTGATGTTCCTATGATGAAGGCGGCTCTTCGTGGTGGAAGCGACACTGCTTACAGAGCTGTTATGAAGCCTACTGAAGGTACTATCCTTACAGTTATACGCGCTGCAGCAGAATCGGGCGAAAGATTCAGAGGTGACGATATTTCCGCATTTTTCGTTCAAGTTCTTGAAGGTATGAAAAAAGCCCTTGCTGAAACGCAGAATATGCTTCCTCAGCTTAAACAAGCGGGCGTAGTCGATGCAGGCGGTCAGGGTCTTGTATGCATATTCGAAGGTTTTCTGAAAGCTCTTGAAGGTGCACCTGTCGAAATCATCGACAAAGCAGCGGCAGCAGCATCCAAAGCAGCAGCACAAACGCAGAGTGCAAAGAAAATCAAATATGCTTACTGCACAGAGTTTATTATAAACAAGCGTTCACCTGAGCTTTCTGCAGATAAAATGCGTAGTGCAATAGAATCTAAAGGCGATTGTATGATTGTTATTGACGAGGATGATATTGTTAAGGTTCATATTCATACAAACCATCCCGGTTTTGTACTTGAACAGGCTATAAAGCTTGGAGAGATGATTAATATTAAAATTGAAAATATGCGCGAGCAACATTCTGATCTGATTGCATCAGCGCCTGAAAAGAAAATTGCTCCTCATAAAGATGTTGCTGTAGTTGCTGTTGCCAACGGTGATGGCCTTATAAAAGCATTCACGGAGCTTGGCGTTACAAACATTATCCCAGGTGGACAGACAATGAATCCCAGTACAGAAGATATTCTCAGCTCGATTGAGGAAGCTAACGCTGATACTGTATTTGTTCTTCCCAATAACAAAAACATCATCCTCGCGGCACAACAGGCTGCTGAAATTGCTGAATGTAAGGTTGTTGTTATAGAATCAAAAACTATTCCTCAGGGGATTAGTGCTATGATGACTTATTCTCCAATGGAGGATGTAGATACAAATGCTAAGAAAATGACAAAGGCTCTCGGCAAGGTCACAAGCGGTAATGTTACCTATGCGGTAAAAGATACCGAAATGGACGGGCTTGCAATTCACGAGGGTGACTATATCGGAGTTTCAGAGGGGCACATCGTTTCAGATAACAATGAGCTTTCTGTCGCTACGATTGACCTTATAAAGGAAATCGCAGATGAAGACAGCGAGTATATCACTCTTTATTACGGTGAGGATGTGTCTGAAGATGAAGCCAGAAAGATAGCTGACATTATCGAAGAATGCCTTGACGAGGTTGAAGTTACCGTTGTAAACGGTGGTCAGAGCGTATACTATTATATTATTTCGATTGAATAAGGTGAGGATTGTGATTAATCCTAAAGAAACTGATATCAGATCACTTAAAGGAATAGGTGATGCCAAGGCGAAGCAGCTGCTTCGCCTTGGCGTTTTTACTGTATGGGATTTGCTTACTTACTTTCCGGTAAGATTTGACGACAGAACAAAGATCCGTAAAATTAGCGAACTTCAGCATGATGAAACTGCATCTTTCAACGGAAAAGTGGTTTCTGAAGTGACAGAGCATTTCGTCAGAAAAGGTCTCACTTATTACAAAGTGCAGATAAGGGATGACAGCGGAATTGCCGTTTGCATTTTCTTTAATAACAAATATATAAAAACTATGCTTAACCGAGGATACGAGTATACATTTTACGGCAAGGTGAATGTGAGACGGGGTATAAGAGAAATTCTTTCGCCTGAATTTGAATTATCTTCCCGGGCTGAGTGCACAAAAAGTATAGTTCCTGTATATCCGCTTACAAATGGCATTACACAGAAGTTTCTTCGCAAGCTTATAAGGGATGCCTACGAGTTATACCATCCGTATCTGAGGGATATTATTCCAGCAGCAACTTTAAAGGAATATGCCCTCTGCCCTTTGGATTTTGCGATAAAGAACATCCATTTCCCGTCAGATGAGGCATCTCTTGAAATAGCAAAGAAAAGGCTTGTGTTTGAAGAGTTCTTTATTTTGCAAACAACTCTGCGCAAAATGAAAAATGGCAGCAAAAAAGAAAAAGGTATTCGGTTCGGAAAGGTGGATGTAATGCCTTTCATTTCGGAGCTGCCTTTTTTACTTACAAATGCACAAAAGCGTGTACTTGGAGATATTTATCGTGATCTTGAAAGCGGAAATGCCATGACAAGACTTGTTCAGGGTGATGTGGGCAGCGGTAAAACAGTCGTTGCAGCGCTTTCTATGTACTATTGTGCGAAAAATGGTTTTCAGGCGGCAATGATGGCTCCCACAGAAGTTCTTGCCCGTCAGCACTACAAGGACCTGTCTCCTATGCTTGAAAATTTCGGCATCAGATGCGCTCTTCTGACAGGCAGTACAAAATTAAAAGAGAAGCGGGAAATATATAAATCTCTTGAAAATGGAGAAATTGACGCTATTTTCGGCACACATGCACTCATTACGGATAAAGTCGTTTTCAAAAACCTTGCTCTTGCAATCACCGACGAACAGCACCGTTTCGGAGTAAGACAAAGAATGACTCTCTCCGAAAAAGGAGAAAGCGTCCACACTCTTGTAATGACAGCTACACCAATACCGCGTACTCTGGCACTTATTATCTATGGTGATATGGATATTTCGATTATTGACGAGCTGCCACCTAACAGACAGGTTATAGATACCTATTGCGTAGGAGAGGATATGCGAGAAAGAATTTATGCCTTTATAAGAAAGGAGATTAACAAGGGTAACCGTTGCTATATCGTATGCCCCAGCGTTGAAGAAAACGAAGAACTATCGGTGAAATCCGTTACACAGCATTTTGATATGCTGTCAAAAACTGTGTTTTCTGATATCCCTATGGGGATTGTTCACGGCAAAATGAAAAGTGCAGATAAAGAAATTGCTATGACAGATTTTGTTCTGGGAAACACAAAAATACTTGTATCCACAACAGTTATAGAAGTCGGGGTAAATGTTCCCGAGGCAACACTGATGGTAGTTGAAAATGCTGAAAGATTTGGATTAAGTCAGCTTCATCAGCTTCGCGGAAGAGTAGGAAGAGGTAAAGAAAAAAGCTACTGTGTACTTTTCAATTCTTCTCACACTGAGGAAACTGTTGAACGAATGAAAATAATGACAAAAAGTAACGACGGCTTTAAAATTTCTGAAAAAGATTTATCTCTTCGCGGGCCCGGAGACTTTTTCGGAACAAGACAACACGGCGCGTTGCAGTTTAAAATTGCAGACCTGGCAAACGACCTTGCGGTACTTAAAGACAGCGGTATCGCTGCAGAAAAGTTACTTTCAAGCGACCCGAATCTTGAAAAAGAAGAAAACTTCTATATTAAAGAAGAGTCAGCAAGACTTGAAAATACGCTTACATTATAAAAGAAGCAGGACAACAGTCCTGCTTCTCAGACTGTCGAAAAAGTCGGTCAACCACAAGCAGAGAATGAAAGTAAAGGCTTCCCCTTGAGGGGAAGCTGTCACCGTCAGGTGGCTGATAAGGTGTTATCAAGCAACTAGTGTTTAATAAAATGGCTACAAACTGCAGTTTGTAGCCATTTCTGCTTGTTTTCACCGAACACGCCCTCTACCGTATCCACATACGCCGACGAGTTCGTGTTCGATGAATTTACCTTCCTTTTTCGATGTCTGCCTTTTGTGTCGATAGGTTTATCG
>JAZUOX010000072.1:0-9483 GCA_045604905.1 Clostridia bacterium
ATATTTGTCCCAACCTGCTTAATCGAATTTACATAATAAGAGGATGGCTGACAGTCTTTGTTGCGGATGCGAAATCCAAGGGGCTGTACGTCAGACCATTTCTTCTCTTATTATAAAAAAATAAGTGCAAGCAATCAACTAAATCAATAGTTAATTTACTTACACTTTTATTGTACCAGGGGATGTAGCAAAACGATTTTTTAAATCGGGTTGACTACAGCCCCTTTTTTTGTCATAAACAGTATGTTTTTTGCATATACATTTTAATGAGGTGATTTATATGTGGAAAAAATACAAACCGTACATAATTTCAATAGCTATAAGTGTCGGTGTGGGTGGTCTTGCTGCGTTTCTTACAAGAAACAATATGGATATCTATGACAGAATCAATATGCCACCGCTTTCTCCTCCGGGCTGGCTTTTCCCGATTGTATGGGGAATTCTCTATGTTCTTATGGGAATAAGCAGTGCAAGAATTTTTCTTAAAGCAAAAGAAGGGGAGAATGTTTCTTCAGCACTAAAAGTCTATGTATGGCAACTTGCAGTTAACTTTTTATGGAGCCTTGTATTTTTTAATATGCAAGCGTACTTGCTTGCATTTTTATGGATAGCCGTTCTATGGGGACTCATCTATACAATGATAAAGAAATTTTCCCTTATTGACCCGCTTTCGGCAAAGCTTCAGATTCCGTATCTTATATGGGTAACTTTTGCCGCTTATCTCAATTTTATGATATGGGTTCTGAACAGATAATTTTAATAAAATTAGTTGAAAAATCCCTTTCGGTGTGGTATACTTAATATAGATAGGTATATGTACAAAACGAAAGGGATTGATTTTAATGAAAATACTTATAGTTGACGACGAAAAACTGCTTGTCAAGGGAATAAAATTCAACCTTGAGCAGGACGGTTACGAAACCGAAACTGCATACGACGGAGAGGAAGCGCTTAAGCTTGCAAGAGATAAAAGTATATCCCTTATTATCCTTGATCTTATGATTCCCAAAATTGACGGACTCACGGTTTGTCAGAAGGTGAGAGAGTTTTCTACTGTTCCGATTATTATGCTTACTGCTAAAACAGAGGATATGGATAAAATTCTCGGACTTGAATACGGTGCTGATGACTATCTTACAAAGCCCTTTAATATACTTGAATTAAAAGCAAGAATCAAAGCAATTCTGCGCAGGTCTTCGAGCAATGCTCCTGCTTCAGGGAAAAACACAGTAAGTGCAGGCGGAATAGAACTTGACTACAACCTCAGACGTGTGAGAATTGATAATAAGATAATCGAGCTTACAGCAAAAGAATTTGACCTTTGTGACCTTTTTGTTTCAAACCCCGGCAAAGTATATTCAAGAGAAAACCTGCTTGATATAGTGTGGGGATATGACTACCCCGGCGATATCAGAACTGTGGATGTTCATGTAAGACGCCTCAGAGAAAAAATTGAGCCTGATGCGGCAGTTCCTGAATATATTCTTACCAAGTGGGGGGTAGGTTACTATTTTAAAGAAAATTAAGGAAAATCTTGCGAGTATCCGTTGGAGACTCGTTCTGACATATTTTTTGATCATTGTTCTGACTCTCGGACTGATAAGTGTTTACATAACAAACTCCATGAATAACTATTCTCTCAAGCAGAAAGAAGTTCAGACTCTGACTCAGGCAAATGTTATTGCAGGTCATATTTCGCAGAATCAGGAGCTTACCCCTGAGAGTATTGCTATACTTCTTGAAAAACAGCAGGTGTCAAGCAGCAGCCGTGTTATTATGCTTGATAAAGAAGCCCGCATAACATACGATTCAAATAACAGCATTCTGCTTGGTAAGTATATGCCTACTCCGGCGGTGCTTGATGCCATGAACGGCAAAAACAATGTTGAGCAGGTGGAGGATGCCAACGGTGACCTTGTAGTTTGTGCGGCAGCTCCTGTAGTTAAAGATAAAAAAATAACAGGAGTTATATACTACCAGGAGTCTGCGGCGGACACCACTGAATTTATGAATGAGATGCTGGCAACCATGCTGATGCTTGTTGTTCTTGTAAGTATACTTATCGGTGTAATAAGCTTTTTTCTCGCAGGCTTCATTACGGAACCAATCCGTAATCTTACCCAAAAACTCAGCAAGGCAACAGAAGAGGGGACCGACTATTATATAGAAAAAAATACAGGAGGTGAAATCGGTCAGCTTATAGACTCTTTCAATAAGATGACCGAACAGATAAAAGTGCAGGAAGAGAAGAGGCAGGAATTTGTGTCTAATGCTTCTCACGAATTAAAAACACCTCTCAGCTCAATTAAACTTATTTCCGACTCGCTTATAAATACCCAGGACGCTCCGCAGGAGATGGTTAATGAGTTTCTTACAGATATGAATGTTCAGGTTGACAGACTTACGAGAATTGTGGATAAACTTCTTACTCTTACAAGGATGGACAATTCTGCAAATGTGGCAAGGATGGAGTTTGCAGTTACAGACCTTACAGAACTTTGCTCTAATATTGCAAAAGCACTGCGTCCTCTGGCAGAACAGAAGCATATAGAACTTGTTTATGAGTCAGAGACAACCATCTACTCAAAAGTTGAACGGGACAGAATATGGGAAGCCATTTATAATGTACTGGATAACAGCATAAAATATACTAAAGAAGACGGCAAAGTAACTATGCGTCTTTCAAAAGATGAAACAAATATAAAAATTGAAATATCTGATACCGGTATAGGTATTGCACCGGATGAAAAGTATAAAATATTCGACAGATTTTATCGCGTTGACAAAGCCCGTGCCAGAGAAACCGGGGGTACAGGACTTGGACTTTCAATTGCTATGACAGCAGTTGAGCTTCACGGCGGTAATATTGTTGTGGAAAGTGAAGAAGGAGTAGGAAGCACTTTCTGTATAATTATTCCCATTACTTTTAAATAAGAAAGGATGGATATTATGAAAAAAGCAGTATTGTTTTTTGTTGTAATGGCTCTTATGACAGTAGCTTTTTCAGGTTGTACGTCAAAGTCGGAATCCGTAAGTCTTTACTTCAAGGATGCAGGTACGAACGCACTTAATGAAGAAAAGAGAAATCTTGACACTGACAAAATGAAGCTTGATGAAAAAGCAAAAACCGTTGTTGCAGAGCTCATAAAAGGACCTGTCAAGGAAAGTAATGAACCTGTAATAAGTGATAAGGCCACCATTCTCAAGCTTGACATAAAAGGCGGAGTTGCAACTGTTGACTTTTCTAAACACTATTCAGAAAAAAAGGGTACAGAAGAAATTATTTTAAGAAATGCCCTTGTTAAGACGCTCTGTTCCATTGAAGGAATTGATGCTATTGTAATCAGGGTTGAGGGAAGTCCTCTTATGGATGACGATAACAAGGAAATCGGACTTATAAGTCTCAGTGATTACACAGACCCTCATACAAAAGAGGAGACTACCATACGCCTCTACTTCCCGAATAAAAACGGAGATATACTTGAGGTCGAAAAGCGTAAAGTAGAAGTGCAGAATGCCCTTTCTCTTGAACGAACGGTTGTTAATGAGCTTATCAGCGGACCTAATGACAAATCGCATTCACCGTCAGTTCCTCAGGGTACAAAACTTATCAAAATCGAAAATAAGGACGGAGTATGTACCGTAAACTTCTCATCGGAATTCATAGGCAGCACAAGCGGAAGTACGCTTGAGACCACATTGAGACTCTACTCTGTTGTTAATTCGCTTTGTGCACTGGACAATGTTGATAGTGTGCAGATTCTCATAAACGGTGAGGTTAATGCAGAAATGGGTGATATTGTTTTTGATACAACTTATTACGCTGATATGTCATACGTTAAATAACAGCAGATAAAATTTGGAGGAATTTCTTATGAAACTTACAGAAATCAAAGATATTTTAAATGCAGAAGTTTGTTGCGGGGAAGAGTTTCTTGACAGAGAAATCAGCTCTGCTTTTGCCTGTGACCTGATGAGTGATGTTCTTGCGTTTGTTGAGAATCATGCACTTTTGCTTACAGGACTTGTGAACAGTCAAGTAATAAGAACAGCAGAAATGATGGATATAAAAACAATAGTTTTTGTTCGCGGAAAGCAGCCTACAGATGAAATCAGAGAGCTTGCAAAAGAATATTCAATGGTTGTTATGTCTACAAAAGATATTCTTTATTCTGCTTGCGGAAAGCTTTATTCTGCAGGTCTTATACACAAGGAAGTGTGATTATGGCTCAGGAAATCTTGAAGTTGCATTACGATGTGCGACCTGATGATTTTTCCGTTGCAGGAGAAGCCAGCACAAATGTAAAAAAAGTGCTGAAACAGCTTGGGTTTTCTCCGGAAATAATCCGTAAGGTTGCCGTTGCGATGTATGAATGTGAAATCAATATGGTCATTCATGCAGAAGGTGGAGAAATTGATGTTGAGATTTCTCCGCAGAAAATCCGTATGATACATTCTGACAAAGGCCCGGGAATAAAGAATATTGAAAAAGCTATGGAGAAGGGGTATTCCACAGCAAGTGAATCGGCGCGTGAAATGGGCTTTGGTGCCGGAATGGGTCTTCCCAATATGGAACGCTATACAGATGAAATGAAAATTACAACAGAGGTAGGAAAGGGCACAGTTGTTGATATGACGGTCCTTGTAAAATAAAGGAGGGTTAATATGTCCCCCGAAAAAAATGAAGATGTGATTTATCACAGTGTGTGTCTTGATACAGAATTGTGCAAAGGCTGTACTATGTGTATGCGCCATTGCCCTACACAGGCAATCCGTGTGCAAAACGGGAAAGCCAAAATAATCAAAGAAAGATGTATTGACTGTGGTGAATGTGTAAGGCGTTGTCCTTACCGTGCGAAAAAAGTAAAGAGTGATGCTCTCAGCGATCTTGATAAGTATGAATATAATGTAGCACTTGTTCCGCCTGCATTTTTCGGCCAGTTTTCCGAAAGTACAGATGTGGAAGCAATACTTACAGGCGTTTTGAATCTTGGTTTTGACGATGTATTTGAGGTCGCACGCGGTGCAGAAGTTATCACTAAAAAAACCCGTGAAATGCTTAGTGATTCATCCCGGGTGAAGCCGGTTATATCATCTGCATGTCCGGCTGTTGTAAGGCTCATAGCGGTGAGATTTCCCTCCCTTGCAGACCATATAATTCCGCTTACCTCTCCTATGGAAGCAGCGGCACAGCTTGCAAGAAAGGAAGCTATGGAGAAAACGGGCCTTTCAGATGAAAAAATAGGAACATTTTTCCTTACTCCGTGTACGGCTAAAATAACGGCAACAAAACAGCCCCTTGCCCTTGGAAAGTCGGATGTAAGCGGGGTTATTGCGGTGAAAGATGTATATAAACAACTGACGCAGGAAATAAAAAAAGTCAAATCACCCAAAAAGCTTTCGAAAGCCGGCAGAGACGGTATACGCTGGGCCAGAAGCGGAGGAGAGGCACAGGCACTCGGAATAAAGAACTATATTACAGTTGACGGCATACATAATGTTATAAATATACTGGAAGCTCTTGAAGATGAAAAGCTCAGAGATGTTGATTTTATAGAGGCACTTGCTTGTGTAAGCGGATGTACGGGCGGACCTCTTAATGTGGAAAATGAGTTTATTGCAAATTCCAAAATACGCAACATTTCAGAGACTTTGCAACCCAGGGATGAAAACGGAGACGGGCTCAGTCTCATGTGGGAAAGAAAAATTGTATATAAACCAATTTCTCCCCTTGACTCAGATATGGGAGAAGCTATGCGTAAAATGGTGCTTATGGAAGAAATTTACGAAAGACTTCCGGGACTTGACTGCGGAAGCTGCGGCAGCCCCAGTTGTAGGGACTTTGCGGAAGATATTGTACGCGGAAAAGCTCAGGAAAAGGATTGTATATTCCGACTCAGGGAAAAAATAGAAATGATTGCAAAAGAAATTACGGAAATAAGCAAGCTTGTAGATGAATAATACGAAAAGAGGAGATTACCTTGACGGTAAAGGAAATAGCAGAAAAAATCGGCCTTACAGAAATAAACGCAGGAGATACCGGCAGAGAGGTAACAGGGTGTCATATAGGTGACCTTTTGAGTCTTGTTATGAGTAAGGCTCAGGCAGGTGATGCATGGATAACTATTCAGAGCAACATTAATGTGCCGGCAGTAGCGGCGCTTACAGATTCGGCTATGGTTATTCTTGCTGAAGGCATAAAGCTTGACGAAGCAGCAAAGACCCGTGTCGTACAGCAGGAGATATCCGTCTACTCTTCAGAAAAAAGCGCTTTCTGCTTAGCTTGCGAAATAAAAGATTGCCTATGAAATGTTATTATGATTTTCACATTCATTCATGTCTGTCGCCTTGTGCCGATATGGATATGACTCCTCACAGTATTGCCGGGATGAGCTACATAAACGGGCTTGATGCAATAGCAGTTGCAGACCATAACACCGCGAGAAATATTCGTGCAGTTACTTTGGCTGCGGAAGAATTCGGCATAACGGTTGTGCCTGCTATAGAAGCAGAAACTGCAGAAAATATACATCTGCTTTGCCTTTTTCCGACCATTGAGTCGGCAGAAATTATGGGGGAGCTGCTTGAAAACAGCCTTCCACCAATAAAAAACCGTCCTGACATTTTCGGAGAACAGGTCATTATGAATGAAGTTGATGAAAAAACCGGGGAGATAGAAAAACTTCTCATCAATGCTACTATGCTCGGAATAGAAGAAGTAAAAAGGGAAGTTGAAAATTTGGGCGGAGTATGTATTGCTGCTCATATTGACCGGGAAAAGAACGGCATAGTTGCAATACTTGGCTGTGTTCCTGATGAGCTTGGATTTTCAACTCTTGAAGTGTCGGGGAGTGCTGACATTTTGGTGGAGGATGATCCGTATAAATATATAACCGACAGTGATGCGCACAACCTGGTTTCAATATCTGAAAAAGTAAATTTTTTGGATGTTAACGAGATTTCGGTAGAAGAAATAATAAAAAAATTAAAATAATTTGAAAAAAACCGTAAAAATACGCAATTAAGTGTAGACATTACGGTTTTTTTTTGGTATAATGGTTAAGATGGAAATTATATCGATATTCCAATATCGATATACCGAAATGCTTTTATAAAATAATGAAAATACAGGAGGTTCAGACAATGGCAAATGAAGCAGTTATTCCCTTCAAGGGAACAGTTGAGCAGGAAGCAAAGCTTAATGCTGTAATTGCTGAGTACAAAGGTCAGGACGGCGCACTTATCCCCGTGCTCCACAACGCACAGGAGATTTATGGTTACCTTCCGATCGAGGTTCAGACAATGATTGCAGATGGGCTTGAGGTTCCGCTGGCAGAGGTTTACGGTGTTGTTACTTTCTACACCCAGTTCTCACTTAATCCTAAGGGTGAGTATAAGATTGGTGTATGTCTTGGTACAGCATGCTACGTTAAGGGCAGCGGTGACATTCTTGAGAAAATCAAACAGGATCTCGGAATTGATGTTGACGGATGTACTCCCGACGGTAAGTTCTCACTTGAGGCCACACGTTGTATCGGTGCATGCGGTCTCGCTCCGGTATTTACAGTAAACGATGATGTTTACGGACGTATCACAGCTGATGACGTTCCCGGAATTCTTGCAAAATACAAAGACTGATATGCAGGAAATAAGTCTCAATATTCTTGATATTGCAGAAAATTCTGTCCGGGCAAAAGCAAGTCTTATAGAAGTGACTGTGAAAGAGAATATCGTAGAAGATATTTTGTCCTTTACAATTAAGGACAACGGATGCGGTATGGATGAAGAAATGGTTAAAAAAGTGAGTGACCCGTTTGTTACCACGCGTACCACACGCAAGGTCGGACTTGGGATATCACTTCTTAAATCAGCGGCTCAGCAAACCGGGGGAGATGTCTTCCTTGAAAGTGAGCTTGGCGTAGGAACAACCATTACGGCAACATTTTCTCATAGCCATATAGACCGTCAACCGCTTGGTGACATATCGCAGGCTATGGTGTCACTTATAAGTATGAATCCGGATATTGATTTTATATATACTCACATTTATAACAGTGCAGAATTCACTCTTGATACAAGAGAGCTTAAAGAGATTCTTGGTGAAGAAGTAAAGCTTAATGAGCCAAGCGTTGCAGTATGGATAGGTGAGTATATAAACGGAAATTTAACCGAAATTTATGGAGGTGCGAATTAATGAAAAGTATAGCTGAACTTGAGGCTATTAAGAAGAAAGTTCTTGATAATGTAAATCTCAGAAAAGAAAGAGAAGAGGGCGTAAGAGTTGTAATCGGTATGGCAACATGCGGTATCGCTGCAGGTGCTCGTCCTGTTATGTCAGCTTTCCTTGAAGAGGCAAGCAAGCGTAACCTTTCAAACGTAGTTATTGAGCAGACAGGTTGCATTGGTATGTGTGCTCTTGAGCCTATTGTTGAAGTTTTTGTTCCCGGTCAGGAAAAGGTTACTTATGTTAAAATGACAGCTGAAAAGGTTGCAAAGATTGTATCTGATCACATCGTTAACGGTTCACCCGTTATCGAATATACAGTTGGCGCACAGAAGTAAGAGGGGAGAGTAGTGTAATGAATTTATACAGATCACACGTGCTCATCTGCGGCGGTACAGGCTGTACCTCTTCAGGTGGCGCAAAGCTTATAGACGAATTCGAGGCACAGCTCAAGGCTAACGGTCTTGAAAACGAAGTTAAAGTTGTAAAGACAGGTTGCTTCGGTCTTTGTGCACTCGGTCCGGTTGTAGTTGTTTACCCTGAGGGTGCTTTCTACAGCCAGGTACAGAAAGAAGATGTAGCGGAAATCGTTACAGAGCATCTTCTCAAGGGTAGAATTGTAAAGAGACTTGTTTACAATGAAACTATCGCAGAAGACGAAACTATCAAGTCTCTTAACGAGGTTCCTTTCTACAAAAAGCAGATGCGTATTGCTCTTCGTAACTGCGGCGTTATTAACCCCGAAAACGTCGAGGAATATATTGCATTTGACGGTTACAAGGCGCTTGCTACAGTTCTTACAGAAATGCAGCCCGCTGATGTAATTCAGGTAATTAAGGACTCAGGTCTCCGTGGTCGTGGCGGCGGTGGTTTCCCCACAGGTCTTAAGTGGGAATTCGCTTCTAAGAGTGTAAACGAGCAGAAGTACGTTTGCTGTAATGCCGACGAAGGTGACCCGGGTGCATTCATGGACAGAAGTATTCTTGAGGGAGACCCCCACAGTGTGCTTGAGGCTATGGCTATTGCAGGTTACGCTATCGGTGCTAATCAGGGTTACATCTACATTCGTGCAGAGTACCCCATCGCTGTTAAGCGTCTTCAGCTCGCTATCGATCAGGCAAAAGAGATGGGTCTTCTGGGCAAGAATATCTTTGACTCAGGATTTGATTTTGATCTTGAGATCCGTCTGGGTGCAGGCGCATTCGTTTGCGGTGAAGAGACAGCTCTTATGACCTCTATCGAGGGTAACCGCGGTGAGC
>JAZUOX010000073.1:0-29191 GCA_045604905.1 Clostridia bacterium
CATGGCTACGATCCGACTTCCAAAGTGGGAAATTTTATGTTTTAATCTATTTCACTCTGGAGCTTTTTAACACCTCCTACACATAATATTTGACAAAAATAAAATTTATGGTATAATATATATGTATAATTATTTTTAAAAGGAGTGATAGTCCTGATGGACGGTGTCCCTACGATTATAGTCGTACTTATTGTATTGGTTGCGCTTTCTGCGTATTTCAGTGCATCAGAAACAGCCTTTACATCTTTTAATAAGATGAGGGCGAAAGCAGAAGCTGAGGATGGAGAAAAAAAGGCAAAAAAAGTGCTCAGACTGAGCGAAAATTACGAAAAACTTATTTCTACAATCCTTATTGGCAATAATATAGTTAATGTTGTTGCTTCATCTCTTGCAACGGTGCTTTTCACAAGG
The DNA here is from genome assembly GCA_045604905.1 of Clostridia bacterium. GTDB lineage: Bacteria > Bacillota > Clostridia > UMGS1883 > UMGS1883 > UMGS1883. The sequence goes on from JAZUOX010000073.1 coordinate 412, forward strand.
CTTTTTGCGGACAAGCCTGAGCTTGGTGTTACACTTTCCACTGTTGTGATGACTCTCACAATTCTTATTTTCGGTGAAATTACGCCTAAAACAGTTGCGAAAAAAAGCCCTGACAGTTTTTCAAAAAGTGTTGTGGGGTCACTTTCTTTCCTTGTAAAGATTTTCACACCCCTTACTGTTATATTTAACTTATGGCAGATGCTTGTACTTAAGATTTTCAAGGCAGAGGCGCAGACAGGTGTAACAGAAGACGAAATTATAACGGTTGTTGAAGAGGCTGCAAGCGGCGGTGAAATTGATGAGCAGGAAAGTGAACTCATCAAAAATGTTATCAAGTTCAGTGACCTTGATGTAAATGACATTCTTACACCCAGAGTTGATGTTGCAGCAGTTGATATAACATGGGACAGAGAGCGTATAGCATCAGTCTTTTCAGAAACAGAATTTTCAAGACTCCCTGTTTATGAGGATAGTCTTGACAGTGTCGTTGGCATACTGTATCAGAAGGACTTTTTCAATAACTCTTCTCTTGAAATAAAAGATCTTATTAAACCCGTTAACTTTATTTTCCCGACTATGAAAATTTCAAGACTGCTCAAGTTCTTCCAGGAGTCAAAGAGCCATATGGTGGTTGTTAATGACGAATACGGCGGAACTGAGGGTATAGTTACCCTTGAAGATGTGCTTGAGTCTCTGGTTGGTGAAATTTATGACGAGCACGACGAAGTGGTGGAGGAAATTGTTCCTCTTTCTGAAAATAAATTCCGCGCGCTCGGCAGTACAAGTCTTGACAAATTCCTTGAGTTTTTTGAGCTTGAGGAGATTGAGGATGATTCCGATATTACCACATTGAGCGGTTTTGCAGCACATAATCTTGATAAAATTCCTGACGAGGGTGAGTCATTTAATTACGAGAACCTCGTCATAACCATTGCAAAAACCGACAGCAACCGTGTTGTGGAAGCTGTTATTGATGTGCTTGAAAAGGAGCAGCCTGAGGAGGAAGAATGATAGAAAAACTTTCTAAGTTTATCTTTGGTATTATCCGCGGCTCAAAGGAAGACGATATTGGGGCATATTCTGCACAAAGCGCGTTTTTTATGACGATATCCGTAATTCCGTTTATAATGTTGCTTATGAGTATTATAAAATTTTTGCCGCTGTCTGAGTCTCAGCTTATTTCATATTTGATAGAGATTTTCCCGGGGGCGGCAAAGGAGCTTATTGCGTCATTTATAGAGGAAACTTTTGTCGGAAGTAATATCACAGTGATTTCCATTACCGCTGTATATACTCTCTGGGCAGCTTCTCTCGGCGTACATTCTGTTACCAAAGGACTTAACAGGGTTTTTTGCTCTAATGAAATGCCAAATTATATCAGAACAAGGCTTATGAGTATGGTCTATACACTTGCGCTTTTAGTTGTGCTTGTGCTTTGTCTTGTGCTTTTCGTTTTTGACGATGCCACAAAGGAAATTGTAGGTTTTGCTTCAAGCTACCACGCTGCGGCAGTATTTATGCTTGGTATTCGGAAAATACTGGGAGTAGTAGTGCTTAGTCTGTTTTTCCTTCTGATGTATAAGGTCGTTCCAAACAGAAAGGCAAAGCTGGTTACACAACTTCCGGGGGCAATCCTCAGCGGAGTGGGCTGGGTAAGCTTTTCGTATCTTTTCTCTTATTATTATGAAAACATTGCATCGTTTTCGTTCCTTTACGGCAGTTTGTCGGTGCTGGTGTTTTTTATGTTGTGGATTTTTATCTGCATATATATTCTTTTTATCGGAGCAGAGCTTAACAAATGCTTTGAAAAATAATTTCTCACATAGTTTTTTAAATCTGAAAACGGAGGCATAAGATGTACAAAATTGGTGACAGCGTAGTTTATCCCATGCACGGCGCGGGAATCATCGAGGATATTGAAGTAAAGGAAGTGCTTGGAAAAGAGCAGTCCTATTATGTTGTACGGATGCCTATCGGTGATATGAAAGTTATGGTACCGATGAACAACGCAGTTGGTGTCGGTATGCGTGATGTCATTGAAAAAAGCGAGGCGGAGAAAGTTCTTGAAGCTTTCCGCACTGTTGAGACGGATGTTATTCAGAACTGGAACAAGCGATACCGCGAAAATATGGTTAAAATCAAAAGCGGTGATATTTTTGAGGTTGCCGCAGTTGTAAAAAGCCTGATGCTCCGTGACCGCGAAAAAGGGCTCAGCACAGGAGAAAGAAAAATGCTCTCCAACGCAAAGCAGATTTTAATTAGCGAAATTGTTGTTGCTACAGGAAATGACCACGCAAGTATAGAAAACCGTCTTAAAGATATGATTGATGAGGAATTGGCTAACTGATAAAAAGCAGATTGTATTTGACAATCTGCTTTTTTGAAATGAGGTATCTGTTATGTACAAAAACCACACATTTACAGCAATAATTACTGCTGCAGGCTGCGGAACGAGAATGAAAACCGATAAAATGCTGATGCCGCTTATGGGAAAAAGTGTTATTTTACATACGGCAGAGGTTTTTAAAAACTGCGGTTTTTTTGATGAGATAATCATACTTGCATCAAAAAATAATATTGCTGATATGAAAAAACTCTTTGAAAACGATTCTGTTACCGTTACTGAGGGCGGTACTTCCCGCGGAGAAAGTGTTGTTTGCGGTCTGATGGCTGCAACAAGTGAATTTGTTCTTATCCACGATGGGGCAAGACCTCTTATAACAAAGGATATTATTGAAAAAACTGCTGATGAATGTATTGAGTCGGGCTGTGCCGCAGTTGGCGTTACACCTAAGGACACTGTAAAAACAAGTGCCTCAGGAGTTATAACAAGCACCGTACCTAGAGAAAACTGCATTCTTATACAGACTCCTCAGGGCTTTAACAGAGAAACTTTAATAGAAGCTTACGAAAAATACGGTACAGGGGAGACTGACGACTGCGGAGTTATGGAAAAAACAGGTGCAAAAATTAAAATTGTCGATGGTAGCTACGAAAATCTGAAGCTTACCACCCCCGAAGATGTACTTACCGCAGAAAAAATATTAACTAAACGAGCAGGCAAAAAGGAGGTATGCCCCATGAGAATAGGTACAGGCTTTGACACGCACCGCCTTACCGAGGAGCGTGACCTTATAATCGGGGGTGTTACAATTCCGTATGAAAAAGGACTTCTCGGTCACAGTGATGCCGACGTTCTTATTCATGCGGTAATTGATTCACTGCTTGGTGCGGCAGCACTTGGGGATATCGGCACACATTTTCCTGATACCGATGAAAAATACAAGGGGATTTCAAGTATGAAGCTTCTCTCCCATACTGCAGAGCTGATTAAGAAAGCAGGCTATAAAATCGGTAATATCGATACAACACTGATTGCTCAGGCTCCGAAAATGGCACCATATATTAAAGAAATGGAAGAAAATATGGCATCTGCACTTGGTATAGATGTGTCGCAAATAAGCGTAAAGGCTAAATCAAATGAAAAAATGGGCTTTACCGGACGCGGAGAGGGTATTGAAGCAAGAGCAATCGCACTATTAACGGGATGTTAAAATCGCCCAGACCGCAAAACGAAAAAGATTAATGGAAGATATATTTACTAAAAATTAATACAATGTGCCTTTAATTGTTTTTGGTAGGAATTTGCCAAGCAAATTCCGAAATGATTCGTTTTGCTACGCACAAATGTCACCTCTCGGTGTATCTTAATAGGGTCTCCCGAAAAGTCTTCAGACTTTTTGGGAAAGAGGCAAAATAAGATTGCAAACATAGTTTTCGCAAGAAAACGTCAATTGCATATCTTGTTTTGACGATGCTTCGGGTTCCCTTCGGTTCCATTTATGTGTTCTGAACAATTTTTCCTATCCCTTTTCGGGGATGTTAAAATTCATAATGCATAATGAAACGTAAGCATCTGATAATTATGTCAGATGCGTTTTCTTTTTGAAAAAAATCTTGTAAAATATTTTATAATGTGATATGATGAGGTTACCACAACTAACTGAATAAAATCTATCGCAAGCGGGCATTTTACTTTGTGTAAAAATGCGTGGCTCTTTTTTGCGTTGCTTGTGGTAGTTTTTGCAGTTGGTTGTGGTGACCGGGTCGCGTGTTTTTCGGCGTGTGGCTTCGGTCACACGCTTTTTTAATTGCTGTTTTATTGGAGAGTCAGTATGAAAAAAACAATAAGTTTAATGTTGGCATTGATGTTGCTTTTCAGCTTATGCGGATGCGAAGAAAAGACGTCTGACACAGCCGACACCACAGAAACTACAACTGCAACAACACAAGAAGAAACCAAATCGGAAGAAATCTCAGAAGAAGAGGTTGTGACGGAAAGTCCTGTTGTCTACCGTACAAAAACAGGGAAAAAATATCACAGAGAAAGTTGCATACATTTAAAAAGCAAGATTGAAACCACAGTAACTGACGCTCATTCAATGGGACTTGAGCCTTGCTTTGTGTGTAAACCACCGCAATAAAAAGGACAAATTTAAAATTAATAAACTGAAGTTTTGCATCTCAAAAGGCACAGAGAAAAAGATGCAGAATTGACAAACCGAAAGTTTGCACAATGTCAATTTAAAGGTAAGGGGATAGGAAAAAGCGTTCAGAACGGACAAACTTCACCTCGCTGTATGTGGATACAGCGAGGTGAAGTTTGTTCGTAATTCGTTGGCATAAAAAAGAAAAGAACTCCGTAGCAGTACGGAGTTCTTTCAATATTATTTATTGTCGGTTTATGAATTGTTTTCAAATCCTTTAATCGCCAACGAATGTTCTGGGCGGTTTTAACATCCCCGTAGCGGTCTTATTTTATCTCTACTACCGTTACTCCCGCTTCTCCTTCTCCATACTTACCTGCTCTGAAGCTTTTTGCATGGGGATGGTGGCGGAGCATATCCGTAATGGCGCTTCTGAGTGCACCTGTGCCTTTGCCGTGAATAATAGTAACTGACTCAAAATGGGCAAGAGATGCCTCGTCAAGATATTTATCTGTAAGCACAAGGGCATCGTCAACAGTTTCCCCTCGAAGGTCAAGCTCAGGCTTGATATCCATATAAGCACGGCTTTCGCCCACGATATAACTGTGAGACTCCTTTTTCTTTTTGGAAGCTTTGCCGGGGGCAAGTGCGCTGACATTTGTCTTTATTTTCAGTATGCCGACCTGAACTGTCAGGTCGCCTTTTTTATCGGGAAGCGTAAGAACATTTCCCACCTGATTCATGGTTGTAACTTCTACCACCTGACCGAGAGTAATTTTCTTGGGGTCAAGCTTTTCCTTACTCTTTGAACTGAAAACATCCTCGGAAAGCTTATCTGTTGCTTTATCAAGACCTTTTTTTAGACTGCGTCTGCCTTCTTCAATAGCGGCGCGGTTATTCTGTGCAGATTCGTCAAGAAGCTTCTGCATTTTTTTAACAATTTCATCAGCCTCAGCCTTTGCGCGCTCATAGATTTTCTTAGCATCTCTTCGTGCGTTGTCGAGGATTTTCTGTTTTTCTTTATTGATGCGTTCTTTTTCTCTTGCGGCAGTTTCTCTGTCAGCCTCAGAAGCTTCGCGAGCTTCACGGGCTTCACTAAGCTCTTCCTGGGCCTTTGCCCTATGCTCCTCAAGTCTTGAGATAACATCTTCAAAACGGGTGTTTTCACTTGTGAGAAGCGTCTGTGCTTCTTCAATTACGCCCTCGTCAAGACCAAGGCGACGGGAAATTGCAAAAGCGTTACTCTTTCCCGGTACGCCGATAAGGAGACGGTATGTGGGACGAAGACTTGCCACATCAAATTCACAGGCGGCATTTTCCACACGGTCTGTTGAAAGGGCAAAAAGCTTGATTTCGCTGTAATGTGTTGTCGCGGCAACCTTTGCCCCGAGAATCTGTGCCCTTTTAAGAATAGATATCGCAAGCGCAGCGCCCTCCGTGGGGTCTGTACCTGAGCAAAGCTCATCAAAAAGCACAAGAGATTTGTAATCTGCATGCTTAAGAATGTGAATAATATTTGTCATATGAGCTGAAAATGTGCTCAACGACTGCTCAATCGACTGCTCATCACCGATATCGGCAAACACATTCTCAAAAACTGCAATACGGCTACCGTTTGCGGCAGGTATACAAAGCCCCGATTGTGCCATCAGGGTGAAAAGCCCCAGTGTTTTGAGGGATACCGTCTTACCACCGGTATTGGGGCCTGTAATAACAAGGGTGTCAAAATCCTCACCAAGATAAATGTCAGTGGGAACAACGGTTTTTTCGGAAATAAGAGGATGACGCCCCTTTCTGATATTTATTATTCCGTCCTGATTAAGCTCAGGCATGGTTGCGTTCATTTTCCTTGAAAGCTTGCCCTTTGCAAAAACAAAATCAATGTCAATTATTGTGTTGTAGTCATAGATAAGCCCATCTGCAAACTCGCTGACTTCTGCAGAAAGCTCCTGCAAAATACGGTCAATCTCATCCTTTTCGTCGCTCAGAAGTGCCCTCAGAGAGTTATTTATCTCAACAGCTGCCATAGGCTCAACAAAAAGGGTTGCGCCACTGCCTGAGCTATCGTGGACAATACCTGCAACCTGACTTTTGCACTCACTTTTCACAGGGATAACATACCTGTCTCCCCGCATAGACACAATCGGCTCCTGAAGTAAAGGCGCGTAACGGGCAGAGTGCACCATTTCGTTAAGTACATCGCGGATTTTTGAATGAAGCGAGCGCATCTTACGTCTTATCTGCAAAAGCGCGGGCGATGCATCGTCTGCCATTTCTTCTTCACTGATGATTGCGGCAAAAATACTTGTTTCCAGCCTTTTATTGTGGGAAAGAGCAGAAAACATATCTGCAACAGACGGGTAGTCGTCTGCAAAATTATCCTCATCTGCATAGGAACAAAGCCCTCTTGCAAGTCTGAGGACATGGCCGCAGGAGAGAAGCTCTCCCATCGAAAGGACACCGCCTGCTTCACACCTTTTTGCGGATGCAATAATATTGCGGACAGGACTTATGGGCGGTGCTCCTTTTTTTATAATGAGGCTCTCCGCCTCACCCGTAAGGGAAAGAAGCTTTCTTGCTTCAAAAATATCACTTACAGGCTCAAGCTCACTGCATCGCTGCTTTGCATCGTGACAAAGGGCAAATGATGTCAGCATTTCTTTTATTCTGTTAAACTCAAGAACACGAAGTGTGCGTTCCTCCATAAAATTCCCCTCGGATTCAGATATTTTCAATATGTCTGGGAAGACCGTTTACTGTAAGCTGTGAAACTTCACCCTCGACAAGAGGCCTTACATAATTAAGGAATTCCTCTGTTACATTATCTCCGTTTTCGTTAATCATATAACGGGGCACAGACTTTGCCTCGTTGGCGATTTCCGATACATCGTGAATATCTGTTGTGCAGATATACGGGTCGTCTGAAATTCTCTTGAGAAGTGCCATTTTTCCTGTATGACCTTCCGCTGCAGCTTTAACAGCAGTTTCGCCCACTGCAAAAGATTCTGTAATATCCGTAAGGGATGCACAGTGAGATGCGCAGCGCTGAAGTGTAGAAAGCTCAACCGCACGGATTTTCTTAAGTCCAAGGTCTGCCTTAAGCATATTTGCAAGAGCTGCTGCCGTTCCCGTAAGCATCGTGTGACCGAATGCGTCAGTACCTCGGTCTGCAGCAAGCTCGCAAACGTATTTACCGTTCATCTTTATTCCCTCGGAAACAGCTATTACAAACGCTTTCTTTTCTTTTGCAAGTTCATTTACTCTCTTCTTTACGTATTCGTAATCAACGGGAACTTCGGGAAGAAGCACCATCTGAGGACCTTCACTGTCTTCACCTGCGGCAAGAGCACTTGCACCTGTAAGCCAGCCTGCATCCCTTCCCATAATTTCTATAACAGTGATACTTTCCATATCGTAAACAAGACCGTCACGGACAATTTCTTTAGTAACAGTTGCTACAAATTTTGCCGCACTGCCAAAGCCCGGTGTGTGATCGGTCACGGTAAGGTCGTTATCAATAGTTTTAGGCACACCGATAAAACGGATGTCACTGCCAATCTCTGATGCATAGGCAGAAAGTTTATTTACCGTATCCATTGAGTCGTTCCCGCCAATATAGAAAAATGCCTTTATATCGTATTTTTTGAAAATTTCAAAGAGCTTTTCGTAGGTTTCTCTACCGTCAGCAAACTTTGGAAGCTTATAACGGCAAGAGCCGAGATATGACGAGGGAGTTCTTTTAAGAAGCTCCACATCTCTGTCCGTAGCAAGTTTTTCTGAAATATCAACGATTTTTTCCTTAAGAAGTCCCTCTACACCGTTAACCATACCGAAAATTTTGCCTGTGCAGAATTTCTTGCCTGCAGAAAATACGCCTGCAAGTGATGAATTTATTGCCGCTGTGGGTCCGCCTGACTGACCTACAATCATATTTCCGTTAATTTTCATAATCAATACCTCACTTTAAAAATGCTGCACCGATGATACCTGCATCACCACCGATATCCGATGCCTTGATAATCGTTCTTTTAAGGGGTCCTACATCGTAGCTGTATTTTTCAACGTATTCACATATGGGTTTTATAATAACGTCGCCCTCTTTTGAGATTGCACCGCCTATAACAAGCTTTTTCGGCTGGAATATATTTACCATATCGGTAATACCGATTGCAACTTCCTCTATCCATTCATCACGAACACGCTTTGCCTCTGTGTCACCTTTTTTTGCATAGTCAAAAACTGTTCTGCCGGAAACAACCTCATCGGGTTTTATTGATTTTATTTTGGCTCTGTTTTCCTCGGTCATACGCTTAAGTGCTGTAACGGATGCATATGCTTCCCAGCAGCCAAGCCTTCCGCAGGAACACTTTTCTCCACCGTGATGCGTAACAACATGGCCAAGCTCTCCTGCGACACCGTTTGACCCAAGGTACAGCTTTCCACCGATTACAATACCCCCGCCAATGCCTGTGCCAAGAGTTACAAATACAAAATCACCATCTGCACCTGCGTTATAATACTCGCCAAGTGCCGCACAGTTAGCGTCGTTATCCACAAACACGGGAACGGGGGCAAAGTTTTTCTGAAGATACTCCCTTATTTCTATGTTTGTTCCGGGGACGTTGTTTGCAGAAAGGAGAATCCCCTTTTCTCTGTCAACTGCACCGGGATAGCCGATACCTACTGATTTAATTTCACTTTTATCAACCTTTGCATCCTCAAGGGCAAGGTTTATCGCCTCAAGCACTGCCGCCATAAAGCTGTCATTTCCGTCAAGAGGAGTTTCTACGCTGTGCTTTGCAAGGATTTTTCCCGCATCACTCACAACACCCGCTTTAATGGACATTCCGCCGATATCTATACCAATATACATAAGTTTCACTCCTGAAATTTAAAGCTAAGTTTTCACATTCTGCATCTTTAAACTGATATTATTGTAATATGTTTCCTGACGTATGTCAATATAGTCAGGTTTACATTTTATTCCACGAACGGGGTACATATATGTCGTTATAAGTGTACACCGCAAATTTATCGCTCATTCCGGCAATATAGTCGCACACTGCTCTTTCGATTCCCTCTTTCCAGGCAGTTTCCTGCGTCTGGAGGGGAAGACGCACCGCATTTTCGCAAAAATATGTGAAAAGCCCTTCGATGATACCCTTGACTTTTGTTTCCTCAATCTTAGCTGTTGAGCCGATGTACACGTTCTCAAACATAAATTTCCGAAGAGCATTCATAGCATCCTCGATTTCTTCGGACATCAAAATTCTGTTGGTGCCCATAGAAGAATTTACAATATCCCGTACGAGGGTATCAATTCTTTCAGAATGGGTTTCTCCCAGAATTTTCTTTATTCCTAAAGGGATGTCGTTTTCCGATATGATACCGCCACGGCAGGCATCATCAATATCGTGATTTATATAGGCTATTCTGTCGGCATACTTTAAAACCGTCCCCTCAAGAGTAGAGGCGTCGCACTCCCCTGTATGATTTGCAATTCCGTCAATAACCTCTGCCGTAAGGTTCAGGCTTTCGAGAACGTCCACCACTCTAACGCTCTGCTCATTATGGCGGAAGCCGTCACTACACAATTCATTGAGTGCATTTTCCCCTGCGTGGCCGAAGGGCGTATGCCCAAGGTCATGCCCCATTGCCATTGCTTCAACAAGGTCTTCGTTGAGCCTGAGGCTTCTTACAATAGTTCTGGCAATCTGAGAAACCTCAAGAGTATGTGTCAGACGGGTCCTGTAATGATCCCCTTCGGGAGTGATAAAAACCTGAGTTTTATGCTTTAAACGCCTGAACGCTTTGGAATGAATAATTTTATCACGGTCCCGCTGAAACTCCGTACGGATATCACAAAGGGGTGCACTCTCCTTACGCCCTTTCGTATTTTCTGAAAGAGCTGCAAAAGGAGAAAGTGTTTCACGCTCAATTTTTTCAGTCATTTCACGAATTGTCATTCTAACACATCCTTAAATAAAAGGGATAAAACCACTTCAGTTTTATCCCTTAATTTTACACTATTTGCGGTATGGGCGATTTTAACATCCCGAAAACAAGGGATAGGAAAAAGCGTTCAGAACGGACAAACTGAGCCCAAAGGGTGGAACCGAAGCTGTATGTGGATACAGCGAGGTAAAGTTTGTTCGTAGCAAAAGGAATAAAATCCAAAATTTGCAAAGCAAATTTCCACATCAAACAAGAAATGCAACATTGTTATCATTTTTTATTTAAAGAAGGAAATTAATCATTTATTGCCTTTTGCGGTATGGGCGATTTTAACATCCCGTAAGATTAATCGCCAAAGTATATACCCATACCTCTTGCCATATTGAGAAGTTCATTATCGGCGGGAACTCTTCTTGCCTTCTGACCGATAACTTCTTCAAGAGAAGCATGCTCAATCTTATTTCCGCGGAGGATTACCATATTGCCAAACTGACCTTTCATAGCGAGTTCAACAGCTGCATATCCGTAACGTGATGAAAGCACTCTGTCCTGAGCTGCAGTAGTACCGCCGCGCTGAATATGACCGAGAACTGCCGCACGCGCTTCAACACCTGTAAGATGCTCAAGTCTGTCTGCAACAACCTGTGCAATACCGCCAAGACGGATGGGATCCGGGCTGTCCTCACGCACTTTAAGGATTACAGCCTCACCGTCTGCGGATTTTGCACCCTCTGCACAAGCTATTATAGCATAATCTTTGCCATTTGCAAATATTTCCTGCAATTTTGCAGCAACTTTATTATAATCAAAAGGAATTTCGGGAAGAAGAATAATATCTGCACCGCCTGCGATACCTCCGTGAAGTGCAAGCCAGCCTGCGCCGCGTCCCATGATTTCCGCAACCATAATTCTGCCGTGACTTCTGCCTGTGGTTCTGATACGGTCAAGACAATCAGCAATTACATTTACAGCTGTGTCAAAACCGAAGGTATAGTCTGTGCAGTTAAGGTCGTTATCGATAGTCTTGGGAATAGCAATTACATTTACGCCCTTCCTTGAAAAGTCACGAGCGCTTGTAAGAGTACCGTCACCGCCAAGAATAAAGAGTGCATCAATACCCTCATCTTTAAGGTTTTGCACTGCAACATCAGAAACGTCCTCATAAACAATTTTTCCGTTTTCCTTAACGATATTACCGTTTTCGTCACGAACAGGATACTGGAAAAGGTTGTCCTTGTTAGAGCTTTTAAGGATTGTGCCACCCTCTTCAAGAATTTCTTCAACGGCTGCCAGGTCAAGCTTAATAAAATCCTTGTGATAAAGACCGTGGTAACCTCGTCTGATACCGACAACCTCAAGATTGTATTTTCTGATAGCGGTTTGTGTAACCGCACGGATTACAGCATTGAGTCCGGGACAGTCTCCTCCACCGGTAAGTATTGCAATTTTTTTAATATCTGCCATTTTTCATTTCCTCCGTAAAAGCAAAAATTTTACTCATCTTTGGATATAATACTACACATTTTTTCATATTTCAAGTATAATTTTAAAATATCTGCAAAAATTCGATAAACCCCATTGTTTAGGCGTTTATCAGTTATTTTTTTGTAAGATAAAGTTATCATTTTTTCAGATTTTTGCTATAATTCAAAAAAAGGCACCTTCCGGAAAAATTGACCGGAAGGTGTCTTTTTTGTTTATTCTATTACTATATTTCCGTCTTTTTCTTTTACAGTTACGCTGTCGCCTTCTTTTACTTTTCCGTCAAGCATCTGCTCTGCGAAAAGGTCCTCCACTTTGTTTACGATAGCACGGCGCAGTGGTCTTGCTCCGTATACGGGGTCAAAGCCCTCTTTTGCAAGAAGCTTTACTGCGCTTTCGTCAAAAGTTGCCTCAATTCCGTTGTCATTAAGACGCTTTTTAAGATTTTCAAGCATAACAATAGCAATTTTGCCGATTTCTTCCTCTGTAAGCTGTGAAAATACAATTATATCGTCTATACGGTTAAGAAATTCAGGTCTGAACATCTTTTTAAGTTCATCCATTACATTGCTTCTTATGTTTTTGTTAATTGTCTCGTGACTGTCTGCCGCAGATGCAAATCCCAGGGTTTTCGGCTCAGAAATATTTCTTGCGCCAACATTACTTGTCATAATGATAACACAGTTTTTAAAATCAACCCGTCTTCCCTGACTGTCTGTAAGCTGACCGTCATCAAGTATCTGCAAAAGAATATTGAACACATCGGGGTGCGCTTTTTCGATTTCGTCAAAAAGTATCACGCTGTAAGGCTTGCGGCGTACCTTTTCCGTAAGCTGTCCGCCCTCTTCAAATCCCACATATCCGGGAGGTGAGCCAACTAGTTTTGATACCGAGTGTTTTTCCATAAACTCTGACATATCTACGCGTATAAGAGCATCTTCATCACCGAAAAGCGCCTGTGTAAGAGCTTTGCTGAGCTCCGTCTTTCCAACACCCGTAGGTCCCAGGAATATAAATGAGCCGATAGGCCTTTTTGGCTCTTTAAGTCCCACTCTTCCTCGGCGGATTGCACGGGCAACGGCACTTACCGCTTCGCTCTGACCGATTACCCTTTCGTGAAGAACAGCTTCAAGATTTCTGAGTCTTTCGCTTTCCTCCTCGGCAAGCTTTACTACCGGGATACCCGTCCAGCCGGATATAACCGCGGCAATCTCTTCCTCACCGATTTCTCCCGCAGACTGACTTGTCTTGCCTTTCCAATCTTCTCTTAATTTTTCAAGATTTTCCTTAAGCTCTTTTTCCTTATCGCGCAGTGTTGCCGCCTTTTCAAAATCCTGAGAATTGATGGCTTCTTTCTTTTCTGCTGCGATTTCCTCAAGCTCTTTTTCTATAGACTTTATATTCTCAGGAGGAGTAAGTGCTCCCAGTCTCACACGGCTGCAGGCTTCATCAATAAGGTCAATCGCCTTATCTGGAAGATAGCGGTCTGTAATGTAGCGACTGCTCATTTTTGCAGCGGCAACGATTGCCTTTTCGCTGATTGTAACACCGTGGTGTGCTTCGTACTTTTCACGGATGCCTTTTAAAATCTCAACAGTTTCCTCCACGGTAGGCTCTCCTACGGTTACGGGTTGAAAACGCCTTTCAAGAGCTGCATCCTTTTCTACATATTTTCTGTATTCGTTAAGGGTTGTTGCACCGATAAGCTGCATTTCACCCCTTGCAAGAGAGGGCTTCAGGATGTTTGAAGCATCGATTGCACCTTCCGCCGCACCTGCACCGATTATTGTGTGCATTTCGTCAACAAACAGGATTACATTTCCGGAATTTATGATTTCATCCATTGCTTTTTTGAGGCGTTCTTCAAATTCACCGCGGTATTTTGCTCCTGCCAGCATTCCCGAAAGATCAAGGGAGAAAACCCTTTTATCCTTTAAAAGCTCCGGCACATTGCCTGCGGCAATTTTTTGGGCAAGACCTTCTGCAACCGCTGTTTTACCGACACCGGGCTCTCCGAGAAGTACGGGGTTATTCTTTGTTCTTCTTGAAAGAATCTGTATAACTCTGTCAATTTCTTTTTCTCTGCCGATTACGGGATCAAACTTACCTGCTTTTGCAAGCTCTGTAAGGTCTCTGCCGAACTGATTAAGAGTAGGCGTATCACCGCCTTTTTTATTCTCTGCTTTTTCGCTTTCCGGTGCAGCTGACGAAAGTTTTTCAGATATGTCCTCATAGAGATTATTCGGTGCACCAAGCTCCATAAGTATTTTAAAAGCCACACTGTCACGTTCACGGGCAAGAGAAAGGAGAATATGCTCTGTTCCTATATATGCACTCTGACTTTTGTGTGCTTCATTAAGGCTGTTTTGCAGACATCTTGATGTGCGTGGAGTAAATCCCGCAAAATGTCCTCCGTTGCCGGAATTCGCGTTGTATTTTTCTATATTCTTTTTTACAGCTTGTTTTTCTACTCCGATAGAAGAAAGGTACTTTGCGGCAAATCCGCTGCCTTCTTCCATAAGCCCATAGAGAAGATGCTCTGTGCCGATGTAATTACATGCCGTATCATGAGCACATTCCTCCGAAAGAGCAATGGCTCTCTGGGCTTTCTGGGTAAATCTGTTTTCCATCATTTATTATCAATCCTTTCACAATGCACTCTGCAGTATTTCAGCCCGTCTGACATCCCTTTTGTCTGCGGCTTCCTCCTTTGTTGAAAGAATGAGAGTTGCAGGCATGGTATCAAAAAGTGCTTTCCTGAGCTTTGTGCAGTCTATATTCTTTATTATTCCTGAATTTGCTCCCATACAAACATTGGAAACAAGATTCATTGCCTCATTGCTTGAAATCATATATGCAAATTTCAGAAGTCCGAGACTACGGAGGCATTTATCGGTCATTTCAGCCGTCTTTTTTTCAAAAAGCTCTGCCGCAATTCGTCTTTCTTCGCTGATAAGGCTGCAGGCAGCAGCAGTAAATCTTGAGATAATGTCTTTTTCATCTGTTCCCAGCGTAGTCTGGTTAGAAAGCTGGAAAAGCGCTCCGCTTGCCTTTGAGCCTTCGCCGTAGAGTCCGCGGACTGTCATAGAAAGGTTTGCCGCCCATTTAAGAAGAGGGCTGAGGCTGTGTGTGTAGTTTATTGCAGGAAGATGAAGCATCACTGATGCCCTGAGGCCCGTTCCTGCATTTGTGGGACAGCTTGTAAGAAAACCGAACTCGTCATCATAGTCAAAGGTAAGCTTTTCTGAAAGAAGTAATTCAAGTTTTTTTGCGGTATCGTAAGCCTTTTCCGCCTCAAGCCCCTGTTCAAACACCTGTAGGCGGATGTGGTCTTCTTCGTTTACCATAACTGAGATTTTTTCGTCATTTGAAATTATACAAACGGCAGGAATTCTTTGTGAACAAAGCTCAGGGCTTATAAGATGCTTTTCGATAAGCGCTTTTTTCTCGATATCTGAAAGGTCGCTTATACGGTACAGCTTCAGCTCATTTTTAAGAGGTGAATTGTCAAATGCCGACCATACATCTTCAATAAGTCGTTGCGCAGAAGCTACCGACATATTTGACGGATAGGGGATGCCTTTGATATTTCTTGCAAGCCGCACTCTGGTAGTTACGGCAATATCGTTTTCGTTGCCTGTGGGCTTAGTCATTTTTTACCTCCCCTTTCTTTTCTTCTTCGCGGATTTTATCCCTGAGAACTGCCGCTTCTTCAAAGTTTTCTTCCTCAATTGCTTCTTTAAGCTGTGCCTTTAATTCTTCGAGAAGATTTTTCTTTGCTACGGGCTTTTTTTCTTCTTGCTGCTCGTTTGCAGTAACATGCTTTGATGTGCCGTGGATTTTTTTAAGCATAGCGCTTGCCTGTGCTCTGAATGTGTTGTAACATTCTCCGCAGCCCATTCTGCCCTTTCTGGAAAACTCGGAAAGAGTCATCTTGCAAACGGAACATACAGTATTTTTTGATGCAGGACGAGTGCCGAAGCTGAGAAGTGAACCGAAGTTATCAAATATTGACTCCTGAGATGCACACTGCGAGCAGATATTAAGGGTGCTTTTTTGTCCGTTTACTATCTGCGTATACATTACCGTGGCGCTGTTTTTGCCGCATTTTTCACATAACATTCAAATCAGTCCTTTCAATGTCTGAACATACTTGTTATCATACTTTTGAAAATCCTTGCACGAAGTGCATCGCGGATTTCGTTTTCAAATGGAAGTGCCTTGTCGTTAAGTGCTCCCAGAATAAGATGTGCTTCTCTTGTTGTGATACATTCGTAATCAAGCAGATTCTGTACAAACACCGCTGCCGTACGGGAGGAGAGGGAATTTCCCACGGTGTTTACAATGTGCATGGGGTAAGTAGTCCTATCAGTTTTTACTGCGCGGATTCTTACGCCACCGCCACCGCCTCTGCGACTTTCAATAATATAACCCCTTTCAGGAGTGAATCGCGTCTGTATAACATAATTTATCTGACTGGGCACACAGTTTAATTCAACTGCCAGGTTATTTCTCTGAATTTCAACGTTGCCGTCTGAATCGCGAAGCATCTGAAGAAGCAGTTTTTCGATTGCGTCTGACATATTCATACATATTTACCTCACTTCCTACAAATTTGACTTTGACTTTCTTTGACTTTAATATATCACCTCTTTTGGTCTTTGTCAATACCTTTTTAAAAAAATTTGACTAAAGGCAATTTCCGTAATATAATAAATTTAACTGAAATGATAAGAGGTGCTTCGGAGTTGAAAAAAGAATACAACAAAATTTCGCTCAATCCCGTTTTTGAGATTGACTCCATCATATATATTGTAAACAACCAGCATTCTCAGGAAATCACGGAAAATCCCGGTATATATGACTTCTGGCAGTTATATTATGTGTCCGAGGGGGAAATAGATATATACCGTGACCGGGAAATTGTGACGCTCCGAAAAGGCGAGGCGTATCTTTTCTATCCCCGGGGAGATATGAGGTGTGCAAAAAAGGGCACAGATAAAGACGGTGTGTTCTTTGTGATTTCTTTTGAAAGCAAATCTCCCGCCCTTGACGGTATGTCCGAAAGAGTCATTGAAATCGGCAAAAGTGACGCCACCGTAATTGAAGATATTTGTAAAACGGGCAGAAAAATACTTGAGCCCATAAAACACAACGAAGAAAAACAGGGATTATGTGAAAAAAGCTCATCTCATCCGGCGGTGCTTCAGTATATGAAAGTTTCTCTTGAGCAGCTTTTGCTTAAGCTTTACTGCCGTGAAGAAAACATCAAAAGTATGACCGATAAAGAGGGAAAGGCAAACCGCCACAACTACGAAAAAGCGATTATACGAAACGCCCATGAATTTATGCAGCAAAACATCTGCCACAGGCTTACAACAAAGGAAATTGCACGGGGAATAGGCGTTAATGAAACTACACTGCGTATTACATATAAAAAAGAAACGGGCATAAGCATCATGCGTTCGTTTGCCAAAATGAAGGTTTCCAGGGCGCAGAATCTTATTTCCGAAACAGATATGAATTTTACCGAAATCGGAGAATCCCTCGGTTTTTTGTCTTTGTACCATTTTTCACGTTTTTTTAAAGAGCACACCGGGATAACGCTGTCTGAATACAGCAAAAAAGGCTTGTGAAAAAGCAGTCTGAGCCTGCACTTATGTTGCAATCTCAGTTTGTGCAACCATAGTTTTATATGTCTTAATTTAACGCAAATTCCTACACAATGAAAAAGAGGGAGTAAAGAAACTCGGTTTCTTTACTCCCTCTTTCATTGGAGATAGGAAAAAATGCGGTCTGTACGGACAAACGGAACTTCAAATCAATTTATACTTATAGGAATTATAGACCAGACTGCTTTTTAAAGCACATTTATTTCATTTTTAAAGGTTTTTTTCATAAAGAGTATACTCATTATCAGAGAAACAATTTCTGCAATGGGGAAAGAATACCACAGAATTCCGATATCATGCAGGAAGTATGCCAGCAGAAATGCTACCGGAATAAGTACCAGGAGCTGTCTGCACACAGATACCGCCAAGCTGCGCATACCGTGGCCGAGAGCCTGGAAAACAGAGCCTGCAACAATTCCGAATCCTGCCGGAATAAAGCTAAGGCTGATGCTTCGCAGCATAGGTACTCCGATTGCGACGATGTCCTTCATATCTTCTCCGCCGGTATCAAAAATTCTGAGAAGCGGCTCGGGGAAGAACACAAACGCAATAACGCCCAAGGCCATTATACTGCAGGCATAGACAACGCTGAGTGTAATGGTTTTCTTTATTCTTTCCTTCTTTTTTGCACCGAAGTTGTAGGCAACAATCGGCACCATACCATTATTAAGACCGAAAACGGGCATAAATACAAAGCTCTGCAATTTAAAGTAAATTCCGAACACCGCCTGACCCGTTGCGGCAACAGATGCACTGAAAATACGCATAATCTGATTCATAGCAACTGTCATAACAGATCCGATTGACGCCATACATATTGACGGAACTCCCACAGCGTAAATGCGTTTTATAATTTCGCCGTTGGGATTTATCATACCCTTTAAAGAAAGAGTTATTTCCTTATTATACTTGCAGTTGATATAAAGTCCCAGAAGCATTGAACATATCTGACCGATAACCGTTGCCAATGCCGCACCGGTTACGCCCATCTCAGGGAAAATCCAGAAGCCGTTAATAAGAATGGGGTCAAGGATAATATTTATAACTGCACCGAAAAGCTGCACTGTCATACTGAGTGCAGTTTTTCCCGTAGATTGAAGAAGCTTTTCAAATATGACCTGTCCGAAAAGACCGTAGGACGCTATCATACAGATGCTCAGATAATCGCAACCGAGGTCGATAACCTTACCGCTGCTTCCAAAAGAAGAAAAATAGGGGCGCACAGCAAAAAAGCCAAGGAGCATAACCACAAATGCACTTACAAATGAGAGAAATATTCCGTTATTGGCAGTCAGGTTTGCTCTTTTAAAGTTTTTTTCACCCAGGCTTCTTGACAAAAGGGCGTTCATACCGACGCCGGTACCGACACTTATTGCAACCAGCAGATTCTGTACCGGAAATGCCAGCGAAAGTGCCGTCAGAGCGTCCTGCCCAAGCTTTGAAACGAACATTGTATCAATAATGTTATAAAGTGCCTGAACAAGCATTGATATCATCATAGGAATGGACATTGAAAGAAGCAGTCTGTTTATATTCTGCGTGCCCATTTTGTTTTCTTTTATATTTTCCATTCTTCGTACCTACCTTAATTTAACACAATTTCCTACATGGTAAAAAAGCAGGCTGAGCCTGCACTCATGTCGCACTCTCCGTTTGTGCAAACACAGTTTCATGCGTCTTAATTCAACACAATTTCCTACATGGTAAAAAAGACCATTCCGAAGAATCGTCTTTTTCTGGTCTGAGTGGAGAGACTCGAACTCTCGGCCTCTTGAACCCCATTCAAGCACGCTACCAAACTGCGCCACACCCAGATAAGTTACTAACATATTATAAACAATAAGTTTTGAAATGTCAAGTAAAATTTTAAAATATTTAAAAAAAGCAGGAGGTGCCAAAAACTAAGCTTTTTTACACCTCCATTTTCACTTATTTACGAATCTGCTTCTTTTGCATAAATAACAGGTTCTGAATAACTGAGGTATTCCCTCTTGCTTGAGAACTGCCCCACAGTAATACTGTCGCCTTCTTCGATAATGACGGACGACACCATCAGACTATACTGACTCAGAACAACTGTTTCCATTTTTTTGTCGTTTACAAAAACTGTGCTTTTATCGGTGAAACCTGAGCCTTTGATATAAAGGGAGTTACCCACAACCTCAGCGCTGTCAATTGTCACAGGCAGTGTTCCCATCTGCATTTCTGTTTTCAGGTACGGATTTATTTCAAACTGGTATTCCTCTCCATACAGCATATCGTAGGAAAGAAGCCTGAGTGCATTTTCCTTCTCTTCAGGAGAAAACGCCTCCGGGTCTGCTTGCGTCATCTGATGAAGCTTTGTTATGTTTCCGTTATTAAAACCGAGCCAGCCGAGAATTTTTGCAGACAGTTCGTAGGAATTTACATCTGCAGTCTCTTTTCCAAGTCCAATATTATTCCACGTTACATATTCTGTTGTATATACACCGGGCAGGTCAAAATCTTCTGCTTCAAGACCGATTGAGGGCAGATGATCACCATAGGCTATCAGCACAACAGGCTTACCCCGCTTTTCAAGAGCAGAAATGAGACTGTCCATAAACATATCCATTTCCCACATCTGATTAACGTAGTAGCTGAGAGCATAAAGCTCCTGCTGTGTGTAGGTATCGCTTTCAACCTTTATAACATTTTCTGTATCGGGCAGAGCCTCCGACGGATACTTGCCGTGCCCCTGCACGCTTACCGCCCATACAAACCGCGGGGTGTCTCCAAAGGTTGTGCCGTCGCTGTCTGTATGGTCAAGTGCCATTATAATTTCATCTGTAAGCACCTTATCCTTGCACCAGCCGTAGGGAGTTGTCTCATATCCGTACATATATTCCTTTGACTGAAACGAGTCAAAGCCCATATTCGGGTAAACCTTGTTACGGTCGTAGAAATTACCTGTGTGATTATGTATAGCGTGGGCAGTATACCCGTTTTCCTTCAGATTATACGCAATGGATTCACACGGTTTTTCCAGAAGAATGGTCTTGTAAGGATATTCTCCGGGGCCGAAATTTTCCATACTTATTCCCGTCAGCACCTCAAACTCCGTATTTGCCGTTCCGCTACCGAACGACGGCACATAAAACTGCCCCCCGGAAAAGTTTTTACGCAGATACGAGTGGGTCGGTGCAGGGTCGTCGGAAAATGTGAGACCTTTTATGTATTTTGGGTCGATAAAGGATTCAAGCTGAATAAGTACAACGTCCGGTTTCTGAAGCGATGCACTGCTGTTTGTCTCGGGAAGCTTTTGTGTCAAACCGGAAATTGCCTCTTCACTGTAATTTTCGGGCTTATCAATACCGGTATCCAGCACACTGCTTGAAAAACAATACACAAATCCATAGTCACTGTACGCACCCACAAGATTGCCGAAGTCAGTGCTTACGGCTTTTATGCTGCGGGCAAGATTCAGACATACAAGCACCGCAAGAAGAAGCCCCACTATCGAAGCTGCATTTTTGCCGTAGTTCATTTTTCCGCTGATTTTCGGACCGATAATCCACAGAGCAACAACTGCACCGAGGAAAAGCGCTATCACTATGTACAGAAGAATTCTCTGCGAAAGTGACAGATACATAAGCACGAGACCTGCTTTTGCTATCTGAAAATCTATTGCACCAAGGGGTGTTACTCTGTACGAAAGAAGAACACAGTTAATTATGCCGCAGGCAATCCAGGGCGTGCTGAAGAGCACTATCCCGAAAACCCTTCTCCTGAAAAGAAGAGAAAAGGACAGCGTGAACATAATAATAAGCGCATTAAGAAAAAACGGAACGGGGCTTTGCCATATATGCACTACACCTTTTACAAGGCTGTGTCTGCTGAGACATTCTATAATAAAATTTTCAAGGATGCCGAGTATCACACAAAAACAAAGAGGGTGACTGTTAAGCAGTTTTCCCGGGTATGTAAGTATAGCCTTTAGTTTAGCCAAAGAAAACACCTCTTAGTACGTTATGCGGTCGTTGATATCAGGCATCATTGCGTGTCCGCATCCGGAAAGAAGAACAACAGCAACAACTATAACAGCAACAACAGCAATGGTTGCAAGTGCGATTTTCCATGTCTTATTGCTCTTTTTTACGGGTGCCGGAGCTTCCTCACGAAGCTCTGCTCCGCAACCTGAGCATTTTACCTCTGTATCGGGATTGATTTTTCCGCATTTGGGACAGAACATAGTTAAAACCACCTTTCAGTAAATTGGTTTTTATTTCGGAACTTTACTTATTTTGTTCGAGCATATTTACAGAAGCTGAAGGTAATCCCCTCGTGCTCCATACATTCACTTTCGGAAACGAGAGTCCACCGGCTGTCAGAGTCAATTTCAAAGAAAAACGCGTCACATTCTGCTGTTTTTCTGACTTTTGTCACAAGTGCTTCATCACAGTCCGGGCGGAACAGCTCATAAATCTGTGCACCGCCGATTATATAAACATCGTCTGTATCATACTTGCCGATATACGAGAGAACTTCGTCCTTTGAATTTAAGACAACCGCACCCTCTCTTTCAAAGTTTTTGTCCCTTGTAAGAACTATATTCGTTCTGTTTTTAAGGGGCTTACCACCTGGGAAAGAATCAAGAGTGCCTCTGCCCATAACAACAACTTTGCCAAGGGTGGTTTCTCTGAAAAACTTCATATCCGGGGGAAGGGAGAAAAGCAGTTCCCCTTTATTTCCGATGCCGTAGTTTTCCGACACGCAAACAATCATTTTCATTTATATCATTCCTTATTATCAGATTGCCACAGGGATTTTTTTGCCGAGAGTATGGAAATTATAATCCTCAAAAGCAAAGCTGTCCGCAGTAAATTTGTAAAAATCGTCAATGGATTTATCCATAACAAATTTCGGTGCGTCAAAAGGCTTTTTAGAAAGAATTTCCTCCACAATGGGAATGTGTCTGTCATAAATGTGAGCATCGGCAATAACATGCACCAGCTCGCCTACCTGAAGACCGCTTACCTGTGCCATCATATGTACAAGAACTGCATACTGACAGACATTCCAGTTATTTGCAGTGAGCATATCCTGAGAACGTTGATTCAAAATTGCATTGAGAGTATTTCCGCTTACATTGAAAGTCATAGAGTAAGCGCAGGGGTAAAGCCCCATCTCAGAAAGGTCGGCGTGGTTGTAGATATTTGTCATAATACGCCTGCTCTGAGGATTGTTTTTAAGGTCAAAAAGAACTCTGTCCACCTGGTCAAACATACCCTCTTTATACTTATGCTTTATGCCGAGCTGATATCCGTAGGCTTTACCGATAGAGCCGTTTTCATCTGCCCACGAATCCCAGATATGGCTTGAGAGGTCGCGTATGTTATTGCTCTTTTTCTGCCATATCCACAAAAGCTCATCACATGCCGCGGTAAGATTTGTTTTACGCAGAGTAATTACAGGGAATTCCTCCCTGAGATCATAACGGTTTACAATGCAGAATTTTTTTACGGTGTGTGCCTTTACACCGTCCTCCCAGACGGGACGCACATCAAGTTCTTCATCTGAAAAACCGTTGTTTAGTATATCTTCGCAATTCTGTTTGAATACTTTGTCGGCGTAACTCATAGTATACTCCTCTCTTTCATAAACTCTATTTTATCATTCAGAGGCAAAGAAGTCAATAAAATAATAAAAAAGCAGGTGGACCCTGCTTTTTTATATAGATATTTGTTTGTTTTCAGTTCATCTGTACAGGTGCAGAGATTTCTTTGTTTGCTTTGTTTAAAAGTGCCACAAGCATACTGCCGCCTGCAGCCGTAATAATCGGGAAGAGTGTAAAGAATGCTGTTTTCAGGGGCGCGGGAACAAGTGAAGAATAATCCTCTCCGAAATAAGACCAATCGTTCTTGATGCAAATATTTTTGATCATAAGAGCCGCCGTATATTTATCAAAGTCCTCCAGGATTATTGACTCAAAGAACGGGTCGCCCCATTTCCATGCAAAGATAACAAGGATTGCACCAATAACTACGGCAATATCCTTTTTAAAGCTTGCTTCGCCCTTTGTTGCAAAAAGCATAAGGAGTGAAAATACGGGAACAAGGCTAAGTGAGTATGCAATTACGCCTATATGGGTATTATAA
This sequence comes from Clostridia bacterium, assembly GCA_045604905.1. Taxonomy (GTDB): domain Bacteria; phylum Bacillota; class Clostridia; order UMGS1883; family UMGS1883; genus UMGS1883. The sequence continues at coordinate 24,124 of JAZUOX010000073.1, forward strand.
ATCCCAAAATTGTGGATAAGCATATATTCCGATATAACATTACCTGTTGTTGCACAAAGAGCCGTTATTCCGATTATTCCGAAAATTCCGCTATTGCGTCCGAGAAGTACAACCCCGTAAGAGGCAAATGCAACAAGAACAGCAGAAAACAGCGCTACAAGTATTCCTCTGGCATAGCTCGGTGCAAAATAAATAAAATCCGCCTGCGCCGGAAGAAGTGAGCTGCAAAGGAAAACTCCCACAACAAAGAAAATAACAGGTGTTATTGCAGAAATTGAGAATATGCTGAACGCCTGATATTGCGGTCTTACAACCTTTTCCTCACGCACTGCGTATTTCACAACAAATATCATAGGGATTGCTATAATAAGCTGCACAAACATTGTAAACATACCCACAGCTGAAGAAAAACCAATATTTGATTCCACTAAACCTGCTCTATATGCATATGTGGGAAGAATATCGGCAGTTTCGTATATTCCCGGATTATATGTAAGAAGATTTATTGAAAGGTCGGGAGAAAGGAACATCACAAGCCTTAAAACAACGAAAAGCAGTGTCAGCTTAAAGCCGTTTTTAAATACATCGTCCTTTATGAACAGCGCAAAGAATGATACTAGACCTGCAAGCTTAAGTCCGTCATATAATCCTGCTAACAGCTGATATATAGGAAGCTCTCCCGTACGAACTGCTAGCGGGAAAAAGAATCTTATGAAAACTGACGGAAAAAGGAACGGAACAGCAAAAACAATTGCAAGAACCGACTTAATCCAGCGATTACCCGTTCCGCCGATTGCCATGGATGCAAGAAAAGTATATATTGCTCCCACAAAAAGGCTGATAAGAGAAACGGATAATGTGTTCATAGTAACATTTTTAAAGTAAGGCGAGCTTAAAAAAGCCTCAAAATGTTCAAAGCCGACACTTTCACTTCCGAAAAAGCCACGAGCGAAGGCATAGTTTTTCATGCTGAGAAGAAAAGTGTAAATAGTAGGAATCAGCAAAACAAATAATACCACTGCAAATAAAATAGGATAAATGGGTTTTTTTGCTCTCATTTTCATAAAAATACCTCCTTTAGTTTCTTTGATTATAACATAATATGTCAATATATGTCAAACATATCATTTTAGTTAAATTTTACGCGGTATATGGTATTGTTTTTACGGAAAAAACGAGCTATAATGACCGTAAACTTGAAAAAATGAGGTGTTAAGCATGAAAACAGCAGTTTTAATCGGTGCAGGTCCCAGAGGAAGACTTGCATATCTTGAATTCCTGGAGAAAAACGACATAAAGCTTATCGGTGTTGCTGACCCGATAAAGTCAAACCGCGACTGGGTGCAGGAGCATTACGGTGTAGCTGATGACATGTGCTTTGAAAACTATGCCGATATGGAGCCTCTTGGCAAAATTGCGGATATTGCTTTGATTTGTACAAACGACCGTGATCATCTCGCTCCTTTCAGAATGTGTTCAAAGCAGGGTTATCACATTCTTCTTGAAAAACCCATTTCTCCATTCCCCGAGGAAGTTGCAGAGGTTGATAATGTGGCAGACAATTATGACAAAACTCTTATGATTTGTCATGTTCTGCGCTATACACCTTTCTTTATGAAGATAAAAGAGATTATTGAAAGCGGCAGAATTGGTAAGATTATGTCAATCAACCACAACGAAAATATGGCATACTGGTTTGCTGTAAACAGCTTTGTCCGCGGCAAGTGGAGAAATGACAACACCACTTCTCCCATTATTCTTGCAAAGTGCTGTCACGATATGGATATTCTCACATTCCTTACAGGCAAGAAGTGTCTCAGGGTTTCTTCATTCGGTAATACAGGCTTTTTCAATGAAGCAAACGCTCCCGAGGGCAGCGGTACAAGATGTGTTGTTGACTGTAAGATTGCAGACGAATGTCCTTACAATCCTGTAAAATTCAACATCAATCCCCCTCCGAACATTGCAAAATTCCGTGTTCCCGGTTATATCGAGGACGAGGAAAGCCTCAAAGAAGACCTCAGAACGAGCGATTGGGGTAAGTGCGTGTTCCGCTGTGACAACAATGTGTGCGACCATCAGGTGCTTGCAATGGAATTTGAGGATAATATCACAGTTGTATTCACTGTTTCCTCATTTACATACGACCATTCAAGAACAATCAAGGTAATGGGCACCTACGGTGAAATCGGCGGAGACCTTGACTCAGGAGAAATCGAGCTTAAGATTTTTGGTGCCCGCGAAACAGAAAAATTCAAAATCGAGCACGATATTCTCAAACATGGCGGTGGTGACGAAGGTCTTATAAACGCTTTCGCACGGTGCGTGGACGGAGATGCCAGCGCCAACAAATCACCTGCAAAGGAATGTCTTCATTCTCATATGATAGCTTTTGCCGCAGAAGAAGCAAGAAAAACAGGCAAGGTTGTGAATGTGGAAGAGTTCACACAGAAATACAAACAGCGCACCCTCTAAAATTACGCAATTTCCAATACGGTAACAAAAAGACACCGCTAAAGTATCCTTTAACGGTGTCTTTTTTATCAGCTGATAACGGGATAATCTGTCGTATCCGTATAATGCCACCACTCTTTAGTGTATCCCGAAAAACCACTTTCTTTCATTATATCTTCAAGGATTTTTGAGTTTTCCCCGGCTTCTTTTGTAACATCGGTATATACTCGGTCAGCCTTGAGACTGAAATCGTCAAAGGCTGACGGCATGGGGATTTCTTTACCGTTTTCATCTACAACGGTTATATCAACAGTGTTTCCGCGGCTATGAGACGAAAACCCGTTCTGTGGATTTGCCACAAAGGTAGGATCAGGGCATATTTCCCACAGTTTGAACTGTGCCTCTTTAGGACGGTACGCATCCCATATAACTAACCTCATCCCTTTTTGACCGAGAAGGTGCTGAGCGTTCATAAGCTTTTTCACTGTTCCGTATCTGAGATAAGCAACATCGCTTTCGTAAATTACTTTTCCGGTAAAGTTTTCTTCTGTGGCATATTTTAAATCCACTTTTATGTCGGGAATATAATCGCTTATAACAACAAGGTCGTCATCTGCCGGCTCCTCCACAGGTGCTGAGGGCTCTTCCACCGGTTCGGGCTCTTGCGGAGCAGGGGTTTTAGGAGCAGGCTTTTCTGCGGAGCACCCTGCGAAAATGAAAATCAGCACCGACAGAACGCAAATCAGAAGTTTTTTCATACGCATCCACCCCTTTACAGGAAATACTTTCTGTCAAGGCTTCTGTAGCCTATCGCTTCAGCAATATCCATTTCGTTTATATTGTCTCTGCCGTCGGCATCTGCAATAGTACGCGCAACCTTAAGTATACGGCTGTACGCTCTTGCAGTGAGGCCCATAGTTTCAAAGGCACTCTTTAGCATATCGTTTGCATCGGCACTTATGGGGCAGTATTTTTCTATAAGCGAGCCGGAAAGCTGTGCATTGCAACTGATTTCCTCATTTTTATAGCGTTCTTTCTGCATTTCTCTCACAGCGTTTACACGTTTTTTGATATCTGCCGAGCTTTCGCCCTTCATTGCTTTAAGATCTGCATATTTTACGGGTGCCGCTTCAAGCTGAATATCAATTCTGTCAAGCATCGGTCCGCTGATTTTCCCGAGGTATTTTCTGACCTCCGACTCGCTGCAGCGGCATTTCCCGCTTCCGTCTCCGTAATATCCGCACTTGCAAGGGTTAAGGGCAACCACAAGCATGGTATTACAGGGGTATGTATATGTAGCCGCAGAACGGCTTACGGTTATTCTCTTATCCTCGAGGGGCTGTCGCATGGACTCGATAACATCCTTTTTGTATTCGGGAAATTCATCAAGGAACAGCACACCGTTATGAGCCAGAGATATTTCCCCGGGCTTTGCCTTGGGTCCGCCACCTACAATACTCACTGCGCTGGCACTGTGGTGCGGTGCACGAAACGGACGTCGGGCAATAAGCCTGGTGTTTGAATCAAGCTCCCCTGCTATTGAATAGATTTTTGTAACCTCAATCGCTTCGTCAAGGGACATATCAGGAAGAATTGTAGGAATACGCTGGGCAATCATAGACTTGCCGCTGCCGGGCGTTCCTATAAGAAGCAGATTATGTCCGCCACTTACACAAAGCTCCACTCCGCGCCTCAGCGCCAGCTGTCCGCGAACATCCGCAAAATCAATTTCATATACACTCTGCTCCGAAAAAACATCCTCTACATTGCAGAAAGACGGCTCAATACAAGCCTCTCCCGTAAGATGCTTGTATACATCGGCAAGACATCTTGCACCGAGGATTTCAATGCCTCCGGAAAGGGTTGCCTCTTCAACATTGTCAAAAGGTACCACAATCTTTTTAAAGCCGCAGTCTCTTGCACTGCACACAAGGGAAAGGACACCGTTTACCGGTCTTAATTCCCCTGAAAGCCCAAGCTCACCAATAAAAACATACTCATCAAAATCGCTTCTGAGCTGCTCTGTTCCGGCAAGGATAGCCACCGCAATCGGAAGGTCAAACTGCGTGCCTTCTTTTTTGAGGTCGGCAGGCGCCAGGTTTATTACCCCGCGCTTTGCCGGAAACTGAAATCCACTGTTCTTTATTGCTGAGCGTACGCGCTCCTTCGACTCTTTAACGGCAGTATCAGGCAGTCCCACAATATCAAAGGAGGGCAGACCGTTTGAAAAATCCGCTTCCACTATGACATGCTTTCCGTCAAGACCGCTGAGAGCTCCGGTGTTTATTTTAACTATCATAAAAACATTCCTTTTTGCTTTGTTGTTTACAGTATAACATCTCATTAAAACAAAGTCAATTCACTCAAAAATTTTCTTGACTTAATTAAAATAAGATAGTATAATATACGAGTGCATAATCGTATAGAAAGCAGTTATTTCAGCGAGTAAGGTTCTGCGTCAGCATAACCGCATGAGACATAATGCTTTCATTTTACCACCGCGAGAGTTGGTAGCGAAATGATTGGCGTTATAAACCTGCGTTTACAAAGGTTTAGCCAATCCGAGCGTGACTCGATGCGGAGAGGAAGAATGCTTTCAGCGAGTAAGGTTCTG
>JAZUOX010000074.1:0-11455 GCA_045604905.1 Clostridia bacterium
ATTAATATGAAAAACAAAGTAGCATTTATTACAGGTGCAGGCGGATATATCGGTGGTGAGGTTGCCGCAACACTTGCACGTCAGGGCGTTAAGGTAGCCGTTTGCGATATTAACGAAACTGCAGTTTCCAATGCAGTAAAGAAAATTGAAAACGAGGGCGGAATCGCAAAAGGGTATGTATTTGACGTTACGGACTCTAAAAGCGTTGATGAAACGGTAGAAAAAATCGTCTCCGATTTTGGTCGTCTTGACATTATGGTACACGTTGCAGGCGGTAGTGCACGAATTGCGGAAGGTGGCAGATACGTCCCCCTTGTAGAGCAGGAGGATTACGTTATTGACACTGTTCTTAAGGTTAACCTTTACGGTGCATTCTGGGCAAGCAGAGCTGCCGCACGTGTTATGATAAAGCAGGGCGAGGGTGGAAAAATCATAAACTTTGCTTCTGCAGTCGGCATAAACGGTCTTGCAAATTGCAGCGACTATGCCGCATCAAAGGGCGGTGTGATGTCCCTTACAAAATCACTTGCAAAAGAACTTGGTCCGCATAAAATAAATGTCAATTCAGTAGCACCCGGTGTTGTATGCCGTCCCGAGGTTGATACAACTACTGAATATGGAAAACACGATGCTTATGAAACAAATGTATTTGGTGAAAAATGTACCGCGGAGGATATTGCAAATCTTGTTTGTTTTTTGGCATCTGACAAAGCACGCTTTATAACCGGACAAACTTATGTTTGCGATGGCGGAAGAGCATTATCTATGAAAGGAACAGACTAATATGAAAGCAATGCTTGTAGAAAACGACAAGCTTGTACTTACAGAGGTTAAAATGCCCGAAGTCAAAGCTGATGAAATACGCATAAAAATTAAGGCAATAGGCATTAACAGAGCTGATTTACTGCAGAAAAAAGGCACCTACCCTTCCCCGAAAGGTTGGCCCGAGTGGCCCGGTCTTGAAGTGGCAGGCGTAGTTGATTCCATTGGAGATGTTGCAAAGGAAAAAGGCAGATTCAATATCGGTGATAAGGTATGTGCCCTCCTTGGCGGTGGCGGTTATGCAGAATATATCTGTGTGCCTGAGGGAATGGTTATGCCTATGCCCGAAAATCTGACATTTGAAGAAGCAGCCACCCTCCCGGAAGCTTATGCAACAAGCTACCTTAACCTTTTCTGGGAAGGTCATCTTAAAGAGGGACAGACGGCATTTATCCCTGCAGGTGCATCGGGACTTGCAAGCGTGGCAATCCCTATGGCAAAGGCTTTCGGTGCAAGGGTTATTACATCGGTATTATCTGATGAAATTGCAGAGAAAATAAAACCTCTGGGCGCGGATGTTATCATTAATTCAACTACTCAGGATGTTTCCGAAATTTTAAAGCAGGAAGAAGCTGACGGTCACCCCGTCAATATGTCTATGGACTGTCTGTGCGGTGAAAACCTGGGGAAATCCCTCCCCTACATGGCAGAATGCGGATATTGGGTTGTTATTTCAACCCTTGCAGGAACAGAAACGAATATTATGCTTCGTCCTCTCCTTACAAAAGGTTTGCATCTTGTGGGAAGTATGCTCCGCAAACGCAGTACGGAGGAAAAAACAATACTTCTTTCCGAAATTACAGAAAATGTATGGCCAAAAATTGAAAGCGGAGAAATAAAACCGTCTATTTATAAAACCTTACCTCTTGAAAAAGCAAACGAAGCACTGGAAATCCTTGAAAACGGAGAGAATATAGGAAAAGTTGTTTTGACAGTATAATAAATCGGATAATACCAAAGCGCACCCTGACAGTCAGGGGGCGCCTTGGTATTATCCAGCTTAAGTTCTTACGAAATCTTCTGAAATTTACTGGTGCCGTTTACATCAAATTCTATATAATACTTTTCTCCGTTACATTCCACAACAAAATTACCTGTTGTGTTGTCACCACGGGCTTCGGGCTTACCCATTGGCCAGTTTACAATACTTGCAGTACTTGTTGAGAGAGCAGAAACTGTTCCACCTATCAAAATACCGGTAGTATCATTTATCTTTACATTGTCAAAAGTGATAACACATCTTGTGTTATTTTTAATTGTCACAAAAGCGGTCGCAAATGATCCGCTTCCGGTAAGCGGTGCAACTTTAACATCAATATCTCCTTCTTTAAGGATATATTTTTCAACACCTGCTGATAAAGTCTCTATCCAAGAAAACTGACCCGAAAGAGTTCTTGTGCCATCATCGTAAGAAACTTCTCCAAAGCAGCCAAGATCGTTAAAGTAAACAACTGTTCTTCCGCCTATGTTGTAGCTGGTAACAAGCTTACCGTCAATATATGTTTTTATGTCAGAGTACAAAACATTTGAAGCCTTTTTACCAACCTTATTTGCCGGAACTTCCGGAGCTACATAAGTACTGGTTACTGTAGGATTTGCTTCGTTTTTTGTTATATGAAGCGTTCTTTCAGCGTCGTTCCACACTACATCAAAACCGTAATTACGCAAATCTTCCGCAACAACAACTGTGTATCCCGATACATTATATGACTGAATGTCTCTTCCGTTAATCTTGGTTACAATGTCGGTATACAGAGTTTTATTCACAACATCTCCGATTCTTGCAGCACCGGCACTTACCGCACCTACAATCATCAATGAGATAACAAGAACTATACTTATACACTTTTTCATTTTTAACTTCCTTTCTTTTTCATAGTTCATTTTCTGTATTATACCATATTCCGGATTTAGATTCAACCGATATCAGTAAAATTCTGCCGTATTGTTATATAACCGACATTATAAATACTGCTATTATTATAATCGGAAGAACAAATTTCAGATAAGGTTTAAGCCATATGGGCATTTTTATACCTTTACCTGTATTTACCTCTGCAAAATATTTATCCCAGCCCCATCCGTAACGGATTGTACAGAAAAGAACATAGAAAAGAGAACCAAGGGGCAAAAGAATATTTGACACAGCAAAATCCTCCATATCCATTATTCCTTTTCCGCCGAGCTGAACTTTTTCCCACACTGAAAATCCCAGTATACATGGAAGCGAAAGAACTATCATAAGAATTATATTTATAATCGCGACCTTTTTTCTGGACATTTTTGAAAGTTCCAGCCAGAAAGACATGATATTTTCAAACACTGCAGTAACAGTAGAAAGCGCGGCAAACATCATAAAAAGGAAAAACAAAATGCCAACAATTCTTCCGCCGGGCATTAAATTAAACATACTTGAAAGGGTTGTAAAAAGAAAGCTTGCCCCCACTGTTGATGCATCTGCAGTAACCCCGTTATTATAAGTAAAACACGCAGGAAAAACAATAAGACCTGACATAAGTGCAACACAAGTGTCTAGGGACATTATGCTGATTGCTTCTCCGGTAAGGCTTCTTTCTTTTCCTATATAACTACCGAATATCGCTATTGAGCCAATACCTATGCTGAGAGTAAAGAATGCCTGACCCATCGCTGCTGAAATTACTGTCCAGAGTCCGTATTTCTTTATCCCACCAAGGTTTGGTATCAGATAGAATTTAAGTCCTTCTGCTGCATTTTCAAGTGTACAAGAATAAACTGCAAGTCCTATCATCAGGACAAACAGAGCTATCATCATACCTTTTGTGATTTTTTCTACTCCTTTCTGAAGTCCAAGGGAGCATATTCCAAAACAGCCTATAATAACGGCAAATGTGGAAATCATCATAAGAGACGGGTTTTTTACAACTTCCTCAAAAACGCCTCCAAGCTCCTTCGCCGTCTTATATTCACTGATTGAGCCTGTAAGATATTTAGCAAAGTATATGAGCATCCAGCCTGATATTACGGTGTAAAACATCATCAGAAGATAGTTACCTGCAACACCTGCATATTTGAGAAGATGCCACTTCTGCCCTTTCTTTTCAAGCACATCAAATGATGTTGCAATACTTCTCTGACTTGCTCTGCCCACTGAAAGCTCCATAGTCATAACGGGAAGCCCCAGGAGAAGCAAAAATCCGATGTAAATGAGCACAAACAATGCACCGCCGTATGCTCCAGTTATAATCGGGAAACGATACACATTACCAAGACCGATTGCACATCCTGCAGAAATAAGCAGAAAGCCGAGTCTTGATGAAAATTTTTCTCTCTGATTCATAATACTTTCCTCTCAAAAAATATTTCTTCCATTATATAAAAGTTACCCCTTTTTGTCAATTATCTTCAGACAAAAAGGGGTATTATTTATTTATGTCAGATATCTCTGTCAAATATTTTTGTTTTTTTTACTGCACTGTACAAAATCACACCAAGTACTCCGCAGGAAACAAACTCTCCGAGAAATATTGTCAGGAACAGAAATCCATAGCCTTCCGCGACCCCGTAGGCAATTTTCAGCACAAACGGAATTACAAGCGTATTTGTCAGAATCGGATATACCGGTGCAAGAAATTTGTTTTTCCCGATATAGTATGTCCCCAAAGCGCCCAGAAATGTTGCGAATGAGCCAAAGATAACATCCCATATAGGTGCACCGGTAATAAGATTTGATATTACACATCCAACCGTAAGCCCCGGAACTGCGTAAAATGTAAATGCCGGAAGAACTGTCAGTGCCTCTGATATCCTTACCTGCACTGCGCCGTTTGCAAGCCCCAGAAGATTTGTTACATATGTGAGTACCACATATAGTGCTGCAATAAGCGCTCCTTGTGTTAAAGCTTTTGTTTTTCTCAATTTAATCTCTCCCTAGTTTTGATTTGTGTGATAAAAAGTCACACGGTGAGGATGGTTTCGAACTCACCTAAAAATTATTTTTTCGCCATATCTTCTGTCAGTTTTACGCTGACAACAGTTTCACGACCTGCGCGCAGGATTGTAAGCTTAATTGTATCCCCTGCTTTATGGGTGTCGCGGATTTTATTCAATTCGCTCGAAGTTGTAATAGCCTGGTCATTGATTTTTATAATTATGTCTCCTCTTATAATTCCGGCTTTTTCGGCACCGCTTTGCTCTGTAACACTCATTACATAAAGACCGTGATCCACAAGAAGATTATTGTAAAATGCCAGTTCCGGTGTAATTTCCCTCACGCTGACACCTATCATAGGTCTGCCTTTTACATAGCCGTAGTTCATAAGATCCTGAACAATCGGAACTGCCTCATTTATGGGGATTGCAAAGCCAAGACCTTCTGCTGCACTGTCTACAAGTTTTACACTGTTTATACCTATTACCTCGCCATACTTGTTTATAAGTGCACCGCCGCTGTTTCCGGGGCTTATTGCAGCATCTGTCTGAATCAGTGTCATCTCACGCTGGCCCACCATCATAGTTCTGTTCACGCCGCTTATTACGCCTGCCGTAACAGTTCCGAACAACTCACTTGCAAGAGGGTTTCCGATAGCTACTGCAAGTTCGCCCACTTCTATCTCGTCAGAATTTCCTATTATTGCAACCTTCAGTTCTTCCTTTGTTTCTATTTTAATTACTGCAATATCCGTTTTTTCATCACTGCCTACAAGCTTTGCATCATACTCATTACCGCTTGTGAGTTTTACTTTTATTGTTTTTGCTCCGTCTATTACATGATGATTTGTAACTATATGTCCGGCTGCATCAATGATTATTCCGCTACCTCCGGACTGCGACTCCTGCGCTCCAAAAAATGTCTGGGTAACTGAAGTACAGGATATACCTACAATTGCGGGGCCTGTCTTCTTTGCAATTTCCTCTACACTGAGGGCTGTTTTGGCTGCGGACTCATCAACAAGCACAAGCCCGCTGTCTGCTTTCTGAGAATAAGCCTGATAGGGTGCAGTTGTTTCGCTCTGCAAAGGAAAAACCCCTACGATACTGAGCGTCAAAAGGCAAGCTGCCACTCCGCCTGCCAATGCACCTATGATTGTCCCTGTTATAGTTTTTTTCATATTTCTCACCTCTATATATTTTTACTGTCTCCCGCATCAAGCACAAAGGTAAATCTTGCAAAACTGCCTTCTTCACTTTCTGCATATACCTCGCCATTATGCTGGGATATAATTGTTTTAACAATATGAAGTCCAAGTCCGACACCTTTTTTATCTACACTGCGGCTCTTATCGGACTTATAAAATTTAACCCAGATATGTCTGAGTTCTTCTTTTGAAATGCCCTCTCCCGTATTTTCCACGCTCATCTTAACCTTATTGCCAATAACTTCTGTACTGACCTTCACCATACCATTTTCCGGAGTAAATTTAATCGCATTGTCAACAAGATTCAGAATCACTCTCTTTATTGCATCGCGGTCAGCAAAAGCAAAGCAATCCTTTTCCTCAAGATTAAGCTCAAGAGCAATATTTTTCTCTGTCAGTTGATTTTCGTAAGTTATTACTGATTCCGTAACAAGTCTGGATAGGTCAAAGTTTGTTTTATTAAGCGTTTTCGCATCCTGCTCAAGACGGGTAGCTTCAAGCAAGTCCTTGACAAGCCTTGAAAGTCTTTTTGATTCTTCACTTACTATCAAAAGATATTTTCCATGCTCACTTTCAGGTATTGTTCCATCAAGAATGCCTTCTACAAATCCGCTGATAACAGTCATCGGAGTCCTCAACTCGTGAGACACATCCGAAAGAAATGAGGTACGCATTTCCTCAAGCTCTCCAAGAGATTGCGTCATCGAATTAAAACTCTCTGCAAGGTCACCGATTTCGTCCCTTGTATCAATAGGGATTCTGATATCAAAATCCCCGGCTGCTATTTTCTTTGCTGCAAGACGCATCCTCTTGACAGGCTTTGTAATCTGTCTTGTGATTATAAAAGATACTATAAGTGCCACTACCCAGGCAACTGTCTGCGCCATAAGAATAATTCTTACGGTAGCGTACTGGATTTTTCTTACCTGCGGAATAGGTCTCAGAGCAATTGCCGCACCCTGAAAAGCCCTCTCTCCCGTAATTCTGTTTCTTTTTATTACCGGAACTATTGCAACAATGGACTGCTCGTTAAAGAGTCTGCCTTTATCATAAAGCTTTATTTCACTCTGTCCGTCTCTGACTCCGTCCAAAAAATCTTTTTCGAGAACTTCTGCATTTATTACGCTTTTATCCTTTGGACTTATTACAACCTCACCATTTGCTGACATAACAATAATGGTGCTTTGTCCGCCTGTATATGCCACACCGCTACGATACATTTGCCATGTTTGCTGATTATCTCCCATTAAGATGACTTGCTCGGTAAGTCCTGCAACACGCTTGGCATCATTCATTATATCATCTTTTTGCACTGTCACAAAATATTCGCCAATGAGCACAAATATCATAGGCACAATGATTACAACCACCGTCAGTGCTACCACAATCTGTGTAAGAAATATTTTCGAAAAAAGTGTTTTTCGCACTCTTATTTCACCTCAAATTTATATCCGACACTCCACACTGTTTTAAGGTTCCATTTGTCGCTGATATTTTCAATTTTTTCGCGAAGTCTCTTCACATGAACATCTACCGTTCGGGAATCTCCGTAGTAGTCAAAGCCCCACACATCTTCAAGAAGCTGTTCACGGGTAAAAACTCTGTTTGGATGTGATGCAAGATAATAAAGAAGCTCAAGCTCTTTGGGGGGAATGTCCATACTTTTGCCGTTTAATACAAGCTCGTAATTTGTGAGATTTACTTCTATATTATCATACGAAACAATTTTCGTTTCTTCGCCCTTTTCTTCAGGAATGCTCCGCCTCAGAACTGCTTTTACTCTTGCAACAAGCTCTTTCCCCTCAAATGGCTTTACTACATAGTCATCTGCGCCAAGCTCAAGGCACAGGACCTTATCAAATGTTTCTCCCTTTGCTGTCAGCATAATAATCGGGAGCTTGCTTTCCTTGCGGATTTCACGGCATACAGTGATACCGTCAGCCTTAGGCATCATAATATCCAATATTGCAAGGGAAACATTACCCTCCCTGAGAATTTCAAGTGCTCTTTCACCGTTAAAGCAGATTACCGTTTCAAAGCCCTCTTTTTCAAGATAGAGTCTTACAAGCTCGCAGATATTGGCGTCATCATCCGCAATAAGAATAGTCTGCACATTTTTCACAAAAACCCCTGCTTTCAAAGTTATCTTACAAAGTATTTTACCATAAATTTTTCTTATGTAAAATACTTTTTTCAATATTTATTGTAACTTAGTGTTATTTTGAGATTATGTACTGTTTGTGAACATTCCGTGAATTTAAAAATGAGATGTAAAAAACCGGTTTTTTTATCACAACTTATTGCAAAAAAATATTTTTCGTGGTAAACTAATTATGCTACACAAACTTAATAAGTAAAAATGGGACTTATTACCAAGGGGTATATTCTATTCTTTTTTAGCAAACCTTAATCTTATGAATTTGTAAAAAATGCAAATTCCGCAGATTAGGGTGGCTAAAAGTCCTCTGATTAAGTTTGTGTAGCAACAAATGGAGTTTGCGTTTTTAGTGCGTAGCTCCGTTTGGACTACGCACTTTTTTATTTGAGGGATTTTTATGACTGTTACATTCTGCGGGCACAGTGAAATATCATTGCCGAATATCAAAAAACTTACCCCCTTGCTTTACAATGAAATTGAAAAACTTATAAATGAAGGTGCAGATACATTTCTCCTCGGTGGCTACGGTCAGTTTGACAGACTTTGTGCAGAAACAGTTAAAAAATTAAAAGACAAATATCCGCACATTACCTCTACACTTGTAATTCCTTACATTGGTCGTGATTATGACCATGATTTATACGATAATTCCGAATATCCTCCAATCGAAAAAACTCCGAAAAGATTTGCCATCTGCGCAAGAAACAAATATATGGTAGAAAAATCTGATGCAGTCATTTCCTATGTCATTTACAGCTGGGGCGGAGCATATGAAACACTTTTAAGTGCAAAACGCAAAAAGAAGATTATTATTGAACTGAGAATATAACACACAGAAAGGTGCAGTCCAAAGCGGACCGCACCTTTTAAGCTTATTCTTTTTTTGCCGTTCTATTGACTTTTATCTTTAAAATCAGCAACCCACATACAAGCAAAACAGGGAAAATTGTAGCTGCAAGCAGTCCTGTTTTCAGATTGCCGCCTGCCATTTCGGCAAGACTTCCCACCATGCTGGGACTTACCGCGGCACCCAAATCACCTGCCAGTGCCAGAAATGCAAACATTGCAGTTCCACCTTTCGGGAATTTCTGCGACGACACACAGATAGTTCCCGGCCACATAATACCTGCTGCAAATCCACAGATGGCACATCCTGCAAGTCCGAGAATCGGAAGCGCTGACAGCGACGCCACTAAATAACAAGCGGCACAGACTATTCCGCAGATAAGCATTACTTTTGTTAAATTCAGCTTTTCGCTGAACTTTCCATAAATCACGCGGGTTACACCCATAAACGCTGCAAACAGGCACGGGCCCAATAAATCCCCGATTGTCTTTGGAATTTTAATGGCAGCTTCGGTAAATGCTGATGTCCACTGTGTCATAGTTGCTTCTGATGCACCTGCACATATCATAAGCATTATCATCAACCAGAATAAAGGTGTTTTAAGAAGTTTTCTTACACCCATACTCTCCCCTTCTTCAGTCAAACGTTCTATTGGACAGTTAATAAAATTAAAAGTATTGTACAGCGGAACGAGTGCCCAGATAAAAGTAAGTATTTTCCAGTTTTCTATTCCGAATCCTGCAAAAAAGAGTGTAGAGCCTAAAATAACACCCACCGCACCCCAACAGTAAAATGAGTGCAAAAGGCTCATAACACCGTCCTTATTTTCAAATGGACATGCTTCAACAATAGGGCTTACCAGAACCTCAACAAGACCGCTTCCTATTGCATAAAGTACTACTGAAATTAAAATACCTATAAAAGGTACGGGAAGTACCTCCGGCAAAATCGCCATTAGAATAAGACCCAGTGCCGATACCACCTGAGATACAACAACGCAGGTACGATATCCGATTTTATCAGCATACTTAGTAGCAGCAAGGTCAACAAGCAATTGTGTTATATAGAACACAAACGGTATCAGTGCAATCTTTTCAAGTGAAATTCCGTATGTACCTTTGAAAGTCAAGAACAATAGTGGAGTAAAATTAGCAGTTATAGCTTGCGTAACAAATCCAAGATAACAAGCTATCAGTGTTTTTTTGTAATTCTTTTGTTTAGTCATGATAATCCTCCCGATACACAATTACGCTAATTATATCACCTTATCTTAACATAAAAAAGCCACAAAAGCGTCAAATTCAAGCACTATTTACCCATATTGGCACTTTGACCGGGGGAGCACCCGTATCTTTTCCTGAACTGGCGGCTGAAATAATTTACTGAATTAAATCCACAAGAAGAGCTTATCTGCTCCAGAGTTTGTGTTCTTTCAGAGAGTAATTGATGTGCCATCTGAAGTCTGTATTGAATCAGCGCCTCAATAGGAGAACATCCCATATATGTACGAAAGCATCGCCCTGCTTCACTACGGCTGATGTCCGCAGATTTGGCAATATCGGCAAGAGTCACAGTTTCGGAATAGTTTTCATAAATGTAGCTCAGCATTTTCTGAAGTCGAATCTGATTATTTATCTGTATGCGAGTGGCATTGTTTTTGGGGAGTTCATCAAAATTACAAGATATGAATTCAAATATGCAGTTAATATTACGCTGAACTGCCAGTTCAAAACATTCGTTTTTCTCACGCATATGCCTGTAAATATCTTTAATCAGACAATTGATTTCTTTGTGAGAGATGTCATTTTGCCGAAATACAATGAAAGGCAAAAAATCACATTGCATAAAAGGCAGTATATGTTTTTGATAAATGGTGTTCGTTTCCGGTGCTAATAATGTACCGGAAAATACAATATTCGGCATTGGATCAGGATGATTACCGGACAATTGTTTTATTCCGTGGAGCACATTCCCGTTGACTAATATACTGTCGCCTGCTTCCAGTATGATGTGCTGCCCGCCAACCTGATAATCTAAAACACTGCATTCTGCCGTTGCAATCTCAAAATCAGGATGCCAATGTAGCGGACCTGTCCAGTCAGGCAACAAAGCAAGCTCATCGTGAAAATATGTGATTGGAAATTTTGTGGCATTGTGTGGTATATATTCTCTCAGTTGATGGTCGAGTATTATAGCCATAGTCGCCCCTCCCCTAAAACGGTTATGAATTATCATATTTGACATATTATATCACATTTCGTGGAAAATTCAAATAAAAACACGCATAATAATTGACTATCAGCCGGTATTATGGTATAATATTACCGTGTGTCAGGCTATTTTAGAAAATGTCCGATACCCTTAAAATATAAGGAGATGTAATAATATGAAACTTGGTATAGTCGTTCATGTGCCTTTTTTCTATATTTCTATATATCCTTATAAATCTCTCTAAACGGCTATATACAAAGAAATATCACAAGAGCAGAATTCTATATATTCCCGTATAAC
>JAZUOX010000075.1:0-8285 GCA_045604905.1 Clostridia bacterium
GCCATTTCTGCTTGTTTTCACCGAACACGCCCTCTACCGTATCCACATACGCCGACGAGTTCGTGTTCGATGAATTTACCTTCCTTTTTCGATATCTGCCAGCGTGTCGATAGGTTTATCGACACGCTGACCGCAAGGAAATCCTTGCGGTATTTATTATAAAGTAAACGCTACCGTTTTTCTGTATTCTGAGGGAGTACATTTATAAGCTGACATAAAGCATCTGTTAAATGACCTTAAATTCCCAAAACCGCACATAATGGCGATCTGTGTAATTTTAAAGTCGCTGTTTTTTAAATGCTCAATGGCTTTGCCGAGACGGAATGCTGTTAAATAGGGAATAAAGCTCATTCCCGTAAATTCTTTGAATTTGTGTGAGAAATAATACTCTGAAAAATGGCACTCACGGGCAATTTCTGAAAGGGTGATGCTTCTCTCGTAGTTTTCTTCAAGAAATTGGTTGACGATATTAAGGAATTCTATATTTTTTTCAGTATCTTTATATTCCCATTTCATATTACGGAAAATATTCATAAGTATTTTGTTTTTATGAATGTTTACAGCATATTCGTAACCGGTTTTTTTCGCCTTATATTCTGTGATGATGCCGAAAAAGTCGTCTTTAATCAGATTTGTGTTATCTATACAGTTTGACTTAAGGCGGATATTCTGAAAATCAAACTGCTCCACCGAGGTGTCGGGGTTTATTTTCATAAGCATAAGTGTATTGGGGACAACAGTTCTGAAACCGTGAATTTCGTAGGGCATAAAAATTCCAAACTCGTTTTCATTCAGTATGATTTCACGGCTGCCTGAAAATACGGTTATACTTCCGCTTACTACATAAATGATTTCAATTTCCTTATGATAATGTGAAATAAATGAAAGATTTTTATTTCCGATACTTATGAAAGGGAAGTCGGATTTTTCGGGAGATGTTTTTTCAAAAAGTATATAATCCATATTTTTCACCTCCGGTACATAATACCATAGGAAATAGCAAAAAGCAAGAATTGTCTTATAAAAAGCAATATTATCCTTTGATTAAAGATAAAAACATAGTAAAATGTCTTTCAAGGAGATGATTTTAATGAATTTTGAAGAAAGAGCGAGAGAGCTTGTTGCTAAAATGACATTTGAAGAAAAAATGTCACAGTTAAGGCATGATTCACCTGCGATAGAGAGGCTTGGTATCCCTGCTTATAACTGGTGGAGTGAGGCGCTTCACGGTGTGGCAAGAAGCGGAACTGCAACTGTTTTTCCGCAGGCAATCGGTATGGCGGCAAGCTTTGACGAGGAACTTCTTTATGAAGTAGCGTCAGCTGTGTCAGATGAAGCAAGAGCAAAATTTAACGAATACAGAAAATTCGGTGAAACAAAGAAAGACCAGGGAATAACTCTGTTTTCACCTAACATAAATATTTTCCGTGACCCAAGATGGGGCAGAGGGCACGAAACCTACGGTGAAGACCCTTGCCTTACAGAGAGAATGGGTACGGCTTACATTAAGGGACTTCAGGGGAACGGTAAGTACAGAAAGACCGATGCTACCGTTAAGCATTATGCCGTACACAGCGGCCCCGAATTCTGCAGGCATACAATGGATGTAAAGGTCAGTGAAAAAGACCTTAACGAAACATATCTTTCTGCATTTAAATACTGCATTGAAAATGCTGACCCGTCAATGGTTATGGGGGCGTACAACCGAATGAACGGCGAATCCTGCTGTGCAAGTGAATATTTGAATAAAAAACTCAGGGAATTCGGCTTTAACGGAGTTTTCGTTTCCGACTACGGTGCTATACTTGATTTTCACAAATATCACGGTGCTACCGAAAATGAGGCAGAAAGTGCGGCATACGGACTTAACGGCGGTTGTCATCTTAATTGCGGAACGGTTTACAGAAGCCTTGGAGAAGCGGCAGAGAAAGGTCTTATAGATGAAAAAACTGTAACTGAAGCGGCAGTGAAAGTATTTACCGACAGATTCCGCCTTGGACTTTTTGACGATGACTGTGAATATGACAATATTCCGTACTCCGTTATAGAATGTGAAAAACACAGAAAAATCAATCGCAAAATGGCACAGGAGGGTATGGTGCTACTTAAAAATGACGGTATTCTTCCCCTTAAAAAAGATATTAAAACCATTGCTGTAATAGGCCCAAATGCAGATTATAAAATATCACTTCTCGGGAACTATAACGGTATGCCGTCAGTGTATGCGACGCTTCTTCGCGGAATTCAGGATTCCTTTGGAGGAAAGGTGCTTTTCTCCGAAGGCGGGTGTGCATTCTGGCAGCCTTACAGCGGAAACCTTGAGGAAGCGATAATTGCCGCAAAGCATGCAGATGCAGTAATACTGTGCGTAGGAATAACCCCCGAAATGGAAGGAGAGGGTGGTGACCCCAATAATGAAAACGACTTCCTTATCGGTGACAAGAGAACCCTTGATCTGAGACCCGAACAGCAGAAACTTGTGGAGAGTATTGTCGCAACTGGAAAACCCACCGTGTATGTAAATGTCAGCGGCAGCTGTATGAATCTTTCTTATCCGAAGGAGCATTGTAATGCTATAATTCAATGCTTCTACCCTGGCGCAGAGGGTGGATGGGCACTTGCTGATATTCTTTTCGGCAAGGTATCCCCCTCGGGCAGACTTCCCATAACTTTCTACGAAAGTCTTTCCGACCTTCCTGAATTTACAGATTACAGTATGGAAAACAGGACTTATAAATTTTTCAAGGGTACTCCCGTATATGAATTTGGTGACGGTCTTACATACAGTAATATAACGGAAAAGTGGACAGATGAAAACACCGTTATTCTTAAAAATAACGGCGAGTATGATGTCAATTATTCAGCACTCAAATTTGAATACATCCCCCACAAGAGCCTTTGCGACTTTAAAAAGATATTTATAAAGGCAGGGGAAGAAGTAACGGTAAAATTTTAATCGGCGGTTTTTATGACAAAACCGCCTTACATATTTTGTGCAATAATTATTTTATTTCCTGCTCCAATTCTTTGAAAGAGTCATCCTGAAAAAATTCAATCAGTGATATCCCTAACCCGTCACAAAGCATTTTAATTGTTACGATGCCGGGATTCTGACTTTTGCCGTAGAGAATGTTCTTTACAGTTGAGGGTGCTACCCCCGATTCCGTTGCAAGTTTGTTTATGGTAAAGTGCTTTTCTTTACATAATGAAAGGATTCTGTTTTTTACAGCGTTGTAAGTGCCCATAATCTGCCTCCTTGTGCTATTATGGGCTAATTATAGCCTTTTATTCTTGACAAAGTAGGCTATATATGATACTATACAGGCTATATAAAGACTATTGAAATTTTAAGTGGCTACAAATCTTAATATAAAGCACAAAAGTATTAATATAGCTTATTGTTTTTTAGTTTGATTTGTGTTATTCTTATAATAAGAAAAAAACGACACACAAATGTCATTTGTGTGTCGTTTGAAGGATGTTGTTATTGAATTAATTTATTTATATAAAAAATTATAAAGGAGAGGAAAATTATGAAAAAACTCATGGCGCTACTCGTAGCGACACTGATGATTGTCAGTGTACTCCCCTCTGTAGCTTTTGCAGAGGCGGATGCGGACCTTCAGGCAGTTTGCGATGCACTTACAGAAGAAATGCTGACTGCAGACAATGAGCCTGAATCATCCGTAACAAAAAACCTTAACCTTGACCTTACGGGAGATATTACACTTCCTGCAGGCGTTTCGGTTACATTTGCAAGCAGTGATGAAACTGTTATTGCTTCTAACGGTACTGTTACCCGTGATGTAAGTGCATCAAAGGATGTAACTCTTACCGCAACTATTTCAAAGGAAGGAGCAGAAAGCCTTACTAAAGAGCTTAATTTTACCGTTCTTCCCCTTACAACTGATGTTATTGCATCAGATAACCTCTACTACCCCCAGCACACAGGTAAACTCCTTATAGACTACAGTTCAGGTAAGGCAGTTCATACCATTCCCCAGTGGTCACTCAGCAACCACAATGCTACTATGGTTACAGACCATCTTGAAGCAAGATATTCAAAGGATGCAAACGGGTACTACGGTGCTACTGCAACAAGACATACCGGCACTAATGAAATGTACTTCAGATTCAAGCCCACTACTCCGGATATCATTCAAGGTGCAGATGATAAGAGCGTTACATACTCAATCAATTTCAATCCCGTAAACTGGGGTACAACAAACACAAAGCAGTTCTACCTCCGTTTCTACGGCAATACCAACAACACTTATGTTGGTTACATTCAGTTCTGGAACACACAGACAAGAATTGTAGATTCTAAAGGAACTACAGAGCTTTTCAAAACAACCGCACATAAGGTTAAAACCAACGAGAATAACAACGTTACAGTAAAATTTGACTACAATGCAAATCTTATGTACGTTACACTTAACGGCACACTTCTTACACCAAACGGTGTACCAACACTTGCAACAAATCTTACAAAGCAGTTTTCACATTTTGACTTCGGTTATTTCCGTCAGATGACAGATTCTGTTTTCCAGATTAACGATGTTACAATCACAAGAGAAACCAAGTATAAAGTGAGAAATGTAAACGAAATCACTGCAGAGCTTATTGCAGACGGTCAGATTCCTTCATTTATTACAGAGGACCTTGACCTTCCTGCAAATACAGAAATTACATGGGCTTCGACAAACCCCGATGTAATTTCTGCAGAAGGCACAGTTATCCGCCCTGCTCTTGAAGATGCTGTTGTAACACTTACTGCAAATGACGGCACAAATACAAAGTCTGTTCAATTTACTGTAAAAGCACTCACAGTAAGCGGTGTAGGTGTCAACTACTCATTTGACAATACCGATGCAAAGGCAGGGGCTAAACCAGCCATGTTCACAGACTCCGCTTCAGGTAAAATACTGTATGCTAAAGAAGGAAATAACACTTATCTTGACTATACGGGAACAGCAGAATACGATGCAACAACGGCATTAATGAATATAAACACAGGTACAGATTTCCCTGTAGGAAGCCTCGGAAAATATATCATTGAATATGATGCAAAGTACACCAACGTTCAGCACGCAATGGTTACACTTCTCGGAAACGAATCCAGAGCAGTACGTCTTAACAACTTCCAGGGTGCATTAAAGGTTGGTACTGTTGCCGGAACAGAATGGTACGGTCCCAGCAATACGACTTACGCTACCGTAACAGCAAATGAATGGCACAAGTTCAGATTCGAAATTGATACAACCAAGGCTACTCCCCTTGTTGATATCTATATGAATGATGCTTTGATTGCATCGGGAGTTGCGGTAGAAGGTAGTAGCTACAACACAAGCATCGGTATTGAATTCAGATCAAGAGGTACAAATGCAGACAATCCTGCAAGCATCAAAATTGATAACCTTCGTATCTACACAACAAGTACTCCTGATGAAGCACTTAAGCTTATGAGCAATCAGGACAAGATAAATTACTTTGAAAAGTTCATTACTCTTGATTCCATCGGTGGCACAAAATATTATGACCTCACAGAAAATCTTACTCTTGATGCACCTTTTGAGGGTTTTGACCTTGCAGATTACGGTGTAAGTGTAAACTGGGAATCAAATAATGAAGCTGCTATATCTTCAAGCGGTGTTGTTACAAAAGCTGATTACACACGCAGCGCTACTCTCACAGCAAATATTACAGCAGGCACAGGCGAAGATGCAGTAACTTCTAAGAAGGAATTCATTTTCACAGTTCTTGCAGATAATTCAAAGGAATTCGGCAAAGCATCAATGACATTTGACGATGGAAGTGTAAACGGCTGGGTTGGTACATCCAATTCGTCTGTTCAGACAGTAGAGCTTTCCGGACGAGACGGTAAGGTTCTTGAACAGACCTTTACAGGTGCTGAAAGAGGATATACCCGTTCCGCATCTCTGGGTGGCGGTACACTTGAGAATGTATATTCAATCAGCACAGACGTAATGTTCCAGCCTGACAGTACCTCTACAAAACAGTGCTTTGAAATCATGGGGGCATCATATACATCACGTATTACCTTTAATTTCGCCACAGGCGCTATCGGTGTTCAGGGCGAATTCGATGACAGATACTTTATGGTTCCCGGAATCAAGGCTGAAACAAACAAGTGGTATCACATTGACATTGTATTCAATGCAAGGCAGAAGAATTATATGCCCTACATTAACGGTCAGGCACTTCTTGAAGAGCCAGTAGATGTTGCAGATAACGTATGGGCAGGCTGGCTCTATGTAAGAAATGCAGGTTTCTACTCTTACGGTACAGGCAAGATTTACGTTGACAACTTCTACATCCGCGAAAGTCTTAGTGAAGCTGCTCCTCTTGACCCAAATAGAGATTACACTGTAAGAAAGATTTCTCTCGTAAACGGAAGTGGTTCTACAGTAACTAACCCTGCGCCCAATGCCACAGCTATCATTGCAAAGGTTAAGGTGCTTAAGAACAGCAACTCTCAGAATAGTGCAGGAAAAATATTCTTTGCCCGCTACAGTCCCAAGGGTAAGCTCGAGCAGATTGTTTCCGAGCCTTTGACATCAAAGAGTGGTGCAAATGAGGTTGGCGGAGCTATGATCAATGTAACAATGCCTCTTGAAGGTGATTGCAGTAATGATACCTTTAAGGTGTTTGTAATTGATTCCGGTACACTCAATGCTTATGCTGTAAACAAAGACTCCACAGGACCTAAGTTTGACACAGAAAAGCTCTTTAATATGGACATGAATGTTACCCTTGCAAGCGACCTTGGTTACTATGCAGAGTCTGAATATGAAGGCATTGATGCCATCATCTACGACGGTGACACATACCTTGGAAGAAAGGTTAAGCACTTTGCATACATCGGTCTTCCCGAGGGTGCATCGGAAGATAACCCTGTTCCCGCAGTTGTATGCGTACACGGTGGTGGCGGCAGTGCTTACGATGAATGGGTTAAGAGATGGAACGATAAGGGTTATGCCGCAATTGCAATGAACCTTAACGGACGTATTCCCACTCCCGAAATTACTGACGGTAACAATCAGCTTCGCCACATGTGGGCAGGTGCTACCCAAGATAACTACGGCACAGTATCCCCGGATGATGCTACATGGATGTACAGCGCAGTAACTGCCGTAATAGGTGCACACAATGTCCTTCGAGAAATGCCTGAGGTTGATAACTCAAAAATCGGTGTAACAGGCGTATCATGGGGCGGTGTTACAACAAGTACCGCAATTGGTGTGGATGACCGTTTTGCATTTGCAATCCCCTTCTACGGATGCGGATTCCTTATGGAAAGTGAAACATATATGGGTAAAATCCTGCCAAAGCAGGAAAAGCTCTGGGATCCTTCAAACTTCTTTAAAAATGCAGACCTTCCTGTGTTCTGGATGAATGGCGAAAGAGATGCTAACTTCTCAATTACAAGTACGACAAAATCCTCACTTGCACTTGGCGACAATTCTTACACAGCTATTGTTCCGGGATTCGGTCACGGCCACAGTGCAGCTTGGTTAAGACCTGAGGGTTATGCATTTGCTGACAGTATAGTTAAGGGCGGCACAGCACTTATCCGCGGTGAAGCAAGCCTGAGTGGCTCTACCGTTACTGCAACAACAAACAGACCTGCAGTTAAGGCAGTTCTTCGTTACATTACAACTGACCTTTCGTATACATCGACAACTAATTCAACAACTCTTAATTTCACATTTGCAGACTGCACAACAACAGATGCAAATACTGATACATTCACCTTCACACTTCCCGAAGGTACAAAGCACTACTATGTTACATTCACAGATTCTGACGGAAATGTGACATCAACAGTTCTTTACGAAGTGAAATAATAAGAATGTAAAACAATTTCCATAAAAAAATCGAGGATGAAAATCCTCGATTTTTTTTTACTGTATAGGAATTTGCGTAAATTAATATGCGTGAAACTATGTTTGCACTTTGTATGTGCGCAACATGGGTGAAGCGGCACGCTTCTTTTTTGTGATTCTGTAGATTAATTATCAAACCACATTATGAATTCAAGAACTCTTTTAACTGATGCATAAAGTTCCTTTCTTGTGATTTCACCGGTTTTCAAGGCTTCATCAATATCAGTTCCTGCTGTGTATGGCATACGGACATCGTTACCTGCAAGAAGCTCTTTTTTGTGAGAAGCAAGGTTTCCCCAGTCTGTCATAACGATACCCTTATATCCCCATTCGCTTCTGAGTATTCCCGTGATAAGCTCTGCATTTTCAGAGGCGTAA